>NZ_MAXA01000268.1 GCF_001854695.1 Parafrankia soli
GGCGTCGCCTTCGACGAGCTCACCACGGACGATCTGGCGGCGGAGCTGGGCCGCGACGAGCTCGGCGGTCTTGGGCACGCGGACCTGCTGACCGACCTTGTTCTCGGGGAGCAGCGGGATCCGCGGTGGGCCGGCTGATCCGGCGCCGGATCCGCCGGACGCGGCCGTGGCGGCACCCTCGCCGCCGCGCCGTGGCACCCGCAGCGCGTGCCCGCTGCGGGACGTGCTCACATTTGCCGGATTCAGTAACGCCATGATGATGGTCCCCCAGTTCCTCAAGCTGCCGGTGCCCGCTCGTTGTCGCGGCCGGCGGCATCCGTGTTGCCCTTGTCCACGCTCGTCGTCGGCGGTCGGCTCCGCAGGGAGGACCCGTCGGTGCCCGCCGCTGCCCGTCGGTGAGGCGATCCCGGTTGACCTGGCACCGTTGCGACCTGCGACTGTTGCTCAACTCCGACTACAAGGCGTGCTTGCGAAGTTGCATTGTGGCATCAGATGGACTGCCTGGTTGGGCTGGGAGGAATCAGACCACGGTGTAAACCAAAGATGGCTTGGCTCAATGGGGCGTCATGGTTACTCAAAGTGCTGAAGTGAGGATGCTCAGACCTTGCCGCCGCCGCGCCGGTGGGAGTCCGGTCAGCGGCCGGATCTGCGTGTTCTCCGGCCGTGGCGGTGCGATCCGGTGCCGGGGCGGTGTCCCGCGGCCCGTGGGCGGGAGTCTCTCGCGATCACGCTCGGTCGCCGGTCGGCAACCAGGGAGACCACAGCGAGTCGCGGCCGTCGCCGGCCGCGGGTGGCCCCGGACATGAGGTTGGCCCGGTGCCGCGGTCGGGGGGACCGCGACACCGGGCCTCGGTGAATATCAGCTGGGGGATGGCGGGCAGGGCGGGCGGGCGTCCGCCCGGCCCGCTCGACGGGGCAGGGGGCTCAGGCGGTGGCCGGCACCTGCTCGTGGCTCTCGATCGTCACGGCCACCGCGTGCACGACCGAGGCGACCCGGATCGCGTCCTGGATGACCTCGCGCGACACCCCCCGCCCACGCAGCTCGTGCTCATGGGCGGTCAGGCACATGCCGCAGCCGTTCACCGCCGACGCGGCCAGCGACCAGAGCTCGAAGTCGACCTTGTCGACGCCGGGGTTGGCGATGGCGTTCATCCGCAGCCCGGCGCGCATCCTGGAGTACTCCTTGTCCTCCAGCAGGTGCAGCGTCCGGTAGTACACGTTGTTCATCGCCATCAGCGCGGCGGCCGTGCGAGCCGCCTTGGCGGCCTCGGGGCTGAGGTGCTCCAGCGCCTCGGCCTCGAGCTCGGTCAGGGTGGTCGCGCCGCGGCTGGCGATCGCCGACGTCAGAACGGTGCCCCACAGCTGCTGGTTGTTCAGCTGCGACTGGGAGGTCACCGAGCCGAGGTTGAGGCGCAGGTCCTTGGCGTAGTCGGGAAGCAGCTCCCGCAGTCGGGCGACTCCCATTACGCCGCGACCTCCGCCGGGGCCGGCGCCGCCGCACCCAGGGTGGCCTCTCCCTTCTGCCAGTTGCACGGGCACAGCTCGTCGGTCTGCAGCGCGTCGAGTACGCGCAGCACCTCGGCCGGGTTCCGGCCGACGCTGCCGGCGGTGACCATGACGAACTGGATGACGCCGTCCGGGTCGATGACGAAGGTCGCCCGCTGCGCGACACCGTCGTCGCCGAGCACCCCGCAGGCCACGGCGAGCTCGCGCTTGATGTCGGACAGCATCGGGAAGGGGAGCTCACGCAGGTCGGAGTGGTTCTGCCGCCATGCGAGGTGGACGTACTCGTTGTCCGTCGAGACGCCGAGGATCTGCGCGTCGCGGTCGGCGAACTCGGAGTTGAGCCGGCCGAAGGCGGCGATCTCGGTCGGACAGACGAAGGTGAAGTCCTTCGGCCAGAAGAACACGACCCGCCACTGACCGGTGCGGCTGGTGGAGGTCTCCTGGACGAACGCGGTGTCGGGGTCGCTCGACACGACGCCGGTCAGGTCATAGGCGGGGAACACGTCGCCGACGGTCAGCACCTGGATGATCTCCTTTCGGTGTGCCCCGGAGTGGGACACGGGCTCCACTCTCGCGATCGGGGACTCAGAAGAGAAATCGAAAGATTCGGCAAGTCTGATAGCTTCTCTCTATGACTCAACCTCAGCCCACGCTCGCTCAGCTACGAGCCCTCGTGGGTGTCGCGGATCACCGGCACTTCGGTCGGGCCGCGACCTCGCTGCACGTCAGCCAGCCGACGCTGTCGAGCGCCGTCGCCGCGCTGGAGCGCACCCTGGGCATCCAGCTCGTCGAGCGGACGACCCGCAGCGTGCTGCTGACGCCGGTGGGGGAGGAGATCGTCCAGCGGGCGCGCGGGGTGCTCGGGGCCGTCGACGACATCGCCCAGCTCGCGGTGCGCGCGCGGGCGCCGCTGTCGGGCGACATCCGGCTCGGCGTCATCCCCACGGTGGCGCCCTACCTGCTGCCCCAGCTGCTGCCGTCGCTGCGGGCCCGCCGGCCGGAGGCGCGGCTGCGGCTGCGCGAGGCGCAGACGTCCGCGCTGCTGGAGGAGCTGCGCGGCGGCTCGCTGGACCTGGCGCTGCTCGCCCTGCCGACGGACGAGCCCGGGGTGGCCGAGCTGCCGCTCTACGACGAGGACTTCGTGCTCGTGACGCCCGTCGACCACCCGATGGCCGGCAGCGCCGCGCTGCCGGTCTCCTCCCTGTGCGGCCGGGACCTGCTCCTCCTCGAGGACGGCCACTGCTTCCGGGCGCAGGCCCTGGACGTCTGCCGCGAGGCCGGGGCACGCGAGCGCAGCGCGCTGCGCGCGGCGAGCCTGTCCACGATCGTGCAGATGGTCGCCGGCGGCCTGGGGCTGACGCTGATCCCGGCGGCGGCGGTGGGCGTCGAGGTGGGGGAGGGGCGCGGCCTGGCAACGGCGACCTTCCGTGACCCGGCGCCGCGCCGGCGCATCGGCCTTGCCTACCGGACGACCTCGGCCCGGGTGGCGGACTGGACCCTGCTCGCGGCCGAGATCCGCGAGGCGCTGCCCGGCACGGGCCTGGAGGTCACGCCGGTGCCCGCACCCGAGCGGACACCGGCTCCCGTCGGCTGACCCGGCCCGCCCGGGTCGACCGCGGCTGCTCTCCGTGACGCCCGGCACGCGGCCGAGGCCCGCCCGCCGCCGCCCGCCCGGCCGCGCTCCGCCGGGCCTCCGCCCCGCCACGCCTCGCCCTCCGCGCGGTCCCAATCGGGATGGGAAACGTTGTGATCTCCGTGCCTGAATACCGTTTCCGTGGCCTGGAGCCGTTGCCGCGACGGTAAATCGGCCAGAGTTTGCGCGGGCGGTGGCTATTCGCCGGAATCGTCTCGCGTACCGCGCGTGGCCGGGTCAGCCGGTGCCCGCGCGGGCCGGATCGTCCGGTATCCGAAACCGGCCGGTGGCCCCGCGTCCGGGCGCCCTGGCGATCCGTGGCCGTCCGGTGGCCGATCCGTGGGCTGCTCCGTGGGCTGCTCCGTGGTTGATCCGTCGCGCCGCCCGTGGCGATGGAATGTGTGCCGCGGTGACCCCGGCGGAACCGTCGCGCGGGGTTCGGCCGGGTGCGTACCCGGCCGCCCGGAACATGCGCCGCGAGCAGGCAGGACGTGCTGCCCATGGGTGTTTCATCACGGTTTTAACAGGTTCCCTGTGGGTACCACAGCCGTGCCGGCCCAGGGGTGGACGCGTGCTCCGGCCGGCGCGCAGGGCGTTGCCCGCTCCCGGCCCCGGCCGCGTGAGCGGTGGCCGTCCGCGGATTCGGCCCGCATGGAACCGCCATGCGCGGCCGACCGCGCAGGATGAGGTACGGAGCCGACGTGAACATCGAGGACGGCGGCGCGGCCGCGGCGCGGGCGATTTCCGTGCCGGGCGCGGCACCATCGGAGACCGCTCCCGAAGAATTYCGATTCACGGCGACCTGTGACACACTCAGGACATATCGCCGTAACCCCTCGGGCCTAGTGTAGGTATTCATGAGCGACGCGCGGATCGCGGCCGTCGGTGTCGAAGAAGAATTCCACATTCTCGATCTCGCTACCAGACAGCTGGTACCCCGCGCGGAGGAGATTCTGCGCGGCCTCCCCGACGACCAGTTCTCCCCGGAGCTGCTGCGCTCCGTGGTCGAAACCAACAGCCGGCCCTGTACCGACCTTTCCGACCTCCGGGCGGACCTGCTCGACCTGCGCCGCCGCCTCGCCGCGGTCGCCGAGCCGCTGGGCCTCGGCCCCGCCGCGGCGGGAACGGTGCCGATCGTCGACATGTCCGTCCTCGACGTCTCGCGGGACGCGCGCTACATCCAGATGACCGAGGAGTACCAGCTCCTCGCACGCGAGCAGCTCATCTGCGGCGCCCAGGTCCACGTCGACGTCGCCGACCGCGACCTGGCGATGGCCGTCACCGCCTGGGTGGCCCCCTGGCTGCCGATGCTGCTGGCGCTGTCGGCGAGCTCGCCGTTCTGGCGCGGTGCCGACAGCGGCTACGCGAGCATGCGGACGATGGTCTGGCAGCGCTGGCCGACCGCTGGCGTGGCCGGGCCGTTCCGCACCGCCGCCGAGTACGACCAGCTCGTGGCGGACCTGGTGAAGTCCGGCGTCATCAGCGACCCGGGCATGGTCTACTTCGACGTCCGGCCGTCCGCGCACCTGCCCACCGTCGAGCTGCGGATCTGCGACGCCTGCCCGGACGTCGACAACGTCATCCTGATCGCCGGCCTGTTCCGGGCGCTGGTGTGCCGGGCGATCGAGGCGGTCGAGGCGGGCGCACCGGCTCCGCCGCCGCGCGCCGAGCTGCTGCGCGCGGCGACCTGGCGCGCGGCCCGCTCCGGCATCGAGGGCGACCTCGTGGACCTGTCGGGCACCGGCAGCATGCCGGCAGAGGAGCTGCTGCGCCGGCTGCTCACCGAGGTCCGTCCCGACCTGGAGAAGGTCGGGGACTGGGACCTGGTGCGTGACCTGGCCGAGGCGGCGGTGGGGCGGGGCAGCGCCGCGTCCCGCCAGCGCCGGGCTTTCGCCCGCCGCGGCCTGCTGACCGACGTCGCGGACCTCGTGCTGGCCGAGACGCGCGACTCGCCGGCGTCGGCGGTCCACCCGCCGGGCACCGTCCCGTCGGCGGGCGCGGGGGCAGCGCTGCCGCCGCTGCTGGACCGCTACCAGCCGTCCGGGTTCGACGAGGTCATCGCCGAGGGCGGTGGCGTCCGGCCGCACTACCGCGGTGTGGTGCGCACCCTGGACCGCCTCGGCCCGGCGGTGCTCGCCGAGCGCGGCGAGGCCATGCAGGCCGAGCAGATCGAACGTGGCGTGGTCTTCCGGGTGAACGGCGAGTCCGAGCGGCGCCCGTTCCCGTTCGACCTGGTTCCGCGGGTCGTCACCGCGGGCGACTGGGAACGCCTGCAGGCCGGGCTCACCCAGCGCGTGCGGGCACTGGAGGCGTTCCTGCGCGACACCTACTCCGAGCGCGCCGCGGTCGCCGACGGGGTGATCCCGGCCTGGCTGGTGAACGACTCGCCGGGGCTGCGCCACTCCGGTCGGGTCCTCTCCGGCGACGGGTCGCCGCGCTCCGGCGGCGTGCGGGTGACGGTGGCGGGCATCGACCTCGTCCGCGGCGCCGACGGCAAGTGGCTCGTGCTGGAGGACAACCTGCGGGTGCCGTCCGGGATCGCCTACGCGATCGAGGGCCGGCGGCTGACCCGGTCGGCGCTGCCCGAGCTCAACCCGCCCGGCGCCATCCTGGGGGTGGACGCGGTGCCGGCGCTGCTGCACGAGGCGCTGGTCGCGGCCGCCCCGCCGGCGGTGCGCGGCGAGCCCGCCGTCGCCGTCCTCACCGTCGGCGAGGAGGACTCCGCCTACTACGAGCACACCTTCCTCGCCGAGGAGATGGGGGTGCCGCTGCTGACCCCGGCCGACATCCTGGTCGACGACGACGTGCTCTACGCCGTCGACGGCGGGCGGCGGCGCCGGATCGACGTCCTCTACCGGCGGGTGGACGAGGACGAGCTGACGGGGCTGCCGGGCGCTGACGGGCTGCCACTGGGCCCCGGGCTGCTGCGCGCGGTGCGGGCCGGCACGCTCGCGCTGGCGAACGCGCTGGGCAACGGGGTCGCCGACGACAAGGTCGTCTACGCCTACGTCTCCCGGATGATCACCTACTACCTGGGTGAGCAGCCGCTGCTCGACGACGTCCCGACCTATGTGTGCGGTGACCAGGAGCAGTGCGCGCACGTCCTGGAGCACCTCGAACAGCTCGTCGTGAAGCCGGTGGACGGCTACGGGGGCTCCGGGGTGGTGATCGGCCCGCAGGCCGAGCCGTTCGAGCTGACCGAGGTCCGCGAGCGGATCCTGGCCGACCCGCGGGGCTGGATCGGCCAGGAGATGGTCGCCCTGTCGACCCATCCCACCTGGGTCGACGGTGAGCTCCAGCCGTGCGCGGTCGATCTGCGGGCCTTCGTCTACGCCGGCCGCGAGACGGCGGTGGTCGCACCGGCCGCCCTGAGCCGGGTCGCGCCGCCGGGCAGCCTGATCGTCAACTCGTCCCGGGGCGGCGGGTCGAAGGACACCTGGCTGCTGCGTCCCTGAGCGTGCCCGACGGCCGGCGGTCCCCTGGGCCGCCGGCTGTCGGCGTGCGCGTGAACGGTCGCACACCGCAACATCCTTGTCATTGTGGTGAAACCTTGGCCGTCGAATGTGGTCCTCGGCATGGCACCGCGCCACCCGTCGTCATCGCGGGGCATCCGCCCCGTCGGTCCCGGCGGGTCCCCGGAACCGGGTGGGCGGACGTCGTCGAGGAGGGGAAGAACGGCCGTCTGACCAACCGATCGACGGGAGCTGGACCATGTGCGGGCTGAGCGGGGAGCTGAGGTTCGACGGCCGTGAGGCGGACGTCGCCGCGGTGGGGCGGATGACCGCCGCGATGGAGGCGCGGGGCCCGGACGGGGTCGGGCTGTGGGCCACCGGCCCGGTGGCGTTCGGCCACCGTCGGCTGAAGATCATTGATCTGTCGGAGCGGGGCGCCCAGCCCATGGTCGACACCGCGCTCGGCCTCACCGCGGTGTTCAACGGTTGCATCTACAACTACCAGGAGCTGCGCGACCGGCTCGTCGACGCCGGCTACCGCTTCTTCTCCACCTCCGACACCGAGGTGATCCTCAAGGCGTACCACCACTGGGGCCCCCGGTGCGTCGACCACTTCGCCGGCATGTTCGCCTTCGCCGTGTACGAGCGCGACACCGGCCGGCTCGTCCTCGTCCGCGACCGGCTCGGGATCAAGCCGCTCTACGTGACGCGCGACCCGCACCGCCTGCGGTTCGCCTCGACCCTGCCGGCCCTGCTCGCCGGCGGCGGGGTGTCCTCCGACATCGACCTGGTCGCCTTCCACCACTATCTGTCGTTCCACTCGGTGGTCCCGCCGCCGCACACGATCCTGGCCGGCGTGCGCAAGCTGCCGCAGGCCACCATCCGGACCGTCGAGGCGGACGGCACGACCCGCGACGAGGTCTACTGGCGGCCCGACTCCACCCGTCAGGAGGAGCACGCCTCCTGGACGGCGGACGACTGGCGGGACGCGGTCGGCGAGCGGCTGCGCACCGCCGTGCGCCGGCGCATGGTCGCCGACGTCCCGGTCGGGGTGCTGCTCTCCGGCGGCCTGGACTCCAGCCTCATCGTCGCGCTGCTCGCCGAGGCCGGCCAGCGTGACCTCGCCACGTTCAGCGTCGGTTTCGAGGCCGCCGGCGGCGAGTCCGGCGACGAGTTCCACTACTCGGACATCATCGCCCGCCGCTTCGGCACCGACCACCACCAGATCCGCGTCCCCGGCGACCGGCTGCTGCCGGCGATCGACGCGGCCGTCGCCGCGATGAGCGAGCCGATGGTCAGCCACGACTGCGTCGCGTTCTACCTGCTCTCGCAGGAGGTGGCCCGGCACGTCAAGGTCGTGCAGTCCGGCCAGGGCGCGGACGAGGTCTTCGCCGGCTACTCCTGGTACCCGCCGCTGGCGACCGTCCCGCGCGGCGACGCCGTCGACGCCTACCTGCGGGTGTTCGCCGACCGGCCGCACGCCGAGCTGCCGGCGATGGTCGAGTCGCACCACCTCATCGAGGGTGACGCCAGTCGGCACTTCGTCGCCGAGCGGTTCGCCGAGCCCGGCGCCGAGACCTCGGTCGACGCCGCGCTGCGCATCGACTCCACGGTGATGCTGGTCGACGACCCGGTGAAGCGGGTCGACAACATGACGATGGCGGCCGGCCTGGAGGCCCGCACGCCCTTCCTCGACCACGAACTCGTCGAGCTCGCCGCCGCGTGCCCGCCCGAGCTGAAGCTCGCCTCCGGCGGCAAGGGCGTGCTCAAGGACCTCAGCCGGCCGCTGATGCCGGTGGACGTCATCGACCGGCCGAAGGGGTACTTCCCGGTGCCGGCGATCCGCCACCTCGACGGCCCGTTCCTCGCCCGGGTCGCCGACGCGCTGACCGACCCGGTCGCCCGGAGCCGCGGGCTGTTCCGCAAGGACTGGGTCGACGAGATGCTCGCCGACCCGAACTCGAACCGTACGACGCTCGGGGCGAACGCGCTCTGGCAGGCCGCCCTGCTCGAGATGTGGCTGCAGACACAGGGGGTGTGAATGATCCGTCCGGTCGAGTCGGCGCTCACCGGCATCCCGTCCCGGACCGCCGCGGCGCGGTCTGAGACCACCGCGGCACCGGCTGGCGCCCTGCCGGCCGGTGCCGTCCCGGTCCAACCGGTGGACTCGCCGGTCCTGGGAGCGGCCGAGCCGCCGCTCCCGGCACCGCGGGACCTGGTGGACGAGTGGGCCGCGCCGCCGAGCGTGCGCGGGCCCTCACCCGGCCCGGACGGCTCGATCGCCTTCGTCGGGGACGCCACCGGACGCCCGGCCCTGTGGGTCCGCGCGGCCGACGGGACGGAGCGGGTCCTCGACACCGGCCCGGCGCACGTCCGGTCGGCGCTGTGGTCCCCGGACGGCGCCTGGATCGCGATCACCGTGGCCCCGGGCGGCGGGGAGCACACCGAGGTCCACCTTGTTCGTCCGGACGGCACGGCCTGCCCGGACGGCACGGCGGCGCACCGGCTGGCCGGTGGCGTCCGGCCCGGCACGGCGGGAGCCGTGGAGGCGTGCGCGGCCACGGTCTCCCGGTGGGCGGCGGGCGGCCGGCTGCTCGTGGTCACCGAGTCGGCCCGCTCCGGGCTGACCCACGCGGTCGCCGTCGACCCGGCCGGCCACCGCCGCCACCTCGCGGTGGGGCTGGCCCTGCAGGTCTGCGCCGTCCACGAGACCGCCGACCGGTGGCTGCTGCTCCTGCGGGAGGGCCCGCGGGGCGCCCGGCGTGTGCTGGTGGCCCGGGTGGACGCGCCCGACCCGCTGGCACCGGCCGCCGCCCCGCTCGAGGCGTTCCCGCTCAACGACGAGATGGCCGGCGGAGCGGCCGGCAGCGGGGGGACCGCCGGAGGGATCGCGACCGAGGCGTTCGAGGTCGCGGGCGGCACCGCCACGGCCGTCTCAGGCACCTTCGCCGCGGACGCCTCGCGTGCCCTGCTCGCCTGCGACCTGGGCCGCGAGCGGCCGGGCCTGCTCGAGGTGCCCCTGGACCCGCACGGCCGGCCGGGGCCGACCCGACTGCTGGCCGGCCGGGACGACGCGGACCTGGAGCGCTTCCTCCTCCTCGCCCCGGCCACGGCCGTGCTCGGCTGGAACGTCGGCGGGCGCACCGAGCTCGCCGTCCACAGCCTGGACGACGGGACGTCGCAGGCCCTGCCGCCGCTGCCGCGCGAGGTGGTCACCGGCCTGCTCCCCGGGCCCGGCGGGGCGAGCCTGCTCCTGGCGCTGGACGGCTCCACCGCCCCCGGCGAGGTGTGGACCTGCGACCTGACCGGCACCGCGGCGGACATTCCGCCCGGCACCGCGTCGGACGCCCCGGACGGCACCTCGGCGGGCACCTCGGACAGCGGCGTGCCGGCCTACCGCTGCCTGGTCTCGCACACGCCGACGGCGTACCCCACCGTCGAGATCACGGCCGTGGCCGCGAGCGGGACGCACACTGCGGGCCCGGGCCCGGCGGGGGCGCCCGAGGTGCCCGGCGGGACGGAGGACGTGGGCTACCGGTTCGTCCGCCCGATCGCGCGCCGGTTCCTCGCGCACGACGGGCTGGAGCTCACCGGCTGGTGGTACCGCCCACGGGTGGCCCCGGGGCCGGTGCCCACCCTGCTCTACTTCCACGGCGGCCCGGAGGCGCAGGAGCGCCCCGTCCTCAACCCGCTCTTCCACGCGCTGCTCGCCCGCGGCATCGCCGTGTTCGCGCCGAACGTGCGCGGCTCCACCGGGTTCGGTCGCTCGTTCGAGGAGGCCGACCACCTGGCCGGCCGCTTCGCCGGCATCGCCGACGTCGCGAGTGCCGTGACGCACCTGGTCACCGAGGGTCTGGCCGCGCCGGGCCACATCGGCGTGGCCGGCCGGTCCTACGGCGGGTACCTGACGCTGGCCGCGCTGGTCTGCCACCCCGAGCTGTTCGCCGTCGGTGTCGACGTGTGTGGGATGGCCGATCTGGAGACCTTCTACCGGCACACCGAACCGTGGATCGCCGCGCCGGCGGTCACCAAGTACGGCGACCCGGCGACCGACCGTGACCTGCTACGGGCGCTGTCGCCGCTGCACCGGATGGATGCGCTCGCAGCCCCGCTGCTGGTCGTGCACGGGGCCAACGACACCAACGTCCCCGTGTGTGAGGCCGAGCAGACCGTCGCCGCGGCCCGGGCCCGCGGGATCCCGTGCGAGTACCTGCTCTTCGAGGGCGAGGGTCACGAGGTCGCCGAGCGCGCGAACCGGCTGGTGTTCGTCCGCGCCGTGGTGGAGTTCGTCGCGGCCCGCCTGACCGGCGCGCAGACGCCGGCGGACACCCTCGGCGAGGCCGTCCGACCGATCGAGGCCGTCTGACCGATCGCGCCCGTGGCGGTCGGCAGCGGTTGGCGCCGGTCAGCGGCGGACGGACGGGCCGGTGGGCTGGTCCGCTCGTGCGCGTTCCAGCAGGAGCAGCTCGCCGGCCTCCTCGTCGTGCGCCCGGCCGATCACCGACAGACCCAGCCGGCGCGCGACGCTGACCGACGCGTCGTGCGCCGGCGGGACGACGGCGAGCACCCGCCGGACCCGTGGGTCCTCGAACGCCCAGTCGAGCAGCAGCCGCCCGCCCTCGACCGCGTACCCGCGCCCGGCGAACTCGGGGTAGGTGGCGTAGCCGAGCTCTACGGTGCCGTCCGCGTCGGGCGGGCCGGACAGCGCCGGCGACCCGACCGCGGCCCCGGTGGCACGGTCGACGGCGAGCCAGGCCCACCAGCCCAGCTCGGCCGGGCTGGCCGCCAGGCGGTCGCGCGTCCGGGTGAGTGCGCCCTCCTCCAGCGGGGGAGCCGCCAGCGGGTCGGGGAAGACCGCCCCGGTGGCCCGCTGCGCGCCCGCGCGGTCGCCGCCGAGCAGCGCTCCCAGCGCCTCGACGGTCAGCGGCCGCAGGCACAGCCGCGGCCCGTTCAGCACCGGGCCGCCCCCGCCGACCGGCGCCGGGCCGCCTGCGCCGGGACGGGGTGAGTCGGGACAGTGTGGGTCGGCCGTCGACAACGCTGCTCCTGAAGGCATCCTGGGGTCTCTCTGTGTACGCCCGTCCGGTGTGGGCGGGCCCGCGTGACCGGCGCCGATCTCCCGGTCGCGCTGGGGACCCTAGCCGGGGGGTCCGACAGTTCGCGAGGCGTTTTCGGCCCGGGCGGCGTGTCCGAGCCACCGGACGGGTGCCGCGTCTCGGGCGCCGCACCCGGCGGGATGTACGCCGTCCACACAGCACCGTCCACACATCACGCCATCGAGCTGTAACAATGCGTAATGTGAAGATAGAGGAGCTGGAGGCCGAACGCACCTGGCTGGCTTTCGATCCCATGCGGCAGCTGCGTCCTCATCTGACCTCGACCGGGTTCGTCAAGCTGGTGAACGAGGTGCAGCGTCCGCAGGGGTACCGCCTGGTGGGGTCGTGGGACGGCGAGACCGGGAGGGTCGTGGCGGCCGTCGGCTTCCGGGAGAGCAGCTCGCTCGCCTACGGCCGGCACCTGCTGGTGGACGACCTGACGACGATGCCCGGCATGCGCGGGCGCGGGCACGCCACCCGGCTGCTCGCCTGGGTCGAACGGGAGGCGAAGCGCCTGGGCTGCGCCCAGATCCACCTGGACGCCGGTACGCACCGCCACGAGGCCCACCGCCTCTATCTGCGCAACGGCTACATCATCCCGTCGTTCCACTTCGCCCGCCGCCTCTGAATCCTCCCCGCCGGCTCTGAGCTTCTCCGTCGGCTCCGGCCCCTCCGCCGTCATGTGTCGCCGTCCTGTCCCGGTGCCCCGCCGTCCTCTCCCGCCATGGAACATGATCATCGCGACCGGGGGGTGAAACCTGCTGTTAGCTGCACAAGCTCACCACCCGGCTCACGAGAACCACGACGTGCGAGAGGCGAGGCGGCATGACCAGGCGCTACCAGGCGCTACCAGGCGCTCACATGCAACGGTGCGGTTAGCCCCCGGACGAACTGACGGGCCAGCTCCGTCGCCGGGGCCGGCACCGGCGATCTACCGTCGGCACAGACGGTCCTGACCCGCCCGTCGGGCCCGGGCCCGACGGGCGGACGCGGCAGCGGACGGAGCAAAGGTGAGCGAGGTGCAGGTCGGCGCGTCGGCGGCACCAACGCCGGATGGGCCGGCGGGACGGTCGGACCAACCGGCCGCCTCGCCGCCCGTGGCGATGGTGCCCGGAACAGCGGCGCCCGGAACGACGGCGCCCGGAACAGTGGCGCGTGGGGTGCGTCGGGCGCTCGTGGACGCCGCGCGGGCGACCTACGGGCCGGCCGGCTGGACCGCCACCATCTTCGTGGCCCAGTCGGCGGTGGTCGCCACCGTGGCCTTCGTCGTGGTCCTCGTCGCGATCGCCGCCGGCATCCCGATGATGTTCGTGGCGCTTCTCGGCCTCCCGCTGGTGTGGTTCGCCCTGTTCAGCGCGCGGATGGCGGCGGTCGTGGACGCCTGGCGGTTCCGGGTGGTGCTCCGCCAGCGGCTGTGGCTTCGTCCCCCGCCGGGCTCGGTGCCCCCCGGGACGCCCCCCGCCGACACCCCGAGCTGGTTCCGCCGCGGCTGGCTCCGGCTGCGCGGCCCGGGGAACTGGCTGGAGGTCCTCTACGCCCTGGTCATCCTGCCGCTGTTCGGCTGGCTGGGCGCCTGGGTGGTCTTCTGCGCGTGGGGCGGCGGGCTGTCGTTCCTGATGTTCCCGCTGTACGGGCACGCGCTCGCCGACGGCGGCCGGGTCTTCGGGATGAACCTGGGCTACGGCGGCTCGCTGGCGTTCCACGTGGGCGTCGGGCTGGTCGTCCTGCTCGCCGCGCCGTGGATCGCCCGCGGGGTGGTCGCCGCGCACCTCGCGCTGGCGCGGCTGGTGCTCTCCCCACCGGGCGATCCCGAGCTGCTGGCCCGGGTGGACGACCTGGAGTCCAGCCGGGCCGGGATGGTCGCCGCGGCCGCCGCCGAGCGGCGCCGCATCGAGCGGGACCTGCACGACGGCGCCCAGCAGCGCCTCGTCGCCGTCGCGATGACCCTGGGCCGCGCCCAGGCGCGCTTCGCCGACGACCCGGACGGCGCCCACGGGCTCATCGCCGAAGCCCACGCGGAGACCAAGCGGGCGCTGGTCGAGCTGCGGGACCTGGCCCGCGGGATCCATCCGTCCGTGCTCACGGACCGCGGGCTGGACGCCGCGCTGTCGGGCCTCGCCGCCCGCTCCCCGGTACCCGTCACCCTCGACATAGAGGCCACACCGCGGCCGGACATCTCGACCGAGTCGGTGGCCTACTTCTTCGTCGCGGAGGCGCTGACCAACATCGCCCGCCACGCGCAGGCCCGGCACGTCCGCATCGCCGTGCGCCGGGCCGGGGACCGGCTGACGGTCGAGGTGTCCGACGACGGGCGGGGCGGGGCCAGGGAGGGCGCCGGCTCCGGGATCGCCGGCCTGCGTGACCGCGCCCGCGCCGTCGACGGCGCGTTCGAACTCGTCAGCCCGCCCGGTGGCGGGACGACCCTGCGGATGGAGCTGCCATGCGGGGACGCGACATGACCGGGGCCGGCCGGCCCGGGGCGGTGACCCGGTGAACATCATGATCGCGGAGGACTCCGTGCTGCTGCGGGAGGGGCTGACCAGGCTCCTCGAGGAGGACGGCTGCACCGTCACCGCCGCGGTCGGGGACGGCGAGAGCCTGCTGCGGGCGGTCGCCCGGATCCAGCCGCAGGTGTGCGTCGTCGACGTCCGCCTGCCGCCGACCTTCACCGACGAGGGCATCCGCGCCGCGCTCGTCCTGCGCCGGCAGTGGCCGGACATCGCGGTGCTCGTGCTGTCCCAGTACGTCGAGGAGCGCTACGCCGTCGACCTGATCGCCGGGCAGGCACGGGGAGTCGGCTACCTGCTCAAGGACCGGGTCTCCGACGTCGCCGACTTCCGCGAGGCGCTGCACCGGATCGCCGCCGGCGGCACCGTGCTCGACCCGGAGGTCGTCACCCAGCTGTTGCTCCGCTCGCGCCGGCGGGACCCGCTCGCCAGCCTGACCAGACGGGAGTCCGAGGTGCTGGCGCTTATGGCGCAGGGCCGGTCGAACACCGCGATCGCGGCCGCGCTCATGGTCACCGAACGGGCGGTCGAGAAGCACGTGACCGGCATCTTCACCAAGTTCGATCTGGCCCCGGCCGAGGACGACCACCGTCGCGTGCTCGCCGTCCTGCGCTTCCTGGACTCCGCCGCCGGCGGAGTCGGCGGCGCCGGCGCCCGCGGCGAGCGGCCGGCCCGTCCGGCGGGCGCGCGGGCGAGCGCGGGGCGCGGCGATGTCTGAGCCGGGCCGGCGGGCCGCGCTCGCCGTCGGCGCGCTGCTCGCCGTCGTGGGCACCGCGGTCTGCGGCGTGCAGACCGTCGACGAGACGTCCGGCGAGGTGCGGCGGGTGGAGCACCGGGTGTTCTCCGGTGACGTCCAGATGGTCCGGGTCCACACCAACTCCGGCCGCATCCAGATCGCGGGCGCTGCCGGGCGCGTCGTCGACGTCGAGGGCAGTCTCGCCGGGACGGTCTCCGTCCCGGCGATGTCGGCCGAGGTCCGTGACGGCGTCCTCACCCTCGACGCCGACTGCGGCGGGGGGTTCTGGGACTGCGAGGCGTCGTTCGCGGTCCGCGTGCCGGCGGGCATCCGGGTGGTCGCCGAAACGGGCTCCGGCGAGGTCGAGGCGACCAACCTGCTCTCCGCGGCGACACTGCGCAGCGGATCCGGGACTGTCCGGGTGGACGGTGCCCGTGCCCAGCTGACGATGTCGACGGCCTCGGGGAACCTGCGCGCGGTCGGCGTCACCGCCACCGAGGTCGACGCGTCCACGGCGTCGGGGAACGTGCGCATCGAGCTGGCCACCGCCCCCGAGGACGTCTCCGCGCACTCGGCGTCGGGCAACGTGCGGATCACCGTGCCGGACGACGGTGAGGTGTACGCGACCGAGGTCCACACCGGGTCGGGTAACACCCTGGTCGGTGTGCGAACGGACCCGCTGGCGACGCGCCGCCTGCGCGTGTCCACCAGCTCGGGGAACGCGGAGATCGACTACGCCGACCCGACCTGACCGGCCGGATCGGCGTAGCGGCCGGCCCGCCTACCGGTAGTCCTACTGGTAGGACTACCGGTAGGCGATGTCGGACGGCGTGTAGCGGCAGTACGTCCCGTCCGCCCCGCTGCCCGTCTTCGTCGGCTCGGAGCCGCTGCTGTTGCCGGTGTAGCGGTCGCAGATACTGATCTTCCGGCTGCTGTCGCCGACGATGGTGACGCCGGACAGCTGGGCGGAGTCCCCGTAGTTCGTGTTGACGCCGACCAGCGTCTTGCCCGGCGCCGTCACGGTGACGTTGCGGACGACGACGTGCCGGGCGTACTGCTTCGAGCAGTTCCCGCACGACCGGTACAGCTTGCCGAAGTCCTGCACCTGGAAGTTCTGGATGACCATCGTGCCGGGCCCGTTGTGCTGGAACACCTTGTCCGAGGCGCCGCGGGCCCCGCCGCCGTCGATGGTCATGGTCTGTGCCGCGGACGTGCCCTTGAACGTCGCCGCGTCCTCGCCGACGTCCTCCCACCACACGTTGCGCAGGGTGCAGGTGCCCTTGCAGTGGATGCCGTCCGCGGCCGGCGACCCGATGATCACGTTCTGGACCGTTCCGCCGTCGGCCACCTCGAAGATCGGGTCCTGGCCCTCCTCCTGGCCGCCGTCGCTGACGCCGGAGTAACGCTTGAGGCCGCCGTCGAACGTGCCCGTCACCGAGATGGTGCTGCTGACGTCCACGTCCGCGGTGGCGCGCGGCCAGCTCGGCAGCGGCCCCTGCGACGCGGGCGCGCCCGGGCTCGCGGAGGTCGTCGGCCCTGCGGTCGGTGCGGTGGTCGGGCTCGCGGGGGCCGACGGTCCGGCGCTCGGTGTCGCGGTGACCGGCGGCGCCGGCGGCGCCGACGGCGACGGGCTACCCGGCCCGGCTGTCGGTGTCTGCGTGACCGGAGCGGTCGGGCCCGCGGTCGGCGAGGACGTCGGTGCCGGAGCGCCCCCGCCACCCACCGGGGTGCCGTCGAACGGCTGACACCCGGCGAACAGCGTGCCGGCCCCGAGGGCCAGCGTCGCCATCAGGACGGGGACGCCCCACCCGGCCCGCGGACGTGCTCTGCGTGCCGGGCCGGCCGGTGCCGCCTCCCCGCTCGAGGTCGATTCCCCCCGGTACGTGTGTCTGGTGCTTGTTCGGCGTGCCACCAATGTCGTCCTTTCAGCGGCGGCCACCAGCCGACCCGTCTTCGCCCCTCCTCGGTGGATGCCGCTCTTCCGACGCTTCCACCCGAACTGTCGCTGTGGGGGGTCGGAAGGTTGCTCTCGGCGTCGCCACTTTCCGCACAACACAGAATGCTCGCGGTCACCCGGCGGGTTGAAGGAGCCTCGGGTCGTCGATCGACGATGAACTCGATGAGTTCTCGCGCCGGAACGGGTCTGCACAGTGAACCGCTCGTCACGTGGAGTCCTGAGCAGGCATGACCCAGATACGCCAGAAACCCGCCACGAGATGATCTTGAGCGTCTGACGGGTCGCTCACGGCGCCGAGGCCGCGGTGGTCTGGTCATCTCCTGCTCCCGCAGATGGAGGACCATGGACAGCATGGAGTCGTCGGTGACGCCCGCGCCGCCGATGGTCTTGCCGCGCTTGCGGGCGCTCTCGTGGCCTTCGAGGGTTCGGTCGCGGATGTACTCGCGTTCCAACCGGCTGTCCACTGCGGTCGCGGTGTACGACCTCGGCGTCCGGACGCAACGTCAGCGTCCATCCGCATCATGACGTTCTGGTCGCGGCACGTCGCCGAGATCCTCGTCCCGGTTCCGCGCCGTTCGACCAACATCTTCAGTGGTCTTCAGGCTGGGCGTGGGGCTGACCGTCGAGAAGGACAGCTATTTGACCTCAAGGTCAAAATACTGTTAGGTAGCGCCATGGGTAGGCCGAAGCAGTTCGATCCGGACGTGGCGGTGGACCGCGCGATGGGCGTGTTCTGGCGCAAGGGGTACGCAGCGACGACGCCTCAGGACCTCGTGGACGAGATCGGCATCGGCAAGGGCAGCCTGTATAACACCTTCGGCAGTAAGCATGCATTGTTCGAACGGGCGCTGGCGCGCTACCAGGACTCGCAGGCCGAGTGGCTGGAGGCACTCCTCGACCATCCCGGTTCGACGAAGGACCGGCTGCGGGGCGCGCTGGAGGCGCTGGTCGAGCTCGACTTGGGCGATCCGGATCGGCGCGGCTGCATGGCGGTCAACACCGCCGCCGAGTCGGCTCCCTCGGACGCCAAGACGGCTGACACTGTGCGCAAGATGTTCGCGCGTACGGAGAGTGCGTTCCGGGCGACCGTCGAGGAAGGCCAGCGGGCCGGCGAGATCGACGGCGGCCGTGACGCGGCGGCGGTGGCCGCCTGGCTACTCGCGACGGTGATCGGCATGCGAGTACTGGCGAAGACCGCCGAGAATCCCACGCAGTTGAGGCGGGTCGTGGACGCAGTGATGGGGTCGCTCTAATCAGTGTTATCGCCCGACGCCCCTTTTTTGTGGACGTGTTTTGTACCTGTAGTTCAAAAATCTGCAAGGAGTCTGACATGGAGCTCAATCTCGTCGGCAAGACAGCGGTCGTCACCGGGGCCAGCCGAGGTGTCGGCCTCGCGATCACATGGCAGCTCATCGCAGAGGGGGTCCGCGTAGTCGGTGCGGCCCGCACGATCACGGCCGAACTGAAGGATGCCGGCGCCCACCCGGTCGCGGTCGACCTCAGTACGCCGGAAGGCGCCGAGGAGTTGGAGGCGCAAGCGCTTGCCGAACTCGGCGGCGTGGACATCCTGGTCAACAACCTCGGCGGCGGAGACGCGTTCACCCTGAACGGGTTCCTCGCGACCGACGACGCCCTATGGGCGCAAAGCTTCGAGGTCAATCTGTTCGGCACGGTCCGGGTCACCCGACGACTGCTGCCGAGCATCCTGGAACGCCGCGGCTCGGTAGTGAACATCTCGTCGATGAGCGCGCGCCTGCCCGGCACGGGCCCGATCGAGTACGGCGTCGCAAAGGCGGGCCTCAACGCTTTCGGCAAAGCGCTGTCCGAGGAATTCGGACCCCAGGGCGTACGCGTGAACACCGTCTCCCCCGGCCCGACGCGTACCGGCATGTGGGAGGACGCTGACGGCTTCGGCGCCCGCCTCGCCGAGGCGAACGGCGTCGGGCACCGCGAGTTCGTGTCCGGGGTGCCCATGGCGATGGGCATGACCACCGGCCGCATGGTCGAACCCGACGAGGTCGCGGCCGTCGTCGCCTTCCTCGCCTCGGACCGCGCGGCAAGCATGACCGGCGCCGACTACCTCATTGAGGGCGGTGGCATCAAGACGGTGTGAGGCGCACGACGGGGGGGACACTGGCATACGTTCGGGACCCGGCCTGCAGGTCTTGGGCGAATGCCGGTGGCCGCCTACGCGTCCTCCGTTTCCTGGTCKCCAGCCGGGTCGTGGAACGGCCGCAGCCCGCCGGCGGTGTCGGCGCTGGCCCAGCGTCCGCACTGCTCAGCGGGCATAGAGTGATCCTTCGGTTAGGGACTGGTCGGTGGCATCCACCGGAGTGCGTGGGCCTCACCGAAGCGGCGGATGTGCGCGGTCAGGTACGGCGAGATGTGGGCGAGATCTTCGGGGGCGATGACGTGGCCCTCCTCCTGGAGCTGGCGCACGATCTCGGCGATGTCCAGGGCATTGTGGAAGATGGCCGCGTTGGCGGCCAGGGCGTTGAACTTCGCGGTCTTCTCGTGCTCACCGACAACGACCCCGGCCAGGTGGCCGGGAGCCGTGACCGTGCCAGACTGCGGGCGTGAGCATCGCGGCGGTGAGTCGGTGGACGGGCGCGGCGGGCCTGGCGGGAGCCGGGGTCCTCCACGCGGCCTGGGGCGCCGGGTCGAGCTGGCCACTGGCCGACCGGGCGGCGCTCGCCGACGCCGTCGTCGGCCGGCCGGCCGTGCCCGGCGCCGGTCAGTGTTTCGCCGTCGCGGGTGCGCTGGTCGCGGCGGCCGCCGTCGTCGCGCACCCGCCCCGCCGCATACCGCGCCTGGACGCCCCGCACCGCGCCGGCGTGACCGGCGTCGCCGTGGTGCTCGCGAGCCGTGGGCTGCTGGGAGCGGCCGGCCGGACCGACCTGGTCTCCCGGGGCTCCGTCTCCGACCGGTTCCGCAGGCTGGACCGACGCTTCTACTCGCCGCTGTGCCTGGGCCTGGCGGGCCTGTCCGCCGCCGGCGTCCTGCTCGACCGCGCGGACGCCGCCCAGGACGCGGCGCCGGCCGGCTAGGAGCTCGTCCGCGTTGCTGGTCGGAACAAGGCTCCCGGGTAGCTGCGACGGGGCCCCGTCGGTTACCGCAGCATCGAGCTCCCGAAGGCGCGCACGGCGTTCACGGCCCCGGCGAGGGCGACGGGATCGACGGTCAGGCCGGCGATGATGCCGTCCACCTCGCGTATCCCGGCGCGGTCCAGCAACTGCTTCTCGTTGGTGACCCATTCGCCGCGCGCGGCGAGGATCGCGTGCGCGTACTCCGACGCGGCGACCGCGAGCAGACCCGCACACTGGGCCGAGCGCCCATACGGTGCGTGGTTGCGCTCGGCATACCCGAGGGTCAGCGCCGCCCGGCCGGACCAGACCGGCGGTGCCGAGCGGCGCAGCGCCTCGGGATAGGCCGGCCTGGGCAGCGATCCGAACAGCACCCGGTTGACCGCGAGTTCGCCGACCACGAGACAGCTGGGGATGCCGGCCAGATGGAACATCAGCGGCTCGATGTGGAACTCACCGCATTCGGCCCTCGTGAGCTGCTCCTCCACGACGGCGAGATCACGGTAGTGGACGTCCACGGATCGGCCGGCGATGGTCAGCCACGCGCCGCCGTTGAACACACCGCCGCCCCAGCCGCCGACCTCCGATACCGCACCCTCGTGACCGAGGTCTCGGAGCGTGCGGGTCGAAGCGGTCGCGGTAGTAGATCGCGAAGTCCCAGTCGCTGTTCGCTCGCTGGGTTGCCTGGGCGCGCGAGCCACCGAGCGCCACCGCCTCGACGGCGGGCAGCCCGATCAGCTCCCGGGCCACTTCGTCGAGGAAACGATCATCGTTCATGGTGCTCACCCCGTGTGGTGACCGGCCCAGTCCGGCAGACGCCGGCCGGCATCCGGCACGGCCCGGTCGGCACCAGACCGTGGCCCGGTCAGAACCAGCCGCGGCGCGCGCCGAGGGCCTGCAGCTGCTGGTGCAGCGCGCCGGCGAGCTGGTGGCGGTCGGTGTCGTGGTGGCCGACCCGGAACCGGCTGAGCTGGTCGCCGCCGGAGGAGAGCAGCCCGCCGCGGCGGTCCGCCTCCAGGACGACGTCCATCCCGTTGCCGTCGACGAGGAAGGTGACCTCCAGCTCCTTGATCCGCCGGGCGTACTCGCCGGACGGCTTGAGCTCGATCTCCTGGTAGAAGGGTAGGTCGGAGCCCTGCAGGCGGCCCTTCTCGACGTCCGCGGTGTGGAAGTGGAAGCCCAGGTCGCCGAGCGCGGCGAGCACCGCCTCCTGCACGGGCAGCGGGTGCACCGACACCGGGTCCAGGTCACCCGGGTCCAGCGCGCCGGGGATCGACAGCGTCGTCCGCACGCCGATCTTCATCCCGCGCAGGTGCCAGCCGGCGACATCCGTGATCGGCGTCTGCCACGGCACCGGCAGCTCGAAGCGCCCGGACTGCTCCTGCCCGGGCTGGATGACGAAGCCACCGCCGATCTGTTGCGTACCGAAGGTCACCTGCTCGTACCAGGTGGAGTCGTCGGTCTCGACCTCGACCGTCGCCTCCAGCGCGACGAGCACCTTCTCGATCTCCTGCTCGACCTTGCCACCCTTGATGGTGGTCAGTCCGGTCACCACTGCGCCGGGCAGTGCGTCCGGACGGTCCAGCACGGTCTCCACCTCGGCGGCGCCGACCCCGAGCCGCGACATGAACCGCTTCATTCCCATCCCTCTTCAACCCTTTCGTTCGAGAGTCCCGATCGTCCCGTGGCGGGCAGTGACGATCCCACAGCCCCACACTCCGCCCCATAGCTGTAGCAGGTGCACGCCGCCCCGCCGCCTCGCGTCGCCGAACAGACACCCCTGCCGCGCCCCGGACGTCCCCCGTCCCACAAACGTCACCTGGCCCGGAATAGCGGGCTCTGGCTGACGGTGGATGGTTTTCCGGTCGGGTGTCCCGACGCGCTCGGTCCGTCCTGATGCGATCGCCGAGGATGCCGTGAACGTGGCGTCGAAGGCTCGACATGATGGATTTCTCGTCCCTCCTGGGGGACCGTGTCGCTATGGGGCGAGCAAGCGCGCGACGCCGGGTCATGCGGGTGACTCTGGGGGCGGAGCCGACGCTTCGGCCCGACACCGTCGTCGGGGAGGAACCGCTCGAGATCCGGGTCGGCGGCCAGCCCCTGGCGGTCACCATGCGGACCCCGGGCGACGACATGGACCTCGCCGTGGGCTTCCTGATCGGGGAGGGCCTGATCGCGACCGCCGCGGACGTCGCGGGCATGCGCTACTGCGCCGGCAGCGAGGGCGCCGTCGACGGCGAGGGCCGGCTGACCTACAACGTGCTGGACGTGACTCTCGCCCCCGGCGTGCCCGAGCCGGAGGTCGACCTGCGGCGGAACTTCTACACCACGAGCTCGTGCGGGGTGTGCGGGCGGGCGAGCATCGACGCCGTGCGGCTGCGCGGGCGGTACGAGATCCGCGACGACCCGCTGCGCATCACCGCCGAGGTGCTCGTCGACCTGCCGGGACGGCTGCGCCGCGCGCAGCGGCTGTTCGCGACGACCGGCGGCCTGCACGCCGCCGCCCTCGCCGACGCCGACGGCGAGGTGCTGGCGGTGCGCGAGGACGTCGGCCGGCACAACGCGGTCGACAAGGTCGTCGGGTGGGCGGCGCGGGCGGGGATGGTGCCACTGCGGGGGCTGGTGCTGCTGGTCAGCGGCCGGGCGTCGTTCGAGCTGGTGCAGAAGGCGCTGCTGGCCGGGATCCCGGTGCTCGCCGCGGTGTCGGCGCCGTCGGCGCTCGCCGTCGACCTGGCGGAGGAGTCCGGGATGACACTTGCCGGGTTCGTCCGCGGGTCGTCGATGAACCTCTACGCCGGGACGCACCGGGTGATCCTGCCGGCGGTCGCCGCGGCCCGGTGAGATCCCGTCCCGGGATGGGATCTGGGCATGTCGGAAGCGGACGAAGGGGACGAGGTCGCCGGGCCGTCCGAAGCACCGGATAGCATCCTCAACCGTGACCTGCATCGTCGGTGTGGAGCACGACGGACGGGTCGTGATCGGGGGAGACAGCGCCGGCGTAGCCGGCTGGTCGATCACGGTCCGGGCGGATACGAAGGTCTTCCGCAACGGCGAGTTCGTCATGGGCTTCACGGACTCGTTCCGGATGGGGCAGCTGCTTCGGTACAGCCTCGTCCCGCCCGTGCCGCACAGCTGGGACCTCGACCGCTTCATGGCGACCGAGTTCGTCTCGGTCGTCCGTGACTGCCTGCGCGACGGCGGTTTCGCCCGCAACGACGCCGGCAACGAGTCGGGTGGGCTGTTCCTCGTGGGTATCCGGGGGCAGCTGTACCGGATCGACTCCGACTACCAGATCGGCCGCACCCTCGACAACTACGACGCGGCGGGCTGCGGCGAGGAGTACGCGCGCGGGTCGCTGCACAGCACGGTGGGGGAGGAGCCCGAGGAACGGGTCCGCAAGGCCCTGGAGGCCGCCGCCCACCACTCGACCGGGGTCTGCCCGCCGTTCCACATCCTCTCCGACGACGCTCACGACGGCGGCGGCCACGACCCCGGCGAGCACGGCGGTCAGCCACTCATGTAACCCGGTGCCGGCCCGCTCACAGCCGCGATTGCCTGAGCCGCGGCTCAGGCAATCGCGGTCGGTGGTCAGGGGCGGCGCATCCGCTCCGCCGCGACGGCCGCCCACGAGGCGGGGCCGGTCAGCGGCTGGAAGTTCTCCGCGGCCGAGGTCAGCGCGTCGTACTCGGCGTCGGTCAGCTCGATGTCGGCGGCCGCCGCGTTGCTCTCCACCTGGGCCACGCTCGACGCCCCCGGGATCGCGACCACCGACGGATGGTGGATCACCCACGCCAGCGCGATCTGTGACGCGCTGGCGCCGTGCGCCGCCCCGACCTCGCGCAGCGTGTCCAGCAGGGGCGTCAGCCGGGCCAGGTTCTCGGTGAGAAACAGCGGGTTCGCCATCCGCACGGCGCCGGTGGGCCGGCTCGTGACGTCGTAGCGCCCGGAGAGCAGGCCCTGCGCCAGCGGGCTGTAGGCGATGATCAGGCGTCCTTCCCGGCGGGCGTACGGCAGCAGGTCACGCTCCGGCTCGCGGCGCACCAGGCTGTACTGGACCTGGTTGGACAGGACGCGGTCACCGAGCGCGGCCTCGGCGGCGCGCCAGCGCTCGAGCGAGTAGTTGCTGACCCCGACCTCGTCGACGAGGCCGACCCGGCGCAGCGCGGCCATCCCGCGCATCGTCGTGCCGTCCCGGATGACGGGGTTGGGCTGGTGCACCTGGTACAGGTCGATCGTGCGCACGCCGAGCCGGTTGGCGCTGCCGACCGCGCGCTGCTCGACGACCGGGGCCAGTGGCAGCACCGGGAAGATCTTGGTGGCGATGAACGCCGCCTCCGGTGGCACGGCCGTCTCGACGATCGACTTGTCGGTTCCCGGGTGCACCCCGTCGCCAGGGGCGGCCGCCAGCGCCTGGCCGAGAATGCGTTCGCTGCGCCCGAAGGCGTACATCTCGGCCGTGTCGAACAGCGTCACGCCGAGTTCCAGGGCGCGCCGGACGATCAGGGCCGCGTCGGTCTGTGCGTAGGCGGAGCCGTAGCCCCACTCCCGCGAGCCGAACTGCCAGGTCCCGAGCCCGATCTTGGAGATCTTCTTCGTGGTGGAGACGCCTGCCGCGTAGCGCATGAGAACAGTCAACGCCAGGTGCGCACCCGGGGCGAGGGCGGAGTCCGTTGTGTCATGGGGCGTGATGGGCGCCGGTGGGGTCGGATGCGCAGCCGTGGCAGGCCCGTCCTCGGCGGCTGGCCGGCAGGACGAGCCGCTCGCGCAGCTCCTGTCCTGGTATTCGGCTCTGCCCTCTCGCCGTTTGGTTTCTTCCTCGCCGTTTCGGGGGTCGATGTCGGCTGATTCCAGCCTGATAGGGCGAGAAGGTCAGCAAAGGGCAAGTAGGCCGCCTGATGCAATGGGCGTTTTGTCTAATAGATGGTGGTATATCCCGGACTGGACTGCTGTGGTCGGAGGTCGCTGTGGTCATCGGGGTTGGGGATCGCCGGCCCGGTGGCCGTACCCCCGGCGCCCCGGCGCCACGGCGCCCCGGCGCCACGGCGCGACGGCGGCACGGCCGGCCGTCAGGCCCGGGGCGTGGAGGCGGAGGCGGTGGCGCGCTGTGTGTCCGCGGTCCGACAGCGCTCCGGGAACGGACAGGTTCTGCCGGGGGCCGTCCGGGCTGCTAGTTTTCCGGACAGTCCGGTTCGTGCGGGTGCGGTCGGGCCACGCGCGCGACGCTCGCGCGCCGATTCAGCCGGCACGCTGACGGGAGGGAGCGCGGTGGCAACGCAGTTCAGTCGAGGGCAGAAGTCCCAACTGTCGGCGATCACCGCTGGCACCGATCTGTACATCGGGATCCAGATCAACGCGCCGGGCGAATGGGACGTGTCCTGTTTCGGGCTGGACGGCGCCGGCCGGCTCTCCGACGACCGGTACTTCGTCTTCTTCAACCAGCCGAACTCGCCCGAGTCCTCGATCCAGCTCCTCGGCGCCCAGTCCGGTGACACCCAGTCGTTCCGGGTGACGCTCGACAAGGTCCCCGACGCGATCCAGAAGCTGTCGTTCTGCGCGGCGCTGGACGGCCCGGGCAGCGCCGCGCAGATCACGTCCGGTTACCTGCGCATCGTGGCCGGTGGTACGGAGGTGCTCCGCTACGCGTTCACCGGCGCGGACTTCTCCGACGAGCGCGCGGTCATGATCGGCGACGTCTACCGCAAGGGTGTCTGGCGCGTGGCCGCGGTCGGCCAGGGGTTCCGGGGCGGGCTGGCGGAGCTGATCCGCAGCTTCGGCGGCGAAGTGGCCGACGAGCCCGAGCCGACCCCCGCGCCCGCCGGCCCGCCGGCGGGCGGCGTACCCGGGTTCGGCGCCCCGCCCGCCCCCGCTTTCGACCAGCAGAAGCCACCTGCCGCCCCGGGCTTCGGTGCCCCGCCCGGGGGACCGCCCCCGCCGGCGCCGACTCATCCCGGCCAGGGCTACGGTCAGCCGCCCCCGCCCCCGCCCCCGCCGGCGCCGGCGCATCCCGGCCAGGGCTACGGTCAGCCGCAGCCGGCGTACGGCCAGGCTGGCGGCGTGCAGCAGGGCTACGGCCAGCCGCCGCCCCCGCCGGCGATGCCCGGCGCCCAGGGGTTCGGCGCGCCCGGCCAACCGGCGCCGGGCCACCCGATGCCCGGCCAGCAGCCATTTGGTCAGCCGATGCCGGGCGGGTTCGGGCCCACGGAGGTCCTGCCGTCGCAGGCTCGCCCCGTCCAGCCCGGTGCCATGAACAGCCTCAACCCGTACCGCGAGGTGCCGACCGCGGGGCGCTGGACCCAGCAGAACAGCAAGCTGGTCAAGGTCACCCTGGGCCCGGAGGCGCTGGCGCTGCGCGGTTCGATGGTCGCCTACCAGGGCAACATCGAGTTCGACTACAAGAGCGGCGGGATCCGCGGGCTGATCGAGGAGAAGCTCACCGGCCAGGGCCTCAAGCTCATGACGTGCAAGGGCGACGGCGAGGTCTTCCTTGCCCAGGACGCCGCCGACCTGCACATCGTCGAGCTCGGCAACCAGTCGCTGTGCATCAACTCGAAGAACCTGCTGGCGATGGACGCCACCGTGCGCTCGGAGGTCCGACGCATCGAGAGCCCCGGCATCCCCGGCGGCGGCTTCTTCCACTTCGAGGTCTCCGGGCCCGGGTCGGTCGTCGTGATGACCAAGGGCACGCCGATGACCCTCAACGTCGCCGGTCCCACGTTCGCCGACATGAACGCACTGGTGGCGTGGACGTCCGGCATGCGGGTGAGCGTGTCCACCCAGGTCCGCATCTCCCGCCAGATCTACGCGGGAGCCAGCGGCGAGTCGTTCGCGTTGCAGTTCATGGGGTTCGCCGGCCACTTCGTCGTCGTCCAGCCGTATGAGGTCTGACCCTATGAGGTCGCAGATGCGCGCCGGGATGGCTGAGATGCGCGCCGGGGCGATCCCGGGCGTTCCCGCGGGTGCGCGGGAAGAGGGGAGCAGGCCGTGCAGGGCAGCCTGATGAACAACTACGGCCCGACTCCGATCATGGACCGGATGAGCAGGCACGGGTCCAAGATCGCCAAGGTGGTCATGCAGCCGGGCCAGGACCTGTTCGCCCGGGTCGGCTCGATGATCGCCTACGAGGGCCTGATCGACTTCAACCCGCAGCCGCCGCAGCTCGGGCGGATCGCGTCCTCCTGGGCCACGGGCGAGGGCGTCCCGCTGATGACCGCGACCGGTCAGGGGCTGCTCTACCTGGCCGACTACGGCAAGGAGGTCATCGTCGCCCAGCTCGCCGGCGAGGGCCTGTCCATCAACGGCAAGAACGTCCTGGCCTTCGACGCGAACCTGCAGTGGGGGATCGAGCGGGTCAAGGGCGTGAACATGCTCTCCGGCATGGGCATGTTCAACGTCGTGGTCCGCGGCCACGGCTGGGTGGCGCTGACGGCCAAGGGCAACCCGATCATGCTGGACACCCGGGAGGCGCCGACGTTCGTCGACACCGACGCCCTCGTCGCCTATACCGACGGCCTGCGGGTCGAGCCGAGGCGCACCGCCCGGCTCGGCGGGCTGATCGGGCGCGGTTCGGGTGAGGCGTTCCAGCTCGGCTTCTCCGGCCAGGGCTTCGTCGTGGTGCAGCCGAGCGAGGACGAGCGGCCCTCGTTCTCGGCACGCGGCTGATCCGCCGGCGTGGGTGAGAGGATCTGATCATGACGCACGGCGGGATGTACGGCGGCCAGCCCGGCGGGATGCCCGGTGGGATGCCCCCTGGCGGGTTTCCGCCCGGACCCGGTCCCGGCATGCCCGGAGGGATGCCTCCGGGTGGGATGCCCCCCGGGGGGATGCCGCCAGGAGGCCCCGGTGGGCCGGCGGGAGGGATCCGCAGCAGCCTGCTCGGCAACCCCGAGGTCACCAGCGGCGAGCGGTTCGCCCTGCAGAACGGCAAGATGCTCAAGGCGACCCTCGGCGCGCAGGGGATGCGCGAGTTCTACGCCCGGCGCGGCGCCATGGTCGCCTACCAGGGCGCCGCGACCTTCGACGCCCGCTGGGAGGGCTGGGGCTCCCGGTTCCGCAGCTTCTTCAGCGGCGGCGAGGGCCTGAACCTGATGAACGTCGCCGGCTCCGGCACGGTCTACCTCGCCAACCAGGCCCAGGACATCCACATCCTCGACCTGGCGGGTGACGGCCTGACCGTGGACGGCAAGAACGTGCTCGCGTTCGACGCCGGCCTGAACTGGGATCTCGTCCGTGTCGACAGCCAGGTGGGCATCGCCGGCGTCGGCGGTTACCAGATCGAGCTGCGCGGCAACGGCCAGGCCGTCGTGTGCACCTCGGGCGCCCCGCTGGTGATGCGGGTGACCACCCAGAACTACTACTTCGCGGACGCCGACGCCGTCGTCGGCTGGTCGTCGAGCCTGCAGGTCTCGATGCAGGCCGCGGTCACCTCCAGCGCGGCCTGGAAGCCGCGGGGCAACACCGGGGAGAGCTGGCAGCTCCAGTTCTCCGGTGAGGGCTATGTGATCGTCCAGCCCTGCGAGCTGCTGCCGCCTTACAACGCGCTCGCCGGCTCCGGCCTGGCCGGGCAGTTCGGCCTCGGCCAGGGCGGGTTCGCCGGCAACCAGCTCGGCGGGCAGGGCGGCGGCGGTCACGGAGGGCACGGCGGGGGCCAGGGCGGGTTCGGTGGCTTCGGCGGCGGCGGGTCCGGCGGCTTCGGTGGACTGTTCGGGAACCAGGGCCGCCACTGACCGGGCTCGCGCCCCTGCCCGGCCTCGGCCCGGCTGTCAGGGCAGCTGGCTGCTGGGGCGGGGCAGCGTGGGCGTGCGGGCCAGCAGCACGACTCCGGTGACGATCAGCCCGGCGCCCACGGTGACGCCGAGGAGCTGGAAGGCGGTGCTCGGCACCGGGGCGGCGTAGAGCAGCACCGCCAGCAGGCAGGAGATCATCGGGTTGGTGATGTTCATGGCGGTGAGCGCGGGGGCGAGCGGTCCGCTGGCGTAGGCGGCCTGCCCGAGGAGCAGGCTGGACAGCGTGGCCGCGGCGAGCCCGAAGCCACACCAGTCGGCCGCCGTCGCCACGAAGCCGTCCGTCACGAGCCGGTCCGCGGATTCCTTCATGAGGACGGCGGTCAGCGCGTAGACCATGCCCGCGGCCACCCCGAACAGCACGGCCCGGGCGGTGGGCGACCGGCCGAGTGAGACCATGGTCAGCACCCCGGCGACGAGCACCATCGCCCCGATGGTGAGGAGCAGCCGTGGCCGGTCGACCCCGCCCGCCGCCGGCAGGTCGCCCCGGGCCGACAGCAGGGCGGCCAGCCCGGCGCAGATCCCCGCCGCACCCCACCAGGCCGTGGCGGACATCCGCCGGCCCGTGCCGATCAGGCCGAGCGGGAGCGCGAACAGCAGCTGGCAGACCATCAGCGGCTGCACCTCGGCCACCGACCCCAGGTGCAGCGCGGCGGCCTGCACGCAGAACCCGCTGATGTTCGCCGTCCAGCCCAGCACCCACAGCCTGTCCTGGACGAGCTCGGCCAGCAGCCCGACTCCGGGCACGGCGTGTGCGCTGTCCACCCGCTTCGCGAAACTGCTCCGTCCGGCGGCGCGTTGCTGCAGGGCGGCGGATGAGGCGAACAGAAAGGACGCCAGCAGACTGACAGGGACGACGGCGGGCATGGTCACCCAACCAGGATGGCTACCGGACAGCCAAGATCACGGGATCGGAATTGTCACAGAACAGGAGCGAACCGCGCAGGATGGCCACCAGGCGGCCCSGGCCAACCCGCTGACCTCGGCGCATGCCCGGATCGGCGCGACCGGCCCCACCCCCGCCGGACCACCGAGCACCGAACACGACGCGCTGACGAAGACAACGGCATCCACCCAGGTGGGATCACTTCCATCGGCGCCCGCCGCCGTCCGCCTCGGCATGCCGAGGTGCGAGGGCGTGCCGGCGAAGTAATGGTGCGGTGTCTATATTTCCCGTGAGGCAGAAAAAGTCGCGGCGTCGGGGAGGCCGTCGTTCCCGAGCGCCGAACATTTCCGCGCCGCGGTCCAGGACGCGATACGGAAGGCTTCTTCCGTCGACGCTCCGGTCGCAATTGCCCAGGTGAAGGCGCCGTGGAAGGTGTCGCCTGCGCCACAGCTGTCGACCACCGTTACCGGATGGGGGTCGTACGAGTGTGCGCCGGAGGCGTCCAGGTAAATTCCGCCCAGTTCACCACGCGTTGCGGCAAGCACCGCCGGCTGAAAATCGGAGTAGACCTTGCGCATGCCGTCCTCGAGGCTCTCCTCGGGGTGCCTTGCGCTGAAGAACTTCTCCGGGGCGATGATGTAATCTACTCCAGAAAGAAACTCTTCACTTGACTCCCGGTACGATCCTGTATCGATGATCACGGGTATTTCGAACTTGCGGCAGGAATCGATCGCGGCTCGGCTGAGCACCGGATCGGTACAGTCCAGCAGGGCCGCCGCCGCACCGCGGAGAGTATCGTCCACTGCATCGAGAAGCCGGTGGTTCACCCGTGGCTGAGGCGTCCAGATGATGGTGCGGCTGCCGCTTTCGTCGGCGACCATCACGCAGGAGTGCTGGCTCGGCTGGTCTTCGGGGAAAAGGGTCAGGCTCAGCGGTTCACGGCCGAACTCGGCTCGCAGGACGTCGGCATGCAGATCATTTCCGCACATCCCCAGAACGCGGACATCGCCGCCGAGGCGTCCGGCGGCGATCGCACTCCGTCCCGCTGGCCCGCCAGCGACGACACGGTGGGCCTTTGCCGCATTGGTGCTGCCCTCGACCGGGTGGCTCTCCAGCACGTACAGATAGTCGATCGTCACCATGCCGACCATGGCGATGACAGGCGACCTCACTGGCTGAACCTGTGAAGAATCCACTCGCAACCCTCCTCGGCGGACGCGGGCACGCGCGCGTTCTTGATGTCCGCGGCCTCGGCTACCGCTCGCGTCCCCACGGTCACGGCATGGTCGTGTCGGCGCAGCAGCGTCGCGGGAATCCCGGCCGTCTCCGGATAGTGGGCCATCTGGTGAATGATCCGTGCCTTGCTCCGGTCGAATCCGAGGACCATGAGTCCCGGGGACTCGAGGGCCGTGCCGAGACCCACCGTGATCACGGAACGTGACGGCTGGTTCGGATCGATGTACTTCCTGCCCTGCTCGCTCAGCTCCACGATTCGACAGCCGTCGCTGACGATCTCTTCGGGGTCGGAGTACGAACCGACCTCGTAGCCGAGCACCTCGCCGGCAGGGGAGACCGACACGGCGTGCACTGCGGGTGGCCAGAGCCGCAGCACTCGTTGCGTCCGGAGGATGGGATCGTCGTCTGTTATCTGACCCGTCAAGAGATTCAGCTGACTCTCGCTCGGGCCCAGCCCTTTCTCGTTCAGTGGCTCGATCAAGGTCTCGACCACGTGGCGAGTGCGTGACGTGTAGTGGCGCTCGTGCACGCCGAAGGTCTCGGTGTCTGAAACGAGACGTGCGTCACCGAAAGGGCGTGGTGCGTAGTCTCCGGCTACTCGGAGCATCCCTCGGAAGAGCTGTGTGGCGGCTCTTCCGGTGGGCAGGACAAGGCTCCGGTCCGGCGATTCCTGTGCAATGCGAAAATAGCTGTGTGCGGCAGCGTCGGCCGCGACCCTTTCATTCTCGAAGGCGATGAACTCGGCCGGCCATCCCTCGACCGGGGCCTCCGTCGCGGGCAGGGCCGTCCGATCGATCTCGTTCGGTTCCAGAACTCTGCCCGGCGAGACCGGGCTCTTGAGGTCCTGAACAAGCGTGTCGAGTGTGGTGTCGCGCTTGTCGAGCCAGTCGATCCACTGGGTTGCGTTCAGAAAGTATCCCAGTTTCTCGGGTTCGACCTTCTCGAGTCGCACCCAGTAGATCGGTATGCGCGCTTTGTCTGCGAGTAGTATTTCCCTCTTCACGTGCATACTCGAGTCGGCGGACGAACAGAACAGTAAGACGAGGGCAGTCGAGTTTTTGATGGCCCGTGAGATCTCGGCATCCCAGTCTGACCCTGGCGGGACGTCGCGGGGGGCGTACCAGGTAGTGATCGTGTGGCGGGCGAAGTAGGCGGCCAGATGCTGTACGACGGCCTTTTTGCTGCTGTGATAGCTGATGAAGACGGCCATGCGGACTCCGMCCCGTCGCGAAGATCAGAATCGGTGCTGCGACGTATGGTACCCGCACGTGCCGCGAAAGTGCCCGTATCTCGTCGGGATCCCGGTGCGTTCAACCGGGTCGGCGCCAAAATGGCCGTCCAGGCCCGTAGTCGATTGGATGGATCCGAGGGTGTACTGGTAAGATTCCGCGCCGGTCGAGTCCCGCAACGCGGCGTACGTCTGCGGCAGGCGGTGTTGCTCCGCCTCACGTCGGTACTGGCGCGTACGCCGCCGGGGACACATCTGGTTCCTAGGTCGTAGCTGTGCGGAAGGTGCGGACTGMCCAGGTGAGCGTGAGCCAGGTGAGAGCGCCGACCACGAGGAAGCCCTCGGCGACCGTCCGGTCTGACACGATCCCGACGGACAGCAGGCGCGCGGCCTGGACCGTGTAGTAGAGCGGGTCGAGGTGAGCGAGGCCGCGCAGCCAACCGGGCGCGAGGGACAGCGGGAGCAGGACGCCGGACAGCAGGGTGAGCGGCAGCTGCAGCCCGGTGACCACGGCGGCGAGGCTGCCGATGTCGCGCAGGGTGACTCCGAGCGCGGCCGACCAGGCGGAACCGGCTTCCAGGCCCGCTACAGCGAGCTGATGCGGCGGCTGGTCCGCCACCTCGCCGGCGATCCCGCCGCGTCGGTGGGGCCAGAGGCGACCTGATGCGTGAGGGTCGTCGGCGGACCGGTTGACGCGGCTGACCGACGGCTTGGCTCAGGCGCGGATCCGCCACCGCGCCCCCGCCCGTCCTTCAGGGACTCCTCCAGATCGGCGAGCGCGTCCTGGACCCCGCCGCCCTCGCCGAGGTGCGCGCGGTCGGCCGCGGCTGCCGCCCCACCGGGGCCATAACATGGCCGCGATGCCGATGCTCCTGGTCGTCCACCACACCCCGTCACCGACGATGCAGGTGATGTTGGAGGCGGTGCTCGTCGGCGCCCGGGATGACGCGATCGAGGGTGTCGACGTCGTCGTCCGTCCGGCGCTGGCCGCGACAGCGGTCGACGTCCTCGCCGCCGACGGCTACCTGCTCGGCACACCTGCCAACATCGGCTACATGTCGGGCGCGCTCAAGCACTTCTTCGACCAGATCTACTATCCGTGTCTGGACGCTACGGTGGGTCGTTCCTACGCCCTGTACGTGCACGGCAACAACGACACGACTGGTGCTGTCCGGGCGGTGGAGTCGATCGCGACCGGCCTCCGCTGGAAGCGGCTGCGCGACCCGGTCAGCGTCGTCGGCGACCTGGACGCCGCAGCCCGCGAGGCCTGCTGGGAACTCGGCGCGACGACGGCGGCCAGTCTGATGCCAGTTTGATCGGCACGGACCGGCTGCCCGCCCGGCCCGGCAGGGCCCGGCGATGGTCAGGACACCCGTTTCCGGCCGCCCTCGCCCGCCGGCCCGCCTGCGGCGGCCGGGCGTGACGCGCTGCGCTGTCGGTCGCGGCATCCGATCATGACGGCCATGAGGTGGTCCGAATGCGGATCACCGCCGTCGGACTGGCGATCCCGCCGACCTCGACGGTTACTCCATTCGACGTGTTCCTCTCGCCGTTGTGGCAGGTCAGCTGGGAAGACGCCGTCGTGCTCACGCTCAGGGTCGATGTGCAGCCGCCATCGGAGCTGAAATTTCCGCCATCGAGCACGATGACCATGTGCACCGTGTCCTTCTCGATGAGGGTCACATGGATCTCGGTGGCGCCGGATGTTGCCGGGAGTGCGATGTCTGTCGGGGCCGTGACCTGGACCTCGCATTCACCGTCGGTACACGCGTTCAGATCCGTCCCGTCCTTCGCGACCGGCATTGTCGGTGATGCTGAGGTGGGTGACGGCGTGGACGGGCCGATCGAAGCAGGGGAGCGCGTCGGAGAAGGCGAGTGCGCCTGCGCTCCGGCGTCCGCGCCGTCCGAGGAGCACGCCGCCGACACGGCTGCCATCAGCAGCAAGACCGCGAGGAAGCTGGAAGGACGAATATGTAGCTGCGTCTGCATCCGTTGATCTAACTGCAGGTATCGAGGTTCGCGTCGGCTGATAGCACGCGTCGCTCGAGGATTCCGGGGCGATGCCGCCGCCGGAGGGTTGTGGGCGGCTGCGACGTGTGGCCGCCCCGCGCGCCCGGTGCGGATCGCGACGCGGGCGGAGGTGAATGCCGCACGGCCGTCCCGTCTGCGAAGATCGGGGTGTGGACGAGACATTCACACACACGGCGACGCACGACGCTGTCGTGACAGCGATCGAGTGTGAGGCCTTACGGACGGTCAGACCCTCCCGGTGCGGACGCGTGATCCGCTGATGCCCGGAGGGCGGGGATCAGGGCGCCGATCCGCTCCAGCTGGTCGAACTGGGAGCGCAGGTCCAGAGCACCAAGGCGGGTGACGATGTGGCGTGCGCCGCCGGCGACGTACCGGTCCAAGCCCTCGAGGACCTGGCCGGCGGAGCCGGTGACCACCGCCTGGATCTTTTCCAGCTCCTCCAGCGGCATCCCGTAGGCGGCCCGCGCGTAGTCGTCCAGCGCCCGCCGGCCGCGCTCGACGTCGTCATCGATTCGTATCGAGACGAACAGCGCGGGTGTGATGTCCTCGGCGGCGCGGCCGGCGTCGGCCGCCGCCGTGCGGATGTTCCGCAGCCCGGACGCGTAGTCGGCGGGGTCGGGCGGATAGGGCAGCCACCCGTCGTACGTCCGGCCGGTGCGGGCCAGCGCGGCCGGGGTCGCGCCGCCGAGCCAGATCGGCGGGCCGCCTGCCTGGAACGGCCTGGTCGCGGGCGGGATGCCGGCGAACCTGAGGATCTCGCCGTGGAAGGAGCCGGCACCGTTCCACAGCGCCCGCCACAACGCGACCGTCTCGTCCAGCCGGGCGAAGCGCCGTTCCCACGGGACCTCGGAAAGGGTGTAAAAGGGCCGTCCGAAACGGCCGGGGAAGCCCGCGCCCACCGTCACCGTGAGCCGGCCGCCGGACAGCAGGTCGATCGACGCCAAAGACTGCGCGGCCTGGATCGGCCTTCGCAGGAACGGCAGCAGCGCGCCCGTTCCCAGGGTCACGGTCTCGGTCGCCGGGGCGAGCGCGGCCAACATCGTCAGCGCCTCGATACGCGGGCTGATCAGCGAGTCATTGACGAAGAGCGAGGAGAAACCCAGGCGTTCGGCCCTGCGCCCGAACGCGACCAGCTCTCGAGGGTCCCCGTCCGCGCCCCACTGGGCGGCTCCGGTCGGAAGCAGTACACCGATGTCCATGGCAGTGATGCTTGTGACCGGGGCGGACAGCGACAATTCCCGGTGAGGAATGGCGCGGGATGCCACTGCCGGTAGAACAGGTCCGTGGACTTCCCTCGCGCGCTACGCGAACGCCGTACCCGCCGGCATCTCAGCCAGCTCGACCTGGCGCTGCGGGCGGGCACCACCCAGCGGCACCTCAGCTTCATCGAGTCCGGCAGGTCCGTCCCCGGCCGGAACATGGTCGTACGCCTGGCCGAGTCACTCGAACTGCCGCTGCGGGAGCGCAATGAGCTGCTGTTGGCTGCCGGGTACGCGCCCGTCTACCCGCAGAGCCGGCTCGACGACCCGGTGTTGGCCCCTGTGCGCACCGCGATCGACCACATCGTCCGTGGGCACCTGCCGTACCCGGCGCTGGTCGTGGACCGTAACGGCGACATGGTCGCCGCGAACGACGCGTTCGATCTGATCACCGAGGGCGCGGCGCCTGAGCTGGTCGGTCCGGGCAAGAACATCTACCGCCTCGCGCTGCATCCAGAGGGCCTGGCGCCCCGCATCCGCAACTTCGCCGAATGGGCGCGCCACATCCTGGCGCGCCTCGGCCACGTGGCGGAGCTGCGCGCCGAACTTACGAGGTACGTCCCCGAGCTGGCGCCGTCCGACGGGCAGCTCGGTTTCGCCGTCCCGCTTCACCTGGGGTCATCGCGCGGTGAGCTGCGCCTGATGACGACCGTGACGACCTTCGCCACCGCCGTCGATGTGACCCTCGCCGAGCTGAAGTTGGAGGCGTTCCTGCCGGTCGACCCGGCGACGGCCAAGGCCCTCTCGGTCGCCGCCGGGGCGGTGTCTCCCGCGACTCCCGGTCAGGCTCCCGGGAACATGTAGCCGACCTTGCTCCGGCCGCCGTCGTCGAGCACAGCGAACTCCAGGCCGCCTCCCGCCACAGTCAGTGGACGAGGCCCCTCGAAGGTCACCCGCGCAGAACGGGGAGACGATCGTGATCACGTGCCGGCGGACAGTTCGAGTACCTCCTTCATCTCCTTGATGTCGTGTGCGGTGCGGGCCTCGATCAGGCCCGCCAGGCTGTCGGGGAGGAGGTCCGTGATCCAGAGAAGTCGGCTGTGTCTGTCGCCGTCGGGTAGGACCTGGAAGGAGGCATGGTGGTGGCGTAGGGGCGGTCTGGCTCCCTCGACGACCGCGTAGACGAGTCGGCGTACCTCGTCATCGACGGCGACGATGAGCTCCCGCACCAGGTGCCCGTCCGGCATGGTCGGCGTCCTGACGTCCCCGTCGAGGCTGACATCCAGCACCCGTCCCGGTAGCAGCCGCCGATGCACCGCTCCCACGTCGCGCAGGACGTCCCACACCTCTTCTGGAGGCAGGGCGACAACGACTTCGTGTCGGATGGAAGCGATGTTGATCTCCTGGTCGGAGGCGGTGTCGTGTGGGGGGGAAATCTTCAGAACCATATTGGCCGTCGAGCGTGAAGGCGTGGCTGGCTGGCCCAGTGTGATCGACCGACGTAGAGGCCATCGCGACCGGCCTGCGCTGGAAGCGGCTGCTGTGACGGGGCGGTCTGGCGGCACCGGATAACTCACACGCGCGGAACCGGCCGCTGACAACTTTCTGGGCGAGGATGAGGACGGCGGCGAGCGCGAGCAGGCCGAGGGCGCGCAGGTAGACGGTGCCCTCGCGGTGGACCAGCGGGGTGGCCAGCACCGCGCAGGACAGCGCGCCGAGTGCCGGGGCCCAGGTGGGGGCACGGTAGGCGCCCGGCGGGACGGGCTCGCGACGCAACACCAGCGCGCTGGTGTTGACGACGAAGAAGACCAGCAGCAGGAGCAGGACGGTGGTGTCGGCAAGGCCGGCCAGCTGGCCGGTGCTGGCCAGCGCCACCGTCAGGGCCGTCACGAAGCCGATCGCTATCGGCGGGGTGCGTCGGCCGGGCAGCACCCGCGCGAAGACGGTCGGGATCGTGCCCTGGGCAGCCATGCCGTAGACGAGACGGGAAGCCATCACCATGTTCATCAGGGCGGTGTTGGCGACCGCGACCAGCGCGACCGCGGCGAACAGCTTCGACGGCACCGGCACGTCGGATGCCTTCACCACTTCCAGCAGCGGGGCACCGGAGCCGGTGAGGATGTCGGGATCCACCAGCATCGCGCAGGTGAACGCGACGAACAGGTAGACCGTGCCGGCGATGAACATGCCGCCGAACAGCGCCCGGGGCAGGTCCCGGCGCGGCCGGCGGGCCTCCTCGACGAGGTTCACCGAGTTCTCGAAGCCGAGCATCGCGTAGAACGCGAGCGTCGTGCCGGCGAGCAGGGCGAGCGGCGCAGGCCCCTCGGCACGCAGCTCGAAGGCCCGTCCCGGTTCGCCCGCTCCGGTAGCCAGCGCGTGCACGCCGATCCCGACGATCAGCAACAGCCCGGTCAGCTCGATCACGGTGAGCACAAGGTTCACCCGGGCCGACTCCCCGATCCCACGGGCGTTGAGAACCGCGGTCAGCAGGATGAACACGACCGCGACGACGACCGTCGGGGCCGCCACGAACTCCGCGAGGTATTTGCCCCCGATGGCCCGCGCGGCCGTGGCGGTGGAGGTGATCCCGGCGGCCAGCACGGTGAAGCCGACCATGAAGGTGAGAAACGGGCGACGGAACGCCTCGTTGGCGTAGAGCGCTGCTCCGGCCGCCCGGGGGTACTTGCCGACAAGCTCGGCGTAGGCCGTCCCGGTGAGGAACGCCAGTGCGAAGGCGATCAGGAACGGTGCCCAGATCATCCCGCCGACGTCGGCGGCGATCTGCCCGGTGAGCGCGTAGATCCCCGATCCGAGGACGTCACCGAGCACGAGGAACAACAGCATCCGCCCACTCAGGACACGCGCCAGGGTGGGCTGTGCGGCGTGCGCCGTTCGTCCGGTCACCGCCGTCTCGTCATCGGTTGTCCTGTCCCCGCGGGCTTGGCCGGCCGTCGTCCGGCCGATAGCGGTCGGACGCCCGTTCATCGTGTGGGTGCCCCTGATCCGCGGGCTGGTCGCTGCCCGCCACGCCGCCGGGAGAGCCGGGCCGACGTCCCCCGGGCCGAATACTGACACCGTGCCCGCCAGCCCGCCTGTTGGAGCTTGCCCAGCTCAGATGGTCACGATCGGGAACTGTCGGACCCGGCGTGGATGATGACGGCGCTTCGCCCAGGGCGCCCCCCCGCGCCGCCGGCGGGCCGGTCATCCTCCCGACCGGGGCCCCGGCTGGTCGGCCCGGTCGGCCCGGTCGGCTCGCCGAAACCCGCCTGTCGCTCCGGGGGCGCGCCCGGTGACAACGGGCGCTCCGGCTGGAGACATGTAATGCCAAGTTGCATCACACCGGGCCGGATGCCGAGCGTGTGCCGGAGCTCATGGACGTGCTGTGTGGCTGGCTCCAGGGTGGATCGCCAGGCCGTTTCGGTCTGATCGGCACTGGGATCGGGGCGAGGAACGCACGGAGGGCGTATCGGGCATCCTCGGCTCGTTGGCGGTCTTCGTCCGCCCGTACTAATGTACGCGCCATCGCTCTGGGTATATATGGCGTCGCTTTCGGTTGGATGGGTCCGAGGGAGGTTCGTCGCGGCGATCCATTCCGGCTGGCAGGACGATCCAGGCCAGATGGGCGGAAATGATCCCAGGCGGAGAGGACGATGTCGCGCGCGGAGATCGCTCGAGCGGCCGCGGCGGAGTGCGACGCACCGAACTGCGGCGCGGCCGTTTTCCGCCGAATAGTCTGTGTGTGGGCGGCAGTCGCGCCCGCAGTCATGCTCGCTTCCTTCGTCCTTCCCTCGCGCACCGCTGACCTGGTGGTCCGCGCCTGCGGCATGGCCGCTATAGCGTTCCAGGGTGGGTGCGAACTGTGGTCGGCACGGCGAGCGAGGGGTGGCGAGCGACGTTGGCGACTGCTCCTTCTCACCGGATGGATCACGGTGGCAGCCGGCCTGGTCATCACTTCCGTCAGGGCGTTGTTCTCGGGCCAGAGCCCGGTGCCACCCTTGTCGGGGACGGAACCGGCGTATCTGGCGTTCATTCCAGCATCCGTTGCCGCGCTGCTGGCTTTTCCCACCGACCCACTCAGCCCGGAGGACGAGCCGGTGCGCCGAGCCGGCCAGCACGGCACCCATTGGCGGACTGTCACCGTAATGGACGCGGTGCTCCTCGCCGGCTCGCTGAGCCTGCTCGGCTGGGTGGTCGTCCTCCAGCCTCTGGTGCGTGYGCGAGCACCCGCACCAGTTAGTCTCGCGGCCTTGTTGGCGTTCGGCATCGGATGTCTCCTGCTACTGATCACCGTCCTGCTCGTAGCGGCGTTCCGGCGCCCGCACCAGAAGAAGTCGTTCGCATTGCTCGGTGGCGGGCTGGCCTCCATCACCATACTTCTGCACGTGTCGCTCTACTTCATCGCGAGCGGCCAACCGGAGCCCCTGCAACTCGAAGCCGCCAACGCCATTGGCACTGTGATGATCGGGCTTGCCTGCATCGCGCCACCACGGCCATCGACTGGCTCTGTAGTTGCCGCTGCCCCCCTAAGTCTCGAATCCGCTCCTGACTCGTGGCGCGTCCGGTGGGCTGGCTGGCGGGCCGGACCCGGCGTACGCTGGGTGAGGATATTCCTCCCGTACGTTCCGCTGTCCGCGCTGGGCGTGCTGGCGGTCATTCAGATGTCAACCGAGGCGCGGGTCGAACCGATCGAGATATACGGCATCTTCGCGCTCGTGCTGATGGTGCTGATCCGGCAGATGCTGACTTTGGCGGACAACCAGAAGCTGCTGGACAGGGTTCAGCGCAGCCGTCGCCAGCTGCGCCACCAGGCGCTCCATGACCCGCTGACCGGGCTGGCGAACCGTGTGCTGTTCGGTGACCGGGTGGAAGAGGCGGTCGCTCGGCGAGCCCGCGGCCGGCTGGCTCTGCTCTTCTGCGATCTCGATGACTTCAAGAGTGTCAACGACACCCTGGGTCATCCGGCCGGGGACGAATTGCTGAGGATAACCGCTCGGCGGCTGCTTGGTTGCGTACCGCCCTCGGACACGGTCGCCCGTCTCGGTGGCGACGAGTTCGCGGTTCTTTTGGCGGACGATGCCGCGGACGCCGAGGCGGTCGGCAAGAGGGTGGCCGCGGTGGTCCGGGCACCGTGCTTTCTCGCCGGGCAGCCGTGCGCCATTCACGCGAGCCTTGGCCTGACAGTCGCCGTGTCGGCATCCTCGATAAGTGCCGAGGACCTGGTCCAGCAGGCGGATCTCGCCATGTACGCAGCCAAGCGGCGGGGGAAAAACAGTCTGGTCGTCTACGATCCTGAAATCTTCGCTCACGACCGGTCGCCGACGGCGCAACTCGCGCTGTCCCAGTTGTTGCGGGGCGATCCCGCCGGCGGCGTCATCGATGTCCTCTATCAGCCGATCGTCGATCTGACCCGCCATCACACGGTCGCGTTTCAGGCTTCAACGTGCTGGCACCATCCGACGCTCGGGTCGTTCACGGCAGAGCAGACGGTCACGGTCGCAACCGGAGTGGGGCTAAGAGCACAGCTCGAACAGTTGATCCTCGGCCGCGCCTGCCATGATATCGGCCACTACCGAAGGCAGACAGGGCAGAACGTCGCCGTCTGCGTCGGCGTTTCGGCGGCGAGGCCGGCTGGTGACTTACTGCCCGACGTCGAGGCGGCGCTGGTGGCCTCCCGCATCCCCGCCCAGGCCCTGATCCTCAGGCTTACGGACATGGAGTGCCTCGACGAGGAGGCCGCGCGCAGCCTGCGGACATGCGTCACCCGTGGCCTGCGCCTCGCGCTGAACGCCATCGCCAGGAACCAGAGCACCTTTCTGGCGCTCGACGAGCTGCCGATCCAGATACTCATGTTCGACAGCTACTACGCCGGCGGCCTGACGGGCAGCGCCAACCGGGCCGACCTGCTCCGCCGGGCACTGCTCGCCCTCGCCAGGGACCTCGGTCTCACGGTCGTTGCCACCGGCGTCCAGAACCGAGAGCAGGCACGCACATTGGCGCGCCATGGCTGCCGCTTCGGACAAGGACAGTTCTTCGGACCGCCAGCCGCACTGCCTGGTCAGCCGCGGCAACAGTGACATTGCAGGTGCGGTCCGTGGCGTCGAGACCATCACGACTGGTCTGAGATGGAAGCGGTTGCGTGAGCCGATCACCATCGTCGGTGAGCTGATCGCTGCGGACCGCGAGGCCTGCTGGGATCTCGGCGCCACGGCCCCGCGAGCCTTGTGATGTGGGCGAGGCGCTGCGGCCCTGCTCCGTGCGGGCCGGGCCGGACGGTTCTTTGCCGTGGACCTCGGTCGCCCCGCACCGTCGGCGATCGGCGGCACGTCGAGTCGACCCGAGCCCGTCCCGTTTCGGTCGTCACCGGCGAGGCGGACACCGTTGACGAGGTAGGCAAGGTGGGTGGACGACCTTTCGTCGCCGCCGGCCGGCGACCCGGCGTAGGTCAGCGCGAACGGCACGTCGGCGAGGGCCCCGTCGCGGATGCAACCGACCGTGACCGTCGCAGTGTCGTGACCGTCGTCGACCGCGACGACGTCGGTCGGCGCGCAGAAGACGTCACCTTCGCCGAGCGCGTTCACCTGCAGGTTTCCCGCCATCCGACCGAAACCTTCCGCCACCAGGCGGACTTCGTGCCGACCCCGGGCGAGCCGGACCACCTCGACCGTGCCCTCCCCTGAACTCCAGCCGTCTGTGAGCCGCATCGGCTCGGCCTGCTGGTCCGAGGCCGCAGCGGATGTCGAGGACGCGGCAGGCGGCACTGGTCCAGCAGCGATCGACGGCGCAGCAGGGGGCGAGGGTCTGTCGATCCGCAGGTACGCGAACACCTCGTCGTGTCCCGGGTCGCCGGGCAGCCGGTAGGCGAACATCACCGAGAACGCTGCGTCCGCCGGCTCTCCGCCCGCCCCGACGCATACGACGTCGACCTGTTCGTCGCCCCGGTGGTCGTCCCAGTCGCTCGCCCGGCAGGTCACCGCGTCGTCGCCGATCGCGGTCACCACCGCCGCGCCATGCCGGTCCGGGATCCCGCTGCCCTCGAACAGCACCCGATAGGCGCCGGGTGCCAGCCGGACGCCCCGGTCCGGCGGCGGCGGGAAATCGCCGGCCGCCGGCGGCGCCCGATCCTCGTCGGTCGACAGGTCCTGCTCTTCGCCGATCGGGGCGTTGCGCAGGTCGACGAGGGCCGCTTCGTAGCCGGACTGGTAGTGGTCGCCCTCCGCATCGGGCTTGGTCTGGAATCGGAACGAGCCGACGAGGGCAACGACGGCCGCGATCACGATCGAGACCGCGACCAACGCCTCTGCCCGGTCGACGTCGCGCGACCAGGCCACCAGCCTCGCAGTGGGCCTGGACCCTCGGCCCGGCGCTTCGGCGTCCTGCGCCGCATCGGGCTCGGCGTCCTGCGTCGTGTCAGGCGTCGTCCGGTCGATCGGTACGGAGTCCGTGCCGTCGGTTCCCGCGTCGCCAGCCCAGACGTCGTCAGTCCCGTCGACCATGCTCACTCCCGCATGAATGGCAGCACCGCGCCGCGGACCTGTCCGATTCTGCTCAATCTGGACGATAGGGGCGCGTGACCCGTGATGCGCGAACACGGCACGGCCGCGGAAGCGCCACTTGGTCGCGGCTGCTCCGTCGTGCTMATCGCCTTGTAGAGGCCCTGGATCGCCTCCATCGTGTGCGGGAGCACCATCGCCGGGTTGGTCATCCGTGATTGCATCGTCAACTCTCCTCCTGGGGCGTCCGCCCACTCGACTGACGAGTCACGGCTATGACGGATCGGAGCGACGGAAGGTAACGTGCACGGGGCTCGGTCGGACGGCCTTTCTGCGATGCCGCCGCCGGAGGGGGCTTGTGGGCGGCGGCGTGTGGCCGCCCCGCGCGCCCGGTGCGGATCGCGACGCGGGCGGAGGTGAATGCCGCACGGCCGTCCCGTCTGCGAAGATCGGGGTGTGGACGAGACATTCGCACGCACGGCGACGCACGACGCTGTCGCCGTTCTGCGTCAGGCGGGCGCGCGGTTCGCCTACCTGCACGGCAGTCGCGCTGTCGGGCGCCAGCGGGCGGACTCGGACATCGACATCGCTGCCTACTTCGGCGGGCCGCGGCCTCCCAACGCCTTCGACGTACTTCTGCCGCCTGGAGTCGACCTCCTCGTCCTGGACAACGCTCCGCTCGAGCTTGCCGGCCGGGTCGCCGTCGGCGGAACACTGCTCTTCGAAGACGACCGGGCCGCGCGCGTGCACTGGGAGGCGATGACCAGAAAGATCTACTTCGACGAACTCCCACGGATCACTCGCTCCCACCGGGAGTTCGCCGCCGCCCTGCTGCCCAGGACCGTGTAACCGGTGGTCGACCAGGTCCGGGTGCTGCGCCTGCTCCGCGCCGTCACCGACGACCTTTCCGTGCTGCGCAGCGAGGCAGACGCCGGCGACGAGCGCCGCGCGGACCCGATCTGGCTGCGCGGCGTCAAGTACACCTTCGTGACAGCGATCGAGGCTTGCGTCGACGTCGCGCAGCACATCTGCGCGGCGCGGGGCTGGGGACCACCAGCGGACAACGGCGACGCGGTCCGCCTTCTCGGCGATCACGGAGCGATGGACCCGGCGCTCGCCCGGTCGCTCCGCAAGGCCGTCGGCTTCAGGAACGTCCTCGTCCATGACTACATCGACGTCAACGACGAGATCGTCATCGCCCGGCTGAGGGCCCTCGACGACCTTGACGAATTCGTCCGGGAAATGGTCGTCTATGTGTCCGAGACGGACGCGTAGCCCACGGCCTCGGGAAGGTGCGACGGTAGCCGCCGGGTGAGGATCCCGTGGCGAAGGGCCGGATTCAGGTACCCGGTCACGAGGTAGGGATGGGCCCCGGCGGAGCGGGTTGCCGCGAGAGCAAGCGCCTTCGGGCGCAGCGCGGCCAGGACACGGGAGCCGGCCGGCACCGGCTCCGGCGCCGTGTCGAGGGTGTCGAGAAAGCCGGCCAGGTATCGCAGGGGCCGGGTGTACGTCCTGCCGAGCGCCGCCACGCTGGGGGCGTGGCTGGCGCCGAGGCCGAGCAGGAGCCGGTCCGGGTACGTCCGTGCGACCTCGTGGAAGGCGGCGGCGAGCGCGGTGGCCTCGGTGGCCCACACGTTGACGATCGCGGTGGCCATGACCATCCTGCGGGACGCCGCGAGCAGCTGTGCTGGCTGGCGCAGCTCGGGGGCGGAGGCGCCGAGCCACAGCGCCCCGTACCCGAGCTCGTCGAGCTCCGCCGCCGCCTCGGCGGCATCCGGCATGTTCCAGGCGAAAGACGGGGACCAGATGCCCACCCGTCCCAGAACTGTTCGATAGCGGTCGAACAGTTGGGAGGTTGGTGAAAGTGAGGCTGAGGGGAGAATGGCGACGAAGTCGAGACGGGTACTCGGCCTGCGGCACACGGACCCGGGCGAGGTGAGCCTGCAGGAGGCGCTCGAGGCGCTGGCCGACCCGGTGCGCCGGTCGATCGTGCGGACGTTGGCGGGCGAGGCGGACTTCGCCCGTACCTGCGGCACATTCGACCTGGCGGTGTCGAAGGCCACCGCCAGTCACCACTTCGCCGTTCTGCGCGCCACCGGCCTGCTCGAACAGGTCGACCAGGGTCCGCGTCGACTCAACCGGCTGCGCCGGGCCGAGTTCGACGCCCGCTTCCCGGGCCTGCTCGCCCTGGTTCTCGCCGAGGGCGAGCCGGCCGCCACGCACTGAGGGCCGCCTGTCCGGGTCGGTGTAGGACAGGCCGGGCTCCGGTTGCCGCCAGGAGGTGCGCACTCCCGACAACCGGGTCGTTGCGAACGCGACTGGCCGAGACTGAGCCAGTCCGTGCTCATAATCGCCGCTTCCAGGCGCGTGCCAGGCGGCCGACCCCGGCGTCGGGCGGAGTCACGGCCCGACGCCCAACCGGCTAACTCGCACCTCGCTCGGGCGGTGAGGGTGGGCCCGCCGCTACTTCTTCAGGACCGCCACGCCGAGTGGATTGCCGCCGACGGGGACCGTCGCGACGACGGCGCCGCGCTTCAGGTCGATCACCGAGACGTCACCTGACCAGAAGTTACTGGTGTAGGCACGGGGCTGGCGATGGTCGTCGTCCAACGCCACGGTGTTGGGGGAGTCACCGACGGGAATCTGCTTGACCGTGTAGAGACCGTTCATCGACCCCCAGGTCGTGACGCCGGTCGCCGGGTTCTTGGCGTCGTTCCAGGTCTCGGAGATCTGGACCGGCCAGCCGCGCCACGAGGCCCATTCATCGTGGTCGGCGTAGCCGGTACCGCTCAGTGCGGCCGCGGCGGGAGTCCCGCCGCCTCCGCCGGGCGCCGGGCTGGTGCCCGGCGTCGCCCCGGCGGTGGGAGTGGCACCCGCGGTGGGCGGCGTGCTCGGGCCGGGCGTGCCGGCGGGAGCGGTGCTGGTCGGGGCGGTGCTGGGCGGAACCGTGCTCGTCGGCGCGGCGGTGACCGAGGCGGTCGCGCTCGGTACCGGGCCGGCGCCGCCGCCCGAGCCCTGGGCCGGAAGGCAGGCGGACAGCCCCACCGCGGCGGCCGCGACAACGAGCGCGGCTCGCGCGGGCAGCACGGCCCTGTTTCTGGCCGCTGGTTTCGCCCGCCGGCTTCTCCAAGGCCATCTGTCCGGACGCAGGGCGACCGTAGGAAAACGGTCGTCGGGTTGTCAACGACCGGGAGTTGGGTAACTCCGTGACTGTTGCGGCGACAACATCGCGCGCTGTGTGGCACATCGGCGGCGCCGGCCGGAATTGTGGCCCCGTCGTTTTCGGGGTGGTGTCCGCGGTCGGGCGGTCGGCGGGTCACGGGGCGTCCCGGACCGGCTGCGGGGAGCGGACATCCCGGTGGCGCACGTGGTCCGGGGGTGCCCGTGCGGCGGTGCCCGACGGGCCGGGCGCGACGCCGGTTGATCTACCGGTCGGTAGCGATGCCACTGTTCGAACCGCCAGCGGTGTCAGGTTCGCGACCGGCACCTTCGGGCCATGTCTTTCGTCCCTTTCCTACCCTTGTGGCCCCTCTTGGTCTCTCCGGCTCTCGGGTTCCACGGTCGGCGGCGGGCCGCGCGTGCGGCCGGCGGGCCCGGGTGCGGCGATCGCCCCGTTGCGATGGCCGGCGGGGTGGGCCGCCGTCGGCGAGAACACTGGGAGCCACGCGGCGGCTGGTGTCGCGGCCACGACAGGTCGCCGCGTGGCGCCGGGCGTCGAGGCGTTTCTCCGCCGCGGCCGGGGCCTCGAATACGTGCCGTAACCCGGGCACGTCGCCCCGAATCGCCAAACGTATCCGGACTTTCCTTCTGTTTCGGCCGGACGTGTGCGACACGTGTGCGACGGTGACATTCCGCCGGCCATTGCCGTCGACACGCGCCAGGTGGGCGTCCTGGACACCGACCGCCTCGCCCTCATATTTTCGTCGCGCATACGGGTTCTACTTATCCGGGCGGTGGTTTACGGCCGAAACGTGATCCGGCGGCAGGCGCGAAATGTGTCCGTCAGGTGGCGATTCGAGTCGTGGTCGATCTCGCGGTCAGGTCGGAGGGACACCCGGCCACATGATGCGTGAACGATTTCGATCAACTTTCCGGAGAGTGATCCAGATGCCGTCGCGGGAGCGGCACGCACGAACCGACCCAACTACGCAAGGAGCTTCTTCATGAACAGAACAGCTATTCGTCGCGGCATGGCCATCGCGTTCGGCGGGGCCTTCATGGCCGGAATGGTCGCGGTCGGGCAGCCGGCCGGCGCGGCCACCGGCCCCGTCACCAGCCCGAAGGTCGACGCGCCCGCGCCGGCGAGCGTCTCGAGTGTCGGGGCGGCCTCGACCAAGGCCACCCGTAACAGCACCGGGGGTGTCGGTGCCGCGCACCTGGACGGCGCCTGCAACCTGTACAGCAACGGCGACGGCGACCTCTGCCTGTGGTATTTCCAGAACTACTCGGGCAGCCACGCGGACTTCTTCTTCTCGGACAGCAACCTCAACAACAACCAGTTCAACTCGCCCGGCGTCGGTCAGGGCGCCTGGGTGGGCAACAACTCGGAGTCCGTCTGGAACTACGACCGCCACCTGACCGCCCGGGTCTACACCGGCGTGAACTACACCGGTACCAACGGAACCATTGCCCCGAACAGCGGGGGAAACTTCACCAGCACGTTCCGCAACAACGTCGAGTCGTTCCAGTGGATCTGAGCCGGACCAACGGCTGATCCGTCCTGATTTCACCGCTCCCGCCGACGGGACGCTGTGCGGAGCCGGTCCCCGTCACCGATGACGGGGACCGGCTCCGGGTCCGTCGGCCGGAGTCCGGTGGTGGAACGAGAGGAGACTCGATGCCCCCCAGGGCGGGCCGCCACCGGTGCCCTGCTCCCCGCGGGTGGCTCGATGCCCGGTGGCCGCGGCGCGCCGCGCGCTGCCTGCTGGCATCCGCGCTGGTGCCGGCGGCGCTCGGCGCCGGCTGCGGTGCCGCGCCACCGCAGCCGGCGGCCACGGTGTCGGCGACAAGCCCGCCGGCGCTGCTCGACGGCGCCGCGCTGCACCTTCCGCTCGACCGCTACCTGCTCGGGCCGCAAGAGTCCGAAGCGGTCGCGCGGTCCTACCGGATCCTGCTCGCCGAGTGCATGCACCGGTTCGGGCTGCCCAGCCCGCAGCGGTCCGGCGCGGTGGACGGACCGGCCACGCTGAACGAGCGCCGTTACGGCATCACCGACCTGGAACAGGCCAGGGCGACCGGATTCCGGGTGTCGGAGCCCGGTCCCGACTCCGGTGCCGATCCCGAGTCCGGCCCGTCGAAGCCCGGGGGACCGGCGGGATCGGCGGGACCGGTCGATCCCCGGACGCTGGAGGTGCTCACCGGGACCGGCGGCGGGACGGTCGCGGGCCAGGCCGTGCCGGACGGCGGCTGCTCCGGTGAGGCGCAGCGCCGGTTGACCGCGGGCGCACCGCTGGTCGAGGACATGTACCTCGCCCAGCGGCTCGCCCAGGACAGCTATGTCGACTCCGGACGTGACCCCCGGGTACGCGCGGCGCTGCGGGCCTGGTCGGGGTGCATGCACGGCCATCATTTCGACTACCCGACGCCGCTGGCGGCCGCCGGCGACCCGCGTTTCCGCAGCGGGCCGGTGTCGGCGGCGGAGATCACCGTCGCGACCACGGACATCGCCTGTAAGCGGCAGACCAATCTGGTCGGCGTCTGGTTCACCGTCGAGTCGGAGATCCAGCGCCCCGAGGTCGCCGCGAATCGGGAGCCGCTGGAGCGCATCAGGCGCACCAACGAGATCCAGCTGAAGGTCGCGCGGAGCCTCGGACTCGGTTAGCCCTGCCAGCCCGAGGAAGTCAGCGAAAGCGAACCGAAGTTCGGCTTCCAACCATCAAACGGAATCATGCGCGACGAGGCCGGATATCCTCCGGCCGGGTTAGGAGAAGTGCGCAGCAGTGAAGAGACATCTACGCCGGGCCGCGGCTACCTGCGGATTCATCGGCGCAGTGGCGATGACCCAGTTAACTGCTCCGGGTGCCGCGTCCGCGGCGCCGCCCGACCTCACCGGCCGTTACATCGTGGTGCTGAAATCCGCGCCCTCGGCGGCCGCCTCCGCGGCGGCCGCGACCCGGGCCCGGGATCTCGGTGCCCAGGTGACCCGCGAGTTCCAGTACACGCTGAACGGGTACTCCGCGCAGCTCGACCCGGCTCAGCTTGCCGCCGTCCGGGCGGATCCCGAGGTCGCCTACGTGGAACCCGACCAGGTGGTGCGGGCCGATACCGAGCAGCGAACGGCAGACTGGGGCCTGGACCGCATCGACCAGCGCAAGCTCCCACTGAACCGGGCGTACACGTACGCCTCGACCGGCGCCAGGGTCACCGCCTACATTGTCGACACCGGTATCCGCACCAGCCACCGGGACTTCGGTGGCCGCGCCTCCGGCGGTTTCTCCGTCATCGATGACGGTTACGGAACCGAGGACTGCAACGGCCACGGCACGCACGTCGCCGGAACGACCGGGGGAACGGCGCACGGCGTCGCCAAGTCGGTGCGGCTCGTCTCGGTGCGTGTTCTGGACTGCGCCGCGTTCGGCACCGTCAGCGGCGTCATAGCCGGCGTCGAATGGGTCACCGCCCATCACGGCAGTGGCCCCGCCGTGGTGAACATGAGCCTGACCGGCGGCGCGTCGCGGGCGTTCGACCAGGCGGTGCGGCAGTCGATCGCCTCCGGCCTGGTGTACTCGGTGGCCGCGGGAAACAGCAACGACGACGCCTGCGCCATCTCGCCCGCGCGGGTGCCCCGGGCGATCACCGTCGGGGCGACGACGACCGCCGACAGCCGGGACACCACGTACTCCAACTTCGGCTCCTGCGTGGACGTCTTCGCTCCGGGGACCGGGATCACCTCGGACTGGAACACCTCCGACACCGCCACCAACACCATCAGCGGGACGTCGATGGCGACCCCGCACGTCACCGGTGTGGCGGCGCTCTACCTGCAGCAGCATCCCGGCGCCGGGCCCAACAAGGTGCGCGACGCGATCGTGGACACCGCGACCCGCGGCGCGCTGACCAACATCGGCGCCGGCTCGCCGAACCTGCTGCTCTACTCACGCGGGTCGGGCTTCTGACCCATCAAGATAGTCAACAATGTTGACGTTCCGCCTCGGGCAAAAAGGATCTTGAAAACCTGAGACAGCMCAGTACAAGGCCGGGCTCGGCGGGGAGACGCGCTTCGCGTCAGCCCGCCGGGCCCGGCTCGCGCAGTGTGGCCAGGCCGTCCGCGAGGACGTCGATCGTGCCCCGGGGCGGGAGCAGGGCATGTGAGCTCCAGGGGAGTTCCGCGCGGACCTCCTCGGGCGTGTGGCGGCCCCCCAGGATTCCGCCGGTGAGGGCGGCGACCGTGTCGGTGTCCCCGCCGAGACCGATCGCGGCCGTCAGCGCCGCGCCGAGCGTCGGCCTCGTCGCCACGCAGTGCAACACGGCGCCGAGGGTCTCCACCGGGTCGAGGCTGACCCCGGCCGGCGGTGGTGCCCACCGTCCCCGCTCGATCGCCCTCACCAGAGCGGAAAGCGACTGAACCGCGTCGACCCCTGCCAGCGCGTCGGTTCCTGCCACTGCGTCGGACGCCGCCGGCGAGGCGATCCCGGCCAGCGCGTCGGCCTCCGCCGCCGCCACGGCCAGCAGCATCGGCCCGTCCACGCCCTCGACCGCCCAGGATGCGCAGGCGGCGGCGACGGCGGCCGCGGCCTGCGCGACCGGGTCGGGGTGGGTGATCGCCGACAGCGCGCGCACCCACTGACGGCGCCGTTCCGTCGCCTCCGGCGCGGTCGCCCAGCCGATCGGCAGCGCCCGCATGAGGGCGCCGTTGGTACGGCCGCCCCGCGCCGGTGGCCTCCCGTGTGCGCGGAAATGTTCGATCGCGGCGATCGTGCTCGGGCCCAGCCCGTAGATCGACGCCGCCCGGTCGGCCAGCGTCCCCATCAGCGCGGCCGGATCACCCGCGCCGCCGTGGGTGGTCAGGTGCTCCGCGACGAGCAGAGTCAGCGCGGTGTCGTCGGAGGTGCTGCCGCGCTCCCACCGCCCGCGGGCCGGGATGTCCGCGGCCCGCCGGAGGTCGACGTCCCGCGGTGCGCTCCCCTCCCACGGGAGCCCGAAGGCGTCGCCGCACGCGTACGCCGTCAGCGCCCCCGCGATCCGCCCCGCCGCGGACGCCGCCCCAGCCGGTCCCCCCGCGAATGTCTGGCCCCTGGACGTCACGACACCCTCCCCCGGCCAGCCATCCCGACGCCCCCGGATGCCCCGACGCAGTCCGGGGCGATGCGCGGCGGCTGAGTGTCACTATGGACTCGCTCAGGCCGCCACAGTTCACCGTTCTCGCGATCCGCCTGACCGTCCGCGGACGGTCAGACCGTCGCGGGAGGCTGGGTGCGGGTCGAGATCGCGACGCGGTTCCAGACGTTGATCGTCGCGATGGCGACCACCAGGTTCGCCACCTCCTCCTCGCTCCAGACCTTCGTCGCGCCGTCCCACACGTCGTCGGGGACGCCGTCCTGGCCGAGCCGGGTGACGGCGTCGGTCAGTGCGAGCGCCGCCCGCTCCTTCTCACTGAAGAAGTGCGACTCGTGCCAGGCGGCGACCGCGAACAGCCGCCGGCTCGACTCGCCGGCGGCGAGCGCGTCGCGGCTGTGCATGTCCACGCAGAACGCGCAGCCGTTCAGGATCGACGCGCGCAGCTTCACGAGTTCCAGCACGGTCCCGTCGACGGTCGACCGGACGTACTTCTCCAGGCCCATCACCGCCTTGTAGGCGTTCGGTACGACGCTCGCCATGTCCATGCGCTGCATGGTGACCTCCTCGTCATCGTGCGTGCCGTGGGATGGTTCCACCTCGACGACGACGTCCCGGGGCGCACCGTGACATCGTCTCRATGTGCTCCCGGTCACATGATCGGGGCTGCGTCGGGGCGCCGCCAGCGGGCGGGCCGGGGCATCGGCGTCGGCGGGGCGTCCTGTCAGCAGGGCTCGGGCGTGGCGGTGGCGACAACACCCTCCGGCCGGGCTCCGGCGGCGCACGGTGTCGCCGAGAGCGACGGATCGGGCGTCGGCGGGGCGGAGGCGTCGCCGGTGGGGGAGACGGCGTGCGTCGGTGTCGCCTGCGCCGACGGGTCGGTCCGGACGCCCGCCGTCGGCTCCGGGCCGGCCGGGATGCCGGCCTGGGTCGGCGGCGCGCTGCCCTGCCCCGGCTCGGCACGGCCGGTACGCGCGACGGTGGTCGGCGCGACCACGGTGGGCCGGGAGGTGGTGGCGGGCGGGGTGGTGGCGGTGACGCCCCGCTGCGACGGGCCCGGGGACGGGCGGCTCGGGCCGCTCTCCGCCCGGGAGGCGTCCGACGCGGTGAGCAGGACGACCACGCCGACGACGAGCCCGAAGGCGACGACGGCCGCGACCATGGCGGCACGGTCCCGCCGGCCGGATGCCGCCAGCAGGCTCAGCCACGCCCGCGGGTCGGGCGGCCAGGCCCCCGGCTCCGCCCTGGCGCCACCTGGGTGGTCCGGCTCGCGGTCGCGGCCGGTCGGCTGGTCGCCGGCACCGGCCCGGGTACCGGCGCCGCCGGCGGCGCTACCGGTACTGGTACCGGTCCCTCCGGCCCCGGTGGCGGCGGGGGCCTGGGCGGTCAGCAACGGCCCTGTCACCTCCGCCGCGTTGAACGCCGACACCGAGGCCACGGTGGCGGTCCGGCGCGGCCGGATCGACGGGTCGGTGGTCTCGTTCCGGTTGTCGGCCAGCGCCGACAACCGCGGCACGGGCACGGTGCCGAGGGAGGAGTCCCCACCCGGGGGCTCCTCCCAGGAACCGGGGTCCGCGCGGGTCGCCAGTGGCTGGGTGGGCCGGTCGACGGCGCGGAACTTCGCCGGGCCGTCCCCCTGGCCGCCGGCCGGCCCCCCGGGCCCGCGCGTCGCCGTCCGCCGGATGCCGGCGGCGGGCCCGCCCGGGTTGGCGGCGCCGGCCACCGCGCCGGCCGCGGCCGCGATCCGTCCGGCACGTTCTCCGCGCTCGCCCCGCTCCCCGCGTTCTCGTTCCCCGCGCGCCGTCTGCGTCGCCCGTTCGTCCCGGTCTGGTCGCTCGCCCCGGTCTGGTCGCTCGGCCCGCTCGGCGGCCGGTCGCTCATCCCGGCCGGAGTGGGCGGGGTGGTGCGCGAGTGACGCGGGCGGTTCCCACTGCCACGGGGTGAGCGCGTTCGCCGCCGCCCGGGCGGGATCAGGGGAGCCGCCGCGTGAGCCGGGTTCGGTGACCAGCGTCCGGACCAGCTCCGCCGCGCTCGGGCGGGCCTCGGGCCGGCGGGCCAGCGCCGCCCGCACGGCGGCCAGCAGGTCCGGCGGGACGCCGTCGAGGTCGGGCTGCTCGTCGCGGCGCAGCACGGTCAGCACGTCGGCCGGCTCGGCGCCGCCGAAGGGCGGGTGCCCGGTCGCCGCGTAGGTGACGCAGGCACCCCAGGCGAACACGTCGGCCGCCGGGGTCGCGCGCTCGCCGCGCAGCTGCTCGGGCGCCATCCAGGCGGGGGTGCCGACGAGGATGCCGGTGCGGGTGTGGGTCGGGGTGCCGCTGGCCCGGGCGATGCCGAAGTCGATCACCTTCGGCCCGTCCCAGGCGAGCAGGATGTTGGACGGCTTGAGATCGCGGTGCACCACGCCGACCGCGTGGATGGCGACGAGGGCGTCGGCGAGGCCCACCCCGAAGCCGTGCAGCAGCCGCTGCTCGAGCGGGCCGTGCCGGATCACCGCGTCGGCGAGGCTGGTGCCCTCGACGTACTCGACGGCCATCCAGGGCGAGGTCGCGTCGGGGTCGGCGTCGACGACCGCGGCGACGGCGCGGCCGCGGACCCGGCGGGCGGCCTCGACCTCGCGCCGGAACCGGGCGCGGAACTCGGGGTCGCCGGCGAGGCCCTCGGCGGGCACCTTGACGGCCGCGGCGCGGCCCTCGGCGGTGAACCCGAGGTACACCGAGCCCATCCCGCCGGCGCCGATCCTGTTGTGGATCTCGAACGGGCCGATGCGCCGGGGGTCACCCGCCGCCAGCGGTGTCAGCACCGTGCCCCCTCGTTACCGGCCCGGCCGGGCCGCTGCGTCGATCCTGCCGTGGGCGTCGTCCGCCCCCTGTCCGTGATGTCATGAGCGCGCTGCTTTCGCCCGACTGTGTCGGGCGTCCCACAATGCCAACTCTCGTGCCCGAATCGCGGTAGGCCCGTCCGGGTGCGTCCGTTGTGCCCGTCACACTCGCCCGGTTGGGGGGTGGGTCGCCGGTTCTCGATGGCCACGTCAGCGGTGGTTGTCCACCGTCGGATCATCGGACGGGATGGGGTCGAGGGCCACGAAATCCGTGCCGTTCCAGCGGAAACGCACCGACGTCGTCCCCGTGGGTGTCGTTCCGTTCGCGACGTAGGTCTGGTAGGTCACCGTCGCGTCGGTGTTCGTCCTGACCTCCACCGTGATGGCGTTGCTCGGCGCTTTGGTGTCGGTGCCCTGGTACTCGCCGTCGGCGAAGACGAACGCCGTCTGGCGCTGCCGGCCGTCATCCCCCTGCCTGGTGCCGCGGACGAGGTTGAGCATCCGGTCCGGGTCGTAGGAGCCCATGTCGGGGGTGTAGCCATGCTCGCGGACGACCCCGGCCGCCTCGTCGGCGCTCATCACCCGCCGTGGCGTCGAGGTGGATGTCGGCCCGCTCCCGGGTGTGGTCGGTGGCGCTGTGGTGGCGCCCGAGCCGGGGCTCGTCGGGTTCGTGACCGGCCCGGTCGGCCCGGCCGAGGTGGTGGGCCCGCCGTTGGGGGCGGTGGTCGGGCCGCTCAGGGTGGAGGTCACGTCCGGCCCCGTGGACGGGCCGGCCTGGCCGCCGTCCCCATCGCTGCCCGACAGCAGCAGGGCTCCCGCGGTGACGCCACCGACGACGAGCAGCACCGCCAGGGCGGCGAGCACGGCCACGGGCATCCCGCGACGGCCGTGATCGGGCCGTCCGCCGCCGTCCGGACGTCCTGCTCCGGGCGGTCCCGTGCCCGGCCCGCCGAAGCCGGGCCAGCCACCGCCCGACTGGCCGGAGTCGGCCCAGCCGCCCCGGTAGGAGTCGCTGGGAGGTGGGCCGCCCCGTGGACCGGCACCGTGTGGATCGGCGTCCCGGGGATGACTGCCCGCCGGCGGGTGCCCGCGCAGCGGCGTGGCGCCCTCGGGCGGGGTCGGCGGCAGGTTCCACCACCGGCTCATCAGGAGCCCGGTCGCCGCGTCCGAGTCGGCCGGGCCGCTGACCGGCCGACCGAGCAGCCCGCCGAGGATCTCGGCGGCGCTGGGCCGCGCGGCCGGCTCCTTGCGCAGCGCGGCGCGCACGTGCGGCTCGATGGTCGGTGGCAGGCGTTCCAGCACCGGCTCGCCGGTGAGGATCTGCAGGCCGACGGCCTCGGCCCGGTCGCCGCGGAACGCCGGCTGCCCGGCCGCCGCGAACGCGACGCACGCCCCCCATGCGAAGACGTCGGCGGCCGGCCCGGCCCGCTCGCCGCGCAGCTGCTCGGGCGCCATCCAGGTCAGGGTGCCGATGAGGCTGCCGGCCCGGGTGTGCGAGGTGTTGTTCTCGGCCCGGGCGATGCCGAAGTCGATGACGCGGGGCCCGTCCCAGGCCAGCAGGATGTTGGACGGTTTGAGATCGCGGTGCACCACCCCGGCGGCGTGGATGGCGACCAGGGCGTCGGCCAGACCGACGGCGAGCCCGGTGAGCAGGCGCTCGTCGAACGGGCCCCGGGTCGCGACCGCGTCGGTGAGGTTGCGGCCCTCGACGTACTCGGTGGCCATCCACGGGCGCGTCCCGGTGAGGTCGGCGTCGATGACGGCGGCTACGGCGTTGCCGCGCACCCGGCGGGCGGCGTCCACCTCCTGCCGGAAGCGGGCGCGGAACTCGGGGTCGTCCACCAGCCCCGCCGAGGGAACCTTGATCGCGGCCGGCTTGCCGTCGTCGGAGAAGCCGAGGTAGACGATGCCCATGCCGCCCGCGCCGATGCGGTTGGCCAGCCGGTACGGACCGATCCGCTGCGGGTCGTCCGTGGTCAGGGGCGTCAGCACCGCGTCCTGGATACCTCCTCGTGCGGGGGCGCCCGTGCGGCGCTCGGTGGTGGCCCGCCTGGTGCGTCCGGTGACGCTGGACGTTCCAGGTGGAACCTGTCGGGGACGCCGGAACGCGACCGGTCGGACTTTTCCGGTGATCCCAGAAGGGGATGTTCCCAGAAGGCGGGGTCGACGCACCACGCCAGGTGCCTGTATTGGTGTCTGATCTGTCCTGGTAGGAGATGATTCGTGTGGCGCGATGGGGTGGCGGGCGGCCGGGTGCCGGCGGCCCGCGGGGCCGGGCTGTCCATGATCGGATCGCGGTTCCGCTCGGTAACCGCGACCCTGGTGCCCTGACGCGGACGTCCTCGTGGGACGGCCGCGCGGTGCTGGAAGGAGGCCGGCCGTGGCCGTCATGAGTGTCGCGGGCCGCCCGGGCGGGGGGAGCCGTGCCCGGGCCGAGCCGGCCGACGTGATCCCGATGTTGTCCCGACACGTCCTCACCGACGGGTACGACGTCGTCTGCGACCTGACGGCCAGCACCGGCAGCACGATCGTCGACGCCCGTACCGGGACGCGCTACCTCGACCTCTACAGCTTCTTCGCCTCCGCGCCGCTCGGGATCAACCCGCCGGCCCTGCTGGGCGACCCGGAGTTCCTCACCGAGCTCGCCCGGGCGGCCGTCAACAAGCCGGCGAACCCCGACATGGCGACCGCCGCCTACGCCGAGTTCGTCGAGACCTTCGCGCGGGTGCTGGGCGACCCGGAGCTGCCGCACCTGTTCTTCGTCGAGGGCGGGTCGGCGGCCGTCGAGAACGCCCTCAAGTGCGCGTTCGACTGGAAGAGCCGGCACAACGAGGCACACGGGCGGCCCGCCGAGCTCGGCGGGCGGGTGCTGCACCTGCGGTCGGCGTTCCACGGCCGCGGCGGGTACACCCTCTCGGTGACCAACACCGAGCCGGTCAAGACCGCGCGCTTCCCGGTCTTCGACTGGCCCCGGGTCGACTGCCCGGCGGTGACCTTCCCCTGCACCGGCGCGGCGCTGGACGCGGTGGTCGCCGCCGAGCGGCGCGCGCTCGCGCAGGCCGAGGAGGCGTTCGCCCGCCACCGCCACGACATCGCCTGCTTCCTCGCCGAGCCGATCCAGGCCGAGGGCGGGGACAACCACCTCCGCGGCGAGTTCCTGCGCGCGATGGCGGCGCTGTGCGAGCGCCACGACGCGCTGTTCGTCGTCGACGAGGTGCAGACCGGGGTGGGCCTGACCGGCTCCGCCTGGGCGCACACCCAGCTCGGCCTGCGCCCCGACGTCGTCGCGTTCGGCAAGAAGGTCCAGCTCGGCGGGGTGATGGCCGGGCGGCGGGTGGACGAGGTCGCCGACAACGTCTTCCGGCTGCCCGGCCGGATCAGCTCCACCTGGGGCGGTGGGCTCGTCGACATGGTGCGTTCCCGGCGAATGCTGGAGATCATGGAGTCGGAGCGGCTGTTCGACCGGGCCGCCGTCCTGGGCTCCGATCTGCTGGCCGGACTCGAGGAGCTGGCCCGCCGCCACCCCCGCCTGCTGAGCAACGCCCGCGGCCGTGGGTTGATGTGCGCCGTGGACCTGCCCGACCGTGCCCTGCGCGACGAGGTCGTCCGGCTGCTGCGGGAACGCGAGCACGTCCTGCTGCTGCCGGCGGGGGAGCGGGCGCTGCGCTTCCGTCCGGCGCTCACCATCGGCGCAGAGGAGCTCGCCGCCGGGGTGCGTGCCCTCGACCGGGTGCTCACCCACCTCGTTTCGCCGGAGTCCCTCGTTCCGGCGGAGCCCGAGGCTGCTGAGAAGGCCTCGCCGCCGGTCACCGCCACGCAGGAGAAAGGACCGCTATGACGCTCGTTCATCCACGCCGGGTGGCGGCGGTGATCGGCGGCCGCCAGCACGACCTGTACGCCGCGGCCGGCCCGGCGGGCATCGCCCCGGAGACCGCGCGCGTCGTCAGCTCGACGAACCCGGCCCGCCTGAGCGACGTCGTCGCCGAGGTCGTGCTGGACGGGGCGGAGGCCATCGTCGCGGCCGCGGCCGCCGCCCGCGCCGCCCAGCGGGAGTGGGCCGACGTCCCGGCGCCGGTGCGCGGCGAGGTTGTCGGCGCCTTCGGACGGCTCGTCGAGGACAACGCGGAGACACTGGCCCGGCTGGTCACCCGGGAGGTCGGCAAGCCGCTGGCGGAGGCGCGCGGGGAGGTCCGCGAGATCATCGACACCTGCGCGCTGTTCCGCGGCGAGGGCCGGCGCCCGCACGGCCAGACGGTGCCCTCCGAGATGCCCGACCGGGAGCTGTTCACCTACCGTGAGCCGCTCGGCGTGGTCATGGTGATCACCGCCGGCAACTTCCCGGTGGCGGTGCCGTCCTGGTATCTGGTGCCGGCGCTGCTGACCGGCAACGCGGTGGTGTGGAAGCCCGCCGAGTACGCCGCCGCCTGCGCCGCGGCCCTGATGGACCTGCTGACCGCCGCCGGCGTTCCGCCCGGCGTGGCGAACCTCGTCCTCGCCGACGGCCCGGCCACCTCGCTCGGCCTCGAACGCGCCCTGGACGCCGGCCTCGTCGACAAGGTCGGCTTCACCGGCTCGACGGCCGTCGGCCGTTTCGTCGGCGCGCTCTGCGGCCGGCACCTGCAGTCGCCCTGCCTGGAGCTGGGCGGCAAGAACCCGATGGTCGTGGCCCCCGACGCCGACCTGGACGCCGCCGTCGCCGCCGCGCTGTTCGCCGGGTTCGGGACGGCCGGCCAGCGGTGCACCTCGCTGGGCACGGTGATCGCGCACGAGTCGGTGCACGACGCGTTCCGGCGCCGGCTGGCCGCGGCCGTCAGCGGCGCCGTGCTCGGCGACCCGACCCGGGACGTCCTCTACGGCCCGCTGCTCGACGCGCGGTTCGCCGCCGGGTTCGAGGATTATCTGGCGTGCGTCCGCGACCACCACGAGCCGTTCGGGTCCACCGCGCTCGGCCGGATCGGCCCGGCCAGCCCGCGGCGCGGGTTCGTCGGCGACCCCGAGCCCGGCCTCTACTACCACCCGGTCGTCGTCGACCGGGTACGCCCCGACGACGAGCTGTTCACCGCGGAGACCTTCGGCCCGATCGTCGGGCTGACCACCTACCGCCACCTGGAGGAGGCCGTCGAGCTCGCGAACCTGCCCGGCTATGGGCTGTCCTCGTCGATCTTCACCGGGGACCCGGTGACCGTCCGGCGCTTCCGGCGCGGGGTGCGCGCCGGAATGGTCAGCGTGAACACCTCCACCTCCGGCGCCGAGGCGCACCTGCCCTTCGGCGGCAACGGGCGCTCCGGCAACGGCGCCCGTCAGTCCGGCCAGTGGGTCCTCGACCAGGTGACCCGCTGGCAGTCCTTGACCTGGGAACTCTCCGGCCGCCTCCAGAAGGCCCAGCTGGACGTCTCCGTCCCCCCGGCCGACCTCGGCTTCCGCCTGCCGCGCTGACGCCTCGAAGCGATGAGTATCAGGCCAGCGTGGTCGCTATGCACAGCGTCGAGGAACCGCGGCGGCTGAGTGACAGCCTGGACTCACTGAACGGCCACACATCGCCCGGCGGCGGAGCTGGCCGTGTATAAGAGCTGGATTGCGCATGATCGTTGGTGGTTCCGCGGGGGGGGGGGGCGGATGGCATCGCCTGCAGGAAATGTGCGCGGTGGGCCTGGCGGTGGCCGGCGGGCGGTCAGGGCGTTGCTGGACGGTTCCGATGTTCCTGATACCGGTACATCGCTTCTCGCCCTCCGGGCGCGAAGCGCGGTCGGTTGACGACTGCGTCTGTCTCGGCACTGGTCAGCCAGCCGTGCCAGGAAATCTCCTCGGGGTCCGGGGCCAGGGGGTGGTTCACCACCAGAGCCTCGTGCACTCCCATCCAAACGGGACCGGTGGCATCCCGGTGGAAGAACTTGAACATGAAGCGGACGGGCAGGCGCAGGCCCAGCTCCTCGGTCAGCTCTCTGGCGACCGCGTCCTCGTAGGACTCACCCACCCCAACCGCGCCGCCGACCAGCACGTCGTAGTGTCCGGGGAACCGGGTCAGGCGCTCGGATCTCCGCAGTACCAGGATCCGGCCCGCTCCATCGCGGCAGATCGTCGCGGCGATGCGGTGCGGCAGACTCTGACGCACCGCATCGCCGCGGGTGACTACTCCAAGCACGCGGTCCTGCCCGTCGACGTGCTCGACCAGTTCGCTCACGGTGGCACGATCCCAGCCCGGGCCGACGGGGCACACCGGGGGATCCTCGGATCCTTGTCGTCCGACCTCCCAGACGGGGTCAGTAGGACGCCCAGTCGGTCAGTAGGACGGCCTCAGCGGCTGGTGCGAGGCGCCGGAATCGGGGCGCACGCCCAGGACCTGATGGATCTGCGACCGGCCGGCCTCGAAGCTGAGCGCGGAGCCGGCCATGTACAGCCGCCACACCCGGGCCCGGCCCGCCCCGACCAGCGCGACCGCCTCGTCCCACCGGTTCTCCAGGTTGGTGACCCACGCCCGCAGCGTCAGCGCGTAGTGCTCGCGCAGGTTCTCCACATGGCGCACCTCGAAGCCGCCGGCCTGCATCAGTGTGACGAGCGCGCCGATCTCGTGCAGCTCCCCGTCGGGGAAGACGTAGCGGTGCAGGAAGTCAGCGTCGCGGGGCAGTGGGAGCGGACCGAGTCGCGGCCGGCCGCGGGCGGCCCCGACCGGGTCGCCGGGGAAGGAGATGCCGTGGTTGAGCAGGCGCCCGCCCGGCCGGAGCAGGTGGAACAGGTTGTCGAAGTAGATCGGCAGCTTCGCCCGGCCGACGTGCTCGACCATGCCCACCGAGCTGATCGCGTCGAACGGGCCGTCGGTGATCTCCCGGTAGTCCTGCAGGCGGATCTCGATCTTGTCTTCCAGGCCCGCCTCGGTGACCCGGCGGCGTGCCTCGGCTGCCTGCTCCGCGGAGATCGTGATCCCCACCGCCTGGACACCGTGGTGGTACGCGGCATGTAGCGCCATGCTGCCCCAGCCGCAGCCGATGTCCAGCAGCCGCTCGCCGGGCCGCAGACCGAGCTTGCGGCAGACCAGCTCGTGCTTGGCTGTCTGCGCGGCGGTCAGTCTGGTGGCCGGTGAGTCCCAGACCGCGCACGAGTAGGTCATGGACGGCCCGAGGACCAGCCGGTAGAAGTCGTTCGAGACGTCGTAGTGGTGGGAGATCGCGGCGGCGTCGCGGGAACGGCTGTGCTGCCGGCCGTGCCTACGCATCCGGGCCTCCTCTGGAGGCGGCTGCGGCGGCCGCGGGCCGAACTGGCGGACGAGCACCGCCAGCGCCCGCACCGCCGCCGGGGACGGCCGCAGCCGCGCGATCCGCTCCCGCAGTGCCAGCGCGGCGAAGACGTCCCCGTCGATCTCGACGTCGCCGGCCACGTAGGCGCGGGCGAACCCCAGCTCGCCGGGGTGGAACAGCGCCCGTCGCAGCGCGTGCGGCGAGCGGATGACCACCTTCGTCGAGGTGTCGGGCCCGAGGATGAACCCGTCCCACATCTCGACGCGGACTTCCGGGTCGGGCCCGAACAGGTCGAGCAGCAGGTCCCGGCCGGCCCGGTCGACCTCGGACGGCCAGTCGAAGCCCGCGGGCCGGGTCGTCGGGGGGCTCCACTGCCGAGGCGGCCCCGCGTCGGCCGTCAGCGGCGGCGCTGAGGGCCGGTCCGGCCGTGTCGCGGCGGCGGGCTGGTGATCGAGTGCGGGCTGGTCGAGCGCGGATTGGTCGAGCGCGGATTGGTCGGGTTCTGTGTCGACGGGACGATCGACCGTCACATTCTCCTCCGGTCCCGGGATACCGGGTCCGCCTGCCGGAGGCGCCGCCACCGGGCCCGCGCGGTGCGCACGCGGCCCGGAGGCCGGTCTCGCGGTGCACGCGGAACTCGGCCCATCAGTCTGCCAGGGGTGGCGTCGGCGAAGGCAGGGCGACGCGAACCCACGTCAACGCCCATGCTCCCCCCGGCGAGGGGTGTCGCAAACGGTGTCGCGGATCGCGTCGCGCGTGTCGCGGTGATGGGCCACCAGCCAGCGTCGCGCGGAGGAGGTGACGGCAGGCGTCGGACCGCGGCGGGAGCCCCGGGCAGGGGCCCCGGCCGGGGGTTTGTTCAGGCGACGGCGGAGGCCCCTAGCAGGGCCTTGAGGTCACCCATCAGCGCGGCCGTCCGCTGCACCTTGTAAGCGTCGTCGAGCCGGAGCAGGGTCGTGCGGCTCGCCGACTGCAGGCGCAGGTGGACCTCGGTGGTGCCGGGGTGGTCACCGAGCACCTCGCGCAGCCGATCGACGGTGGGCGGGTTGACCCGCGACGCCGGCAGGGTGATCACCACCGGCGGGCTCAGGGAGTGCTCGCTGAGGTCGGGCACGGTCAGATCCGAGGCGACCAGGCGCGGGGTGTCCTCCCGCTTGTCGACCCGCCCCTTGACGATGACGACCGCGTCCTCGGCGAGCTGGGTCGAGCAGGTCTCGTAGGTCGCCGGGAAGAACATGACCTCCAGGCCGCCCTCGAGGTCCTCCACGGTGGCCAGGGCCCACAGCTTCCCCTGCTTGGTCACCTTGCGTTGCAGGCTGGAGATGATCCCGCCGATGGTGACGACCGAGCCGTCCGGGTAGTCGCCGCCGTTGAGGGAGGCGATGCCACAGTCGGCCTTCGCCGCGAGGATGTGCTCGACCCCGAGCAGCGGATGGTCCGAGACGTAGAGCCCGAGCATCTCCCGCTCGTGGGAGAGCAGTACGGACTTGTCCCATTCCTGGTCGGAGAACTCCTGCACGCCGAAGATGGGGGCGGTGTCCTCCTCGGCGTCCTCGCCGTCGAAGGCGAAGAGGTCGAACTGGCCCTCGGCGTTCTTCTTCTTCACGCCCATCACCGCGTCGACGGCCTGTTCGTGCTTCTCTACCAGGCCGCGGCGGGTGTGGCCGAGGGCGTCGAACGCACCGGCCTTGATGAGCGACTCGACCGTGCGCTTGTTGCAGGCGACGGCGTCGACCTTGTCGAGGAAGTCGGGGAACGAGGTGAACCGGCTCTTCGTCTTCCGGTTGCGCACGATCGACTCGACGACGTTGATGCCGACGTTGCGGATCGCGGCGAGGCCGACCCTGATCTCGTTGTCGCCGTGCGCGGTGTAGTCGGCGTCGGAGGTGTTCACGTCCGGCGGCAGGACGCGGATTCCCATCCGCCGGCACTCGTTCAGATAGATCGCGCTTTTGTCCTTGTCGTCGCGTACCGAGGTCAGGAGCGCCGCCATGTACTCGGCTGGGAAGTTCGCCTTGAGATAGGCCGTCCAGTAGGAGACCAGGCCGTAGCCGGCGGTGTGCGCCTTGTTGAAGGCGTAGTCGGAGAAGGGGACGAGAATGTCCCACAGGGTCTTGATGGCGGCCTCGGAGAACCCGCTGGCCTTCATGCCGTCGGAGAACGRCACGAACTCCTTGTCGAGGATCTCCTTCTTCTTCTTGCCCATCGCGCGGCGCAGCAGGTCGGCCTGGCCGAGCGTGTAGCCGGCGACCTTCTGCGCGATGGCCATGACCTGCTCCTGGTACACGATCAGGCCGTGGGTGGTGTCCAGGATGTCGGCCAGCGGCTCGGCGAGCTCGGGATGGATCGGGGTGATCTCCTGCTGGCCGTTCTTGCGCAGCGCGTAGTTGATGTGCGAGTTGGCGCCCATCGGCCCCGGCCGGTACAGCGCGAGGACGGCGGAGATGTCCTCGAAGTTGTCCGGGCGCATCATCCGCAGCAGTGAGCGCATCGGCCCGCCGTCGAGCTGGAACACCCCGAGCGTCTCGCCGCGGGCGAGCAGCTCGTAGGACGCGGCGTCGTTGAGCTCCAGACCCATCAGATCGATCTTGAAGCCGCGGTTCGCCTCCACGTTGCGCACCGCGTCGTCCATCACGGTGAGGTTGCGCAGGCCGAGGAAGTCCATCTTCAGCAGGCCGAGGTTCTCGCAGGTCGGGTAGTCGAACTGCGTGATGATCGCGCCGTCGGCGTCGCGACGCCACACCGGGATGTGGTCGATGATCGGTTCAGCTGACATGATCACACCGGCGGCGTGCACGCCCGCCTGGCGGATGAGCCCCTCCAGGCCCTTCGCCGTGTCGATGACCTTGCGGACGTCCGCGTCGGACTCGTAGAGACCCCGGATCTCGCCGGCCTCGCTGTAGCGGGGGTGCTTGGGATCGAAGATCCCGCCGAGCGGGATGTCCTTGCCCATGACGGCCGGCGGCATCGCCTTGGTGATCCGGTCGCCCACCGCGTAGGGGTAGCCGAGGACCCGGGAGGAGTCCTTGATGGCGGCCTTCGCCTTGATGGTGCCGTAGGTGACGATCTGGGCGATGCGGTCGTCGCCCCACTTCTCGGTGACGTAGCGGATCACGTCACCGCGCCGACGTTCGTCGAAGTCGATGTCGATGTCCGGCATCGAGACGCGGTCGGGGTTGAGGAACCGCTCGAACAGCAGGCTGTGCGGGATGGGGTCGAGGTCGGTGATGCCCAGGGCGAAGGCGACCATGGAGCCCGCCGCGCTCCCGCGCCCGGGGCCGACCGGGATTCCCTGGCTCTTCGCCCACATGATGAAGTCCGCGACCACCAGGAAGTAGGACGGGAAGCCCATCGCGAGGATGACCCCGAGCTCGTACTCGACCCGGGCGCGGTGCTCCTCGTCGAACCCGTCGGGGAAGCGGCGGGCCATGCCCGCCCAGGTCTCCTTGCGGAACCACGACTCGTCGGTCTCCCCCTCGGGGACGGGGAAGCGCGGCATCAGGTTCTGCTTGGTGAACATGCCGGCCGGGTCGACCCGCTCGGCGATCATCAGCGTCGTCTCGCAGCCCTGCTGCCAGGCGTCGGACGTGTCGATCGCGTACATCTGCTCGGCGCTCTTCAGGAAGTAGCCCGAGCCCTCGAACTGGAAGGACGGGTTCGCCACCGTCGAGGCGGTCTGGACGCACAGCAGCGCGGCGTGGGTCGTCCGCTCGGACTCGTAGGTGTAGTGCGAGTCGTTGGTGACCACGAAACGCATGTCGAGCGCGCGGGCGATGTCGACCAGCCCGTCACGGACCCGGCGCTCGATCTCGATGCCGTGGTCCATGATCTCGCAGTAGTAGTTGTCGCGGCCGTAGATCTCCTGGTAGGTCGCGGCGGCCTTCAGTGCGGCGTCGTACTGGCCGAGCCGCAGCCTCGTCTGGACCTCTCCGGACGGGCACCCGGTCGTCGCCATCAGGCCCGCGGCGTGCTCGGAGATGATCTCCTGGTCCATGCGCGGCCACTTGATGTAATGGCCCTCGATGGACGCCCGGGAATTGAGCCGGAAAAGGTTGTGCAGGCCCTCGGCGTTCCGCGCCCATATCGTCATGTGGGTGTAGGAGCCACCGCCGGAGACGTCGTCGCTCTTCTGGTGCGGCTCGCCCCAGCGGACGCGCTGCTTGAGCAGCCGTGATTCCGGCGCGACGTATGCCTCGCAGCCGATGATCGGTTTMACGCCCGCCGCGGTCGCCTGCTTGTAGAAGTCGTACGCCCCGTACATGTAGCCGTGGTCGGTGATCGCCACGGCGGGCATGCCCTGCCGCGAGACCTCGTTGAACATGTCCTTGAGTCGTGCCGCACCGTCGAGCATCGAGTACTCGGTGTGAACGTGAAGGTGGACGAAAGAGTTCGGCATGTCGTCGGACCTTCCCGCGCGCGGAGGGCACGCCGGTCGATGCTCTGTGGGAGGCGGTGCTGGGGCGGTGGCTCGGGGTGTTCGGTGACGCGCTGAGAAACGTGTGACGAGATTTAGGTAGTTCCCTCGTTCAATTGTCCTCAGGTTGATTCTCGGGGTGACGGTGACGGCATTGTGTCTCTCGGTGTCCGTGTGGGGTGCCGGTCGTCGTCCGGCGTCTTCCCAGCAGCCTAACCCGGCCCGCTGGACGGACTTCGGGAAGATGCCGACGTGTCCCGCCCGGGGGCACGCAAACAGGCCGTCGCACACCCGCCGGCTCTTCATCGGACTACACGCAGGACTACACGCAGGACTGCGCACCGGACTGCACCGAGGACGGTGCGGCGCTGGTCGGGCCGAGTCGGGCTACCCGCCTGCCGAGCCCGCGCGAGGATGGCTGGTCGTGTGGGCGGCGGCGGCGCGGGGGCGGTTGCCGGCGCGGGCCCCGGTGGCGGCGGCCGCCACCGCGGCCACCGCCCGGTCGACGTCGGCCTCGGTCGTCGTCCAGTTGCAGACCGAGACCCGCATCGCCACCCGGCCGCGCCACACCGTGCCCGACACGAACGCCTCCCCGCCCGCGACCACCAGATCCGTGGTCGCGGCAGTCGTCGCGTCGTCGTCGTCCACCCGCACCAGCACCTGGTTGAGCTCGACCTCGTTGAGCACCGCGACGCCGTCCAGCGCGGCAAGGGACACGGCGAAGCGCCGCGCGTGCGCGCAGCAGCGGTCGACCAGCTCGGTCAGGCCCGACCGCCCGAGCGAGCGCAGCGCGGCGTACAGGGCGAACCCGCGGGCCCGCCGGCTGAACTCCGGCGTCCACTCCAGGGGGTCGAGCTCGCCGTCCGTGGCGTGGACGAGGTAGTCCGCCCGGGTGGACATCGCCGCCCGGTGCGCCCGATCGTCGGCGACGATCGCGATCCCGCAGTCGTAGGCCACGTTGAGCCACTTGTGCCCGTCCGTGGCCCAGGAGTCGGCAGCCGCCATCCCCGCGACCAGGTCCCGGCGCCGGGCCGACGCGGACACGGCCGCCCACAGTCCGAAGGCGCCGTCCACATGCACCCACGCCCCGTGCTCGTGGCCGATCGCGCAGATCTCCGCGAGCGGGTCGAAGGCGCCGGTGTTGATCTCGCCGGCCTGGGCCACCACGATCGCCGGGCCGGACCCGTCCGCGAGCGCCGCGCGCAGCGCGTCGGGCCGCATCCGCCCCGCCTCGTCCGCGGCCACCACCGTCAGCCGGCGGGTACCGAACCCCAGCAGGCGCAGCGCGACATCCACCGTGGTGTGCCGGTCGGCGCCCACGAGAACGCGCACCGGCGGGGCCCCGTGCAGGCCGTCGGCCTCCACATCCCAACCGTGGCGGGCCAGCACCCGGTGCCGTGCGGCGCCCAGCGCGGTCACGTGCGCCATCTGCGTGCCGGTGGTGATTCCGACCGAGGCGGACGCGGGCAGCCCGAGCAGCTCCTTGACCCACGACCCGGCCACCGACTCGGCGGCGGCAGCCGCCGGGGCCAGGCTGGACAGGCCCGCGTTCTGGTCCCAGGCGACGGCCATCACGTCGGCGGCCAGCGCCGCGGGCACGATCCCGCCGATCACGTACCCGAAGAAGCGGGGCGACCCGGTGGCGGTGAGCCCGTCGGCCGCCGCGGCGGCGAGCGTGTCGACGACCTCGACGGGATCGCAGGGCCCGGCCGGCAGCGGCCCGCCGAGCTGGGCGCGGATCTTCTCGTATCCCGAGGCCGGGGCGACGGGGCGCTCCCGCAGGCCGTCCAGGTACCCCGCGACATGCTCGAAGGCCCGGACCGTCGCCGCCCGGACCTGCGCGGCCTGGGCTGTCGAAGTCTGCGCGCCGTTCGGGGTGTCCGTGCCGCCGAGTGTGTCCGTGCCATCCGGTGTGTCTGTGCCGTCCAGCGTGTCTGTGCCGTCGAGTCGGCCTCCCGCCACCGGTCACCCCTCCAGTCCTGGACGGTCCGCGCCGGCCGCCGAGCCGCCTGCTTCCCGTCGGCCGTTCCGGCCCGTCCGCGAGCTGTGTCCCGAGAATGCCGGACATCCGGGCCCACCCGCGCGCCGGCGTGACCCTCCCGACTGGAGGCCGGCGCCACGCGGCCGGCCAATCGTCCGTGCTGGTGGTGGCTGTGAGTGGCACGGGACGTCCGGAGCGAGCACATCGGACCCGGCGCCGGGGGCGGGTCGGGATCACTGTGACCGCAGACACCTGGTGCGTAAGGATGTGGGTCCACTCGATACCGTTTTGGTATCCAGTGTCGATTCGGCGCCTCTTCGGAAAGGTGTTGCGCATGGAGCAGGACGAGTCGGTTGGCCCCGAGATGGGGTCTGTGGTGCCAGGTCAGCGGGAGGTGGTCTCAGTAACGGCGGATGTCGCCGACCTCTCGGAGACGAGCACCGATGGGCTCTCCTTGGGCCCGGTGGCGAACCCGAACCGGCTGCGACTGGGCGTCTCGCGCTCGCTGTGACCACCGTCGGGTGATCCTCCGGAGGTCGCGGCCCGCGACTGATCCAGGAAGCCGAGACGAAACCACCGGTGCCCCGGAACGCGGAAGCGTTCCGGGGCACCGTTCGTATGAGAGCCATCCCCGGGCCTGACCCGAAGTCGGAGTCAGGCCCGGGGCGGTGGGATCAGGCTCCGGGCGCGGGGTGGGGGTCCACCCGCGGCGCGGGGCGCGTCTGGGCCAGGCCCCGGGCCGGGCGGCCCGGGCGGTGAGCGTCGCGGGCCGCCCCGGTGAAGGTCGAGCCGGCGGTGCGGGCGCCCGGCCCGCCGCGCCGGTGGCCGCCCTCACGCGGCGCGCCGTCGCGCCGGGCGGAGTCCCGGCGGCCGCCACCGTCGCGTCGGCCGTCACCACGCCGGCCGTCGCTGCGCTGGCGGCGGGCCTGGATGGTCGCCGGGTCGACCGGCGGCGCCGGCGGTCCGGCGAGCTCGGCGACGATCGGGTCGTCGGGCTGCGTCGGGACCGGCTGGGTCGGGATGCCCATGGCCCGCAGCAGCGACCGGGCCTTGCCACGCTCGGCCGGCACGGTCACCAGGACGTCGGCGCCGTCGGCCCCGGCCCGGGCGGTGCGCCCGCCGCGGTGCTGGTAGGTCTTGGCGTCCTCGGGCGGGCCCAGGTGCAGTACGAGGCCGATGCCGTCGACATGGATGCCGCGGGCGGCGACGTCGGTGGCGACCAGAACCCGGTAGAACCCGTCGGTGAACCCGGCGAGCGCCCGGGTGCGGGCCCCCTGCGGCATGCCGCCGTGCAGGGGCTCGGCCGGTACCCCGGCCTCGGTGAGCGCCTGCGCGACGCGGTCGGCGTCGCGCTGGGTGCGCACGAACACCAGGGTGCGGCCGGCGCCGCAGGCGAGCGCGGTGACCAGCCGGAGCTGGGCGGTGCGGTCGACGGACTCCATCGCGTGCCGGGCCAGGGTCGAGACCTGCGACACCTCCGGGTCGACGGCGACGAGGACCGGCTCGGGCAGGTAGCCCCGGACGAGGACCTCGACCTCGCGGTCCAGCGTGGCGCTGAACAGCAGCCGCTGGCTGTCGGATGGGGTCATGTCCAGCAGCGCCTTGACCGCGGGGAGGAACCCGAGGTCGCACATGAAGTCGGCTTCGTCCAGGACGGTGATCTCGATCTCGTCGAGGATGCAGGCGTCGCGCTCGACCAGGTCGGTGAGCCGGCCCGGGGTGGCGACGACGAGGTGCACACCCCGGCGCAGGGCCGAGATCTGCCGGCTGATCGACGTTCCGCCGTAGACCGGGGTCATCCACAGCCCCAGCGCCCGGGTGAGCGGGGCCAGCACGTCGTTGACCTGCTGGGCCAGCTCACGGGTCGGGACGAGGATCAGCCCGCGGGGCTGACGGGGGCGGGCGGCGCCGGTGGTGGCGAGCCGGGCGAGCAGCGGCAGGCCGAACGCCAGGGTCTTGCCGGAGCCGGTGCGGGCCCGGCCGAGCACGTTCTCGCCGGCCAGCACGTCGGGCAACGTGGCGGCCTGGACCGGGAACGGCCCGTGGATGCCCTTGTCCGCGAGGGCGGAGACCAGCCGCGGGGGCAGGCCCGCCTCGGCGAAGGACTCGGCGGGCGGACGGGGGGAGCGGGTGGCGAGCGCCGGGCGCGCCGCCGGGCGCTCACCGCCGCGGAACGGGGCGGGACGAGGCCCGCCGCGGCCGTGTCCGGTGGGACGGGTACGGCCGCCCCGGGAGGGACGGGCCGGACGGTGGGCGGGGGTGGGCTGGGTGCTGCGGGGCTGAGTCAGGGGATCCGCCGATCAGGTCAGGGCCGACAGAACAACGCCACGTCGGTTCCACGCGCCATGCGGCGTGGTCTACAAGCGCGGAAAGTGTCGTCCGGCGGCCAGGGGGCGGCCGGTTTTCACGCGACCGGACCCAACCGCGGTCTGAGACCGCCATGGCGCTCGCACCGACCTTCGGACATCCGGCCCGATTGGCCGGATGCCCCAGAGATCTTGTCGCCGCCCCGGGGGTGGTTGCCCTCGGTGACGCCGACATGAAGACGTTACCTCGTACCGGGCCGTGATCGGGGGGCGCGAGGTGTGTGGTTAACCATCAGGGGAGGAGGTTCTACGTCACATCTGGTCCAGTGAAGCGCCGAACTGCGGTTCGGAGTCGGTTGGACGACATTTCCTCTTTAGATGACCTTGAAGACGTCAGCATACGCCGGATTGCCCATGCCTGGYGGGCATCTGTTACTGGGGGTGCACCCGGCCCGTTCGGGTGCGCAGCGCGCCGGTGGCGGGCATCGGCACCGGCCACCGGACCCGGCGCCGGCGCGGGCTCACCGGGCCGAGCGGGCCCGCCGGACCAGGCTGCGCGGCCCCCCGGTCCCGGCTGGCGCCGACCGCCCAGGCCAGCAGGGCCAGCGTTCCGACGAGCGCCCCGTAGGCGCCGACGACCCGCGCGTCCTCGCCGCGGGCGCGCGCCGCGATCCAGCACACCGCCCCGACCCCGCCGACCAGCGCGGCCACCAGGACAGCCCGTAGCGCCGTCATGGCCATCCGTGGCGCCGCCACCGGCTCGGCCGCGGCCAGCCCGGGTACGGGGCTCCCAGGCACCGCCACGGCCGGTGCCGCGACCGCCGGCTCGGCCCCATGGCCCGACCCAGCCACATGGTCCGGCTCGGTCGCCTGGTCCGGGTCGGCTGGACGTCCTTCCCGCCGCCGACGGGCCGTGCGCACCAGCGGCAGGGCGACCAGCGGACCGAGGACGACGGCCGCCACGAGCAGGTCGATCGGAGTGCTCAGATGTGGGGTCACCAGCAGCCAGCTGCCGCCGGTGAACAGAGCGAGGGGCAGGTCCGGGTCGCCGGGGGCGGCCGGGTGGCCCGGGCCGCCGCGGGTGATCGCGAGCAGCGGGGCCACCAGCAGGAGCAGATAGTGGCTCCACACGATCGGCGAGGCCACGAGTGCCGCCGCCACCACGCCGGCGAACAGCAGCCCGTCGCCGCCGGCGCGGCTCCGCCCGCGGGCCCGCCACAGACATCCGGCCAGCAGCAGGCCGGCGGCGGCGCGGGCGCCCCAGGTGGCGGCGCCGAGGCCGAGCCCGACGTTCATCAGCAGCCCGGTGAGGCTCAGCCCGTCGGGCGCCTCCTCGCGGGCGAGGACGGACAGCATGTCGGCGTAGGTGTGCGCCGCCACCGGGCTGTAGATCTCCCCGACGCCGAACAGCGCGGCCAGGGTGACGAGCGCCACCACCGTCGCGCGCGGCCGGCGGGTCAGCGCGAGCCAGAGCACGACCGGGACGAGGAAGAGCTTGCTGTACACGAGCACCGCGGTGAGGACCCCGGCCGCCACGGGGACGTCCCGCAGCCGCCACAGTGCCACCAGCCCGCAGAACAGCAGCGCGTTGAGGGTGCCCATCTGCAGCCCGGTGATGGTGCAGGACGCCGTCAGCACCAGGGCGAACGTCCACCGGCCGGCGCCGGCGAGCCGGCAGGCGGCGAGCAGGGCGACCACCGACAGCGCGATGAACAGCTCGGCGGCGCCGGGAAGGGCGGAGAGCGGGACGAACGGCAGCGACACCAGGTACGGGTAGACGAAGGCGAAACCGGAGTAGACCTCGGGTGTGCCGGGCGGGGGGTAGGGGTCGCGGCCGTCGGCGACCGCCGCGCCCGCGCGGAGAAAGACGTCGACGTCGAAGTGGGCGATCGGGGCCACGTAGCCCACCCAGATCAGGGCGAGGAGCCCGGCGATGACGAGCGGGCCCGCGGCGCCGGCCGCCGCGGCCACGGCCGCCGGCGGCCGGGCACGGCCCGGCCCCGTGCCGCGTTGCTCCGGTCGGCGCTCCACCCAACCCCCAGGGTCGTCGTGTGCTGCGTCGGTCATGTTCCCACCCGTCAGAGCAGCAGCTCGGTGAGCAGGTGGATGACCAGGCCGGCGAGCGCGCCGACCACCGTCCCGTTGATGCGGATGAACTGCAGGTCGCGACCGACGTGCAGCTCGATCCGCCGGGACGTGTCAGCCGGCTCCCAGCGGGCCACGGTGTCCCCGATGACGGCGGCGATGTCCTCGCGGTAGCGGCCGACGGTGCGGGCGGCGATGTCGGCGGCGGCCCGGTTCACGGTGGACGCCAGCGCCGGCTCGGTGGCGAGCCGGTTCCCGAAGGCCGCCAGCTCCTCGGTGGCCCTGGTGCGCGCGGTTCCGTCCGGGTCCGTGGTCAGGTCGAGCAGTACGCCGCGGGCGGTCGCCCAGATCGCCGACACCGCCCGGTCGGTCTCCGGGTGGGCGATGATCCGCCGCTTCAGCGCCTCCACCCGGTCGCCGAGCTCGTCGTCGGTGCGCAGGCGCTCGGCGAACGTGGTGAGGAAGGAGTCCAGCGCGCGGCGCACCCGGTGGTCGGGGTCCCTCCGCAGGTCGGCGGCGAACCGCAGCGCCTCGGCGTACGCCTTGGCGGCGACCGCCTCGTCGAGCCACTTGGGCGACCAGGCCGGCGCCTGCTCCCGGACCATCCGCACGACCGTGTCCGGGTTCTGCTTCAGCCAGTCCTCGATCTCGGCGACGAGCAGGTCGACCAGGTGATGATGCGTGCCCTCCGCGACCACCCGGTCGAGGGCCACCCCGAGCACCCCCGCCCACCGCCGCTCCACGAGCCGGGGCAGGACGGTCTTCTCGACCAGCTCGCGGACGAGGTCGTCACTGATGCCGGAGATCATCGAGGCCACCCGTGCCGAGACCTCGGAGGTCACGCGTTCGGCGTTCTCCCGGCGGCGCAGCCAGCCACCGACCCGGCTGGCGACCCCGAGCTGGTCCAGTTTCTCGCGGATCACCTCYTCGGCGAGGAAGTGCGTCCCGACGAAGTTCTGCAGGCCGCGGCCGAGGGCGTCCTTACGGCGCGGGATGATCGCGGTGTGCGGGATCGGCAGCCCGAGCGGGTGCCGGAACAGCGCGGTGACCGCGAACCAGTCAGCCAGCGCGCCGACCGTGCCGGCCTCGGCCGCGGACGCCACGTAGCCGACCCAGCCCGGCGCGCCGGAGGCGTCCCACCGCCAGGCGACGACGTACACGGTGACCATGAAGGCGAGCAGCCCGGTCGCGATGGTGCGCATCCGGCGCAGCCCCTGGCGCATGCGGGCCTCGCTGAACGGGTCGCCGCCGAGATCGCGTGGGGCCCCGCCCGTCGCTGTCAGTGTCATCGCCCGCCCACAGGTGTCATCCGCGCCCGCCCGCCCCTCCGCAGGACCCTGCCGGAGAGCGCGGGCCCGGGCCGGGCTCGCGCGGCGGCGCCGACCCGCTCCGGCGGGGAGACAGCAACACCCTACGGGCGCGGCCCGTCAGCCCGGCGGGCCGCGCCCGCGCGGCGATGGATGACGACGAGGTCGACCAGCGCCGTGGCGGCGATGATCCCGAGAACGACCGCCGGCACGGTTCGGCCGGCCACCGCGAGCAGACCGCTGAAGACCCCGCAGAAGACCAGGCCGAACACGGCCAGCGCCCGGCGCAGGCCGAGGGCGCTGGCGGCCGGCGCGGCACCCGTCCGCGCGTCGCCGAGCGAGCCCAGCCGGCGCCACCACGGTGTGCGCCACCAGGGTGGGGGGTGCGCGGGGCGTTCGGTGCGCTGCCGGGGCACTGGAGCGGTCACGCCCTGCGGTGTGCCCGCCCAGGCGCGGACGAACCAGGACCACCCCGCAGCAGGGGAGGTCACAGGAAAGTAATCATCAGACATAAAAAGGGTATCGAAAAGGTTTGGCAGGAAGTTGCCTGTCGGCCTGCCTGGCCCCCTCCGATGCTTCATCCCGTGATAAAGGCGTGGAGGGGTCTGCGAGCGTAGGTGACGGCGCGTTCCCGCCTGTTCCCGCGATGTTCTCGCTAGCGCGGCCCGGTCGGTCGCCGGGCGGCGGCCTCGGTGTCCCGCCGCCAGAGCCCCGGTGCCGGTAGCCCGGCGTTAGCGTGCCTGCGCGGCCGCGGCGTCGCCGACCGCGTCGATGAGCAGTTTCGTCGCGGTGAAATCGACCGGGACCTCGATCACCCGGACCCCGCCCGCACCCAGCGCGGCGGCCAGGCGTTCGCGGTGGTCGGAGGCCGAGCGGAGCCCGCCCCTGCGGCCCCACACCTCGACGACCAGGCTGGCATCCAGATCCGAGGCCAGCTCGAGCAGGGTGGCGGCGGTGCCGGTCGGGGGCTGCTCGACGACCGCCACCCCCACCCGGCCCTGCCGCCATGCCAGCAGGGCACCGGCCACCGCCACACCGCCCCCGGCTGGCGCGACGCGCACCTCTCCGCCGACAGTGGGCACGGTGTGATCCACCCACAGCCCGGCGGCACCCGGCTCGGCCAGGACGATCCCGTTCGCCGGCAGCGTCTCGGCGACGTCGGCGGCGGCGCGGGCCGGGTTGAGCGGCGCGTCGTCCCGTGCGAGGAGCGAGCCGACGACCTCGGACGCCGCACCGGCCGCGGTGCCCGATTCGGTCGCCGTCGCCGTCGCCGTCGCCGTCGCCGTCGCCGTCGCCGTCGCCGTCGCCACGGGCGCGGGCGCGGCGGCAGACACGGGGACGGGGAAGTCCAGGGGGAAGCCCAGCCGCAGCCGGATCTCGGCCGTGCCGCGGGCGCGGGCCGCCTCGAGCGCGGCGACCAGGGCGGCCGGTGAGGGGATCGGATCCACCCGGGTCGGTGCGGCGGGCGGGGCCCCGGGGGAGGCCACGGCCGGCGCGGACAGCAGCGTGAGCACCTCGCCGTCCCAGGTCGCGCCAGGTCCGTGGCCCAGTGCGGCGGCGGCTGTCGCCAGCAGGCGGGCGCAGGCCTCATCCGGGGCGGCGATTTGGTGGGGCGAGCCCGGCCCCGTCAGCGCCGCGCCCGGGGACGGCCCGTCCGGCATCGTCACCAGATGACGCACCCCGACCGAGACGAGCCACTCCCCGACAGTCATGGACCGAACGCTCCTTCTCCAAACGGATGGCGGGCGTCGGTGTGATTCGGCTGCTCATGGTGGTCTGGCCGCGTCGGCCCCGTTGCGCCCCGGTGTCCTGCATGTCCACGGTGGCGTGCCAGGTGGCGGCGGGGAAAGTGTTGTGACCTGCATCCACGGGGGGCGGCCGCCGCTGGTCGCGCTGCGTGGGTGGTACCTGGCGCTGAGCGCCTGCCTGCCGCGTCGGGCGACCATATCGAGAGTGGGCGCTCGCGCAGCGTGTGCAGGGGCCGAGGAAGGGGACGTCCGGCAGTTCCCGGGACCACCACCGCTCGTCGGGCGCGTCCTCACCGGCGCAGGCCAGCCGGACGAGCCGCGCCGGGTCCACGGTGAACACGGTCGGGCCGCCCCCGCCGCCCCCGCCGCCCCCGCCGCCCGCGGCGGCGAAGGTCGTCCCGGCACCGTCGACGGCGAGGCGGCGCCGCCCGGCCGCGCTCTGCTCCAGCCGTGCGACAGCCGGGCAGGCCGTCCAGGCGCGGTGTGCCGTGGACGATGCGGTACAGCACCGCGTCCGTGGGACCGGAGTCGAACGGCGGACGGCCGGTACCCGCGTAATGCCCGATCGAATGAGCCTGATCGCTCGCGCCCTGTCCGCGGTCTTGCGACCATCCCGTGTTCGGACAGCGGCTTGCGGGTTGTGCGGGTCCGCGGGTTGCGCGCGGCGGCCGGCGGGACGTCCGGTGGCCAGCGAGGATGTCTGGTGGCCAGCAGCGCAAACCGGGTTGGGCGGTGCGGTCGGCGGGGAGCGGCCTGGTCGAAGCTGCTACACGAGGAATGCCGCTTTCGGTCAAATCCAGGGGTGTGAGGGCGGGACCCGGTCCGTCCCGGCCGGTCTCTCCGGGGCACGTCCCACCTGGGTCTTCACGCGGTTGCGCGCGGGATCGCCGTCACGCGGCAGTGAGTTCGGCTGCCGCGACAGCGACCGTCCGAGGCGCCGGCGGTGGATGGCCGCCGGGTCGCGCGGCGGGTCGGCGCAGCGCTCCGGATCGCGAACCCAAACCCGACTTCAACCCAACGGGCGGCAAATTTGCTCATCCGGGGCGCTCCGTGCCGTCGGATGCCTCGGGCGTGTCGGCCCGCGTTCGGGCGCCGGGCATGGTGGCCTGCGCCGCGGGCGAATGGGCCGCCGCGGGCCGCCGGGGCTTCCCCGTCCGCTGCGCCGTTCGTCGACGGTGATCGGTTCCCATTTGCGAATGCGCAGGTAGTACGCCTGCTGACGGCTATCGGGACAGGACCTAGACCACGCCTGATGTGATGTGCATCACCATGCCGTATGTATTCCTGTATATCAAAGGGCGTCCAACAATCGCTGGCGCCAAGGCGGGGAGCGCTTACAGCCTGTGATTCCGTGATTCCTGCCGGGAATACCCCTTCCGTGAGCCGGTTGACAAAGGTCGCCCACTCTCGCCGTCCTCATCGGTGTGCTGATGGGACGTGCTGAGGGGACTTGCAGGCAGGCTCGCTACAGTTGTCCGACGTCGGACGCTTTCAGGCGGGCKCGGGCCGGGTGTCATTCGATCGCGGTCCGCCCTTGTCGCGCGCCGTCCGTCGCGGACCAGGCATCGAATGAGCGACTCGCTCAACCCGCACACGAGGCGCCCAACCCCGGGGCGTCGGACGAGAGGACTGGATGCTCCGGAATTGGCCCATCCGCTCGAAGCTAGTGGTGATTCTCATCGTCCCGCTGGCCGCGCTGGCCGTGCTGAGCGCGATACAGGTGCGCGGGGACGTCGACAACGTCCGGGCCGCGAACCGGATCGAGGCGCTCGCCGACTTCTCGATCAAAGGTAACAACCTGGTCCACGTGCTTCAGCGCGAACGCTATGCGACCAACTCCTACGTCGGCTCGAACTTCCTCATCCCGATGCTGGGCCAGCAGGCTGTGGATGCCCGCAAACCGGTGGACGACGCCCTCGCCGTCTACCTGGCCGACGAGCAGGCGCTGCCCGCATCCGCGCGCGACGCCCTCGGCACGACGCTGAGCTCCATCCGTACCCATCTCGACCAGCTCGGCGAGCACCGCAAGCAGATCGACGCGCACCAGACCGAGATCGCGTCGAACGGGGCCTTCTACAACGAGGCCGTGAACGAGCTGCTGCTGCTCAACGCGCGGATCGCGGCCGGTAGCTCGGACGCCAAGCTGGTCAACGGCTCTACCACGCTGGCCGGTATCGCCCAGGCCAAGGAACAAGCCTCCCAGCAGCGTGGATCTGTCGCTCAGATGCTCTCCTCGAGTCAGGCCACGCCGCAGATGCTGCGTGCTCTGCTGGCCTACGCCGGTGCCGAGACCGCCTGGACCGAGCAGTTCCGCTCCACGGCGACGCCGGCCGAGCTGGAGCTGTTCACGAACACGGTCGGGCGCTCGGCCACCGGCGTCAACCAGATGCGCGAAGACGTGGTCAACAGGTTCAGCGGGCAGGAGRCTCCCGACGTCACCCTCGATGCCTGGCGGACCGCCGCCGACGGCAAGATCGCGCAGATGCACGACGTCGAGGTGCGGATCGCCAACGACCTGGCGGCGACAAGCCGCGACATCGCCTCCACGGCCTCACGGGACGCCCTGCTCGGAAGCATCGGCGTGGCATTCATTCTCGTGCTCTCGGTCGTGATCTCGCTGCTGGTCGCGAGCCCCATGATCGGCCAGCTCCGCCGGCTGCGAGGCGGAGCGCTCGACGTCGCCAACGACCGGCTGCCCAGCGTCGTCGACCGGCTGCACCGGGGTGAGCCCGTCGACATCGACGCCGAGTCCTTCCCGGTACCCGCGACCAGCAAGGACGAGATCGGCCAGCTGGCGGAGGCGTTCGCCACGGTGCACGAGGTGGCGGTGCGCACCGCCGTCGAGCAGGCCGCGATGCGCAAGAGCATCGGGGACACCTTCCTCAACCTCGCCCGCCGCAGCCAGGCCCTGATCCACCGCCAGCTGAAGATCATCGACGCGCTGGAGCGCAAGGAGACCGACCCGGACGAGCTCGAGGAGCTGTTCCGCCTCGACCACCTCGCGACCCGTATGCGTCGCCACGCCGAGGACCTCATCGTCCTCTCCGGCTCCAAGCCCGCCCGTGGCTGGCGCCGGCCCGTTCCGATCAAGGACGTCGTCCGCGGTGCCGTCGCCGAGGTCGAGGACTACACCCGGGTCAAGGTCCTGCCCATCACCGGCGGCGCCGTCTCCGGCCACGCCGTCGGTGACGTGATCCACATGTTCGCCGAGCTGATCGAGAACGCGACCTCCTTCTCGCCCCCGCACACCCCCGTGCAGGTCGCCGGGCACCCGGTCTCCAACGGCTTCGTGGTCGAGATCGAGGACCGCGGGCTCGGGATGAACCAGGAGGAGATCGACGCGCTCAACAACCGGCTGGCGAACCCGCCGCCGTTCGACCTGTCGACCAGCGAGCGGCTGGGTCTGTTCGTGGTCAGCCGGCTGGCGGAGCGGCACGACGTCCAGGTGCGGCTGCGGCCGTCGCCGTACGGCGGCACGATGGCGATCGTCCTGCTGCCCGCGACCCTGCTGCGTGCCTCCGACGACAAGGGCGAGGACAGCGGTCCGCGCGAGTTCGCCGCGGTCGGCGCGTCGAGCGTCGGCGCCCAGGGCTCGGGCCTGGCCGGCTCGCTCAACGGCACCAGCGAGCGGGTGGGGGCCGGCGCGTCCGGCCCGGAGAGCAACGGCCACTGGGCGGGGGACATCCCCGGGGACGCCCTGGACGCGGCGGCGCTGTCGGCGGGCGGAGCCGTCAACGGTGCCGGCCCCAGCGCCGACGAGACGCTGATCGACGACCTCCCGGTCTTCGCCACGGCGCGGTCGAGCTGGTTCGTCGCGGAGAAGCCCGGTGGCAGGAACCGGACAGACGGCGAGGGAGACGACGACGGTCCGGTACCGCCGCGCCGTCCGGGCGAGCTGACCGGCCCGACGCGGCGGGCCGAGCTCCCGCCGTCCCGGGACGGCGCCGGTTACCCGGACGACGCGGGGGCCGGGAGGAACACGGGCTGGTCCGACGGACGGTCCGACCCGGCGGCCTCGCTGTTCGGTCCGCCTCCGGGCGGTGGCGAGTTCGGTGGCGGCTCGCTGTTCAGCGCTCCGCCCGACACCGGTCAGTTCAGCGGCTTCGGTCCGAACGGCTTCGGTGACGGCGGCGGCTACGGTGACGCGGGCTTCGGTGACGGCGGCGGCTACGCCGGCGGCTTCGGTGGCGGCGCGACCGATGTCGGCGCCAACGGCATGGCCGGCAACGGATCGGGTGGCTTCGCTGACTCGGATTACCACACCGCCGAGTTCAGCCGGTCCGGTTTCGGCACCGGCGGCGGCTTCGGGAACGACGGCGGTCCCGGGAACGACGGCGGTCCCGGGAACGACGGCGGCCAGGGGCAGGAGACCGGCGGCGGTTTCGGCTCGAGTGACGGTTTCGGCTCGGGTGACGGCTTCGGTTCGGGTGACGGTTTCGGTTCGGCTGACTCCCAGCCCGGGGCCGGGCTGCCGTCCCGCTCCCGGACCGGGCGGGCCTCGGGCGACTACGCCCGCGCCGACTACACGCCACCGGGCCAGCAGGGCCCGGCCGGGGACGGGACCGGCTACCGCGAGCCCCGCGCGGACCGCGGCCAGGAATTCGGCCGTCCCATGCGGGAGAACGGGTACGGCGGGGCGGAACAGGCCTACCCCGGACGCCAGGACGGCGGCATCGGCGACGGCGCCTTCCGCCGCTCGGCCCGGTCGTCGCACCCGGGGCAGTCCACCGGTGGGGGCTCCGCCTACCCCGGGGCCAACCCGCCGCCGGCGGCACCCCCGTTCGACACGGGAGCCGCCGCGGCGGAGGAGTCCGCCGACGACGGTCTCGACGAGCTCGGCCTGCCCAAGCGGCGGCGGCGCGCGAACCTGGCGCCGCAGCTGCGCCGGGAGAACGCGGACGCGGGCCGTTCGGCGCTCGCCGCGGGCCCTCGTTCACCCGAGGAGATCCGCAGCATGATGTCGTCCTTCCAGGCCAACTTCGGCCGTGGGATCGAGGACGGAACGGTGTCCAATGACGGAGATGATGTGAGGAAGGTAACCTGATGCGTCCGCTGGGGCCGTCGGAGAACATGAACTGGTTGCTCAACAACCTGGTCAAGAAGGTCCCCGAGGTCACCTATGTGATCGTGCTTTCTTCGGACGGTCTGCTGCTTGCGACCTCGCGTGGAATGGACCGGGCCACCGCTGACCAGCTCGCCGCGGTGGCGTCCGGATTCAACAGCCTCGCCCGGGGCGCCGGCCGGTTCTTCGGCGGCGGTAACGTTCGGCAGACCATCGTCGAGATGGAGGCGGGATTCCTGTTCGTCACCGCGGTCGGTGACGGCTCGTGCCTGGCTATTCTCAGCAGCCCGGGCGCGGATATCGGTCTCATCGCCTACGAGATGGCGCTGCTGGTGACGAGGGTGGGTGAGTTTCTGACGCCGGAGCTTCGCGCCGAAATGCAGTCGGCGCTGCCGATTTAGGACCTGTCCGAATGCACGCGCGGTGGCGCGTCACCGGTTCCGGCCCGTTCCCCACGGGCTGGAACCGGTGACGCGGCCACCGCGGGCAAATGACGATCCCAGGCAGGAGGACCGCGGTGTCAGGGGATGAGGAATGGTTCGACGACGAGGCCGGGCCGGTGGTGCGGCCCTACGCCGTCACGGGGGGGCGCACCCGTCCCAGTAACCGGACCCTAGATCTGGTGGCCCTGGTGTCCACCTCTCCGCAGGGGCGGGCCATCGCGACCACGCTGGAACCGGAGCAGCGTGCCATAGCGGTGCTCTGCCAGCGGCTCCAGTCCGTCGTCGAGATCTCCGCCCGACTCAACCTCCCAGTCGGCGTGGCACGTGTGCTCGTCGGCGACATGCTCGACGCCGGGCTGGTGAGTGTGCACCGGCCCGAACGAACGTCGGACCGCCCCAGCGTGGCGATTATCGAAAAGGTGCTCAGTGGACTCCAGGCTCTCTAGGACCCGAGCGGCCGATACACCGGCGCCGCATCCGGTCAAGATCATCGTTGCCGGTGGTTTCGGAGTCGGGAAGACGACGTTCGTCGGCGCGGTGAGCGAGATTCCCCCGCTCACCACCGAGGCCGCGATGACGTCCGCGAGTATCGGTGTTGACGACACCAGCGCCGTCGCGTCCAAGACGACGACGACGGTGGCCATGGACTTCGGCCGAATCACCCTGGTCGACAGCGTGATTCTCTACCTGTTCGGGACCCCCGGCCAGGACCGCTTCTGGTTCATGTGGGACGAACTCGTCCTGGGTGCGATCGGCGCGATCGTGCTCGTCGACACCCGCCGTCTCGCCGACTCGTTTCCCGCCATCGACTACTTCGAGGAACGTGACATCCCGTTCCTCATCGCCCTGAACCACTTCGAGGGCGCGCGCCGTTACCGCAGCGAGGACATCCGCGCGGCGCTGGACCTCGACCCCCGCCGGCCGATGGTGCTGTGCGACGCCCGCCAGCGGGAGTCGGTGCGCCAGTCGCTCATCGCGCTGGTCCGCCACGCCCTGGAGGTGGTCTCCGCGGAGAGTCAGCGACCGGGGCTGCCGACCGGCTCACGGTGAACGACACCGCGCGTGCCGCCCCAGCGCCCGCGGACCATCCGCTTCGACCTGGGAAGGGGATCTTGCTCGAGCTTCTCGGTCTCGACGACGTCACGCTGTCGGCCTACCGGTTGTGGCTGAGACATCCCGACATGGATGTCGACGGGGTGGCCACGGCGGTGGGGCAGGCGAACGACACGGTCCGCCGGTCACGGGACCGGCTCGTCGAGTTGTCACTGCTGTTGCCCTCCACCGAACACCCCGGCCACCTGGTCGCCGTCCACCCGGAGGCCGGTCTGGAGCATCTGCTCCAGGCTCAGCACGAGGCGCTCATCCGCCGCCACGAGCGGCTTGTCCGGGCCCGGGCACAGGTGAGCACGTTCGTCTCGGAGTACCTGGACAACCGGCCCGGTGGGGACGGCGCGGAGGTCGAGCACATCGACAGCGCCGACCAGGCCCGGGCCGAACTGCTCACCCTTGTCGGCCGGGCCGAGAAGGAGGTGCTCGCGCTGCACACCCGGCGCGGCCGCCCGCCGGCGTTGACCGCGGAGGTTCTCCCGGTCGAGCTGCGGGCGCTGCAGCGCGGTGTCGCGATGCGCAGCGTCCTCCCACGCACGGTCAGCACCGACGAGACGGGTGTCGGTTACGTCCGCACGGTCGCCTCGCACGGCCTGGAGGCCCGGCTCGCCGACGACCCGCGCATCGACGCGACGACCGTGGACGGCCGGGTCGGGCTGGTGCAGTTCGTGCAGCACGGCACCGACCCGCACGCGCTGATCGTGCGCTCGCCCGCGCTGGCGAACCTGGTCACGATGCTGTTCGAGCAGGTCTGGGACAGCGCCGAGCCGCTGGCCGCGGAGGCCGACGGCGACCTGGAGAGCCCTGCGGACGACCGGCCGAACGACACCGAGCGGCTGCTTTTAAGGCTGCTCAGCCTGGGTGTGAAGGACGAGGCGGCGGCCCGCCATCTCGGGGTGTCCGTCCGTACGGTGCGTCGGATGGTCGCCGACCTCATGACCCGCCTGGACGCCCGTAGCCGCTTTCAGGCCGGGACGGTCGCGGCCCGGCGGGGTTGGTTGTAACCGCGTTGTGATCAGTTGGTCGGATCGTTGGCAGTAGATGGTCAGGGCAACTTCCTGCCACCCGGAATGCCGGACAGAAGTTCCGATGGGCCGCATGATTCCGATGAGCAACCGGAATTACGTATAACTGGCGCGGACCACCACAGCAGGAACCGGCCAGGTGGCTTCGCCGACCGGCGAACGCGTGAGACCGGTCACTTGCGCGTGTTGGTGCCGAGCGCATCCGATATGGCCGGTGCCTTCKGGTCGATCCGGCCCTTCGGTAGCGGTCGGCCGTGTTCGAACACGCGCGGCGCAGCCTGTTCATCGTGACTGGCGAAAGAGGAGATCGAGTGCCGACGGAATCCGGCTCGGTTCCGAACCAACGCACGACCAGCCAGCGGACGCTGATTGTCGCCCGGATGAACCCCGAAGACGCCGGTGCGGTCGCCGACGTCTTCGCGGAGTCGGACGCCGGCGAGCTTCCACATCTCGTCGGCGTCGCCCGGCGCGACCTTTTCCGTTTCCACGGGCTGTACTTCCATCTCATCGAGAGCCGGGCGGACATCAACGGCACGCTGCCGCCGGTTCGGGAGCACCCGCTGTTCGTCGACGTGAACAGCAAGCTCGAGAAGTACATCGCGGCGTACGACCCGCAGACCTGGCGCGGCCCCCGGGACGCGATGGCCGACAGCTTCTACACCTGGGTGGCCGATCAGAGCGGTCCCTGAGCCCGCGCCGGCGCGGGACCAGGTTCCGCGCCGGCCCCGGGGCTCCGCCTCCGCGCGGCCGGCCGCCGCAGGACGAACGGGCCGTCCCGACCTTCGTCGCATGCGCAGCCATCCGCCCCGCGCGGCTGGTGGCCCCGCCATGCCCGCAGGCCGCCCTGCCCGAGCCTCGGACGCCGCTGTCCGGGCCGGGTCCGCGCGCCCGCGGCCGGCGGTCCGCCGGCCGTCCGCTCCCAGCCCCCCCGAACGCAGGTCACCGTGGTTTCGGGTGCCCTGGGTTCAGGCCGCCCGGTCTCCGGAGCGCTGTCTTTCGAGCTTTCAGGCTGCCCGAGTTTCAGAGATTGATGTCACAACCGTATCCCGCGGACGCGGGAATGGTGAGAAGGGAACGCAGATGCCCCTGCAGTGGACCGCCGACGAGCTTCTCGACTTCCTCGTGGAGCAGGCCGGCCTGCCGCCGGAGGACCGTCCGACCGAACTCGGCGTGACGTTCACCGACATCGGTCTGGACTCGCTCGCCTACCTGCAGCTCCAGGCCGAGGTACAGGAGCGGTTCGGTGTCGACCTGCCGAACGAGGCGCCGGAGGGATACACCCTCGCCGACATCCTCACCACGGTGAACAGCGCGCTCCTGCAGTCCGAGGTCGCCTGAGACTCCAGGCCGAGACCATTCCCCTCCAGTGAGCGAACCGGAGAAACACATGAGCGGGCACACCGACAACTCGATCTTCATCGATGCCGACATCGACCTCGTCTGGTCCATGACGAACGACCTGGAGTCCTGGCCGTCGCTGTTCACCGAGTACGCCTCGGTCGAGATCCTCGAGAAGGCCGAGAACACCTTCAAGTTTCGGCTGACGATGCACCCGGACGAGAACGGGACATCCTGGAGCTGGGTGTCCGAGCGCACCCTCGACCCGGTGAACCACAAGGTCCGCGCCTACCGGGTGGAGACGGGGCCCTTCGAGTACATGCACATCGAGTGGACGTACCTGCCCGAGGGCACCGGCACCCGGATGCGCTGGGTGCAGGACTTCAAGATGCGCCCGACGGCGCCGGTGACGACCGAGCAGATGACCGAGCGGATCAACACGAATACACCACGCGAGCAGGCGGCCATCCGCGGCAAGGTCGAGGCGGCGGCCCGCGCCGCCGCGCCGGCGGCCGACCAGGTCCAGGTTCCCGAGCAGGTCTGAGGAGATAACGGTGAGCATCGCAACCCCCGCGCCCCTGACGGTCCCCAAGGTCCTCTCGATCCACGACGTGCCGGCCAACCGGCGCCGCGGCGGTGACATCCGCACGCTGCTGTCCCCGGCGACCGTCGGCGCCAAGTCCGGGTTCCTGGGCACCCTCACCCTGCAGCCCGAAGAAGTGGTGACCGAGCACTGGCACCCCTACTCCGAGGAGTTCCTCTACTGCGTCAGCGGCGCGGTCACCGCCCGCCTCGACGGCGAGCACACCGCGCTGCCCGCCGAGCACGGCCTGCTCATCCCGATCGGCATGCGGCACCGGATCGTGAACACCGGCGACGAGGTGGCCTTCCTCGTCTTCCACCTCAGCCCGCTCGCGCCGCGGCCCGACCTCGGGCACGTGGACACCGAGCCGCTACCTGAGCAGTCGCAGCAGTGAACAAACCCACGCAGCGGTCGCGGCCGGACGACGCTCACGGGCCGGCGTCACGGGACGGGGGTCCGCGCCGCACCGCGGTGACCGGGGTCGGCGTCGTCGCCCCCGGTGGCTCGAACCGCAAAGAGTTCTGGACCCTGCTCACAGACGGCCGCACCGCCACCCGCCGGCTGTCCTTCTTCGACCCGTCGCCGTTCCGGTCACAGGTCGCGGCCGAATGCGACTTCGACCCGCTCGCCGCCGGCCTCACCCGCCAGGAGATCGCGCGCAACGACCGGTTCGTGCAGTTCGCGCTGGCCGCGGCCGCGGAGGCGGTGGCCGACAGCGGGCTGGACCTCGGCCTCGGTGTCGGCGGCACCGAACGCGAGCCGGGCGACGGGCCGGTCGTCGGGGTGAGCATGGGCAGCGCCGTCGGGGCGACCACCCGGCTCGAGAACGAGTACGTGGTCGTCAGCGACGGCGGGAAGCACTGGGAGGTCGACCCGCGCTACGCGAGCTCGTTCCTCTACCACGCGCTCGTGCCGAGCTGCCTGGCCACCGAGATCGCCTGCCGCTTCGGCGCGCACGGCCCGTCGTTCGTGGTCTCCACCGGGTGCACCTCCGGCATCGACGCGGTCGGCTACGGCCACCAGCTCATCGTCGACGGCGAGGCGGACATCGTGATCGCCGGCGCCTCCGACGCGCCGCTCTCGCCGATCTCCATCGCCTGCTTCGACGCCATCCGCGCCACCTCGGCCCGCAACGACGACCCCGAGCACGCCTCGCGGCCGTTCGACGCCAGCCGCGACGGCTTCGTGATGGGAGAGGGCAGCGCCGTGCTGATCCTCGAGGAGCTGGAGTCGGCCCGGGCCCGTGGCGCGCGCATCTACTGTGAGGTCGGCGGGTACGCCTCGCGGTCCAACGCCTTCCACATGACCGGCCTGCGCCCGGACGGCGTCGAGATGGCCGAGGCCATCCGCATCGCCCTGGACCAGGCGCGGCTCGACCCGTCCGCCGTCGACTACGTCAACGCCCACGGGTCGGGGACGAAGCAGAACGACCGGCACGAGACGGCCGCTTTCAAGCGGTCGCTGGGCGCCCACGCCCACGAGGTGCCGGTCAGCTCGATCAAGTCGATGGTCGGCCACTCCCTCGGCGCGATCGGCTCCATCGAGCTCGCGGCCTGCGCCCTGGCGATCGAGCACAACGTGGTGCCGCCGACGGCGAACTGGTCGACCCGCGACCCCGAGTGCGACCTGGACTACGTCCCGAACACCGCCCGCGACCACACAGTGGACGCGGCACTGTCGGTCGGCAGCGGGTTCGGCGGGTTCCAGTCGGCCATCGTCCTGGCCTCGGCGGACCGGGCATGACCGTCCTGGACACCGCGCCGGCCGGTACGGTCGGCCGGGCCGCGGGCCCGGTGCGGCCGGTCATCACCGGGCTCGGGGTCATCGCGCCCAGCGGAGTGGGCCTCGACGCCTACTGGGCCTCGACGCTGCGCGGCGAGCTGCGCGTCGCGCCGATCACCCGGTTCGACGCGAGCCGCTACGACACCCGGATCGCCGGCGAGGTCCCCGACTTCGTCGCCGAGGAGTTCGTCGACCACCGCTACCTCGTGCAGACCGACCGCTGGACCTGGATGGGCATGGCCGCGTCCAAGCTGGCGCTGGCCGACGCCGCCTACGACCCGGCCGAGCACGACCCGTACGAGACGTCGGTGGTCTTCGGTAGCGGCTCGGGGGGCAACGACTTCGGCCAGCGGGAGCTGTCCCGGCTGTGGACGCGCGGGCGCACCGCGGTCAGTGTCTACCAGTCGATCGCCTGGTTCTACGCGGCGACGACCGGCCAGACCTCGATCCGGCACGGGCTCAAGGGCCCGTCAGGCGTCCTCGTCTCCGACGGCGCCGGCGGCGTCGACAGCCTCGCCCAGGCCCGGCGCACCATCCGGCGCGGCACCCCCACGGTGCTCGCCGGCGGCGCCGAGTGCGGGCTGACGCCGTACGCGCTGACCTGCCACCTCAGCAGCGGCCGGGTCAGCTCCGCGGCGAGCCCCGCGGACGGCTACAAGCCGTTCGACGTCCGCGCCAACGGTTACCTGCCCGGTGAGGGTGGGGCGACCCTGCTCGTCGAGGACCCGGCTGCCGCGGCCCGCCGCGGCGCCCGCGTCTACGGCGAGATCGCCGGCTACGCGGCCACCCACGACGGCGCGCACCACGAGCAGGCGCCGGCGGACTCGCGCTGGCTGGCCGCGGCGATGCGCCGCGCGCTCGCCGACGCGGAGCTCACCCCCGCCGACGTCGACGTCGTGTTCGCCGACGGCGCCGGCTCACCGGACCTCGACGCGCTGGAGGCGGAGGCCATCCGGGCCGTCTTCGGCGCCGGAGCGGTGCCCGTCACCGCCCCGCAGGGGCTCATCGGACGGCTGTGCGCCGGCGGCTCCGCCCTCGCCGCGGCGACCGCGCTGCTGTCGATCCGCGACGGGGTGATCCCCGCCGTGGGCAACCTCGACGAGCCCGACCCCGCCCACGGCCTCGACCTGGTGCGCTCGCCGCGCGAGGGCCGGGTCCGGGTCGCGCTGGTCAACGCGCGCGGCCACGGCGGGTTCAACAGCTCGCTCGTCCTGCGGGCGGTCGACACCGACTGACCTGCCTCTCCGGCGCGCTGACGACGCCGTCGGCGCGCCGGGGGATCCCGGGTGGCCAAGGCCACCGGAACGTTCCGGACTCACCTTTCGAGAGGATCACTGATGTTCCCAGACCTGGCCGGCAAGCGTGCCCTGGTCACCGGCGGCACGCGCGGTATCGGCCGGGCCGTCGTGCTCGGGCTCGCCCAGGCCGGCGCCACCGTCGTGGTCGGCCACCAGCGCCAGACCGAGGACGCCGAAAGCCTGCGCCGCGAGCTCAAGGACACCGGCAACGACCACCTGCTGGTGCAGGCCGACGTCGCCGACCCCGCGCAGATCACCGAGCTGCTGTCAGCGGCCGGCACCCACCTCGGCGGCAGCCTCGACATCGTCGTGAACAGCGTCGGGACGATCAGCCACATCCCGTACGCCGACCTGCCGCTGGACGCCTGGACGCAGGTGCTGACCACCAACCTGACCGCGACCCACCTCGTCACCCAGGGTGCGCTGCCGCTGCTCGGCGACTCCGGGACGGTCGTCAACATCGGGTCCGGCGCCGGGCTCGTCGGCGTGCCGCTGCGCGCCCACTACACGGCGGCCAAGACGGGACTGATCGGCCTCACCCGCTCGCTGTCCAAGGAGCTCGGCTCCAAGGGCATCCGGGTGAACCTGGTCTCGCCGGGCGTCATCGAGACCGACCAGGCGGCCGGCATGCCCCCGGCGGCGCGCGCCGCGTACACCAACCGCATCCCGCTGGGCCGGCTCGGCGAGGCCAACGAGGTCGCCGCCGTCGTCCTGTTCCTCGCCAGCGACGTGTCCAGCTACGTCAACGGCGCCACCTTCACGGTCGACGGAGGAATCTGATGGGCCACCCCCAGCCGTTCCGCATCATGCTGACCATGCACATCCACCCGGGCCGCGAGCAGGAGTTCGAGCAGACCTGGCTGCGGATCGGGGACGGCGTGACCAGCCACCCGGCGAACCTCGGCCAGTGGCTGATCCGCTCCGAGGACGAGCCGAGCACGTACTACATCATCAGCGACTGGGTGGACGAGCCGCAGTTCCGGGAGTTCGAGCTGAGCCCCGGGCACCTGGAGCACCGCAAGATCCTGCACCCGCTGCGGGCCAGCGGCTCGATGGCCACCGGGACGGTGCTCACCCACCTCGTCGGCGCGGCGGCCGAGTGACCGGCCGCGTCCGGGTGATGCTGTGGGCGATCGACCCGCCGGAGGATCCGGGCGCGGTCGAGCGGGCCTATCACGAGATCAGCTCCAAGCTGGTGGGCACGCCCGGCCTGCTCGGGAACCGCCTGCTGCGCTCCGCCGCCGAGCCGGCGAAGTTCGCCGTCGTCAGCGAGTGGGCGAGCATGGCCGAGTTCGTGACCTGGGAACGCGGGGCGGATCACAAGCCGGCCACCTCGCCGCTGCGTCCGCTGCAGGACCCGGCGATGCGCGCGACCATCTTCACCGAGGTCGCCGCCTACGGCCCGGACGGCCCCTTCACCGAGCCGAACGGATTCTGAGCCGAACGGATTCGAGCGGCGCGGGACGGCACGTCCCGGCGGCGCGCGGGAGCCCGGCCCCCGCGCGCCGCCGGGCTCCGTCATGACTCATGCCCAGGCGTTTGGCATTGTGCTGCTGGCCGCAGCATAACGCTGCTATGTCGACGGCGATCACCGTTCGGGACGTCCCCGACGAGACCCGCGACGAGCTTGCCGCACGGGCCGCGCTCAGCGGTCGTTCGCTCCAGGAGTACGTACGCTCCCAGCTGATCGAGCTGGCCCGGCGGCCGGCCGCGGAGGCGCTGCTCGCGCGGGTCCGCGATCGCAAGCAGCGTGTCGGCAGCAGGTTGTCGGTCGAGTCGATTCTCGGCCACCGCGACGCCGACCAGCGATGACCCTCGTCGTCGACTCCGGCTTCGTGGTCGCGGCACTCGTCGACAGCGGGCAGGTCGGCACCTGGGCGGATCACCGGAGCTCCCGGACTTCAGGCCGGGGAGGAATCCGGTCTCCCGCGGAGCGGGGCAGGGGCATGCGGTCCGCCGCCAGGCGGACCGCTGTTTGAGAGCGTGACGTAACAGGTGGATAATCTCGCTGTTCAGAAAGTGTATGTCTTCTTTCGTGATTGTGGCGAGACGGTGTGCGGGTCGCCTGAGCAATGCCAGCGACTTCCGCTTGATCGCTGGCGGTTGACTGCCCCGGCTGCTGGTGACGGTGAGTGACTTATGCGGCGATGTTGACTCGGCTGGCGGCGGTGCGGGTGGGCAGGGTGGGTCCGGCGGCGGGGAACGGCCGGGGGCTTTTGGCCTTGCGGTCGCGGTGGCGGTTGCGGTCGATGGTGTGGCGGTGGCGGCCGAGGTCGGCCAGTACCTGCTGGTGGCGGTCCTGGACGAGTCTGTCGGGGAGGCTGGCGGTGGCGGCGCCGGACCGAATGGTCGCGACGGCGGCGCGGCGGGCGGCGGTGAACGACAGTTCGCGGGGCGCCACGGGTTGTCCGGCTCGTCGGCCGCGGCGGGCCGGGGTGGCGCTGGCGGCGGCCTGGCGGAGCAGGGCGCGCAGCAGGCTGGTGGTGATGGTCCAGGCGGCGTGTTCCTGGGCGATCAGTTCCGGGGTGGTGGAGCGCAGGATCGGGCCGGTGGACGGGCCGGTGCCGTGCAGAAGGGACTTGTTCTCGCGCAGCGTGGTCTCGGAGCCGTCCCAGCGCCACCGGTAGGCCGCGGCCAGCGCGGGCGCGGGCCAGGCCTGCCAGTCGAGCAGGTCGGTGGCCAGGGCGAACAGTTCGGGCGTGGGCTCGTCGGCGAGGGTGACGTGGTACTCGACGACCCGTAGCCGTAGCTTCTTCGTCCCGGTGCCGAGGTCGGCGAGGAAGGAGCCGTCGGGCAGCCGGACGACCGGGGTGACGGTCAGGTCTGCCTTGAGCCGGACCAGCACATGCGTGGTGCCGGTCAGGCGGCGGAGCCGGTCCAGGCCCGGGAAGTTACGGTCGAGGACCCAGAGCCGGCCGAACGTGAACACCTCGGGCCAGGCGGCGAGGATCTGGTCGAGCAGTTCCTGCTCGGCCTGGCTCTTCTCGCCGCCGGACGGGCCGGACACCACCGCCAGCGTCGCCCGGGTCGCGGCGTCGGTGGCCAGCAGGGTTCTCACCTGCGGGAACGGTGCCGGGTCGCGGGCCGTCCCGAAACGGGCCCGGTTCGCCGCCGTGTCCGGCATCCGGGTCACGGTGCCGTCGATGGCGCCGAGCGCCAGGCTCAGGCCCGCGACCGGGGCGCCGGCGCGGGGGCCTCATGCTCGCCAGCCACCGCGGCCAGCACGAGCCGCTGCAGCCGCTCGACGACCTCGGGGCCCAGCGCGGCCCGCCACCGCGCTGGTCGGGACCTGGAACGGGACCCGCCACGGCACGCCGGCCAGGTCCCCGAACAGCGTCGCCAGCACCTCCTCCTGGGAGGCGCCGGGCATCAGCGTGGCCACCAGCACCATCCGCAGCGCCGCCGCCGGGGTCATCACCCGCCCCGCCCCTGATCTGGCCGCCCAGTTCGACGCCGGCGGCGAGCCGATCGATCGTGCCGTCCTGGCCGGTCAGCGCGTCCAGCGCCGTCTCAACCACCCCGAGCCGGGCGTGGCCCGCCGGCCGGCCCGCGGCCTGGACCCGCCCGTCACGGCGCACGACCGCCGCCGCCACGGCCACCGGCTTCAGAAAGACGACCAGCTCCCCGGAACGGACCGGCCCACCCGCCGCCACGACCAGCGCCGAACGGCCATCGGCCCCCACCCGCCCCGGCCAGGCCAGATCCGCCAGCCGCACCGCGACCATCCCCGAGCCCAGCTCCGCCGGCCAGCCCTCCACGGACCCGGACGACACCGACAACGAGACAGGCGAGTAGAAAGACACCAGGACTCCAGGGACAGGGGTATGGCTTCGACAACCCGCTCCCTACCTGGAGTCCCCCACAAAGTCCCGCATCCCGGGCATCCCCCACACAGCCGGGCGTGTCACCCCCGCCCGACCGCCCCCCGGCGTCACCTACCGTGACCAACAACCGAGGCAGTCAACCACCAGCGAACCCGCTCATCTCACTGGCATTGCGTGCTCGTCGCTGAGACGCGGTTGTCGGCGGCAGTCGTCCCGGCTCTTTCCGCGCAGCTCACCGGCCCTGGCACCTCGCCGCTGGCGGACGGAAGCGTGCTCCAATGGGGTGAAGTGATCGAAGTATTGTRCCACCATGGTGAACGATTTGAATCAACTGTGCCGCCACTATGGAAGCGAAATTGTGAACTACTCTTTGGTCGCGCCGGCCAAACGGCACCAATCCGTGGGCTCTCGGATTCTGGACGCATACTCTCGCAGTCGCGAGCAGGCTGTTATAGTCTGGCCGGCTGGGGGGGCAGCAGGCGGATGAAGATTCGCCACCCATTCCGATGACGAAGGAATCCAGATCTATGCGCCRGATATTCGTGACCGCGCTGGCCGCCCTCGCGCTCGCTTTCAGTGTGGCTGGCGTGGCCCTGGTGTCGCCCGCCGAGGCCCGCGAGCCCTCTCCTCCCTATGACTGTCACACGGACCACGAGAATGGCACAGCCTGGGCCTGGTGCCACAAGGGCTACGGCACCTACAGGGCGTGGGCTCGCTGCAACTGGAGCGCGTCGACGCTGTACGGCACCTGGTACGCGCCGCGCGCGACGGCCTACATGTCGACCGTCAAGTGCCGCACCTCGACGCATCCCAACGGCGTCGTGATGGCGAACGGCATCCAGAAGCGCGACGGCTGAGGGCCTTTCCGCGGCCGAGGTGGGTTCGGTCCGCTCCGGCCCGGGCCCACCTCAGTAACGCCCCGAGCGGGTGGGTGCCTCTTACGAACCGGACCTGGCCGTCGGGTATCCGACCGTTGACTGGTTGGCGGCGGTGGCCACGTGGGAGCCGGCGACACCCTGTCACCGGCCTCGGGTTCAACTTCATTAGAGCTCGCCAACGTCAGTGCGCCCCGACCTGGGCGCACTTCCTCCCACCAACGCGTGGCGTGCCGACCGAAGCGCGGCACGTCGTCCGTTGACCGCGGTCATCCGCGACGTCGCCGCGTCGCTTCGCCGTTCGGGGATCGGCGTGTTGGTGCTGGTGAACGGTCATGGTGGCAACTACGTCCTGAGCAACATCGTTCAGGAGGCGAACGTCGACCGGCCGGCCATGTGGCCTTCGCGTCGAAGGTCGAGCAGGCTCACGCTGGTTGGCCGTGCCCGTGAACCGCGAACCTCAACACCGCGCCCCCCTTCCGGCGGGTGTGTAGGAGTTGGAATCCCCGGCGTTCACCACGCGGGGGAGGACGTCAACTCATGCCGGTGGAGGTCGCCAATGTGCTGCGGTGAGCCGCCATGGCCGGCGAGATCACCGCGGACACCGCGGCCCTGGCCCACGCGGACCTGACGCGGATTCCTGACGCCGCCGCGGTCGCGGCCTGTGCCCGGCGGCGGTCCGCAACTCCCGGACGGTCACTGCCGAGCCGACGGCGCCCACCGCACCACGCTGCTGGCCGGCTGTCCGCCCAGCGCCCGATTCCCGGTCCCGTCCGGGTTCATCACGTGTACCGGGCCGGTGGCGGCGAAGAAGTCACCGACGCCGTCGTCCTGAACGAAGACGAGCGAGCCCTGGGGGGACCAGCTCGGGTGCCAGGTGCCCGGGCCGGCGACCTGGCGGGCGTCGCCACCGTTCGGGCTGATCAGGTAGATGCCGCCCGCCGAGGTGCTGAAGGCGATCGTGCCGCCGTCAGGGGACCAGGCCGGTTCGACCGCGGCGGCCCCGGGCACCGGCGATCCGGTCAGGTTCCGCACAGACCCGTCCAGGGCCAGGATGTGCAGCGACTGATCGTTGCCGCGCCGGAACACGAGCTGGGTGCCGTCCGGGGACCAGGACAGCTCGTAAGCGTCGCGGACGGTGCTGATCCGGCGGCGGCCGGAACCGTCGGCGCCGACCAGGAACACCCCGCCGATGTTGCGGGTGTACGCGACCGTGCGGCCGTCAGGAGAGAAGGCCGCGTGGTCCGACGACCCGTCCGGTTCGTCGGTGATCTGGCGGGAGTCGGTGCCGTCCGGCCGGACGCTGAGGATCTCGCCGTCGGGCCCGGTGTAGGCGACCCGGCTCGCGTCCGGAGCCAGCACCGGGTTGTCGCCGGTGCCGATCTGGCGTTCGGTACCGGCCGGGTTGACGACGATGATCGGGCTCGCGTTGATCGGGCTGGAGCCCGCGTACCGCTTGAAGACCCGCCAGCCGCGGGCCTCGGCCTGTGAACCGTCGCCGACCCGGAGCAGCACGGTGCTGCCCGGGCTGACGCTGGAGCCTGCCGGCGGCTCGGTGTCGAGCACCCGGCCCCGCTGACTCGTCCCGCTCTGGCGGGACGCGGTCCGCACGGTCAGGCCAGACTCACGCAGCCGTTTGGTGACAACGGCGGCGTCCTGGTCGCGGTAGTCGGCGAGCGTGATCGGCGTGCCGGGCCCAGCCGTGCCGGAGCCAGTCGGGGTGCCGCCCGGGGCGGCACCGGGATCACTCGTGGGCGACCCGGCTGCGGCGGGGGTGCCGTCCCCGCGCAGGCCGAATGGGTCCAGCAGGACCGCCGTGCCGACGGTCAGCACCAGTACGGCGGAGACGATCGCGGCGACCAGCGCCGCCGGTGATCGCCACGCCGGCTGGGCCCGGCCCGTGACCGGAGCGGGCGGGAGACTCCGGCCGGGATCGGGATCGGGACCGCCCGCCGTCGGGAACGGCGCGGCCCGGCTCGGCGGCGTGAGACGGTCCGCGCCGAGCGGGCGGGTCACCGGGTCGGGAGCCGACCACGCCGCGTCGCCCGCACCGGGATGATCTGCCGTGCCGCCGCCGCTGCGACGGCCGTCGCGGCCACCGGCGTTGCCGTCGCTGCCGCCGGCCGCCGGGCGGGCACCCGGGCGGGTGGCAACCGTGGCGGCCCGTCCGTCACCGCCCTCGGTGAGCCGCCGGAGCAGGTCCGCCGTCGTGGGACGGGCCGCCGGATTCTTGCTCATCGCGTCCTGGACGAGCGCGTGCAGCCCGGGGCCGACCCCGGTGAGGTCGGGTTCCTCGTGTACGACCCGGTAGAGGATCACCGGGGTGACCGCGTCCCCGTAGGGCATCCGCCCGGTCGAGGCGAAGAGCATCACCCCGCCCCAGGCGTGGACGTCGACGGCGGGGGTGAGGAACTGGCCCAGCGCCTGCTCGGGCGCCATGAAGGCCGGAGTGCCGACGAGGCCCTGCCGGGTGTACGTGGTGCTGGACTCCAGCGCCCGGGCGATGCCGAAGTCGATGACCCGGGCCCCGGAGGAGGACAGCAGGATGTTGCTCGGCTTCAGGTCCCGGTGGATCAGACTGGCGCTGTGGATGGCGGTCAGGGCGTTGGCGACCGCCACCCCCAGCCGTTCCAGCTCCGGTGCCGGCAGCGGGCCGCCGCGCCGGACGAGGTCCGACAGGGTGGGCCCGTCGATGTACTCGGTGACCAGGTAGGGCTCGGGCCGGTCGGTGTCGACGTCGAGCACCTCCGCGGTGCAGAACCGCGCGACCCGGCGCGCCGCCCGCGCCTCGCGCAGGAACCTCGAGCGGAACTCCGGCTCGCGGGCGTACTCCCGCCGGATGACCTTCACCGCGACCGGCCTGCCGTCCTCGGCGTGGCCGAAGTAGACGGTGCCCATCCCGCCCACGCCCAGCCGGCCGGCCAGTGCGTACCCGCCGATCTCGGTCGGGTCGCCCTCCTCCAGCGGTTCGACTCCCGGGGGGACGTCCGCCATCACTGCCCCCTCCGCGCCGCCGCACCGGATCCGTCGCACGTCCAGTATCGCGGGCCTGTCGGACCGCTCCAGATCCCGCTGCGCCTTCGCTACCCCGTGTGGTCCCTGGACGCGCGCACGGAGTCGACCTGAACATGCGCCGTTAGCATGGCGGCATGGCGTTTGAACGGATCACCGTTGACCCGGCGCGGATGGGCGGCCTGCCCTGCATCAGGGGCATGCGGGTCACAGTCAGCGCCGTGGTCGGGCAGCTTGCGGCCGGCCGCACCATCGACGAGATCCTTGCCGACTATCCCTATCTTGAGCGTGCTGACGTCCTGGCCGCCCTGGAGTATGCCGCCGCGGCAGTGAGCGAACGTGAGCTGCCGTTGCATGGGGACGCCAGGTAGCGCGTCATGCCGCCTCGCCTCTCGGCGGGGCACCCCCGGCCTGGCCCGCTGATGCGGGTGCCGGGTTCCCGTTTCGTGGCCACCTGCCCACCGGGGTGGGTCCTACGGTCGGCTCCACGGGCGTTTTCCGTCTCCGATGTACTGGCGGCGACGAGGTTCTTCAGGTTGACCGCGGCGTTCGTGTCACGGTCCATCACCAGCGCACAGGACTGGCAGGTGAACGTGCGGTCCGACAGTCGCAGGTGTGGGTTTTGCCAGCCACAGCCGGAGCAGGTCTTCGAGGACGGGTACCAGCGGTCCGCGACGACCAGCCGCGAGCCGTACCAGAGGGTCTTGTAGGCGAGCTGGCGGCGGATCTCACCCATCCCGGTGTCCGCGACCGCGCGGGCAAGCCGCCGGTTACGGACCATCCCCGCGGTGTGGAGATCCTCGACGACCACGACATCATGGTTCGTGGCGAGCCGTGTGGTGAGCGTGTGTAGCCCGTCGCGCCGCTGGTGGGCGACGTGGGCGTGGATACGCGCGAGCGTGGCGGCGTGTGTGTGTCGGCCGGTGGAACCGGGCTTCGATCGGGCGTAGGCGCGGGATTGGTGGCGCAACGTGCGCAGCGACCGGGCGAGCGGCTGACGTGCCAGCGGTCCGCGGTGCGGGAGACGGTCACGCCGAGCAGCCGCACCGCTTCCCCCTGCGGGAGTCGGTGTTGTTCTTCAGGCCCCGAGCGAGATGGTCCGGGCCGGCGGAGAACGCCTCCTTCGAGCACTCCGGCCACCACGCACGGGGGCGACGTCGTTCTTGGCCGTGTTCCAGGCCAGGCGCAGCGCGGGCAGCGTCCACGGCACCAGGGTGAGCGCGTCCCCGTCGAGACCGTAGGACCTCTCGGCGTCGCGCTGCGCGAGCGCTGCCTTGACCCGAGCCAGCCCCCAGGTGAAAGCGAACCGTGCCGCGCCCGCGTGGCGGCGGATCGCGGCACGCTGGGCGCCGTTCGGGTCGAGAGCGAACCGGTACGCCCGCAAGACCTTCGTGTTCACCGCGCCGCCTTGGTGTTCACGGCGGCGGCGGAGCCGACCTCGGTCACGACCCGACCGACCGGGATGCCCTGCTCGCCCGCCCACGCGGCGACCCGGGCGACCTGCCGGTCCAGCTCGCCACGCTGGTCGGCGGACGACACGCAGGCGTACACCACCACCACCTTCGCGGCGGGCCGGCTGGGCTCCTCGACGAGGATCAGCCCGCCGACCTTGCGCGCGGGCACCGGAGCCTCCCGTCAAGGAACCACTGCCGCGCGGTGGAGTAACCCACTCCACGCGCGGCCGCCCACTCCTTGAGATTCACAGTGCCATCATATGGCGCTACCCGGAGCTACCAGACGCCGGACCGGCAGCAATTTTACCCCCTCGCCGAACCCGCATGAGGGTGCTTGTCGACGCCAACCTGTCTCCTCGGGTGGCGTAGCAGGCGCGGTTGTCACACTGCTGCGCGACCGGATGCGAATACGCGCTCTGCCTTTCGACATCAGGCGATCGTAGGTACCGACAGGGAGGATCCCGGGGCGACGTGGCATGAGGCTGGTCCGGCGCGTCAGCCCTCGCGGGTCGCGTCACGCGGGTCGAAGTCGTCGCGTAGGCCCTTGAAGGGCGGGTGGCGATCACGACGGTCTGCCACCGGGACGTCCGGAGCCCGTCGCGTCGCGATGCCCCGAACCCGTCGCGCCGGGACGGCCGGCTCGCTTCGTCCGGGGCCGTCCGGGGCCGGCTGTGGTGCGTGCGCTCGCCCAGAAGGCGTCGAAGAGGGCGTCCGAGCGGTGCCGCGCCTCGTCGGCCCGGGTGGCGATCTCGGCGCGCAGGGCGGCGGCGTCGACGCCGTGGCCGCGCAGCCACGGCTCGAGCCCCTGCTCCCGCCACCCGCGGACCCACCCCTCGAAACTGGCCGGCGTGATCTCGGGATGGAACTGGACGCCCAGGTGCGGCCCGGAGCGGAACGCCTGCGGGGCGTCCGCGGTCCAGGCGATCTCCTCGGCGCCGGGCGGGACGTCGAAGGTGTCGAAGTGGAACTCGAGCCATGGGCCCGCGGGGACGAGATCCGGCGCCGCTGTCGTCACCGAGCGCCAGCCGAGCTCGGGGCGCGGCGCCTGCCGCACGGCGGCGCCGAGGGCGCGGGCGAGCAACTGGCCGCCGAAACAGATCCCGAGCACCGGTGTCCCGGCCTCGACCGCGGCCCGCAGGTAGGCGAGCTCGGACGGCAGCCAGGGCACGGTGTCGTCGTAGGCGGACTTGTCCGAGCCCATGACCACGACCAGGTCCAGCGACCGCGGCGAGGGCGGCGGTGAGCCGGAGGTGACGAGGGTGAAGTCGATGCCGTGGTGGCGCAGCCGGTCGCCGACGCTGCCGATCTCGGCCACGGCGGCCCCATCCGTGACGTCGTGCACGATCACCACCGCCCGTGGCGGCGTGCCGGCCCGGATCGCCTTGTCGGAGCCCAGCGTGTTCTCGACGCCCACAGTGTTCCCGACGGTACGCCACGTGCTCGCGGACGGCTCAGAACCAGATCCCGATCGGGATACCCCAGTCGTCGAGCTGGCCCGCCCCGGGGTCCGGAAGGCAGCCGGTGCGGCCCGGCCGCGGGGCGCGCCTGGCGGGGCGCGCCGTGCGACCGCCGGGACGGGCGTGAGGCGCTGATCTCTGGGAATGTCCCAGGCACCCGGCCGACCCGGCGGCCGGCAGTGTGGGGCGGGAACGTCGCACCTGGGCGGGAGATGCCGTACCTGGGCAGGAGAGGAGCTGGGCGATCCATGGTCGAACCGAGCGCGTTTCACGAGGCGGTGAGCGTCGTCAGCTATCCGATGGCGATCGTGACCACCGCGGCGGGCGGTGAGCGCAGCGGTTGCCTCGTCGGCTTCCACACCCAGTGCAGCATCGATCCGCCGCGTTACCTCGTCTGCGTCTCACGCGGCAACCACACCTTCGGCGTGGCCCGGCGGGCGACGCACCTGGCCGTGCACCTCCTCGACGTCGCCGACCGGGAGCTGTCGAAGCTGTTCGGCGAGCTCACCGGCGACGAGGTCGACAAGTTCGCCCGCTGTCGCTGGTCGGGTGGGCCGTTCGGGATGCCGGTGCTGGCGGGTCCGCGTGCCTGGTTCGCCGGTCCCGTGATGACCACAGTCGAGGTCGGTGACCACACGGCGTTCGTGATCGATCCGGTCGCGGGGGAGTTCCACGGTCCGCTGCGCCAGCTGGGGTTCCAGGACGTGCGCGACATGGAACCGGGCCACCCCGCCTGACGGGCCCCGACTGATCGGCCCCGCGGGGTCGGCTCTCAGGCAGGCTCGCCGGCCGGTGCGCTGTCGGGGGCGTCCGACGCGTCGGCGAAGAAGACGAAGCAGCGGGTGCCGACGAAGGCGTCGTCCCGCATCACCATGCTCGAATAGACGATCATCGGCAGGAGTGAGTCGTCGAGCCGGCGGATCGTGGTCGGGAAGTTGACGATCCCACTCTGGCCGGTCATGGCCTCGCCCATCGCCACCAGGTCCGCCTCGACCGCGAAGATCGGGAGGAGGTTCTGGCCGACGAACCGCGCCGGTTCGTCCTCGCAGCCGAGCAACCGCAGGTGAACCTGGTTGGTCCGCCGCACCTCGGCGGTGCGGGCCATCGCGTGGACGGGGACGGGCAGGAGCTCGAAGAGATCGTCGAGCTCCTTCGTCAGCGACTGGACGCCCGCCTCGTCGAGCGGCTCGACGAGCGGGGAGACGTCGGCCTGGTCCCACTCGCGGTGCCACTCCGACGCGTCGGTGCTGTCGGGCCCCGGCAGGGACGCCTGGAACGCCGGCCGGGTGACGATGCGGAGCATGCCGCCGTCCGGCTCGCCGTTGACGTCGAGCAGGCAGTCCGCGGTCGAGCCGTCGGCCCGGCGGACCGTGACCGGCACGTTGTGGAGCGCGTACCCGTCGGCCGCGGTGGCCGTGAGCCGGTCCCAGGTCGCGGCGTCCAGGAGCGCCCTGGCCGACAGCCCGGAGGGCGACGAGCTGGCGTCGGGCCAGTCCGCGATCCGGTGTTGCGCCCGGTTCGCCCGGCGCACGGTTCCGTCGAAGCCCGTGACCATGATTCCGATGTTCGAGTTCTCGAACAGGTCGACGAGCTCGAGCAGGTAGTCGGTCGCGGAGACGCCGGCGTACTGCGACACATCGATGGGCATGAACTGGAGCCTTTCTCTGGCGCGGGCCGCTCGGGCCGCGGGCTCTCGGAGCTGGCTACCGGGACGCCGCCGCGGATCACACGGCCGGGTGAACCGGGTGCGACGAGGGTCCCTGGCGCAGGTAGCGCGCGGCCAGCGGACCGGTAGCGGCCTTGCCGCTACCGGCTCTGGCACTGCGGGCGAGATGTAGCCCACCGTGCCGAAGCGGTTCCAGAGGGGCATTTAACACGGAAGGAGCCCGGAGCTTAACTTCCGGTGAATCGCCGTGTGCGACTCTTGGTTTGCGTGACATCCGGTGGTGTGGTACCGGGTCGGCCCATCCGCGTCACAACGGCGGGAGAGTGGTATTCCCATGACGGACATCGTCAGGCTGGTCGAGTCGATCAATGATGTTCCCACCATGGAGGAAACGGACGTGATCCTCGAGGAGCTGCGTCAGCTCCCGAGGACCCCGGAGAACATCAAGCTGATGGACGATCTTCTCGAGTTTCGGTCACTACTCGGCGCGGCGGAGTGAGAGCACGCGCCGAGTAGCGATCGAAGTTCGGGCGGGGTGCCGGCTTACGTCACGTTCCCCCAGGATGTGCCGAGTCCTGACCGGCCTGGCATTCCTCTACCGCGGGGTGTCGGACGGCTGGCGCTGCCGATCGCCCGGCTGTCCAGCGCCGAGATGCGCTGGACAGTCCATTCAGACGAACAGGCCGCCCTGGTTGGCCGCGACACCGGACAGCTCGCGCAGGCGGTTCTCGACGTACCGCTCGCTGTGGTTCGTCTTGTCCGCGATACGGGCGACGAGGTCGTTGATGTTGGTGGCGGCGTCGAGGTCCGCCGTGCTGACCTGGCCGAACTGGTCGAGGATGCGGTAGCGCAGCTGCCGCCAGTTCTGGCGCAGCTGCTGCTCCACCTGGCGCCGCTGCTGCTCGATCTGGCGCTGCTCCTGCTGCTGGATCATTTTCTTTGGATCCCCTTCTCGGTGGTCGTTTTCCTGACGCGCCTGAAGGCGCGCAGCGAACGCTACCCCAGCTGCTTCGGATGGCGTTGAAGCGCCGCCGGAATGCGAACTCAAGGTCGCACTTGGGATGTCTGGCGCCGAATGGGCCGCGGCATCTGGGATGCTCCCCGATCGGGAATCGAAAAGGGCGCACGAGAGGCGTTAATAGCCGTCATCTCGGTCGCCCGGGCAGCCGGGTGAAATGCGGGAGGCGCTGCCGGCTTTTCAGTTTCGCCCCGGCTGGCCGGAGCCGTCGGGCGTGCCGGAGCCGCGGCGTCAGGCCTGCTGCCCGGCCGCGGTGCCGGACACGGTCAATGGTTGCGGCGCGGTGCTTATCCGCCGTTGGTAGGACGACGGCGTCTCGCCGCAGTACTGGGAGAACGCGCGGGCGAACGCGCTGCCGTTGTCGAAGCCGACGGCCGTCGAGACCTCCAGCACCGACTGCCCGGGCACGGCGAACAGCGCCATCGCGCGCAGCAGGCGGGCCTGGAGGAGGTAGCTGCGCCACGACAGGCCGAGCGTCGAGCGGAACTGGCGGCGCAGCGTCCGCTCGGACACGCCGACGGCCCGGCTCACCTCACCGACCGTCACCGAGTCGAGATGGTTCTGGGTGTAGGCCATGGCCGCCGACACGATCGGGTCGGTCGAGGTCGGCAGGCTGAGTGGCGCCTCGTGGTCGAGTGCCTCGGACACGAGGTGGCCGAGCGTGTGGAAGAAGCCGTCGGCCACCGGGTCGTGCTCCGCCCGGGCGATCGGCCACCGCAGGGCGTAGATCATCATTTCGCGGATGAGTGGCGCCACCGCGAGGATGCGGGCGCGGTCTCCGGGATGCGGGACGAGCCGCGGGTCGAACATCACCGACACCGTCCGCACCGCCGTGTTCATGGTGGCCTGGTGCTCGAGGCCGGCGGGAATCCACGCGGCCTGCTGCGGCGGCAGCAGGTAGTGCGCGGTGGCGGTTTCCACCTCGACCACGCCCGCGACCGCGTACTCGATCTGGTGCAGGTCGTGTGAGTGCCAGCCGGTGACGAGCCGCTCGCCCTCGTACAGGTAGCTGCCGCCGAGGGCCTGCCCCCCTCGGCGCACATCGACCAGGCTGGCTCTGGCCGTTTCCGGCGCTCTCCTGGCGGAATGTGCGGAGGCGGTCATGGTCGAGAGTGTACAAACGGGGCCTGCTGTGGTCTACCGGTCACGGTCGCGCGCCGGAAGGCGATCAGTCTGGCCGTCGGCCGCGCTGGATGTGCAGGTCGGCGGCCTGCGCCCGGATCCGTGTGTTGATGTTGGCCGTTTGTGTTGGCTATCTGGCCGTAGATGCAGAGACGGTCACGGCCGCGAAGCGTACAAGTATGGGGAAGTCGAAAGGTGCGATCACAGTTCCCGCTGATTCGATGCGCGCGCCGACGGCTTCCCGATCCGACGGCCGAGGAGACAAAAATTAAGTGGGACGATCCGGTCCTGGTGGGCATTGACGGCAACGTGGTCGAGCCGCCAGACCTGTTATGGAAGAACCTGCCGACCAAACAGTCCCGGCTGTATGCCCGGCAGCGGGAGGAAAGAGAACCCGCGCGCGCGGTGCGAGGAACTCATGGCGCTGGGTGGAACGCTCCGTGAACGCGGCGGTGGCACCTGATTCCACCGGTCAGACCCACACGGCCGCGTCGATCCTGCGCCGGGCGAGAAGGGGCCAGCTTCGCCACCTCGGCGCCTCGTCGTTCTTCCTGTCGTGCCACCAGGTGGCCGAGGCACTCGTGCCGGTCACGATCGGCCTCGCCGTCGACCGCGCGGTCGCGACCGGGGACGGCCCGTCCATGCTGTGGTGGCTGGCGGCGCTCCTCGGGCTCTTCGTGGTGTTGACCTGCGCGATGAGGTGGGGCTTCCGGGCGAACCTGCGGGCGACCCAGGGGGCCGGTCACGACCTGCGGATGCTGCTGGCCGAACGGGTTCTCGACCCACGCGGCGCCGCCGGGGCCGAGCGGATGCCCGGCGAGCTCGTCTCTCTGGCGACCGGCGACGCCCTGAAGGTCGGCATGCTGAACTACGCCACCGCGATGGCCATCTCCGGTTTCGCGGGAGTCGGCGTGGCCGTGGTCGCCCTCGTCCGGTTCTCCCTGCCGCTCACCGCCCTCGTGACCGCGGGCTCGGTGCTGCTGCTGGTGATCACGCATGTGCTCGGCCGGCCGCTGGAGCACCGCAGCGCCGCGGAACGCGCGAAGATGGCCGCGGCGACCGGCCTGGCCGCGGACCTGATCGCCGGCCTGCGGGTCCTCAAGGGCTTCGGTGGTGAGCGTCCCGCCGTCGCGCGTTACCGGTCGGCCAGCCGGGAGGCGTTGGGTGCGACCCTGCGCTCGGCGGCCGCGGAGTCGACCGTGCGGGCGGTGGCCGTCGTGCTGGCCGGTGGTCTGCTCGCCGCCGTGACCCTGGTGGCGGGGCGGCTGGCCGCCGGCGGGTCGATCAGCATCGGCGCGCTGATCACCGCGGTCGGCCTGGCGCAGTTCCTCGTCGATCCCCTCAACCGGATCACCGGCTTCGGTTCGCAGCGCGCGCAGTCGCTGGCCTCGGCCGGTCGCATCGCCGCGATCCTCGACGCCCCCCACGCGGTCGGCGGCACCCGCCAGGCCACGGCGGCCGGCCCCGGGCGCCTCCGCTTCGAGGGCTTCTCGGCCGGCACCATCCGCGGTCTCGACCTGGAGGTGGCGGCGGGCGAGTTCGTCGGCATCGTCGCCTCCGATCCGAAGGAGGCGGCGGCCCTGCTGGCGGTCCTGGCCCGCGACGCCGACCCCGAGACCGGAACCGTCCTGCTCGACGGTGAGTCCGTCGCGCAGCTGTACCCCGACGAGACCCGATCGGTCGTCCTGGTGGCCCCGCACGACGCCGAGCTGTTCGAGGGGACGGTGGCGGACAACATCCGTTCCGCGGCGCCCGGGGCGGAGTTGGGCCCGGTGGTCGCGGCGGCGGGGCTCGACGACCTCGAGGAGGTGCTCAGCGAGGGCCTGCGGACCCGGCTCCTGCACGGGGGGGTGTCGCTGTCCGGCGGTCAGCGCCAGCGGGTCGCCCTTGCCCGGGCCCTGGCGGCGGACGTCCCCGTGCTGGTGCTGCACGAGCCGACGACCGCGGTGGACTCGCTCACCGAGCTGAAGATCACGCAGGGCGTCAGACAGCTGCGCGACGGCGCGAGCACGGTCTGCGTGACCTCGAGCCCCGCCGTGCTGTCGTTCTGCGACCGTGTCGTGGTGCTCGACGGCGGCGTGATCACAACCGAGGGGACCCACGAGGAGCTCGTCGGCTCGCACCCCCGCTACCGCGAGCTGGTGCTCGCATGAGGCGCCGCCCAGGCCCGTCCGCGGGCCCGGAGCCCGAGGACGGTCTCCTCCCGAAGGCGGGAGCAGGCGAGACCTGGCGGTACGCGCTCCGCCTGCTGCGGCCCCGCTGGTACCTCGCGGTGCTCACGGTCCTGGCGCTGGCGGTCGGCGCGGCTGTCCAGCTGGTCACGCCGCGGGCCCTCGGATGGGTGATCGACGCGGCGATCGAGGGTGACCGGGGGGCGATCGTCTGGCCGGTCCAGGTCCTGGTGCTCGTCGCGGTCGCCACGGGCGTCTTCCAGGTGCTGACCAGGACGCTGATCGCGTTCGTCGCCGAGCCCGTTCTGGCGACGTTACGGGAGGAGGTGGTCGAGCGGGCGCTGCACCTGCCCTCGGGCGCGGTGGAGCGCAGTGGCGCCGGCGACCTCGTGGCGCGGATCAGCGGTGACGTCGAGGTCGTGACGACGGCGATCCGCAACATCGTGCCGACGCTGGCCATGTCCGTCTTCCTGGTGTGGATGACGGCGGTGGGCCTGGCGGTCATCGACTGGCGTTTCGCCGCCGTCGCGTTGCTGGCCGTGCCGACGGACCTCTACGCGCTGCGGTGGTACCTGCGGCGATCGGGACCGGTGTTCGCCGCCCAGCGGGTGGCCGAGGGCGCCCGTGCCCAGCAGCTGCTCGACTCGGTTGGCGGCGCGGACACCGTCCGGGCCTTCCGGCTCGGTCCCGACCACCTGCGGCTGATGGCGGGGCGGTCGGAGGAGGCGATGGACTGCTCCTTCCGGGCGATGCGCTTCCGGACGCGCTTCTGGGGCCGGATGCACCTGTCCGAGGCCATCGGCGTGGCGGCCGTCCTGGTCGCCGGCTTCTATCTGGTCCGGGACGGGTCCGTGACGGTCGGCGCGGCCACGGCCGCGGCGTTCTACTTCAGCCGCCTGTTCGAACCGGTCAACATGGTGCTGATGATGATCGACATGGTGCAGGAGGCGGGCGCGGCACTGTCCCGTCTCGTCGGTGTCGCCGGGGTGCCGCTGCCGGAGCAGCGGGAGGAGACGGTCCTCACCGAGCCGTCGATCGACCTGCGCGACGTCCGATTCGCCTACGGGGCCGGCCATGAGGTCCTGCACGGTGTCGACCTCGCCGTGCCGGCCGGGGAACGCCTGGCGGTGGTCGGTGCCAGCGGCGCCGGCAAGACCACGCTGGCCAAGCTCGTCGCCGGGCTCCACCCGCCGGCGTCCGGTGAGCTGCGGCTCGGCGGCCAGCCGGTCGACCGTTTCGGCCCGGACGAGCTGCGCCGGTCGGTGGGCCTGATCACCCAGGAGGTCCACGTGTTCGCCGGGCCGCTGATCGAGGATCTTCGGCTGGCCCGGCCGGAGGCCACCGAAGCGGACCTCGAGGGGGCGCTGGAGCGGGCGGGCGCGCTGGAGTGGGTCACCGCGCTGCCGTCCGGCATCCGGACCGTCGTGGGGAAGGGTGGCCACCGGCTCACCCCGACGCAGGCCCAGGAGCTCGCGCTCGCGCGCATCCTCCTCGTCGACGCCCCGATCGTCATCCTCGACGAGGCCACCGCCGAGGCGGGCAGCGCCGGGGCCAGGCGACTGGAGCTCGCCGCACAGCGGGCGCTGAGTGGCCGCACCGTCCTGCTGGTCGCCCACCGGTTGACGCAGGCGGCGGCGGCCGACCGGGTCGTCGTCCTCGACCGGGGCCGGGTCGTGGAGAGCGGCTCACACGACGCGCTCGTGACCGCGGGCGGTCACTACGCGCGGATGTGGTCGGCCTGGTCGTCGAACGGTGATCCCACCAAGGGTCCCGCGAGCAGCGCTCCGTCCTCGGCCTCGGCGTGAGGTCGCCGACGGGTGGGCCGACGGGTGCGTGGCGGGCCTGACGTCTGCGCTCGTGACGAGGGAGCCCGTCCGGTCGCGGCGCCCACCCCGACGTGGCCGGACGGGCCACGCCGGGGTGGGCAGGCGCGCCGGCGGGTGAGTCACCAGGCGACGGGTAGCTTCTCCGGACGGCCGATCGGCGCGGCGAGCTCGTAGCGCAGCTCCGACACCGGCACCGCCAGGCGCAGGGTGGGAACGATGTCGATCAGCGCGGAGAGCACCTCGGTCAGCTCGACCCGGGCCAGGTGCGCACCGATGCAGTGGTGCGCCCCGTGGCCGAAGGCCAGGTTCGCCACCGGCTCCCGGGTGAGGTCGAGCCGGTCGGGGTCGTCGTAGAGGTCCGGGTCCCGGTTGGTGGCGGCGAACGGGGCGATCGCGACCTCGCCGGCCCGCACGGTGAACTCGCCGAGATCGACGTCCTCGGTCGCGACCCGGGGGAAGGTCATCGACAGCGGGTGGTAACGCAGCAGCTCCTCGACGGCGTTCGGTAGCAGCGCGGGGTTGCCGACCAGCGACTCCCACTGCGACCGGTCGGTCAGCAGCGTGGTGACCGCATTGGTGATCACGCCGGCGGTCGTCTCGAACCCGCCGATGAGCAGCGTCAGCGCCAGCGAACGCAGCTCGACCTCGTTCAGCCGGCCGTCGTCGGTGTCCTGGGTGGTGATCAGGACGTCGAACAGCTTCGTCACGGGCTCTCCCGCGGCGAGCTGGGCCTGCCGTTCGCGCACCAGGCTGTCCATGTAGCCGTACAGGGCCTTCTGCCCGGCGGCGGCGGCCTCCCGGTTGGTGGCGAAGCGGAAAAGCGTCTCGCTCCACGTCCGGACGTTCTCCCGGTCGATTTCCGGAACGCCGAGGATCTGGCAGATGACGTCGACCGGCAGCGCGGCGGCCAGGGCGGCGCGCAGGTCGGCCGGGGCGTCCTTGGCGGTCATCGCGGTGACGTGCCGGCGGGCGGTCTCGGCGACCCACGGCCGGAGCTGTTCGATGCGGCGGTGGGCGAATCCGGTGGAGACCAGCCGTCGGATACGGGTGTGGTCGGGCGGATCCAGCCACAGCAGCGAGTTCGGGTCGGGAATCTGCGCCCCGGTCAGCGGGGGCCGGAACTCAAGCGTCTTCGTACGGGAGAAGCGCGGGTCGCTGAGCATCGCCCGGGCCGGGGCGTGCCGGACAATGAGCCAGATCGGGATCTGCCCGGGGCCGAAACGAACCCGTATCGCGGGCGCGCGCCGGGCGATCTCGGCCAGTGTTCCCGACGGGAGCGGGCTGAAGGTGTCCGGAAAAGGAAAGGACGGAAGATCCTGGTCCTGATCCTGAGGCACAGTCTCGGTGACCGACATGGGAGAAATGGATCCTTTCACGGTCAGGGTCAGGAAACGACGCACCGCGCACGGCCTGACGGGGGATCGCTGCCGGTGCTGTGTACGCGGGTGCCGGCCGATCTGAGGGCCGGGCGGAGACGGCCGCGCCGCCGCGCGGGCGTGACGTTGTGGTACGCGCTCGGCCCTCAGATCGGCCGGGATGTGCTCATCCGCGGTGGGTGGCGACCGCCCGCCCGGTGGTCGTGCCGGCCCGGGTCCGTCATCGCACAAACCCCCTCGAACCTGGGCAGTTGCGTCGAAATTACCCTAGCGAGGCGATCGTTGCGGGAGAGCAAGACCGCCGATTTGCCTCGGGTCAAAACATGCCAGGGCCTGGCAGCTGGTTCCCCGGCGCGGAGTCCCGGTCTGTGGTTGGCTGACGCGCCCCGGCAGAGGACCCGGTTCAGCAGTGGACCCGGCCCGGCAGTCGACGCGCCCGGCGGGAGACGTGGCCCGGCGGAGCATGCGGGCCGGGTGCCGTGACGGACCCTAAGGCGCCGTGTGCGCGAGCGCGCCGTCGATGATCGTGGCCGCGACGTGCGCGGCGTCAGGGTCGGCCAGCGCGTCGTCCAGCGGTGTTCGCAGCAGGCACAGATCCGCGGGCAGACCCGGGTGGAGCCGGCGGGGGCGGGCCGGGTCGCCGGGGCGGCCGAGGAACAGGTCGAGCGCGGTCCGCCCGTCGACCCGCTCCCCGCCGCCGAGCACCCGACCGGACGCCGTGCGCCGCTCGCGGGCGGCCCGGATGGCCCGCCACGGGTCCGGATGACCGAAGGGTGCGTCGGTGCCGGCCGCTACCGCGATCCCAGCGGCCAGCAGCGACCGGCAGGGATAGAGCCAGTCGAGGTCGTCCGGGTCGACCTCCGCGAGGTAGGCGTCCCCGCGCTCGGCGACGAAGTTCGGCTGGGTGACGACGGTGAGCCCGGCGGCGCCGACCAGCGTGGCCAGCTCCGGCGGGACGACCGCGCCGTGCTCGATCCGGTCGGCGGTGCCCGGCGGCGGCGGGCCCGCGTCGCCGATCGCGGCGAGGGCCACCACGAGCTGGACGCGGGTCACGCAGTGCACGGCCACCGAGGCGCCGGCCCGGTGCGCCCACCGGACACGCTCGGCGAGCGCGTCCGGCGGTGGCAGGTTCGTGTCATCCAGCATGATCTTCACCGGGCCGGGTGAGATCCCGTCCGGGAGGGCTGGTCCGCCGTCCAACGGCCGCATCAGCGTCAGACGCTGCGGCAGCGCGCCCGAGGCGACGGCGTCGGCGAGCGCGGCGGCATCGGAGGGCCGCCGTTGCGGGGTGGCGTCGGTGAAGCCGGTGACACCGACGGCGAGGGCGGCCCGGCCCACCGCGCCGAGATCGGCCGGAACACGCGGAACCCTGCCGGCCAGCCAGCCGTCGAGCCGCCACAGCCGCCCCGTGGGAACCGCGTCGGGCGTCCGTTCGACGCCCTCGACGTCCAGAAAGGACTCCGGGCCCAGGCCCACCGCGCGCAGACCGGCCGAGTTGAGCACCCACAGTGCGCCGCCCCGGTGCTGCACCCGGGCCGGGACGTCGCCGGTGAGCGCGTCCAGGGCCACCCGGTCGAGGTCCCCGGCGACGGCCGGATGATAGCCGACCCCACGGAGCCAGCCGCCGGCCGTCCCGGCGCGCGCCGCGGCGGCGGCCGTCCGCAGCCGGTTCGCGAAATCCCGTGGCCCGGTGATCTCAGGCGGGCCCAGCACGACCGATGACGCGGCCGCGGCCAGCGACATCAGGTGGATGTGGTGGTCGTGCAGGCCGGGGAGCAGGGCCCCGCCGACGGCGTCGAGCTCGTCCTCGCCACGCTGCCGGGCGAGGCGCTGCCCGGGCGGCCCGATCTCGGTGACGACCCCGCCGCCGATCCGGACGTCCACCAGCCCGCCCGCCGGCCGCCCACCGCGGCCCAGGACAGCCTCGGCGCGTCTGACCAGCACGGGATCACCTCGGGGCGCGGGGGAGCGGCAGCCCGAGAGTACGGTGCGCGGGCCCGTGCCCGGCACGACGGCACGGGACGGGCCTAACGTGGGCGCCGTGGATGTTCGTCAGGACCAGGCGGGGGCCCACCCGACCGGGCGGGGGAGTACGACGATCGTCCCCGGCGTCGCTGCCCCGGATGTCGCCGCCGCGGATGTGGCTGTCCCGGAGATCGATGTCCTGGAGCCGGAGGAGGCGCTGCTCCTGCTGCGCGCCGATCCCGAGATGTTCGCCGCGCACACCGGACGGCCGCTGCTGGCCGTGCGCGCCCACGGCCCGCTGGCGGTCGAGGTCGGCGAGCTCGCCCGCTGGCTGCCGTGCGTGCTGGTGGGTGTCGCGCCGGATCTCGCCGATCTCCCCCCGGGCATCGAGTCGGCCGGCTACGACGTGCTGCTGACCGGCGAGGCCACGCCGCCCGCCCCGTGGGTCGGCCCGCTGCGGCCGGGCGACGGGTTCACGGCCGCCCTCGGCGCGATCGCAGCCATGACCCGTGCCGTCCCCGGCGCCTGCGTGGCGTTCACCCAGCTGGTGCGGTACTCGGCGGGGATCGACGTCCGCGACGCCGTGATCGCCGAGTCGTTCACCTACTCGACGCTGCAAGGCGGCCCCGAGTTCGCCGCCTGGCTCGCCGGGCATCGTGCCGCGCGGGAGCGTCGCGAGGCCGGGGCCGCCACCGCGCCGGTGCGTGCCGAGCCCATCGGCCAGCCCACGGAGCCGGCGGTTCTCGTCGAGCGGGACGGCGACGAGCTGTGGGTCGTGCTGAACCGGCCGCGCGTGCACAACGCGGTGAGCCGCGATCTGCGGGACGGCCTCGCCACCGCGTTCGCCCTGGCCGGGGCCGACCCGACCGTCGCCGAGGTGCGGCTGCGGGGGGCCGGCCGCTCGTTCTGCAGCGGCGGCGACCTCACCGAGTTCGGCTCGCTGCCCGACCCGGCCCGCGCCCACGCGGTGCGGACCACCCGCAGCATCCCGCTGTCGCTGCTGCGCTGCGCGCGCCGGGTCACCGCGTACATGCACGGGACCTGCGTGGGAGCCGGGGTGGAGGTCCCGGCCTTCGCCCGGAGGGTGATCGCCGATCCGGCGACCACCCTCCGGCTGCCCGAGCTCGCGATGGGGCTGGTGCCCGGCGCGGGTGGGACGTCCAGCGTCGTGCGCCGGGTCGGTCGGGAGCGCGCCGCGTTCCTGTCGCTGACCGGCTGGCCGCTGGACGCCGCCACCGCGGCGAACTGGGGCCTGGTTGACGAGGTCCGCCCAGTGCGCGGAGACGCCCGCCCTCCGGTGTGATCGCCCAGGTCGCCGCGCGGCGAGTTGGGTGACGACCTCCCGTCCCGGGTTAACTCCGCCCCTGTCGGGCAGAGGTGGGGGCAGGCCTGACCCCACCGAAGCGGACGAAGGGCTCGGTCCATGAGCGTCGAACACCCTGTGGTGGACGTGGAGAACGCGAACGTGGAGATCTTCTACCGATGCCGGCGATGCGGCCGTGCGTGGGAGCGCTCGTTCGGTGTCACCCGCTGGTTCGACGACGACGGCGGCCTCGTCGAGGTCTACCGGTACAACGGGGTCCCGGTCCCCTCGCCTCGCGGCGGTCCGCCGTGCGCGTTCTGCGGCAGCCTCACGGTCGACTGGGCCGAGACCCCGCTGCCGCCCGCGGTGGAACCGCCGTCAGCCCTCGGCCTGCCGCGGCCGGTACACGCGGTGCCCTGGCCGTCCTGGCGGACCTGGCCGCGCGACGAGTGGCCGCAGCGGCGCACCGCCTTCCCGTTCCTGCTGCCGCTGCGCCCCCAGCTGCACCCCCGGACCTTCCGTTTCCCGTAGGACTTCGGTGCGTGTCTCCGCCCACGGAACGTCGGCGGGCCGCCCGTTCACGGAATGCCCTCCGCCGTCCGCCCTTCGCTGACGACCGTCGCCGACCAGCCGCGGTCAGGACGCCATCGCCACCGCCGCGTCGAGGTTCGCCATGCCCACCCGGACCTGCGTGGCGCGCGGGTCGGCGAGATTTTCGAAGATCCGCAACGCCCTGCTCCATGCCTGGTGGGCGGCAGCCGGATCGGAGAGCTGGAGGTAGATCTGTCCCAGCAGGGCGAGGACGCGTGCGCTGGTGTGACGGTCGCCGATCTCGCAGCAGACCGCCAGCGAGCGGCGGCACGAGGTGGCCGCGTCCTCGTGGCTTCCGTAGGCCAGGTAGTCCTCGGCCAGGCCGAGGTGCGCCAGCCCCACTCCCCACAGGTCACCGAGGTCCGCCAGGATGGCGGCGCTGCCGCGGTGGCAGGCGACCGCCCGTTCGGGGTGGTGCAGCCTGCGCAGGGCCCGCCCCCGCTCGATCTGGGTCAGGGCGTAGCCCCAGAGGTTCCCGGCCTCGGTGAAGATCTTCTCCGCGCGGCGGTGGTGGACGATCATCTGGTCCGGTCCGTGCACCTGGCCCAGGCCGAGCAGGCTGCACGCCTCACCCCATGGGTCCGCCGTCTCCTGCCGGATCGCCGTCGCCTTCTCGATCAGGTCGACGGAGCGGCCGAGCAGGCGTAGGTCGCGATAGGCGAGGCCGGCGCTCAGCAGGAGCGCGGCCTCGCCGGACCGCTCGCCCAGGTGCCTGGCGGAGACGAGGCCGATCTGGGCGGTCGTGATCCAGTCCGTCCAGCGCTTGCTGAGATGGAGATAGCCGGTCAGACCGGCCGCCAACTGCCAGGCGATGGTGTGCTCGGCCGTGCAGGCGGCGACCCGGACCGCGGTCACGAGGTTCGCGTGCTCGGCCGAAAACCAGGCCGACGCGTCCCCGTAGCTGGCGAAGCCCTCGCGGGGGAACTCGGCCACGCCCGTACCCGGGACCTGCCGACGGCCGTAGGGATGCAGCACGTCCTCGGCCGCGATCGCCGTCTGCAGATACCACCCGAGGAGCCGGGCCAGGGCCTCCTGCCGCTCGGCGTCGGTGTGCTGGGCCCGGGCCACCGTGCGCCCGAACACCCGCACGGCGGGGGGCAGCCGGTGCCGGCCCGGGGCGGGGCTCTCCAGAAGCCGCAGATCGGTCAGGATGCCCAGCTCACGCCGCACGATCTCCACCGGCCGGCGCAGCATGGCACCCGCCGCCGCCAGTGGCAGGTCGTCTCCGTCCCATCCGCTGAGCAGGCGCAGCGCCCGCGCCGGGTCCGGATCGGTGGCCGTGCGCGGTGCCGGCAGGCTCCCGTAGCGGGCGGCGACGCCCTGGCGGACCTCGGCTGCCGGGGCGTCCACGGTCGACAGGACGGGCGGTCCGGGCCGGGCGGACGCCCCGGGCGGGGCCGGTGGCGGAAGGGTGCCGGCTGGTGGCGACAGGGTGTCGGCCGGTGGCGGGAGGGTGTCGGCCGGCGGCGGGAGGGTGTCGGCCGGCGGAGTCCCGGGCGTGCCCGGCGGGGGCAGGCGCGCGTGGACGTCCGCCGTGGGCAGGAGATGCGGGTCGTCGGCCAGCATCAGGCCGTGCAGGCGCTGGAGCCCGCGGCCGGGATCCACCCCGAGCTCATCCCGCAGGATCCTGCCGACACGGCGGTACGCCTCGAACGCCTCGGCCTTGCGGCCGCAGCGGTACAGGGCGCTGATCAGCAGCTCCCAGGGGTGCTCCCGGATTCTGGTCTCCTCGACGAGGCGCCGGAGACCGGGCAGGGCGATGTGGTGATCGCCCAGCATCACCTGGGCGGTCAGGGCCAGCTCCCGCAGCCGCAACCGGGCCTCGGCCAGGTGCGGTGTCTGTTCGCACCGCAGCCGCTCCACCGGCACGTCACAGAACGGGTCGCCGCGCCAGAGCGCCAGCGCCTCGCGGGCGTCGCGGCCGGCACGGGTCCAGTCCGCCCGGTCGGCGGCCTCCTGCGCCCGTCCGGCGAGATCGGCCAGCATGACCAGGTCGACCTCCAGCCCGTCCCGGAGCTCGATCACATAGCCGGGGGAACGGGTGACGAGGTGCCCACCCACCGCCGGCCCCAGCAGCCGGCGCAGCCGGCTGAGGTAGTTCTCCAGCGTCTTCTTGGCGGACGGTGGTGGCGAGCCGTCCCAGAGCAGGTCGGCTAATCGGTCCGTCGAGACGACGGTGCCCGCGTCGACCAGCAGCGCGGCCAGCACACCGCGTTGCTTCGCGGCGGAGACCGGGATCGGGCGGTCGTGCCCGTCTCGGACCTCGAGCGGGCCGAGCAGCTGGAACCGGGGGATCCCGCCGGCCTGGTCCGTTCCGGCTGTCTTCAACGGTCCTCCAGGGCGATCGGGTGATCTGACCGGGATGGATGCCCTTGGCGCGTCCCGAGGCGCCGCCGCTAGCACGGCAGGGCCTCCCAGGCCCCGGTACCCAGATCCGGCCGGCAGTGGATGTCGGACGGCCGGGAGCTGTGTCGAGGTGGTCCCCCCTCGCACGCGTCGAGACCGTCGATCGCACCCGCCGGGCAGGTGTCCGCGGGGGCCTGCGTGGCTCGGGCGGCCCAGGCGGCGAGATCCAGGGCGAACAGTGTGTCCCCGGTGCCGGCGACCTGCCTGCTGGCGGTCAGCAGCACTTCCGCCCAGGCCGCGTCATCCGCGTGCGCCCGGCCGGAGCGGGCCGCCGGTGCGCCGGCGCGCAGGCGGTGTGCCTCCAGGGCCAGCCGCATCCCGGCCGCGGCGTCGGTGGGCAGGACGGCCGTGGCGAGCCGCGCCAGCAACCCTCCGACACCGGGCGGCCCCATGCCCATCGTGGCGCCGGTCGCCGTGCCCGCTGTCGTCTCGGGTGCGTCGACGGTGACGCCTTCGTACCAGGTCAGGGCGGTTCGGTCGGCCCGTGCGCGCACCAGCGCCGCGCGCAGCAGCTCGGCGCGACGGCCATCGCCACCACAGCGGGGCACCACGCGCAGCGCGTCCTCCAGGCCGGTGGCGAGATCCGGCGGGTTCGGTGAGGAGAACCGCCGCTCCAGAACGGTCGCCGGCGCCGAGGCGCCGAGGTTGGCGGCCGCGGCCGCCAACCGGGCGGCCCGGCCCTCCTCGCCGGCCCCGCGGGCCTGCCGGATGACGGCCGCCACCCGGCAGGCCCGGGCCAGGTAGCCCACGTGGGGGGAGGTACGGGGCAGGCCGGGGCCGGCCACGCCGGCCGGGCCGAAACAGCTCAGGTAGCCGCGCACGGCGCGGTCGGCGGCCGCGACCGCCATGTCCGGGTCCCCGAACGCGCCGAGGACGTCGCTGCCGAGCGCGAGGGTCCGGGCCTCATCGGGGCCGTCGGCCCCGTCGGCCCCGTCGAGCACGTGGCGGGCGCGCAGCGCCGCCTGCGCATCCGCCAGCGCGGACGCGCCGCAGCCCCGCTGGGCGTGCAGGACGGCGCGCCGGGCGTACACGTCGGAGATCCACCCACCCGCCGCCGGTACGCGCCCGGCGAGGGTCGCGTACGCCCGCTCACTGTCCTCGAGTGCCCGTATGGCCTCGCCGTCACTGCCGGCCCGATGCAGCAGGGCTGCCAGGTCATACAGGACGCCACCGAGCAGCTGGGCTCCGCGCACGTCCCCGGGGGATTGTGCGTGGAGCACGCGCGCCAGCCGGCCCGCGCTCGACTGGAACGCGATCGCCAGGTGCAGGTCACCGCCGCGTCCCGCGTCCCGCGCGCCCCGCAGGAGCGCCGTTATCTGTTTTTCTCGCGGTGGCCGTCTTCGTTGGTGGTTCCGAAACAACCTGGTCTGTCCTCACGTCGCCAGTCAGGGCGGGGCTCTGGAATCCCGTATCCGCGCAGCGGCGGCCGCCGCCCGCCGGCGATGCCCACCGGCGGACAGAGGTGCCGGCCGATCCGCGGCAGGGTCCCACTTTTCCCCGCTGCCATTGCCGGTCGATTCATTGCCGTCCGTGAAACGTTTTTCTCGCCAACTCGATTAGGAGTTTGGATTGCGGGTGGAGACTTGTCAACACACTACGTTTGGTTACATTCGGCGCGAGATCTTCCGCGCTGCCCGTCACCGTTCTTCGTCGAGATCGGCGTTGCTGTGTCCGGCGTGGCGGGCGGGAAACTGGGAAGTACGGGTTTCTCACCTGCGCGGACGGGTTCTCGTGGAAACCGCCGGCGGCCGGGAACGAATCCGGTTGTTCCGGCGGGATCACGTGTCCGGCGAATCAGGCCGTCACAATCGGTCGCGGTGCCGGAGTGAGGTCGGCCGGTGCCGTGGCGAAGCCGGCCGGGGCCGGCGGGGCCGGCGGGGCCAGCATCGTCGCGAGCGCGCGGCGTGCGGTGGCGACGAGGTGCTCCGTGCCTGGAAGGCAGTCGGCCAGCGACGCCTCCAGAAGATTCAGGTCCTTCGTCAACAGCGCCACGAACGTTTCGGGGGGAGGGCCGCCGTGCCCACCGATGGGCGGGCCGCCCGGGATGGGGAGCGATCGCGCGTTCGCGCTGCACTCCTGCAGGGCCACCCGCACCCCGTCCGGGTCAAGGCCCAGTGCGCCCGCCGCCCGAAGCGCCTCGACGGCGGCGCTGCGGTGCACGATGAACAGCGCGTTGTTCACCAGCTTCGTGAGCTGGGCGCTGCCCACGTCACCCGTGTACACCACGGTTCTCCCGAACAGCTCGAAGACAGGCGCGCACCTGTCCACATCCCGCCGGTCGCCGCCGGCCAGGACCACGAGCTGACGGCCCGACTCGTCGGGCGCACCGTTGCTGACCGGGGCGTCGAGGACTCTAATGCCACGTCCGCGGGCCCGGGCGGCGAGATCGACGCAGGTCCGGGGCGAACAGGTGCTGTGGATGACGACGAGGCCGCCCGACCGCATCGTCTCCAGCAGCCCTCCCGGCCCCGCCACGACCGTCCGGACGTCCTCGTCGGAGTAGACGCACACGCTCGCGACGGTGACGCGGCGGCCCAGCTCCGCCAGCGTCCCCGCGACGCTCATCCCGGCGGGCCGGAACTGCTCGGCGCGGTCCGTCTGCGTGTCGTACACGACGAGGTGCCGGCCGGCGGAGGCACAGCGCCTGACTATCTGGGAACCCTGATGCCCGAGGCCGACGAAGCCGTAGGTCTCGTTGGCCAGGGACGAGTCTCCCTGCGGGGCGGCCAGCATCACGTGCGTCTCCTCAGCGGTGGAAGGGTTCGGTCCGCGGCGGTCAGCGCGAGTCGTCCTGGAACAGGACGTCCCGCAGCGTCTCGGCGGCCCGCGCGGGGATGTGCCTGCTCACCTCGTCGAGAACGTCCCGCAGGTCCGCCACGGAGAGGTCCGTCGATTCGAGGGCCGAGCGGACGTGGTGGCGCAGCGCGTGGAACGTCTGCGCGGTCGCGCAGACGCCGATCGAGATCAGTCGTCGCTCCCGTACCGTCAGGTGCGGCCGTCGCCACACCTGCCCGAACACGAACCCGAGCATCCCGGCCTGGACGAACGGCGTGTCCCGGCGCGGGGCCTCGAGCAGGTTCACCGTGCGGAAGGCGTCCTCGCCCGCCCGCAGCCGTGTCTCCCAGCTCTCCGGGCCCAGCGACGCGGTGTCGAGCAGCGGCCAGGGCGTGATCTCCTCGCCTCGCTCGGACCGCAGCCGGGCCCACTGGCGCCGGATGACGGCCTCGGCCTCCGAGCCCCGCGGCCAGCCGGCGTACACGGCGTACTGCAGTACGAACTCCTGCAGTTCCGCCAGGGTGATCTCGTCCCGGTCGAGTACCTCGAGTACCCGCTCGGCGAGCGTGTCGGCGGAGCCGGCCGAGGCGAGGCACACCAGCTCGACCCAGCGGCGGCCCTTCGTGTCGAGGCCCTGGCGATCCGTTCCTGTGATGGTCATGTCCGTCCCTCTGTCGACGACTGCGGGGCGTGCGCCGCCCCGTCCCGGCTTCCGCCGGCCGGCCCGCGTCCGGCCGGCCGGCGGGGACACCGCATGGGGGCTAGCCGGACGAGGCCGCGACCAGTGGCGCCGGGCGGTCGGCGATCTCCAGGGCGACGGGGCGGTTCGCCTCCGGCACCGGCGTCGGTTCGGTCCGCTCACGGAACGCCCGCTTGAGCGTCTTGCCGGTGACCCCGATCGGGAACTCGTCCCACGGCACGATCTCCACGGCCACCAGGTGTTCGGCCGGGGTCAACAGCGCGTTCAGCTCGTCGCGCAGCTCCCGTGCGGTGGTCGAGGCGCCGGACCGCACCGCCACCGCCGCGGCGGGCAGCTGGCTCCCGTCAGGCTGACGGGCGGCGTAGACGCAGGCGTCGAAGACCGCCGGGTGCCGGTGGACGCGTTCCTCGATGGGAAGGCTGTAGACCTCTCCCACCCGCGTGCGGATGACGTCGACCTCCCGGTCGAGCTGGACCACGTGGCCGCCCGACCAGCGGGCCACGTCGCCGGTGAAGAACCAGCCGTCGCGGACGGCCTCGTAGGTGAGCGAGTGGTTGTTCCAGTAGGCCTCGAACAGCGTCCTCCCGCGGACCTCGAGCCGGCCCACCTCTCCGCGCGGGACCACCCTGCCGTCCCGGGCGATGCGGACCCGGGGCCCGAAGGGGGTGGAGTGCCGCCGGCCGATCCGGCGCTCGTAGCGACGGGTGAACCGGCTGTAGTAGCGCAGCACCGACGGGGTGCCGACCTCGCTCGAGCCCTGCGCGTCCAGGTAGACCGAGCCCCCCATCGGCAGGCCCAGCCGGCGGAACGTGCCGCCCACCCGGACGCAGGGCCTGATCATCTCCTCGTGCGCGGCGTCGGCCGTACTCGCCCAGAACCGCATGGCGCGCAGGTCGTGCGCCGCGAGCGGGACCTCCTTGAGCTGGGTGTAGGTGATCGGAAAGCCGAAGAAACCGGTGTAGCGGCCGCTGGCCAGCTCCTGGACGGCCCGCGGCGCGTCGAAGTCGAGGCCGGTCGCCCGCGTCCAGTGGGTCCGCACACCCAGCAGGAGCAGACTGTGGAAGGTCATGATGACCGCTTGGTGGTTGTTGGGCACCGCGAAGTAGCCCTTGTCCCGCTGTGGCGAGACGTGGACGTAGCACAGCCACCCGCGGATGGCGCGGGCCTGCGGCCCGTTGCGCAGGATCACCGCCTTGGGGAACCCGGTGGTGCCGGAGGTGTGGACCAGGTAGAGCGGTTCCCGCCGGCCGCGGCGGACGGCGGGGGCGGGCCGCTCGACCGCCGCGAGCAGCTCCTCGATCCAGTGGACGGCCGGCACCCCGGCGCGTTCCAGCGCGGCGGACAGCTCCCGGACGTCTGTCTCCGGGGTGTCGCCGGCCCGCCCGACCAGGACGACCGTGTCGACCCCGTCCGGAGCGCCGCCCTCGCGCAGGACGCGCAGCAGCGTCGGGACGTCGGCCAGCAGGATCCGGGCGTTGACGTTGAGCAGGTAGGGCGCGACCTTGTCGGCGGCGAAGGCGCCGTTCATGGGGCAGGCGACCCCGCCTGCGCGCACCACCCCGAGATGAAGGAGGTGGATGTCGAAGTGGTTCCGCTTGAGGATGGCAACCCGTTGGCCGTGGCGCAGACCGAGGGCGGACAGGGCCGCGGCGACGCGGCCGGCCGTGGTCTGGACGTCCCGTGCCGTCCAGCTGTCCGGGCCGGGCCCGCCCGTGCCACCGGGCTGGGGCACGGACCACGAGCACGGCTCGTCGCTGGTGAAGAGAACCCGGCCGCGATGGCGGCGGGCCGCCCGGTCGGGGATCCGCTCCAGCGATATCGGTCCCAGTGCGAGTCGCAGCCGTCGGGGTAGCGCGACCGACGTGCAGACGAACGCCGTGTAGGCGGCGAGGACTCCCAGGACCACGACTAAGGCGACGATCATCGGCGCTCCTGACGGCCGGAGGGTGAGACGACGAAGCGGTGTTTGTGTGAGGTGGTTTGGTGGCGCAAGGTGGCCAAACGGGTGCTATGTGGCCATGTGGCGGGTGGTGGCGCGGCGGCGTTGGTGCGGTGGTCAGGAGACCTGCTGGACGGGACGCCGGTTCGGGAGCGACGCGGCGATGCCGTCCCACAGYGCCGCGCGGGCCCGCAGGCAGTCCCGCACCACGGCCGCGCACTCCCGCCACCGCTCCCGGTCGTCGCCGGCGAGGGCCACGAGCATCTCCATCGCCATGGGGGTGTGCTGCTCCCCGTCGACGGCCACATGCCGGGACAGGTAGTCCCGGAAGGCCGAGAAGTCGACGTCGCCGTCGAGGACCTGGGTGAACATCTCCGGTATCAGGTCCTCGCGCCCGAAGGCGAACGCGGCGGCCAGAGAGTGCAGTGGCGCGGAGCCCAGCAGGTCCCAGGTGAGGCGTACGAACCGCGCGGCCGGCGCCGGCACCCGCGCGCGGGAGACCGCCTCCGGCACGGGGGTACCGGCGGCCAGTTCGGCGAGGAATCGCTCGATGGGCCCGGTGTCCGCCCCGGCCTCCGCCATCGCCTGGAGATACAGCTCGAAATGGCTGATGTAGGAGTCGCCGTACTCGTCGCTCTCCTCGACGAGGACGATCTCGTTGATCAGGCGGCGGCAGTTCCGGTGCGGGGTCGGCACCCACGGCACGTCGACACACGTGAGCCYGCGTTGCAGGGTCTTCAGCAGGGACATGAAATCCCAGACCGCGAACACGTGGCTGGTCATGAAGGTCGTGACGTCGTCCGGCGTCACCAGGCGGCCGTACACGGCATGCGTGAGAACGTCGTCCCGGGCCGGGGTTATCTCCTCCTTGAGCCACCGGACCGACGGATGGGCGCCACCCCAGGAATAGCGACTCGGCACGGGTCATCCACCTTTCGACGGCCTGAGGAACCGGCCGTCCGCGGCCGTCCGTCGACCGGACGGCCCGTGGGGGACCGGTGGGAGCAGGTTTCCCGTCTCCGGTAGCGCACCGGTAGCGTGCCGGCAGCTTCCTGCCGCTACTTGGCATGGGGCCGGGGCGGCCGGCGCGGGCGCATGGGCGCCGCGCCGGCCGCCCCGGTTCGGACGGCACCGTCAGGGCCGCTGCTTCGGGTCCTCCCCGGAAGGCGGGTAGCCCTCGCGGTAGCGGCGCCCGTCCGGTGCGTAGCGGACGGGCGCGGCCAGCGCCGCCTCGCCGTAACGCCGCCGGTCGGCCAGGTGATCCCGGACGACGAAGACCAGCGGCACGGCGAACATGACGGCGAGCAGGGCGACCGCGATCAGCAGGCGGCCCCATTCGAACTCGGGATTCATACGGCTCCTGGAACGTCCAGAGGAGCCGCTCCACGGTCCGGTGACACGGGGACGCGTAGCAGGACGCGTTCAGTGGGCTACGTGGCTGTTCAGCGGGTTACGTGGCTGTTCAGCATGCTGCGACGCGGGTGTCAGCGGGCGTGGAGTCCGTTCCCCTCGGGGCAGTCGGTCGCGTCACGCGTAGGCGGGCGCCCTCGGCGGCGCGCGCGGGCCGGGGCCGCCGCGATGCTCGAACGGGGTGCGCCCGGCGGAACCCCGGCCCGGCACCAGCCAGGCGGCACCCACCGCGAGAACACCCAGCGCGGCGCCCAGCGCGAGGAGCTGGTGGTCCGAGCGCTGCTGCTGGCCGACCATCGGCGGCCGGCCGTCGAACCAGGCACGTCCGAGATCCGTGGGGATCGGCGCGGCCGCGGTCGAGGCGCTCGACAGGGTGCCCGGGGACGCTGACGTGCTCGGGGCCGCCGGCCCGTCGGCTGTCACGGCCGCCGGGGCGATCGCGGCGATGTCCGCTGACCAGCCCGCCCCTGCCGCGGCCTGGCTCAGAGCGTTCGGCGTGGCGCCGACCAGCCCGAGCACCGCCAGCAACGCCGCCCAGAGCAGCGAGGCGCGGACGGAACGGCGGGCCGGCATCAGCCGAGGGTAGCCGCCGGCGCTCACGGCCGGCCCGGGCGCGGTGGTCGTCCGCCCGCGGGCTCGGCGCGCAGCAGCCTGGTCACCGAGCCGTACCGCCGGGCGACGTCCGACTCCTCGGGGAAGTACTGCACGAGCCCGGCCCGGGTGCTCCCACCGGGCCCGGTGGGAGCACGGTCGGACAGGTCGACCGGCTGGTCGCGGCGCCGGTCCGCGGCCCGCAGCACCGCACGTGCCTCGCGTTCGGTGAGCCAGGTGATCCGGCGCCCGCCCGCGTTCGGACCCGCCCGCGGCCGCAGCAGCACGGCGGCTCCGGGCTGGGGCTCGACCTCGCCACCGCCGGACCCCGACGCCGCGAGCTCCGGATGGGCGAGCAGGAGATCACACGGGTCGATCGCGACGATGCGGGCCCGGCCCCCGGTCGCCCCGACCGGTACGTCCCGGGCGAGGGCCAGGGCGGTGAGCACGGCCTCAGCCTCCTCCGGCCGGACCCACCCGGCATGGCGGTATCCGTCCGGGACGGCGTCCCCCGCCCCGACAGGCGGCCCCGTTCTGCTCGGTCCCGGGTGCGCTGGTCCGGTGGCGGTGCTCTCCCCGGGCGGCTCGGGCCGCTGGTACGGCACCCCGGGCGGGACGCCCGGGGTGCCGAGATCCGCGATGCCCGAGCCCCCCGGGCCCGTTGAATCAGGCGGGGTACCGGGGCCGGCCGGCCGGAGCGGGGCGGTGGGCGCGTCCGGGGATCCGGCGTTCGGCTGGGTGTCCGGCGCGATCCGCGCCGTCGGGACCGTCGGGACCGTCGGGGCGAGCGGCGTCCAGCGCATCTCCTCGGCTGGGTCTGGCGGCGTGGGGCTCGCCGGTGCCGGGCGGATGCCCATCTGGTCGAGACGCTGCCACAGCCCGTCGAGGGTGCGGGCGGGGTGCCGGTAGAACTCCGAGCCCCTGATCCGCCAGAAGGTCCAGCCGAGCCGCTCGAGAATGCGCTGGCGGCGCAGGTCGGCCTCCCACTGCTCCGGGCCGTGGTAGCGGTCCCCGTCGCACTCGACGGCGATCCGGGCGCTTTCGCCCTCGATCACCAGGTCGATGCGGAAGCGCCCCACCGGATGCTGCGGGCGCACCCGGAACCCCCGGGCGAGGATCTCGCGCAGCACCGCCCGCTCGAACTCGCTCTCGCACAGGTCCTGCAGCCGCGCCACCTCGTCGGGGGCCCGGGCGGCGTACATGTACTCGATGAGCTGGCGGCGCACGTCGTCGTCGCGCAGCGTCTCCGCGGCCACGGTGTGGAAGACCCAGAGCTGGTCACGGGCCCGGCTCGCGGCCACGTTGACCCGCTGCATGTCGCGCCGCCGGGTGGCCGCCGAGCGGTTGTCGTCGGCGACCACGGACACGAAGATGACGTCCCGCTCGTCCCCCTGGAACTGGTACGGGTCGCCCACCCGGATCCGGCGGCGGACGTACTCCTCCTCCCCGAGCTTCTCGACCAGGCTGTGCTCGATCAGCCGGGGCTGGCCCGCGCCGAGCAGGGTGACGACGCCGAACGTCATCCCGTCGTAGGCCGGGTCGGCACAGCAGTCGACGATCTGGTCGACGACGGCGGCCGCCTCCACCGCGTTGGCGTCGCCGAACCTGCCCGGTGCCCGCCCGCCGCCGGCCACCCGGACCGGCCGCAGTGCCGGGCCGACCGTGACCTCGGGCGTCTCCCGCAGCGGCAGGATCTGGTGGTCGTAGAACCGGTTGGAGAAGCCGATGATCTCCGGCAGGCAGCGGAAGTGCTCCTTGAGCACCACGGTGCGCGGGAACACCCGCGTCGCGGTGTCGTAGAGGCTCGCCTCGACGTCGAGCAGCGAGCGGTGCGCGACGTCGGGCAGGTGGTCCTCGATCAGGGCGAAGACCCGGTCGCGGGGGATGCCGACGGCCGACGGGCTGGTCTGCTGGTCGTCGCCGACGACGACCGCCTTGCGGCCCAGGCTGAGCACGCCGAGCGAGAGCACGTCGCACTGGCTGGACTCGTCGACGATCACGACGTCGAACGGGTCGTTCACCCGGGGGTCGAAGCTCTCCATCACCCGGTGGATCGGCATGATCCAGATTGGGACGGCGCCCATCGCCTCGGTCATGTGGCCGCGCGCCTCGGCCCGCCAACGCCCCGCGAACCGGCCCGTCCCCTTGCCGATGCGGCTCAGCGCCTGCACCCACCCGGTGAGGGCCTGCCGCTGCTCCGGCCCGAGATTGTTCGCCAGCGCGAGACGGGCGGAGCGGCGGGCAACCTCGAGGACGAGTCGGCGGACGCTCTCGGTGGCATCGTCGAGACGCCGCTGCAATGCCGGGACGTCGGCGCCGGAATGGAGGTCGTCGAGCCAGGTCTCGGCCTGCCGCCACCGCCACAGCCCGGCGAGCTGTTCCGGATCACCGCAGGTGGTGGGATCGCCTAGGTCGGCGAGGATGAGCCCGGCCCAGCGGGGGGCCACGGTGGCGAGCCGCTCCGCCAGCTCGGCGCGCCGGTGGGCCGCCGGGCGCAACGCACGCAGCCGCGCCGACTCCTCCAGCGCCCGCGCCCAGGCGTCGAGATCCCGACTCCGCAGCGCGTCGGTCAGCTCCGACCACAGCACACTCGCCTCGGGCGTGTGCCGGCCGATCCGCAGCAGCTCGGCCAGGTCGGCGAGCTCGGTCTCGGCCGCGCGCTGGGCTATCCGTGCCCCGGCGAGCTCGAGCAGTTCGGCGTGACGGAGCAGGTCCGAGGACGTCGGGCGGACGGGCAGCGCCGGGAAGAGCGCTCGCAGCCGGCCGGCCAGCGCCGGGCCGGGGCCGGAGTCCCAGGTGAGCGCGGCCGCCATCGCGGAGCTCACCGCGTCGAGCGCGGGCAGCGCGGCGAACACCCCGGCCTCACCGCCGCCCCCGGGCCCCTCGGCCAGGGGAGGCGCGCCGAGCTGGACGGCCATGTCCGCATGGCGGGTGAGCGCCGCGGCGGACCGCACCCGCCCCTCGATCACCGCGGCCGCGATGTCGAGGTCGGCGACCGTCTTCGCCGGATAGCCGTCGACGATCAGCCGCTCGGCGAACTCCCGTAGCTCCCGCCCACCGAACCGGGGCAGGCCGCGCCCGCCGGCGAGGCGCTCGCGCAGCTCGCCGAGCAGCCGGAGCTGGTCACGGGGGTCACCGCCCGGCACCTGCGCGGTGTGCCCGAACACCCGGACGCGCAGGGCGTGCAGCGCGGTGACGGCCGCCGCGAGCTCGGCCGCCTGGCCGCGCCAGAAGTCGGCCAGGCGGGGCGAGGAGGCGCACTGGTCGCGCAGGGCCACCAGCCACGGCTCCTCGACCGCGCGCAGCGCCGCGACGCCGGCCAGGGTCTCGGCGCGCAGCCGGGCGAGCCCAGCCTCGCCCAGCTGATCGACCGCGATGGCGGTGAGCCCGGCGCGCTCCGCCTCGGCCACGCCGGAGCCCAGCTCGTCCAACCGCTGGAACAGCGCGGACAGCGGCGTGGCGCCCGGCAGCGCCGTCGGGTCCGGCAGCGGCCGGCCCGCGGCCGCTGCCTCCTCGGGGGAGATCTGCCGGGCCAGCGCGACCAGGTCGACCAGCTCGCCCGGCCGCAGGGGCGGTGGCGCCACCGGGTCGAGCCGGTCGGGGACGAGCCCGAGTTCGTGCTCGTTGCGCGCGAGCCACTCGGAGACGTCCGCCGCCCGGGCCCGGCCGTGTGGCAGCTCGAACTCGTGCTCCTCGCCGCGCAGCAGCTCCACCAGCTCGAGCTCCAGCGCGCGGGTGCGGGAACGCACCGCGTCCAGCTCGGCGGCGAGCCCGGCGACCTGACGGGTCTCGGCGCGCAGGTCGACATCGGCGACGGCGGCCTGGATCTCCACCACCGAGGCGCGCAGCTCCTCGATGTCGGCCTGGCTGGAACCGAGAACGGCGACCGAGAGGTGCCGCAGCTCGGCGGGGATCTTCTCCCGCAGGACCACCAGCGCCTGTTCGTCCTGCGCGGTCACGAGCACGCGGCGCCCGTGCGCCACCAGGTGACACACCAGGTTGGCGATCGTGTGGCTCTTGCCCGTGCCCGGCGGGCCCTGCACGGTGACGCCACGGGACGTCGCCAGCTGGGTCGCCACCCGCTCCTGGTCATCGTTGGTCGGCAGCGGCATGAGCAGCCGTGCCCCTGTCGCCGCCCAGCCGTCGTCGGCTCCGCCGCTGATCGGATCCGGGTTCCCGCCACCGGCGAACTCGCCGCGGGCCTCCTCGAGTGCCTCGGTGACCAGCGCGTCCGGCGCGACGACGGCGGCGACCGCCTCGGGCAGGAAGTCGAGCTCGGCCATCGCCTCGCGCAGCTCGCTGTAGAAACGCGCGCCGGTGGCGGGCCGCGGCCGCAGGAACAGCACCCACGTGTCGACGACACGGGCGTCCGGCCCGGGGGGCGGCAGGTCCGGCCCGGGCAGGACGGCGGCGTCCAGACCGAGCGGCGCGACCAGCTGATCGTGGATCTCGGCGAGCTCGGCCGGATCCCACACGTCCGGCGGGTCCGCGCGCAGCCGGTCGCGCAGGCCGGGCAGCGACCGGAGTTCCGGTGCCTCCAGCCCCCGCACCGGATCGGTCTCCAGCACGGTCGAACCGTCCGGCGACACCCGGATGAGGCCGGTGTCCTGGTCGACCTCCACCTGCACGGGGGTCACCAGCAGGGGGTGTTCGACGATTACCTGCTCGCCACCGGCCGCGGCCGGCTGCCAGCTCAGCACCGAGTGGCCCCAGACGAGCTGCAGCCCGGCGGTGTCGGCGGCATGCCGCAACCGCAGGTCGAACAGCCTCTCGTAGAGCTGCCGGGCGGCGTGGGCCGCCCGGGCCGGCGCCGCCCAGGGCTGCCAGGAGTCGTGAACCCACCGGGCATGGGCGCGGGTGACGGCGGCGGGATCCTCACCGCGCCCGGCCGCCCGCTCGGGCAGATCGACCGGCAGCGCCGGTGGCGCGTCCGGCAGCACCTCCACCCCGCCGATGTAGGGATACAGCTCCCGGGGGACCCGTGGCGGCTCCGGGGCGGCGACCTTGCCGACCTCCAGCCAGCTCGCCCGCGTCTCGCCGGGGCCGAGCCGCACGGCCGCGTGCACCGGCACGTCACGCGGCAGCACCGGCACCGGCGTGTACTCGGCCAGGCGGCGGCGCGGCGCACCGCGCAGGTCGGTGGCGAGCGCGGCCAGGTAGTCGAGCAGGCGGAGCGAACGGCTCTTGACCAGGTCGAGGGCGGACATCGGACTCCTCCGGCGGGTGGGTCAGGTGGCGCGGAGCGCCCCGTCCGCCCGCACGGGCCGGGCTGGCGGGACACCGCGACGATACGGCGCCGCACCGACAGAACCGTCGCGCAGGCCGCCGCCGGGTCGGGTGCGCACGGCGACCTGCCCACATATGCTCCGCGGGTGCTCGCCCGCCTGATCGGCCTGATCGCCGCCCGATGACCGGCTACCTGCGCGACGCCGACGAGATCTACCGCCTGTCGTTCGCGACGATCCGGGCCGAGGCGGACCTGACCGGCCTGCCCGCCGACCTCGCCCACGTCGTCGTACGCATGATCCACTCCTGCGGGATGGTCGATCTCGTCCGTGACATCGCGTTCTCTCCCGGGGTGGCCGCCGCGGCGCGGGCCGCACTCGTCGGCGGCGCGCCGGTGCTCTGCGACACGGCGATGGTCGCCGCCGGGGTGATCCGCCGCCGGCTGCCCGCGGACAACCCCGTCATCTGCACGCTCTCGGACCCGCGGGTCCCGGAGCTCGCCCGGCACTCGGGAACCACCCGCACCGCCGCCGCGGTGGAGCTGTGGCGCGGCCGCCTCGACAGCGCGGTGGTCGTCGTCGGCAACGCCCCGACCGCGCTGTTCCGCCTGCTCGAACTGGTCGAGGACGGAGCCGGCCGGCCGGCCGCCGTCGTCGGGGTGCCGGTCGGTTTCGTCGGGGCGGCGGAGTCCAAGCAGGCCCTGGCCGCCCACCCGAGCGGGCTCGAGCACCTCGTGGTGCACGGCCGGCGCGGCGGCAGCGCGATGGCCGCGGCGGCCGTGAACGCCCTCGCCCGCGACGCGGACTGACCGGACCGGTGGCGACGGAATCGGGTTCCGACCCGGTGCTGGAACCGCGAGGTGCGTCCGCGCCGGGGACCGCGGGCGAGCGGTCGGGCCGGCGGTCCGGCGCCGACCGCGGCACGCTGAGGTACGGCTGGACCACCGGCGCCTGCGCGACGGCGGCGGCGACGGCCGCCTATACCGCCCTGCTGACCGGCGAGTTCCCCGATCCGGTGACCATCACCCTGCCTGGCGGGGCTCGGCCCGCGTTCGCGCTGGCCCGCGAGTGGCTCGGGCCCGACTCGGCCACCGCGGCCGTGATCAAGGATGCCGGGGACGACCCCGACGTCACACACGGCGCCGTCGTGACGGCGTCCGTCCGCCGCGGAGCGCCGGGAACCGGCGTGGTGTTCCGCGCCGGCGCGGGAGTGGGCACGGTGACCAGGCCGGGCCTACCGCTGGCGGTGGGGGAGCCGGCGATCAACCCGGTGCCCCGCCGGATGATGCGCGCCGCCGTCGCCGAAGTCGCCGCGGCACACGGCGGCGGCGACGTCGAGATCGCGATCGGGGTGGACGGCGGAGCGGAGCTCGCGACGCGCACCTGGAACCCGCGGCTGGGAATCCTCGGGGGGCTGTCGATCCTCGGCACCACCGGAATAGTCGTCCCCTATTCCTGTTCTGCGTGGATAGACAGCATTCGCCGTGGCATCGACGTGGCTCGTGCGGCGGGCCACCGGCATGTGGCCGCGTGCACCGGCAGCACCTCCGAGCAGGTCGCCCGCGACCGGTACGGCATCCCCGACGACGCCCTGCTCGACATGGGTGACTTCGCCGGCGCCGTGCTCAAGTACCTGCGGCGTCACCCGATCCCACGGCTGACGGTCGTCGGCGGGGTCGGCAAACTGGCGAAACTCGCCGCCGGACACCTCGACCTGCATTCCGGCCGCTCACGCGTCGACCTCGCCGGCCTCGCCGCGCTCGCCCGCTCCGGCGGAGCGGGCGAGGATCTTCAGGCCGCGATCCTCGGAGCCAACACCGCCCTCGGAGCGCTGCGGGTCTGCGACGACGCGGGGATAGCACTCGGTGATCTCATCGCCGCCGACGCCCGCAGGACCGCCTGCGAGGTCCTGCGCGAGGCGTCCGTGACGGTCGACGTCCTCGTTATCGACCGGGCCGGAACGGTGGTGGGGCATTCGGACGGGACCTGCTGACCGGTGGCCGAAACCAGATTGACCGCCCGCAGAACCGGATTGCGGCCCGCGGCGAATTCCGGCGGAATTCGCCGCGGGCCGACGGCTGGACCGTCGACTATGCGGCGACGAGGTGAACGGCGGCCGCGTGATGGCAGGGCTTTCCGTACAGCCCGGCGACGCAGGTGCAGTGCCCGGTGACGGCGGTTCGATAGGTGGCGCCGCGATGGCCGACGGTGAGCCAGACCCGGCGACCGCGCAGCGGGGTGAGGCCGCCGAGCTCCAGCAGCTCGAGAGCATCCTCAAGCTGCTGGTCGGAGTAGCCGGTGAGGGTCGGCACGGTGAGGCGGATGTGGCGCGTGCACCCGGGCCCGAGCCCCACGGCGACGCTGAGCGGGCTGGTGAGCGCGCGGCCGCAGCGCAGGCACAGGGTGGGTGTGGCCACGGGGATGGGGGCGGGAGTGATGGGAACGGTCATGTCGGCTCCCCTCGGAGTGCGTACCCAAATGATATCTTCCGGTACCTCGTCGGGCGGGAATTCCCGGAATTATCCACCATGATTTCCTGGCCCGCGCCGGCCGTGCGTCCTGCTCCTTGGAAGAAGGCCGGCCGGGGAAACGGGGAACCGAGAGCGCGGTCGGGTGGAGTTCCTTCTGCGCCGCATGAGTGATTGTCGGGCCGCATCCAGCCCGCCGCGAGAATCCCGGGGCTCGAGGCCGACCCCGACAATCGCCCGCGACGCCGGGAGCGGGCGGCGCCTGGGCCGGGCGCGCCTGACGCCCGGGTGGCGCGGCGATGCGAGTCGACTCAGCCACTCCATACGCTGCTGCGACAACGTGCATCGGCTGAGGTGCCCGGCCGCGTGTCTCGAGTGGACTGCGGGGCGGACAGCAGGCCGCTGGCGGACATGGGTGATGAGGGGGATGGGCACGGTGGGAACCGGCGAACCTGGCGACGGGACCAGCGAGCCCGGTGAACTCAGCGACGGGGCCGGTGAGCACGGAGGCGGGACCGGCGTGGTTACCGGAGTGCTGCTTGAGCTCGCCGGGGCGCTGGCCGACGTCCTGCCTGCCTACGACCTGGGGCCGGCCCCGGTGCCGACCCTGGTCAACATCTCCGAGAACATGACATACCGGATCGACGACGCCGCCGGGGGCCGTCGCTGGGCGCTGCGGCTGCACCGGCCGGAGTATCACGATGCCGCCGAGATCGCCGCCGAGCTGGCCTGGGTGACGGCGCTTCGGGCCGAGGGAGTGGTCGCCACGCCCCCGGTGGTGGCGAACCGGTTCGGATCGGTGGTGACCACCGTCCGGTCGGGGGATGCGATCCGGCACGCCGTGCTGTTCGAGTGGGTCGACGGGGTCTCGCCCGAGCTCGGTGACACCGCCGGGCTGATCTCCTCGTTTGGCCTCCTCGGCGACATCGCCGGCCGGATGCACGACCATGCGGCCCGCTGGTCACGGCCCGCCGGGTTCAGGCGTTTCGCCTGGTCCTGGCACGCGACGCTCGGGCCGGGGGCACGGTGGGGGAGCTGGCGCGCCGGGGTGGCGGCGGCGCTGCCCGGCGAGGCGGAGCACGTGATCACGATGTTCGAACCGGCCGCGGCGGAGGTGGAGCGCGGGCTCGCCGCCTATGGCCGCGGGCCGGACCGCTTCGGGCTGATCCACGCGGACATGCGCCTGGCCAACCTGCTCGTGGCCCGGCCGGCCGCCCACCGAGCCCCTGACCGTGCGGCCGCCGGCGGTGCGGCGGTCGCACGGTCAGGCACGGTGATCAACGTGATCGACTTCGATGACTGCGGCTTCGGCTGGTACCTCTACGACCTCGCCGCGGCGCTGTCGTTCATCGAGCACAGTCCCGCCCTGCCGGCGCTGGTCGCGGCCTGGCTGGAGGCCTACCGAGCCCACCGCCCACTCGGGCCTGACGACCTCGCGGTCGTGCCGACACTCGTCCTGCTGCGCCGGCTGCTGCTCGTCGGCTGGCTCGGCACCCACCCGCACTCCGACGCCGTCCCCGACGCCGCCGTGTACGCCCGGGACACCGCCGAGCTCGCCCACCGCTACCTCACCGGCACCCTGCTACCGGACCTTCCGCACCATTCCCGTCCGTAGTCCCGTCCCCGTTGCGGCGTGGCGGGTGAGTGAGTCGCGGGTGTCACTGAGCCGCCACGGCAGTCCAGCGAGGGCCGCCGAGGGGCGTCGCGTCCGGGGCGGCGGGAATGGGTGGTGGGGAGGCGGTGGCTGGGCCGGCCGGGGCCGGCCAGGAGCGCCGGTGGCCGGTGGCCGGGCGCTGCCAAGGAACGTCGCGGGACGTCGGGCCTCGTCCCGCGAGGCCGGGAGGCCTGTCCGGAGGTCGCCCCGGGTATGTCCGCGAGGTGTCGGTTGCGCGCCATCCACCTTGCGAGATGGCGATCGGCTGGTGTCCGCCGCGTGATGACCGGGTTGCCCGGCCGATGGCGCCGGTGGGCGAGTCGTCCGGACCGGTACGCTCGGTCCGAGAAACGGAAGGGAGCTGGGGCGATCGTGGTCCGATCCAGTCGGGCGTCGGGGGACCGTAGCGGTGCCGGGATCGGGGGGCCGTGGACGAGCCGCTGACCGTCGACGGCGCCGAGCTGGACGTCCGCAGGCTCGGCCCGTGCCGGATCGACTCGCCGCTGCTCCCGCTGCTCGGTGCGCGGCCGACGACCCAGCACTACATCGACGAGGGCGACAAGGTCCTCTTCGACGACACCGTTTCGATGATCTCCGCGCGGAAGGTGCCGCTGGACGAGCTGCCGGGCTTCGAGCCCGCCGGGCCGCGCCGCAAGATCTACTTCGACCCTTCCAAGACCCGGGTGGGGATCGTGACCTGCGGGGGGCTCTGCCCCGGTCTGAACAACGTCATCCGTGGGCTGGTGCTCGAGCTGACCAACCACTACGGCGTGAACCGGATCTTCGGCTTCCGGCATGGCTACCAGGGTTTCATCGCCAAGTACGGGCACAGCGTCGTCGACCTCACCCCGGAGCGGGTGGCGAACATCGACGAGGACGGCGGCACGATCCTCGGCACCTCCCGCGGCCAGCAGGACCCGGCCGAGATCGTCGACTGCCTGTCCCGGATGAACATCAACATCCTGTTCGTGATCGGCGGCGACGGCACGCTGCGCGGTGCGCGGGCGATCGCCGGCATCGTCGCCGAGCGCGGGGAGAAGATCGCGGTCGTCGGTATCCCGAAGACGATCGACAACGACATTCCCTACATCGACCAGAGCTTCGGGTTCCAGACCGCGTTCGCGAAGGCCGCCGAGTCGATCCGCGCCGCGTACGCCGAGGCGACCTCGGCTCCCGGCGGGGTCGGCATTGTCCGGCTGATGGGCCKCCACTCCGGCTTCATCGCCTGTTACGCGGTGCTGGCCAAGAGCGACGCGGACATCGTGCTCATCCCGGAGCTGCCCTTCACCCTGGAGGGGGAGCGGGGCCTGCTCGCCTACATCCGTCAGCGGGTCGAGAAGCGGGGCCATGCCGTCGTCGTCGTGGCGGAGGGCGCCGGGCAGGACCTGGTCGCCGGCCTGCCCGAGTCGTCCGACGCCTCGGGGAACCGCAAGCTCTACGACATCGGCCCGGAGCTCTCCCGGCGGATCACCGAGGATTTCGCCGCCCGCGGCGCCGAGCTCAACCTGAAGTACATCGACCCGAGCTACCACATCCGCAGCGTGGCGGCGAACCCGTACGACAACGTCTACACGATCCGGCTGGCGCACGCGGCGGTCCACGCCGCGATGTCCGGGCGCACGGAGATGGTCGTCGGGCGCTGGCGCCGCCGGTTCATCCACATCCCGATCGCGCTCGCCGTCAGCCAGCGCAACCAGGTCGACCCGGCCGGTGACCTGTGGATGTCGGTCCTGGAGGCCACCGGCCAGCCCTACCGCTTCGGCTGAGCCGGGGATTCGGCTTCCTGGCACAGTGGCCAGCCGGCAGCGGGATCGACCGGGCGGGCGGTACCCGACGAGATGGACCGGGTGCCGCCCGCCCGGCGCTGGCACGGGCCGTCGATCTCGGCAAACGAGATTACGCCCCGTGGTGGCTCATGGTGCGCAGATCGCGTATACGGTAATCGGCTGATTGGCGCTGTGGCTGGCCACCCAGCCGGTCGCCTGCGAGCCGACGAGGGGGAAGGGGAACGACGCGGTGAGGGCGCTTCCGTTCGACGACACGCCGCCGCCGCCGAGAGCAAAGGTGCCTACCGGGCAGGACACAAGCGCGGACCTGTCGGCGGTGGCGAAGACGACTGTGCTGCTGGCCCCGGCGCTTGGTCCGGGAGGTCCGGGAGGTCCGGGAGGTCCGGGAGGTCCGGGAGGTCCGGGAGGCCCGGGAGGCCCGGGAGGCCCGGGAGGCCCAGGGGGTCCCGGGCACTTCTCGAAGATGTCCCTGCAGTCGTCTTTGCGATCGAACAGGGCGATGAATGCAGGCGGGGATTCGGAACTCGTCGCGTCGTCCGGGTCTGGAGTATTGTAAAAACTCCGTACGAGGCTTTCGGCTATCGGTTCAGTCGGGGCGGCGGACGCCTGACTGATCATCATGGTGCCGAGCAAGCCTCCGRCTGTCGACAGCATGACGGTGGCTCTGACTATGTTTTTCTTGAGGGTATAACGGCTCATATTTTATCTCCGTTGCATGCGGGAAACATGTACTGTGGCGCATGGATCCAGTCTCCGGTGCGACCACAACGTCACCACGGATCCTGGGTTTTGACCTCCCTTAGGAAAGGTCGCTCTCTCCGCGTCGGCTTTTCCCCATCGCACCCAGGGCGCACTCCAAAGACCTCCGGCGCTGGTTCGACCGAGCTGTCGATCCGGTAGAACTCTCGGCACCATTGGTGCTCGAATTAAAAAAGCTCCGACAGTTAGGCCGAAGTGTCGCGGCGGGTGGTTCCGGTTTGGTGGAGACCGGCACGGGGAATCCGCCTGTTTTTCGAGGCGTACGACAAAAAGTGTCAGGGGATCAGGAACGTGGGACGGTAGGTTCGCACATGACCAGAATGGCGTGATCGCGGCGCCCGCCGACTGCCCACAAGATCCAGTATCTCGACAGCATCCGTCGAGGCCTTCCTAGACTCCTCTGATTCCTCCCGGAAATCGGGCGCCATGCCGAAAGAGATTCTTGGTGCCGTGCGGACTTTCCTGACGGCCTGGCTGTCGGCGGGTGCGGTGTCTAAATAAATATCAGGAACAAAGATCCTTGCTCGCGCGACACGCCRAACGGCGATCGGGACCGCCAGGTAGTCCATGCGGACTTATCTCATTGCGTGGATCCGTTCCAGCTGGCGAGATTCAACTCGTGATGCCGATTTGAGATCACGATGGCCCGGAGTCAGGTCGATGGCGGTGGCGAGGTCCTCGACCAGGTACGGCCGGTGTTGCCTGCGTCCAGGCCATGCACGGGAGGATGCCGACGAGGCCGTCGAAGTCGGTGAACAGATGGTTTTGACGCGCGGCAGCCGGCCGCAGCCAGGTGGCTGCGCTGTCCACGGCAATCGGCACGGGCCCGTGAGTGATCGGGGCAGCGACGATCACTTATCGGTAGACGGCTCGCTGGGGCAGTTATCGTCCCGCAGGTCGGCGGCGGCGTTCGTCGGCGTCTTCGACATGCTTTCCGCGGCCGTCGCGGCCCCGCTACATGGAAAATCTTCTCGTCTCCGGATTCGGCTTTTCGGCTGTGTGCTACGGCCTGCCCGACGTGGGCGTCACCAGATKGGGTGATCTCGTTGACCTGGTGCGCCGTCGCTCAGCTCAGCGTCGCGCGCATGACCTCGTCGAGGCCGCCCGGCTTGCCGTCCGGTTCGGTCTTCTCCAGCGTCATGGTCGCGGCGCGGCCGTCGAGCAGGAGCGTGGCGAGCTGACTGTCGAACCACGGCCCGTGGGTGACCTTCCACCGAACGGGCTGCCCCCGCATGCCGAGCAGCCGGGCGACCCGGCTGGAGACGGCGGCGAGCGGGCGGCGCCGGGAGAGCGCGTCGATCCGGCGGACGCCGGTCCCGAGCGGGTTGCGGAACGGCGAGCACACCGCCTGCCATACCGCCGACTCGCCACCGGCGGCGCTGGTGGCGCTGGTGGTGGCGGTGCCGGTCGTGGTGGCGTGGCTTCCGGTGAGGTGCGTACCGGCGGCGGGGTCGGCCGGTGCGCGACTTGCCGCGACCGGGCCGCGGGCAGGTTCCGCCCTGGCCAGATATGCGTGGTGGACGTCCCCGGACAGCACCACGACGCTCGCGGGAGCCGGGCCGTGCTCACCGGTCGAGACCTGGCCGAGCAGCTGGGTCATGCGGATGAAGGAGTCGCTGAACGCGGCCCAGTGCTCGAGGTCGAGCGCCTGCCGCAGCCGTTCCGCTCCGGCGGCCGCGATCCGTCCGAAGCGGCCGGAGGCCAGGCGCTCGCTCGCCGCCTCGACGTTGTGGATCGTCGGGGTGAGCAGGTACGGCACGGACGTCCCGAGCAAGAGGTGATCGACTTCGCCGGTGTGCCGGGTCTGTTCCCGGATCCAGGACCAGTCGGCGTCGTGCACCATGGCGCGGGTCCCGTCGGGGGCGACGACCCGGGCGAGGCGGGAGTCGATGACGATCAGCCGGGTGCGGCCGAGGTCCCACCGGTAGCTCCAGCGTGGCGGCGTCGGGGGGCGCTTGCCGGCCAGGTCACCGGTGTCGTGGCCGGCGCCGGCGTGGTCACCGACCGCGGTGCTGGTGTCGTGGTCCTGGTCGGACGCGAGTGCTCCGAGGTCCGGCATCCGGTCGACCCGCCGGGCGAAGGCGCGCAGCAGGTTCTCGCCGTCCTCGCCGCCGGAGGCAAGCGCCGTGACCGCGGTGAACACCGGGTCGTCGGCGAGCGTCCGCGGATCCAGGTTGCCCAGGTGCTGGTACAGCCAGTACGCCATGATCCCGCTGGTGATCCGGGTGTCCCACCAGGATTGCGACCGGATCTCGGCGCGCCAGGCGGCAGAGATGTTCCAGTCGTCGCGGACGTCGTGGTCGTCGGCGATCATCGCGGTCGGGACGGTCGAGAGCAGCCAACGGATCTCCCGCTGTGACCAGGCCTCCTGGTACAGCCAGGCGTACTCCGTGAAATCCGCGATCTCCTCGCCGGGCGGCACCGTGACGTCACGGTGGGCCCGAACGCGGGCCGCGGTCGCCGGCGACACGTGGTCCGCGTAGACTTGGTCGCCGAGGAGCAGCAGCGCGTCGGGCCAGGTGTCCGGCGGGGTCTCGGCCATGCGCAGGGCGAGGGCGTGCAGCGCGTCGGTGCCCAGGCCACGCGGGTCCTCACCGGGGGACAGCGTGTACGGCTTCTCCTGCGGCGCGGTCACCCGGCACGAGCCGAACACCAGCCGGACGGGACGGTCGCCACCCACCGGCCGCAGCAGGCTGGGCGGGCTGCCCTCCTCGGGCCAGACGCACACCGCCTGGTCGGGCGATGGCACGCCCGCCGCAGTGAGCCAGACCTCGTACGGGTAGGCCGTGCCCGGCTCGAGGCCGTCGACCACGACCAGCGCGTAGTGGTGCCCGGCGACGGCGAAGGTCGGCGCCGCCGCGCGTGGCCCGAGCCCGGACCGGATCTCGACGGTGCAGGGCTCGTCGGTCTCCACCCACACGGACACGTGGCGGTCGCCGGCATACCGGTGCATGGGTCCGAGGAGGAGGCTGGTCATGAGTCCTACTCTCTCCGTGCCCCGTGGGAGGCGCCCAACGGGGGGTGGCCCGCCGCGGTGGTGGGTGACCGGCCGCGGCGAACTGGATCACCGCTGGCGGAATCCTGGTCGCCGGCCGCGGTAATCCGGATGGCCGTTCGGTTGGACAGCGGCCGGCGGTTACGTGAGGCTTCTATCTGTGTCCATACAGTCACGATCGTGGGTGGTTGCCGGCGCTCGTCCGCATCGGAGCCGGCCGTGATCCGCCCCGGGACGCAGCGCCGGGCGGAGCGGCCGCCGGCCGCCGGGCGGGCCCGTGAGCTGGCCGGACGGGTTCCTGCGGCCAGGGCGCTCGTCGACCGCCTCGACCGTGCGGGAGCCGGTCCGGTGGACGCGCTCGCGCGGGCCGCGCAGGTCGCGGACGCCCGGGTGCTGGCGAGCATCGACCGGGTCGGGCCCATCGCGACAGACGCCGAGGCGGCGGGCGCCACGACCGCCTCCTACCTGACCCTGCTCGACCTCGCCGACCGCGCCGGGATCGCCGACGATCTCGACATCAGTCTGCGGCTCGCCGCGGTCGGCCAGGCCGTCCCCCGCGACGGTGCCAAGATCGCCCACGGGAACGCCGCCGAGATCTGCGCCCGCGCCCGCGAGGTCGGCGCCACCGTCACTCTGGACATCTTCCCCCTGGACGCCGCCGAACCGGCCGCCGTCGACGCGATGCTGGTGACCCTGTCGGAGCTGCGCCGGGACGTCCCGGCGACCGGTGCCGTGCTGCGGACAGGCCTGGCCCGCACCGTGGCGGACTGCCGGGACCTCGCCCGTCCGGGCTGCCGGGTCCGGCTGTGTCCGGGGCCCGCGCGGGCCAGGCAGTCGGCGCCCGGCGCGCGCCGGGCGCGGCTCGACCGGCGCGGTGCGTTCGCCAGCTCCCTGGGTGTCCTCATGGCCGGACCGGGCTATCCCATGGCCGCCACAGACGATCCGGGGCTGATCGCGCTCACCGCCCGGCTGGCCATGCATGTCGGTCGCCGCCGCGACAGCTTCGAGTTCCAGGCCCTGACGGGCACGCTCGGCCGCGAGCACCGGCGGCTGGCCGCCGAGGGCTACCGGACCAGGGTGTGCGTCGGGTACGGCCCGCTCCGGCCGGCCCGCCCGCGGTAGGTCCGCGGGCGGGCCGGCCGGAGCGGGCGACGGACACGGAGCCGGCGGGCACGGGACAGAGCGGAGTCGTTCGGCTCGTGTCGTCACCGCCGGACGGGGAGTCACTGCCGGACCGGGACGGTCTCCCCGTCGGTCCGGGTGCCCGGGTGGAGCAGGGCCTCAGGGATCCGCAGGTCGGCGGGGGCCGAGCCGGAGCCGCGACACGCCCGGCAGCGGCGGCGGTAGGTCGTCCGGCCGCTGCCGTAGAAGGCCCGCCCCTCACCACGGCACTCCGGGCAGGTGCCGTCGCCCATTCCCAGCCGGCGGCCGGGCGCGAGGCGGGCGGCGAACCACGCGGCGCCGACGGCGATCAGAACCACCAGGGCATAGCTCCACGCGGCGCCGCCCGCGCCACCGACGAGGGCGAAACCCACCCCCGCCGTGACGACGAGGACCGCCGCAGCGATAACCGTGCGCATGTCGCACCGCCCTTCCAAGGCCGCACAGGGTGAGATGAGCGGACGGCGGCTCGGCTACTGCCGCTCTCGGGTCGAAAGCGGGGCCGGGAGGCAGATTTCGTCCGTGCTCCCTGCATGCCCGACATGCGCCGGGCTACACCAACGGCGGCGAATTGATGCGCCGAGGCGCGACCCGGCCCGGACCCGTCTTCGGTCCGTTTCGGTGACGGTCGGACCACATCCGTGACCGAGTGGCTGCGGCGGCCCGTGCCGGCGGACCACCCGTCTGGGGGATGATGTCTCCCGCGGCCTGTCCACGCGGGCACCCGCGCTCCTCATCCTGGCCCCGGGAGGTTCACCGCGATGTCCTCGCCCGCCTCGATACGGCTCGAGACCCGCCTGCTCGTCCGGGTGGGCGGCAGCGTCCTGCTCGCCCGCCCGCCGGACGACACCTGGCACGTGCTGCCGGGCGGTCCGGTGGAGCCCGAGGAGCACACCGAGCAGGCGCTGGCCCGCCACGTCGCCGGCCTCGGTGACCTGGGGTCCCTCGGCGCCGCCCCCGCCCGCCGGCCGGCCGGGCGCCTTGGCGGCCCGTCCGCGACGCGGCCGCCCGGCTGGCGCTTCGTCGGCGCGGCCGAGCACGCCGAGCACGCCGGGGGAGACCTGGGTAGCGCCGCCGGCCTCGGGCAGGCCCACACCCTGACGATCCTGTTCGCCGCCGAGTGGCCGGCCGGAGTACCGGTCCCGCCCGGTTGGCAGGGGTACGACCTGGCCCTCGTCGAGTCCGGTCTGCTCCTCACCACGCGGATCCGCCCGCTGCCGGTGGGCGCGGCGGTACGTAGGTGGGCCATGGACGAATGGCCCGTCTGGCGGGGCATCGCGCCGGGCGCCGGCGAGGTCGGGCGCCTCGGGCGCCGCCTTTCCGTCGCGTCCCTGCGGGCGCAGCTCGCCGCCCGGCGGGAGGAGCTTCGCGGCAATGCCTTCCGCGACGCCGCGGTCGCGATGTGCGCGCTGGTGACGGCCGCGGACGGCCGGGTCGACCCGGCGGAACGCGAAGGGCTGCGCGCGTTCGTGGCCAGCGACCCGGTCATGTCGCACTTCCCGCCGGACGAGCTCGAGGCCCTCTTCGACGCGCACCTGCGGCGCCTCGTCACCGATCCGCAGGCCGGCCGGGCCGCCGCGTTCGCCGAGATCGCGAAGGTCCGCAACCGGCCCACGGAGGCGGCGGCGGTGATCCATCTGGGCGAGGTCATCGGGCGGGTGGACGGTGAGTTCGTCGCCAGCGAACAGGCGGTCGTCCTCGAGGCCGTGCAGGTGCTCAGGCTGGACCCCGCCGAGTTCGGGATGCACTCCGCCCGTCGCATCGCCTAGCCCGCCCGCACCCCCCGCATCGACCCCCCGTTTGGAGCACTCATGGCCCCGCCCGCCCCCGTCGAGATCAGCGCCCGGGTGCTCTTCGTCGCCCAGGACCGCGTGCTGCTGGCGAACCGCCGCGGGCAGCCGTGGTTCTACCTGCCGGGCGGCAACGTGAACCCGGGAGAGACGGTCGAGGCGGCCCTGCGCCGAGAGACCCAGGAGCAGGCCGGCCTCGACGTGGCCGACCTGGAGTTCATCGGCTGCGCCGAGAACGTCTACGTCGAGGGCGGCGTCCGCCACCAGGAGATCAACGTCCTGTTCGCCGCCGATCTGCCCTGGGGGTCGCAGATCGGCAGCCATGAGTTCGACGTCGACATCACCTCGGTGTCGATCGGCAACCTGTCCGGCCTCGACCTGCGCCCGGCGAGCCTGCGGGACGTCATCCACGGCTGGCTGGCCGACCGGGAGCCGAGCTGGCACGGAGCGGCGCCGGCCGCGAGGTGACACTCCGCCGTCCGATAATCTCGCCTGGTGGTTAATGGCACCGGCGAACGCGGCGGTTTCCCGGATCAGCCCGGTGATCTCCCCGGTGATCTTTTCGGGCAGGGTGGCCCCGCGGCCGGCCGGGCTGGTTCGGGCGGCCCGGCGGGGGAGGCGCCGCCGAGCCGTTGGGCGTCCCTGACCGGTACACGCGGCGGAGGTGCGCCGAGCGTCGCCGTGGGGGACCGCTACGACGAGCGGTTCGCGAGCCTCGCGGCCAGCGGCCTGGACATTCACGGCGAGGCGAGCTTCTGCGCCGCGCTCGTCCCCGCCGGTGCGCGGATCCTCGACGCCGGCTGCGGCACCGGGCGGGTCGCCATCCGGCTCGCCGAGCTGGGCTGTTCGTGCACCGGTGTCGATGTCGACCCGTCGATGCTCGCGCGGGCGAAGGCGGTGTCCGGCGAGGTGACCTGGATTCTCGGCGATCTCGCGAACCTGCCCGCCGCGCTCGCCGACCAGGGCGCCACGGCGCCGGCGGGCCGGGCTGGCCCGTTCGACCTGGTCGTGGCGGCGGGCAACGTGATCCCGCTGCTCGCGGAGGGCACGGAGGCGCACGTGCTGCGGGTCCTCGCGGGTGTCCTGCGCCCGGGTGGCCTTCTTGTCGCCGGGTTCGGCCTTGACGGCGCGCACCTGCCGCTGCCCGAGGCGCCCTTCGGCCTCGCCGAGTACGACCGCTGGTGCGCGGGCGCGGGCCTCACCCTCGAGCGCCGCTTCGCGACCTGGGACGGCGCGCCCGACCGTCCCGAGGACGGCTACGCCGTGAGCGTGCACCGCCGGGACTGACCCGGCCCCGGAGGCGGATCGGCCGGCCCGGCCTTGTCGATCGGTGGTGACGGGGATCGCCGTCCGGCGTTCAATGGTGCCTGTGAATCAACCACTTGGGCAGCATGCGGCGGGAAGTTCCGGCGGTCCGCCGTTCGCGCTCGAGGAGGGCGACCGGATGCTCCGGGTCCGCCTCGACGGCGGCGAGATGTACGCGAAGCAGGGGTCCATGGTGGCCTACCGCGGCAAGGTCGACTTCGCCTACAAGGGGCAGGGCGTCGGCGGCTATCTCCGGCGCGCGGTCACCGGCGAGGGCCAGGACCTGATGCGGGTCAAGGGCCGCGGCACCGTCTGGTTCGCGGAGTCCGGCAGCCACATCTCGATCTTCCACCTGGACAACGACCGGATCACGGTCAACGGCCGCAGCCTGCTCGCCCTGGAGTCCGGCGTCCGTTACAAGATCACTACGACGTCCGGCGGGATCGGTGCGATGATCGCGGGCGGCGTGTTCAACACCGAGGTCTCCGGAACGGGCGGTGTCGGCGTGCTGTGCCTGGGCAGCCCGCTCGTCCTCCCGACGGACGAGCCGGTGTGCGTCGATCGCGACGCGGCAGTCGCCTGGACGGCCGGCGTCCGCACCCGGGTGATCTCCAGCTTCAAGGTGGGCAATCTGATCGGGCGCACCTCCGGCGAGCTCGCCCAGATCGAGTACAGCGGGCGCGGTGGCTTCGTGGTGGTCCAGTGTGGTGAGATCCCGGCCCGTGGCGCGGAACCGAGCAGCTGACCTCGGCCCCGCCGACGCCGAGATCGACGCCGACGCCGAGATCGAGGCCGAGGCCGAGCTGGAAGTCGAACTGCGACAGGCGCTGCTCGCGGCGGGCCTGCCGCTTGAATCCCTCCCGCTCGAATACCTGCCCTTCGAGGCCGCGCCGTTCGAGGCCCGACCGACGGCGGCGCCCGCGGCCAGGCCCGCGCTCGACTGGGCCGGGTCCGGGCTCATGTGGCTCACCGGCCGGCCCGCGGCGGTCCCGGTCGTGCCGGACGCCCCGGTGCTGGGGCGGGCCCGGGCGGCCGCCGCGCTGCTCCGCGCCGCGTCCGCGCAGCTGGGCGCGGCGGTCGAGGTTGACGTCCCCGAGCTGCTCGTGGGCCGGGCCGCGCTGCTCGGCCTGCGCCGTGGCGGGACGATCTCCGCCAACGGCGGCTGCCGGCTGCTGCGGGCCGCCGACGGCTGGGTCGCGGTGAACCTCGCCCGGCGGGACGACGTGGAGATGCTCCCGGCGCTGCTCGGCGTGGATCCCGCGGAGGTCACCGCACCCGCGGGTGGCCACCGTGACCCACTTGAGACGACATGGGCGGCGCTGACCGCCCTGCTGCCCGCCCATGACCGCGCCGACCTGGTCGATCGTGCCTGGCTGCTTGGGCTACCCGTGGCGTCGCTCCCATCCGCCGAGCCGGCCGAGCCCCGGCCACCGGTCCGGATCGCCGTCCAGGGCATCGCCGTCCAGAGCGAGGTGCCGGGCCGGCAGGGGGAGGCCGCCGGACCGGCAGCGGTTGGGAACGGGGCCGGCTGTCCCCTTGTCGTCGACCTCTCGTCGCTGTGGGCTGGTCCGCTGGCGGCCCGCCTGCTGGGGCGGATGGGCCTGCGGGTTGTGAAGGTCGAGAGCGTGCACCGCCCGGACGGGGCACGGCTCGGTGACCCGGACTTCTACCGGTGGCTGCACGCGGGCCAGGACGAGGAGCGGTTCGACTTCACCGACCCGCGAGGGCGGGCGGCGCTGCACCGGCTCGTCGAGCGGGCCGACGTCGTGATCGAGGGCTCCCGGCCACGCGCGCTCGCGCAGCTCGGTCTGGACGCCGACCGGTGGGTGCGGGCCCGTTCCGGTCGGGTCTGGCTGAGCATCACCGGGTACGGGCGGGCGGCCGGCGCCGGCGGGCACGGGCCCGGCCCGGTCGCCTTCGGTGACGACGCCGCCGTCGCCGGCGGACTCGTCGGCTGGGACCGGACGGCTCCCGGCGGCTCCGTCCCGGTGTTCTGCGGTGACGCGATCGCCGACCCGCTGACCGGCCTCTTCGGCGCGTTGGCGGTCGCGCTGTGCCGGGCGGCCGGGCGGGGGGCCCTGCTGGACGTCGCCATGCGCGACGTCGCGGCCTTCGTCGCCGCCCCGCGGGTCCGCGGCCGAGGGCTGAGCGATCCGGGGCGTCGGTGGGGGGAAGGGCCCTGGTCGGTCACCGGCTCCGACGAGCTCGGCTGGACGGTGCGCCAGTCCGGCGCCCAGGGCCGGGTGCTCGCGCCGCGCCGCCCCCGCCTGCCCGGCTGAGCGGACGAGGTCAGCCCTCAGCGGACCCGGAATCCGCGGGCTCGTCGTCGCCTGCCGCGTGGACCTCCCGGAGCCCGGAGACGATCTCGGTCGGCGGATCCGTCCCGTCGTCGTCGGGGCCGGGGCCGGGGCCGGGGCCGGCATTGGCGTCGGCGTGGGCATCGGCCGTGGCATGAGCGACGCGGGCGTGGGGACCCGCGTCCACGACCGCCTCGTCGCCGGCCTCGGTGACGGCGTCGTTCCCGTCCGTTCCGACCAGTCCGCCTACTTCGGCCCGCAGTTTCACCGGACCGGCGTCGAGCTGACCTGGCCGGTGCCGGGGGAGCGCCCTGCTCCGCGCGGCGGCGCGGTAGGCCGTATACCGGAAGGGCGTGCGCTGGAACGGGCGCGGCCGGGCGGCCGCCCGGGGCCCGCCCGCCCGCCACGGGAGCCCGAGGACGACGCCGTGGCCCCCCGCCCCGTGCCGGGGGCCCGCTCCCCGGGCCCGCGAGATCCAGACCAGGGCCCCGATCCCGGCCAGCCACAGGCTCCACAGCAGGCGAGCGAGAACGGGCAGGTGGGGCGTGGGGAGCAGGCCCGCCGCCGAGACGGCGGCCGCGAACAGCAGCGCGGCGCAGGCGAGGCCGCTCCCGATGAGGACGGGCCGCGCCCAGCGCAGGACCTCCAACCGCAGCCAGTCCGCCGCCGCGGCGACAACGCGGCGACCGCGTTCGACCAGCCCGCGCCCGACGAGCCGGCCTCCGAGCGGGCTGCGTCCGGGGCGGTCAGGACGGTCAGGACGGGCGGGCGCGAGCGGCCACCAGTCATCGAAGACGGACGCGACGAAACGGGACGCGACCAGGACGGTCCAGGCGGCCAGCAGCAGCGGGCCGATCGTCTCGCCGCACAGGACACCAAGAGTGACGCGCAACGCGTCGAAGGTGGTCACACCGGGGGAGATCGGCCCGGGTCCTGGCGGATTGCGGGTGAGTAGCGGCACCCCGATGAGCCAGAAGGACCACTCGAAGATCATGGCGGTCGCGGCGGCGAGGCCCGTGAGGAGCAGCACCCAGGCGGCCCGGTTCGGGTTCGCGGCCGGCCGGCCCGGGCCCGGGCCGGCCCCGAGGCGGACGATTCGCGTCGTCAGCGGCACGAGCAGCACCGCGGATGCCGCCGTGAGCAGGGTGAACAGTGTGAGGGTCCAGGTCCGCGAGCCCAGCGCGGCCAGCGTCGCCGCGGCCGGGTCGTTCAGCATGCCGGGATAGCCGAAGGTGCGGACCAGCCCGGTCATGCCGAGGGCGTTGGTCAGCGCGCAGCCCACGAACAGCGCCGCGTCCGCGTCCACGGCACGTCGCATCGATGGCACTCCATGCTGTCTTGACGATGTTCCGGTGGGGACCGATCCAGCCTCAGCGTCGCACGACGGCTACGCCTCGTCGTCGGGGCTGGTCCGGGTGGCTGGTGGTTCGTGGCGCACCCGCGGACGGGAGCACGCGGGTGGACGCCCCGCGCCCCGCCCCGCTGTCGATCGGCCTATCGTTGGCCGCGCCGACGGTCGTGCCCGGCGGTCGCACGATGGCCGGACACGGGCGTGACGCCACGGCGTCCGGCCGGTGCTCCGAGCTGATCCAGACTCCGTGACCTGATCCAGACTCCGTGACAAGAGAGGCCGTTCGTGACCGCTGCCGCCGCTGTTCGCGCGTTCAACATCCTGCTGGTGGAGGACGACCCCGGCGACACGCTGATGGTTGAGGAGGCGCTGACCGACCGCGGTGTCAACCACGAGCTCCACGTGGCCGTCGACGGCGTGGAGGCGATGGCCTACCTGCGGGACCCCGCGAACCCTCGGCCCGACCTCATCCCCTGCTGGACCTCAACATGCCGCGGATGGACGGCCGGGAGGTTCTCAGCGCTTTGAAGGCGGACCCGCGGCTGCTGTCCATCCCGGTGGTTGTGCTGACAACCTCGGAGGCGCCGGACGACGTGCTGTACAGCTACACGCTGCACGCGAACGCCTACGTCTCGAAACCCGTGGACTTCGAGGCCTTCACCGAGGTGATTCATCGGATCGACGACTTCTATCTCGGTCTGGTGCGGCTGCCTCGCCGGTGACGCGTCAGCGAAGCCTTCCCTAACTGAGGACAGGCTAGCCTAAATAGGCGTCGATGTGAGGTTCGCGGCGCTCTTACCGGTATGCGCGCCGGGCTCCACTGTGATTTCCTGTTTCCTGGGCGAATTTGCGGCGCGCCGGCCCAATCCGGTGGCGGCGGCCACCGGTGGCGGTGGCCAGGGTGTCCGGCGACGGTCCGGGTACCTTGCGTCGCGACGCCGCCCAGGACGGACCGGCGCGGACGTGCCGGAACGGTGCCGGAGGTCCCGGTGACCGTGGCCGTTCGTCCGGAAGGGCTGCACCCCCGCGGCCTGTGGGCGCGTCGAAGACGACTGAGGAGAGATGTAGACGGTGCGTGGCGACAAGGACATCATCGACCTGTTGAACAAGGTGCTGACGAACGAGCTGACGGCCATCAACCAGTACTTCCTGCATTCGCGGATGCAGCGTAACTGGGGATATCGCCGACTGTCGGACTACTTCTACCACGAGTCCATTGACGAGATGCGACACGCCGATGCGCTGATTGAGCGCGTTCTCTATCTGGACGGCCTACCCAACCTGCAGCGGCTGCACACCCTGCGGATCGGCGAGACCGTGCAGGAGCAGCTGGAGACCGACGTGGCGCAGGAGGACGAGGCGGTCAGCCTTCTGCGTGACGGAATCGCGCTGTGCCGGTCGAAGAAGGACGTGGGCTCGGCGGTGCTGCTGGAGAAGATCCTCGTCTCCGAGGAGGAGCACATCGACTGGCTGGACGCCCAGCTCACGCTGATCGCCCAGCTCGGCGCGACGAACTACCTCACGCAGCAGATCCACGAGAGCTAGTCGGGGATCGGCGACGGCTTGCTGGCGCCGGTCGCGCCGATCCCGGGGCGCCGCGCCCCGGGATCGGCGGAGGGCCCGCCGTGGGCGGTGCGGTTCGGTGGTGTCGCCTGGCGGTGTCGCTCGGCGGACACCCCGGCCTCCGCCGCTACCCCGGCGCGGGAGATAGTCTGCCGGGGTTCCTGGCCCCGCCGTGACTCATGTGGGCCCGGGGCCGCGGCGCCGGTGACGCCGGCGGCACGAGCCTCGCGTATCCCCCGCCGCGGGCCGTGACGGCGCAACGGAGCGCCAGAGAAGGAGACCACGGCGCCATGACGCCCTCGACAACGATCAGCCCCCCGCTCGCGGACTACGACGCCGTCCCGGGTGACGACCTCCTCGCCGAGCCGGTCCGGGTGGCCGTCGCGATACTCATGGGGCGGGGCGAGAGCCGCGAGCCCTACGAGTGGCTCGCCCGGCGGCTGGCGCTCGACGGTTACGCCGCCGCGGTCGTTCCCGCCAGCGGGAACGTGGCGCACGCCGTCGGCGAGGTGCGCCGCCCCGGACTCCCCTTCGTCCTCCTCGGCTCGGACTCGGGCGCGCTGGCCGCACTGGCGATGRCCGGCTCACCCGCCGTGCGCCCCGACGGGCTCGTCCTGCTCGGGCTGCCGCTGCTGCACGTGCCGGTCGCCGGCATACCTGTCGGCGACCCGCCGCCGCGGGTGCTGCCCGATCTCCCCATCCTGCTCATCCACGGCCGGGACGACCCGATCAGCCCGTTGCAGCTGGTGCGGATGACCACCCGGACGGCCGCCCGGACCGAGCTGACCGTGGTCCCCGGTGGGCACGCCGTGCTGGCGGGGCCGGGCCGGCGCAGTGTCCCGGCCCGGGTGCTGCTCTTCCTCGAGGACCTGATCGCCGGCTGAGGCTCGCGCCCGCTGCCCGGCGGGCGCCAGGTGGCTGTGTCGACCGTTCGGGCTGTGTCAATTGTTCAGGCTCGACTGACGTCAGCGGTCGCTGTACTGTTCAGTCTATGGTGAAGCTTGTGGTGCACGGTGAGGTCCTGGCCAGGTTCGGGCACGCTCTGTCCGATCCCACCAGGGCACGCCTGCTACTCGTGCTGCGCAGGGGCCCGTCCTACCCGACGGAGCTCGCCGAGGTCCTCTCGGTGAGCCGGACGAATCTCTCCAACCACCTCGCCTGTCTGCGGGGCTGTGGGCTGGTGGTGGCCGTCTCCGAGGGCCGGCGCCTGCGCTACGAGCTCGCCGACGACGCCCTCGCGCACGCGTTGGACGACCTGCTCAGCGTGGTGCTCGCGGTCGACCCCGACCACGCCCACGGGGAGCCCGGCGGCGATCTCGTCGCGCCTGCGGGGGAGCAGCCGGCCCGGTTCGTGCCCACTGGTGGGAGCGTCGCCGCGCGCGACCTCACCGACCTGGTGGACCGGTGAACACCCCCGAAGGCCGCCACGGCGACCACGGGCACGACAACGGTCAGGGTCTCGTCCCGCCGCAGACCCGGCCCGTCCACGGCCACGACTCCGGCCACACCCACGCCCACGGCGGGCCCGGCGCGCCGGGCGGGCACGAGCACGCGGCGGGTCGGTCCGCTCCGCGCGGCTTCGACTCCCAGCACCGCAGGCTGGCGTTCGCGACGGGCCTGAACGTCGCGATCGTCGTCGGCCAGGCCGCGGCCGGGCTGCTCGTCGGGTCGGTCGCCCTGCTCGCCGACGCCGCGCACAACCTCGTGGACGCGGCGGGCGTCGCGTTCGCGCTGATGGCGATCCGGCTCGCGAGGCAGGCGCCGTCCGCCACCCGGACCTTCGGCGGGCTGCGCTGGCCGGTGCTCGCCGCCCAGGCGAACGCGGCGAGCGTGCTGGTCGTGACCACCCTGGTCTGCGTCGAGGCCGCCGGGCGGCTCGCCCACCCCGAGCCGGTCGACGGCCTGGTCGTCCTGATCGTGGCGATCGCCGCGGCCGTCGGCAACGGGGTCAGCGCGCTCTTCGTCCACGAACGGCACGGTGATCTCAACACCAGGGCGGCGGTCACCCACCTGGCCGGCGACGCGCTGGTGTCGGTCGCGGTGGCCGGCGCCGGGCTCGTCATCTGGCTCACCAGCGGCTGGTACTGGCTCGACCCGGTGCTCTCCCTGGTTGTGGCGGCACTGATCGGGATCCAGGGCGTGCGCCTGCTGGCCGAGTCGTCCCGGGTGCTGCTCGAGGCGACCCCCGCCGGGCTGGACCTGGCGGCAGTGCAGGCGGACGTCCTTGCCGTGGAGGGCGTGACCGGGGTGCACGACGTGCACGTGTGGGGCCTGTCCGACCGGGTCGCCGCGGCGAGCGCCCATGTCGAGGTGGCCGGCCATCCGACACTCGAGGAGGCGCGGGCGGTCTCCGACCGGGTCAAGGCGGTGCTGGCGGAGAAGCACGGCGTCGTGCACGCCACCGTCGAGACGGAGTGCGAGCCGTGCTCGCCCGCCGGCGGCGACCCGTGCGACGTGCGCAGGGTGACCGTGCACCAGCTGGCCCCGGCGCACCGCCACTGATTCCCGGCGCCCCGCCTCCCTGGCGCACCGTCGCCATCGTGGACTGATCGTGTGCACCCAGTCGCGGTGGGTATGTCATGTCGAGTCGGATCGCGGCTTCCCCGGAAGCCGCGGGACGGCTCCCAGCAGGCATGACGACGAAGGGGAAACAGCCATGACGACCGCTCGGGACATCATGCACGGCGACGCGAAGTGCGTCGGCGCGGACGAGTCACTGGCCAGCGCGGCCCGCATGATGCGCGACCTCGGCGTCGGCGCGCTGCCGATCTGCGGCGCCGACGACCGCCTCGGTGGCATCATCACCRACCGCGACATCGTGATCAACTGTGTGGCGGAGGGCCGGGACCCGGCGTCGACCCGGGCCGGTGACCTCGGGAAGGGCAAGCCGCTGTTCGTCCGGGCGGACGCCGACCTCGACACCGTCCTGAACGAGATGATGGAGCACCGGGTGATGCGGATGCCGGTCATCGACAACAAGCGGCTCGTCGGGATGATCAGCGAGGCGGACCTGGCCAGGAACCTCTCCGGTGAGAAGCTCGGTGCTCTCGTCGAGGCGATCAAGAGCGGCCCGGCGGACCGGGTCACCTGATCCCGACCGGTCCCGTCCGGCGTCAGCCCGTGGCAGGCGTCGCCCGGCGCCTGCCACGGCGGCGCCGGGCCGGCCGGCCCGGCCGGCCCGGCCGGGCCGGCCACCGCGCACGGCGGCCCGGCAGGCACGTCAGGCGCAGCACATCGCCCTCCACCACGCACGGGCCCTGCGCGAAGCTCGCCCGGAACAGCGCCAGCGCGGCGGTGTTCTCGGCGAGCACGTTGGCGTGCAGCTCGCGGACACCGGCCGCACACGCGCGACGTTCGAGCTCGGCGAGCAGCCGACGGGCCACCCCGTTGCGGTGGGCGTCGTCGACGACCGCGACCGACACCTCGGCCTCGGCCGGTCCGGTGCGGATCAGCCGCGCGATTCCCAGCGGACGGCGTTCCACCGCGACGAGCGCGATGTGGTCACGGCCGTCGACGTCCACGAGGGCGCGGCGGTGCGCTGCCGGAAGGGCGCCCAGCGGCGCGTGGAAACGCAGGTAACGGCTTCTCGGTGAGAGCCCGGCGAACACCTCGTCGACGATGGCCTGCTCGCCGGGGCGCAGCAGGCGGATTCGCGGCCCCGGTGGCGGGCAGGCTCGCACGCGGCTCCGGCGTACGAGCCGGCGCCGTTCCGGTTTCCGCCGTTCTCGTTTCCGCCGTTCCGGATGCCAGCGTTCTGATTGCGTGGTGGGTCCGGTCACCCATCCAGTTCACCTGCGGAAAACAGGCGCTCCAGGGTGTTTGTCACCCATCCGACCGCTCGCCCGCCGTCGCCTGGCCGACCCGTCGCCGGTGCGCACCGTCTCCCGCCCCGGCCGCCGATCCGTCGGGGTGCGCTCCGACGGCGTCGCGGATCTCACGGCCCATTCCGCCCGCCTGGCGTGCGCAGTGCGCACAGCAGAAGAAACGCCCGGAGACCTCCACGCCGTGCCCGATCACCCGGCAGTCGCAGTGCTCACAGCGCGGGGCGAGCTTCTGCACCGCGCACTCGAACGAGTCGAAGGTGTACGTCTCACCGCTGACGACCCGGATCTCGAAGGACATCCAGTAATCGTTTCCGCAGGTGTCGCACGCACGCATGACAGCCTCCTTGCGTCAGGACGTCCCGACGCTACTTTCGGTGCGCTCCTGATCGCACGTTCTCGCCCCCGGCGGTCCCTGGGCGAACCGGCGCGATCGCGGCACTCCGCCGCGGCCGGGTCGGCGGTTCGCCGGTGATGCGAGCGGCGAGCGCGTGGCGTCGGGCCGCGACGCCATCCGCTTCGGCGGGAAACGGCGAAATGATGGCCGGCGAGCCGGTATTCATCGGTCGGCCTCGTGCTGAACCCTGGGCACCGTTTATGCGCCCGGCGGGCTGTTTCCGCCGTGGTGGCCCCGGACTGGCCGCACACATTCGGATTCCGGCGTGGGTTTGACGCTGCCCGAAGTCGCTGCGGTAGCGTTCGCCCCGCACCTCGGTGCGCGCCAGTAAATGACCACTGAGAAAGGGATCAGAAAATGAGCCAGCAGGAGCAGCAGCAGCAGCGCCAGCAGGTGGAGCAGCAGCTCCGTCAGAACTGGCGGCAGCTCCGCTACCGCCTCCTTGACCAGTTCGGTCAGGTCAGCGCGGCGGACCTCGACTCCGCGACCGACATCAATGACCTCGTCGCCCGGATCGCGGACAAGACGCACCACAGCGAGCGTTACGTCGAGAACCGCCTGCGTGAGCTGGCCGGTGTCGGCGGCGGCCAGGGTCAGGCCGGCGAGCGCTTCGGTGGCGGCCAGCAGGGCAACCAGGGCCAGCAGGGCCAGCAGGGTTTCGGCGCCTAGTAACACCCTCCTGCTGACCGGCCAGGCCGGAATGTCGGCGCACCACAGTTGAACAGTGCGTCCAGCGGTGCGCCGCCAAGCCCTCCGACGCTACTCGGCGCGCGTTCTCAGCACGTCGCGCCGAGTAGCGATCGGAGCTCCAGCAGGTCATCCATCAACCTGATCGTCTCCATGGTGCGTGGGAGCCTGCGCAGCTCCTCCAGCATCGCGTCTGTTTCCTCAACGGTGGGGATATCGTCGATCGACGCTGCTATCTTAACGATATCGACCACGGGAGCACCACCTGTCTGCATACTGCAGAATTGCACACGGCGATTCAACAGAAATTAAATCCAGGCTTCCTTCGTGTTAACTTCGGGCCTGGCCCGGATGCGATAAGTGACGATCTGTCCCCGGTGCGGCGATCTCCGCCCCAGGTGGGCGTGATCGGCGCTGTCGCGTCATCCCGTCCCCCTTTATTGCGTCGTCGGCCCGCCGGCAGTGCGGGACGCCTGCCGCCGGAGCCGCCGGAGCGGTGCAGCGGGCCGCCGGGGAACTGGCTGTGACGCCTGGTGGTCCGCGTGCCTGTCCCATCTTCTTTCCCTTCCGGGCCGCTCTTGACGCCTGGTAGCGGACACCGGCGCGCCGGCCGGCGGGTCCTGGTCGCACCCGGGCCCGTCGGGGTCGTGACGGTCCGGCGCCGGCGCGCCTTACTGTGCATGTCGTGAAGTACGAGATCGCACCCGAGCGAACCGCCGGACGCCCGGCGGCCCGGCGGCACAGTCGCGCCCCGGAGGCCCTTCGACGGCTCGTGGGGGAGCGGAGCGGGTAGGCGGCGGCGATGACCGAGCCACTCGGCCTGCGGGACCGCAAGAAGCAGCGCACCCGCGACGCGCTGTCCGCCGCCGCCGTCTCGCTGTTCCTGGAACGGGGCTTCGAGCGCGTCTCCGTCGCCGAGGTGGCCGCGGCCGCCGAGGTGTCGAAACCGACGCTGTTCAGCTACTTCCCGGCCAAGGAGGACCTCGTCCTCCACCGCGTGCTCGACCACCGTGGTGAAGCGGCCCGGGTGGTGCGGGCGCGGTCGGCCGGCCAGTCGCCGCTCGCCGCTCTCGAGGCTCATTTCCTCGCGGGCCTGCGACAGCACGAACCGGTCACCGGGCTGTGCGACGCGCCCGAGGTGCTCGCTTACCATCGCCTGGTCTTCTCGACCCCGAGCCTGCTGGGCCGGATGGCCCAGTACACCGCCGCCGACGAGGACGCCCTGGCGGACGCGTTCGCCGAGGCGGCCGGCTCGCCCGCCGCCCAGGTGGACGCGCGGCTCGCCGCGGCGGCGGTCCTCACCGTGCAACGGGTGCTGGCCCGAGAGAACTGGCGCCGCCTCGACGCCGGCGCGGCCGCGGTGGACGTCCTGCCCGACGCCGAGGCGGCGGCCCGCCGGGCGTTCGGCGCGCTCGCCGGACTCGCGAACCTCCCGGGACTCGTGGATCTCCCGGACCGGGCGGATCGTGCGGACCGGGCGGACTTCCCCGATCGGACGGATCTTCAGGGTCGGACGGTGCCCGGGGCCGGGTGAGCGGTTTCGATCTGCTTTACTCGGTCAAGTTATTGACTTCGTAAAGTGGAGGGGTCGGCATGGGCGACGGCGCGGCCGAGGGGCGCGATGAGGATCCCCGGTCCGTGGATCTCCGGCCAGCGGACGCCCGGTCGGTGGATCCGTGGTCGGCGGAGCTCGCCGCCGAGCGCCGTCACCTGGACCGCGCCCGCGCGGCGCTGGTCCGGATGCGGCACGAGGCCGAGGCGACGGAGATCGCCGAAGGCGACCCCGTCGCTGACAAGGTGACGAACGCGTCCCTGAAAGCGGCGCGGCGGCGGCGCCTCGAGGCGCTGAGCGACCCCGCGAGCGGGGCGCCGTTGTTCTTCGGACGGATCGACTACGCCGCGGGCGCCGCCGCCGCGCCGGGTCGGCGCGTCCACCTGGGACGGCGCCATGTGCGGGAGGCCGCCGGCGATGATCCGCTGGTCGTCGACTGGCGCACCGACATCGCCCGTCCGTACTACCGCGCCCATCGGGGCGACGTGATGGGGCTCGTGGCGCGGCGCCGGTTCGGGTTCGACGGCCCCGAGCTCACCGCGTTCGAGGAGGAGCCACTCGTCGAACCGTCGCCCGGCCCGGCGGGCGCGTCACGGGCCGGCGGGCCGGCCGGAGGCGACCTGCTCGCCCGCGAGATCGCGCGGCCCCGTTCGGGGCCCATGCGTGACATCGTCGCGACGATCCAGCCGGAGCAGGACGAGATCGTCCGGGCCGATCTCGAGGTGAGTGTCTGTGTCCAGGGCGCGCCGGGCACCGGCAAGACGGCGGTCGGCCTGCACCGGGCCGCCTACCTGCTGTTCGCCTACCGGGAGCGGCTCAGCCGCGCCGGGGTGCTCGTCGTCGGGCCGAACCGGGCCTTCCTGCGTTACATCGGCGCGGTCCTGCCCGCGCTCGGCGAGTTCACTGTCACCCACCGTAGTCTCGCCGCCCTCGTGGACGTCGCGACGGCTCGCGGAACCGACCCGGAGCCGGTGGCCGAGATCAAGGGCGATGCCCGGATGGCCGTGGTGATCCGCCGGGCGCTCGGCGCCACCCGGCCCGGCGCCTCCCCGCCGGCTGCCCTGATCACGAGCTCGCTCGGTCGGTGGACGGTGAGCGGCGACGAGATCGCCGGCCTGGCCGCCGGCATCCAGGCTGGCGGCCACCGCCATCGCGTGGCCCGGGACCTGCTCGCCCGGCGGATCGCCGCCGCGGTGGTCCGCCGCGCCGAGGAGCGGGGGCACCTGCCGGCCGACTCCGCGGTGGAGCGCCTCGCCCGCACCCGGTCCGTCCGGGCGGCGGTCGACGCCGTCTGGCCGCGCACCGACGCGGCCGGGCTGATCCACCGGCTGTTCACCGACCCCGCCCTGCTCGCCCACGCCGCCGACGGCGTGCTCTCCGCGCCCGAGCAGCGCCTGCTGCTGGCCGACCGGCCGACGTCGCGGCGGGCCGTCCGCTGGTCGCCCGCCGACCTGTTCTGCCTGGACGAGGCACTGGACCTGATCGACGGCGTGCCGGCGTTCGGGCACGTCATCGTCGACGAGGCCCAGGACCTCTCGGCCATGCAGTGCCGGGCCGTCGGACGCCGCTGCGCCACCGGCTCGCTCACCGTCCTCGGGGATCTGGCCCAGGGCACCACCGCCTGGGCCGCGCGCTCCTGGGAGCAGGCGCTTGCCCACTTCGGTAAGCCCGCCGCGCGGCTGGAGGTGCTGACCCGGGGCCACCGGGTACCGGCCGAGATCCTCTCGTTCGCCGACCGTCTGCTCCCGAGCATCGCGCCGGATCTGCCTCCCGCGTCGTCGACCCGCGCCGTCCCGGGTGCGCTGCGGGTGATCGCCGCCCCGCTGGACGACCTGGCCGGCGAGGCTGCGCGCCAGGTCCGTGCCGGGCTGGGCCGCGGCGGTTCGGTGGCGGTGATCGCCCCTGACGAGGCTGTCGGCGGCCTGACGGCGTCGCTGCGCGCGGCGGGCCTGCCCGCCACCGCCCTCACCGACGACGCCGCTCTTACGGAGGACGCCGCCCTCACCGTGGACGCCGAGCCCGCGGGCGAGGCTGTGCTCACCGGCGACGCCGAGCCCACCGAGGGCGCTTCGCTCACCGACAAGCCCGTGCCGGAAGGGCGGGCGTCCCGGCCGGTGACTGTCGTGCCCGCGTCGCTCGCGAAGGGACTCGAGTTCGACCATGTGGTCCTCGTCGACCCGGCGTCCGTCGCCGGCTCCGGGCCGGGCTCCGTCCAGGGGCTGCGCCGGCTCTACGTGGTGCTGACCCGGGCGGTGACCTCCCTGGCAGTGATCCACACGGGTGAGCTCCCGAGCGCTCTCGCGGATCAGGGCGGCCCGTTCCCGCGGGTACCCCGGCCCGGGGGAGCGGGCCGCCCGGATCCCGCGCTGGTCAGGGGACTGGAGGTGGCTCCGGGGTCTGCGTGACCTGCGAGTCGCCGTTCGACCGGGGCTGGCTCACGGTGATCGTGACGGTCGCCCCCCGGGTGACGAGGCCCGCCCGCGGCAGCTGGGCGATGACGACGGCCCGCTGTTCTCCTGGATGACCATCACCAGGCCGGCGCTGTACAGCCCGGAGCGGGCGTCCACCTCCGACCGCCCGACGAGGTCGGGGACGGTGGTGTGCCCCGGCCCGTCGGACACGTCGAGCTCGATCGCCGCGTCCCGGCTCACCTCGCTGCCCGCGGCGGGGTGCATCCCGATGACGGAGCCCGCGGGCCGGTCGTCGAGCATGCGTCCGGACGGCCGGTGCTCCGGGCGCGTCCGCCGGGCCGCGCTGGGTGAGCTGGGTGAGCTGGACGGGCCGGCTGGGCTGGTGGGCGGGATCGGGTCGCTCGCGGGCGCCCGACCCTGGGGCGGCGTACCGCCGGCCGCCGCGGGGAGCGCGAGTGCGGATGTCGCCGAAGCCGGGACCTCGACGCCGAGGGTGACCAGCTGCTGCAGTAGGTCCTGCGCGGTGGGGCGGTCCGTGGGCTGGCGGCTCATCGCCCGCCGGACGACGGTGCCCAGCGCCGGGTCGAGCCCGTCGAGGTTCGGGTCGCCGTGGACGATCCGGAAGATCTGCGCCTCGGGCGGGCCGTCCCCGAACGGCAACCGGCCGGTTCCGGCGAAGGCGACCAGGCCGGCCCAGGCCCACACGTCGGCCGCGCCGGACACCGGCTGGGCCAGGGCCTGCTCGGGAGCCATGAACGCCGGCGTTCCGACGATCGAGTCCCGGGTGACGTGCGTGATGTCCGCCGCGTGGGCTATCCCGAAGTCGATGACGCGCGGCCCCAGGGACGACAGCAGGACGTTCGCCGGCTTGAGATCACGGTGGACCAGGCCGGCGCCGTGGATGGCGGTCAGCGCCGCGGCCACGCTGACGGCCACCCGCTCAAGGTCGGCGGCGCCGAGGAAGACGGTGCCCACCCCGCCTTCGCCGAGCCGCCCGAGAACGCGGTAGTGCCCCAGCTCGGAGGGATCGTCAGGCCGCAGCGGGCCGGCGGCGGGCTGGCCGCCGGGAGCGGTGACTGGCTCCTCGGCGCTGCGGCACGCGTCCATGGGCCCTCCGGCGGTTGGCCGGCACGCCGGGCCGCGCGCCGTTCCGTCAGTCATGATGCGGAGTAATCACGCCTGGTTGCGTGCCAGGGCCCGCACTGTCGGCAACCGGACAGTCCGGGCGCGGTGGCGGTCCGATGGTGGTGGCGATGGACCGATCGGGCGGGACGTCCGAAGCGAGGTGCGGACGTCCGCGGGCACCTGCTCGGGAATGTTTCGAAAACCGCTCCAGGGCCGGTCCGGCACTTCCCGCCCGCCCCCGTGGCCGGTGCCTCCGCCCTCTACCTGGGGCAGCCGCGCGGCGATGGCACCTCGCCCGCCTGGCACTGGCGGGAGGCACTTACGCGCAGCTGACGGAGTGCCGCCCACCGGCCCCGTGTGTCAGCGGCCAGGCCGCCGTCAGCTCTTGAGTCGGGCCGCGAACACGGCGGCCTGCGTGCGGCTGGTCAGGCCGAGCTTGCCGAGGATCGCCGACACGTAGTTCTTCACCGTCTTCTCCGACAGGTGGACGCAGCCCGCGATCTGGCGGTTCGTCATGCCCTCGGCGATCAGCCGGAGGATCTGGCGCTCGCGGCTGCCGAGCGCGGCGAGCTGCTCGTCCTCGGCGGGCTCGTCGCGCAGCCGGGCCAGCACCTTCTGGGTGACGGCGGGATCGAGCAGCGAGCGCCCGGCGGCGATCGTGCGGATCGCCCCGACCAGGTCGTTGCCCCGGATCTGCTTCAGCAGATACCCCGAGGCCCCCGCCATGATCGCGGCGAAGAGCGCGTCGTCGTCGTCATAGGAGGTCAGGATGAGGCAGCCCACGGCGGGCTGCGCCGAGCGGATCTCCCGGCACACCTCGATCCCGCTTCCGTCCGGCAGCCGGGCGTCGAGCACCGCGACGTCCGGACGGGCGGCCGGGATGCGCCGCAGCGCGGACGCCGCGGTCGACGCCTCGCCGACGACCTCGATGTCCCCGGAGTCCTCCAGCATCTCCCGGATGCCCCGGCGGACGATCTCATGATCGTCCAGCAGGAAGACGCGAACACCAGTCATGATCGTCAAGGTACCCGCGGGGAGACGCGCCGCGGCCTCCCGGACGGGAGGTCGGCCGGTACGGACTCCGGGTGCAGGACTTTTGTCCCTGATGCCCGGCGCGGAAGGCCCGATGACGGCGACCGGTCGGCCATCCTCAGCGGGCGGTGGCCGAGCGGAGCCGCTCGATCAGGTCGGGGAGATCGCCCAGGGAGCGCAGGGTGTCGTTGAGGTGCGTGCACGTGGTCGTCCCGGTGAAGGTGCGCGAGACGGTGCGGCGCAGGTCCGCGGCGCCGAGCCCCACGATGCGCTCGGCGCTGGCCAGTGCCTGGGGGCACTCGGGGCCCGGCAGGACCCCGGCCCGCCCCATCGAGCGCACGACGCGGGCCGACTGGTCGACCGTGGCGTCGATCCCGTACTCGTGCACGACGACCTCGGCGCCGGACGCCTCCCGGTAGGTGTCGCGGAAGAATACGTCGGCCCGGAAGGCGGCGGCCCCGTCCGCGGCCCCGGTACGGGCGGGTCCGGCGCCGGCGGGCTCGCCGCCGATCGGGACGAGGTCGATGCGGCGCAGGCGGCGCATGGCATGGGTGCCCATCGGCGGCAGCGGATGCCACCCGAGCGGGTCCTCGTCAACCGCGAGGTCGCCGGCCACGACCATGGTCGTCCGCACCGGGGCCTCGGGGTCGGCGCTGCGCTCGGCGGAGACGCGGGCGAGCAGCCCCTCCCGCTGCCAGCCGGCGCAGACGTCGAGCATCGGGTTGCCGCCGGCCTCCGCGCCGGCGTGCCGCGAGGGGTCGTCGCGGAAGATGCCGTTGCGCCCGAGCGCGGAGCCCGACACCAGGGTCGCCACGGGCACGTCGTCGAGGAGCTGCTCGAGTAGCGAGCGCCGGGTGGTGGACGCCCCACCAGCTCCGTCGCCGTTGCTGTCGGCCACGCCGCTGTCGGTGTCGGCCGCGTCGCCTTCTGCGCCGGCGGCGTCGGCGTCGGCGGCCGCGAGGATCTGCCGGGCGGCGCCGCGGAAGCCGGCCCGCGCCGAGGCGCCGACCAGGCTCGCGAGGCCGGGAACGGCAGGCTCGGACTCGATCTCGAGGACGGGGCCGGGCGCGGCCATGTAGTCGAGGACGACACGCAGCCGCGCCTCGCCGAGGACCTCCACCTCGCCCGTGGCGGTGGTCAGCAGGTCACGGCCGACACCGGTGAGGTGCAGCGGGCCGGTGAGGCCGTCCGGGCGCTCCATCATGATCGAGGTCGTCCGCCGGACGGAGCCGGGGCGGCGCGGCGGTGTGCCCTGCGCCGAGCCGGTGGTCCCCGGCCACTGGCCGACGGCCGTGTCGGCGCCGGGGAGCGGCTGGCCGGTGCGGGGGCCGCCGGTGCCGGAGCGGCGGGCATCCTCGCCGGACCGGGGCCGGCCGGTGTGCGGACTGCGGGGACCGGTCCGGCCGGGGGCCTGGCGGGGCACCTGGGTCGGGGATGCCTGGACGGCGACGGGGGCCGTCTGACCGTGCGCCATGCGCGTACTCCGATCACTGCTGTCGTGCGCGCACCCGCTCCTCGGTGCACGCGCCCGCGGCTCCCACTTGCCGTGGCTCCCGCTGGCCGTGGCCAATGGCCGCAGCACGGTAGCCGCGGTTCCCGCGGGTTACTTGGCTTCCCACGATATGGCGGGCCGCCGGCAAATCACCTCCCTCGTGGGTGATGGCCTTTTCACATAGCTCGTCCGAATGTGTGACCTGCGCCGCTTGGATGCCCGGCCGGTCGTGCCGTGGTCGGACTGTCGCCCGGGGATTCCCGGATGGGCTGTGTTCGAGATAACAGCGAACCAGTGTTCGTCGTTGCCGTTTTCTGTTTCTTATTGATCCCGGTTGTATTCGAAAAACCGGGCGGAGGACCGCCGTGGCGGCGGTCACGGTCGACCGCGGACGCGTGACGCCCGCCGGGCGCGCGGAAGCGCGCACCCGGCGGGCGTCGCCGGAGAGCGGGTGGAACCGGATCAGGAGGCGGCTCGCGGGATCCCGAAGACGTCGGTGGGGGCGGAGGCCGTGACCGGCTGCCCGAACTCGGTGAACGTGGCGTCGAGCGTGCCGTTGTCTTCACCGCGGGCTGGCCCTGCTCGGTCGCCTGCTCGATGGTCGGGTCTCGCCGGCCTTGAGATCGTCGGCTGTCACTGCGGTCGCCGGTTCCCGCTCGGCGATTCCTGCCGGATGCCCCCACCCGTCAACGTGACCTTTGTTGACCTTCGGGTCGATACGGACATTTCTTCTGACGCGCTGCATCAGGAACAGTGCATCGGGGTCGCATGCGCGACAGAGTGATCCGGCTGTGGGTCGAAGTGGTGCGGGTACCGGGAACCGTTGCGGGGCAGGTGGTCATCGGCCTGGTCAACGCCAGCGGCCGAACCCCCGCCAGCCCGGTCCCGCCGAGTCAGTCCCACCAGCCCGGTCCGCCGCCCGCCCAGAAGGAGCCGCCGTGCCCACGCTCGACCGCCACGACGACGTGTTCGTCCTCGACATCGGCGACGGGGAGAACCGTTTCCACCCGGACTGGATCGCCTCCGTCGACACGGCACTGGACGAGGTGGAGAAGGCGACCGGGCCCAGGGCCCTGGTGACCGCGGCGACCGGGAAGTACTTCTCCAACGGGCTGGATCTGGACTGGCTGCTCGCGAACGCCGACCGGCAGCAGGAGTACGCGGTCAGCGTCCACGAACTGCTGGCCCGGATGCTGGCCCTGCCGGTGGTCACCGTGGCCGCGCTGCAGGGGCACACGTTCGCCGCGGGCGCGATGTTCTCCCTGGCGCACGACTTCCGGGTGATGCGGGCCGACCGCGGCTACTGGTGCCTGCCCGAGGCCGACATCGACATCCCCTTCACCGCGGCGATGTCCGCGCTGATCCAGGCCCGGCTGAGCCCGCAGACCGCGCACGAGGCGATGACCACGGCCCGCCGCTACGGCGGCCGCGACGCCTGCGCCGCCGCCGTCGTCGACCGCGCGGTGGCGGAGGAGGAGGTACGCGGCACCGGCGTGGAGATCGCGCGAGCCCAGGCCGGCCGGGCGGGGACCACCCTGGGCACCATCAAGGCACGGATGTACGCCCCCGTCCTGGACGCCCTGCGCGACCGGGAGCGTCCCCTCGGCTGACGCGGCGGACCTCCCCGTTCGCGCGCGCCGCGCGTAGCGTCGGACGGACGGACGGACGGACGGCCGCCCGACCAGCGAGCTTCCCGACGACGGACGGACCGCTATGGACCCCGAGCTGAGGACCGGCGAACCGAGCACCGGTGAGCCGCGCACTGGTGAGCCGCGCACTGGTGAGCTGAGTGCCGGTGAGCTGAGGATCGGTGAACCGGCGACGTCCGCCGCCGGTGTTCCCGGCGTGGCACACGCGCTGGCGCGCTGCCGGGAGCTGATGGGCGTGCGCCGTTCCGTGCAGACCCTGCGGCTGCTCAACCAGGACGACGGTTACGACTGCCCCGGCTGCGCCTGGCCCGACCCGCGGCCGGACGACCGTTCACGCGCCGAGTTCTGCGAGAACGGCGCGAAGGCCGTCGCGCAGGAGGCCACCCGGGCCCGGGTGGCACCGGAGTTCTTCGCCGCGCACAGCCTGACCGACCTCGCCACCCGCTCCGGGCACTGGCTCGGTGAGCAGGGCCGGCTCATCAACCCCGTGTACAAGGCCGCGGGCAGCGACCATTACGCCCCCGTCGGCTGGGACGAGGCGTTCCGGATCGTCGCGGACGAGCTGACCGGCCTGGAAAACCCGGACGAGGCCGCCTTCTACACCTCGGGGCGGACGAGCAACGAGGCCGCTTTCCTTTACCAGCTCTTCGCCCGGGCGTTCGGCACGAACAATCTTCCGGACTGCTCGAACATGTGCCACGAGTCGTCGGGTGCCGCGCTGACCGAGACGATCGGGGTCGGCAAGGGCTCCGTCACCCTGGAGGACCTGGAGACGGCGGACCTGGTGCTCGTCGTCGGGCAGAATCCGGGCACGAACCATCCGCGGATGCTGACGTCGCTGGAGCGGCTGAAGCGGGCCGGTGGCAGCGTCGTGGCGGTCAACCCGCTGCCCGAGGCGGCGCTGATGCGGTTCCGTAACCCGCAGCGGGTCTCCGGGGTGCTCGGCCGGGGCACCGCGCTCGCCGACCAGTTCCTGCAGATCCGCCTCGGTGGGGACATGGCCCTGTTCCAGGCGCTGTCCGCCCGGCTGCTCGCCGCCGAGGAGGCCAGCCCCGGCACCGTCCTCGACCAGGCCTTCATCGCCGGGCACACGACCGGGTTCGAGGAGTTCGCGGCGCACGTACGCGCCCACCTGACCCCCGGCGACGTCGCCACCGCCACCGGTCTACGCCCAGATGAGATCGACGAGCTCGCCGGGCGGGTCCTCGCCGCCGACAAGATGATCGTCTGCTGGGCGATGGGACTGACCCAGCACCCGGACGCCGTAGCGACGATCCGGGAAGTGGTGAACTTCCTGCTGCTGCGGGGCAACATCGGCCGTCCCGGCGCGGGGGTCTGCCCGGTGCGCGGCCACTCCAACGTCCAGGGCGACCGGACGATGGGCATCTGGGAACGGATGCCCGACGCGTTCCTGGACGCCCTCGGCGCCGAGTTCGGCTTCGCGCCGCCCCGCCACCACGGCCTGGACGTCGTCGACACCATCCGGGCCATGCGCGACGGCCGGGTGAAGGTGTTCGTCGCGATGGGCGGCAACTTCGTCGCCGCGACGCCGGACTCGGCCGTCACCGAGGACGCGATCCGCCGGTGCCGGCTCACCGTGCAGGTCTCCACCGCGCTCAACCGCTCGCACGCCATCACCGGCGAGCGCGCCCTCATCCTGCCCACACTCGGCCGCACCGAGCTGGACGTCCAGGCCGGCGGCCCGCAGCGGGTCAGCGTCGAGGACTCGATGGGCTCCGTCCACGCCTCCCGCGGCCGGCTGGCCCCGGCCGGGCCCGAGCTGCGCTCCGAGATCGCGATCATCTGTGGCCTGGCCGCGGCGACCCTCGACCGCACGGCCACGGCCACGGCCACGGCCGCCGCGCCGACGGTCGACTGGGCGGCGCTGGCCGAGGACTACCGGCGGGTACGCGCGCACATCGCGAACGTGGTCCCCGGGTTCGCCGACTACGAGGCCCGCCTCGACGAGCCCGGCGGCTTCCTGCTCCCGCACCCGCCCCGCGACAGCCGGACCTTCCCGACGCCGAGCGGGCGGGCCGCGTTCACCGTGAACACCTGCGAGATCCGGCCGACGCCCCCCGGCCACCTGCTTCTGCAGACGATCCGCTCCCATGATCAGTACAACACCACTGTCTACGGTCTGGACGACCGCTACCGCGGGGTCCGCCACGGCCGCCGGGTCGTGCTGGTAAGCCCGGACGACCTGGCCGAGCTCGGCATCGCCGACGGCGCCCGGGTCGACCTGATCGGGGTCTGGACCGACGGCGTGCAGCGCCGCGCCCCCGACTTCCGGGTGGTCTCGTATCCCACCGCCCGCGGCTGCGCCGCCGCCTACTTCCCGGAGACCAACGTCCTGGTGCCCCTCGACAGCACCGCCAAGCGCAGCAACACCCCGACGTCGAAGTCCATCCTGATCCGGCTGGACGTCCACCCGGAACAGTGACGCGGCCCGCGGGCGCCCGGCGCGGATCCCCACCGAGGTGGCGGCGGCGGGAGCCGGTGGCACGCCCCTGGCCTGCGGCGATGCCGCCACCCCCACCTGGCCGGGCGCGGACGCGGCTGACAGCACCGACTGTCGGTGAAGATGGGGATCCGGTCGACGGGTTCGTCCCGCGGGGGATCGACGCGGGTTACACCGACCTGACTGCTGAGCAAATCCGAGGTGACGCGGGTGCTGACCGGCGGCCGACCGGACCCGCGCGAGGGTGTCCGTCCCAGGCTCCCCGCGACCCGTGCCACGGGCGACTGGCAGCCGGCCGAATGGAACGTCCCGCGCCGCGACCCGTTCTTCGTGGGCCGCGACGCGCTGCTCCAGCGCCTTCACCGCGAACTGCGCCCGCCAGGAGCTGGCCGGGGACACGACTTCGGCCGGGGGCGCAACGCAGGTCAGGGACGTGACGTCGGCCGGGGGCACAGCGTCGGGCTGGTGTCCGCGCGCGGGGCGGGTGGGATGGGCGCGTCGCGGCTCGCTGTCGAGTACGCGCATCAGCACGCCGGCGACTACGGCCTGGTGTGGTGGGTGGACGCGGACACTCCCGAACGCGCCGAGTCCTGCCTGACCCAGCTCGCCGCCGCCATCGCCCCGCCGGCGGCCGGCCCCCGCGCCGCCGTGCTGCGCCGTCTGTGGGCCGAGCTCGGCCAGCGCACGGACTGGCTGCTCATCTACGACGGCGTCGGTGATCCCCGCGACCTGGCCGCCGTGGCACCGCCGGACAGCGGCCGGATGCTCGTAACGAGCCGCGGACCGGCAGTGGCCAGGCTCGCGCCGGTGTTGATCGAGGTCGGCGACCTCAGCCGGGACGAGTCGGTCCTGCTACTGCGGCAGCACCACCGCGGGATCAGCCCGCCGGCCGCGGAGGCGCTTGCCTGTGTGCTGGCGGACGTCCCCTTCGCGGTCGCGCTGGCCGGCCGCCACCTGGCGACGACCGGCCAGCCGGTCGCCGACTACCTGGCCCTGCTCGGGCGGGGGGCTGATTCGCGGCTCCCGGGCCCGGAGATCCCACGCGGGCCGGGCCGCGCGGCTCCCGGCACCTCGGCCGGCGCCGCGCCCGGCTCCGATCCGGGTGCGGCCTCGCCGGCCGATCCGGTCGCCGCGGCTGTCGCGGCGGGCCATGCGCGACTCGACGGGGCCGATCCTGCCGCGGCCGGTCTCCTTGAACAGATGGCTTTCCTTGCCGTGGAGCCCCTGGCGCTCACCCGGGCGCCGGCCGGCACCGCCGCCGCGGCGGGCCGGCTCGACCGCCTCGGGCTGGCCGACTGGAACGGGACAACGATCCGCGTGCACGGGCACGTCCAGGCCCTGGTGCGCGGCCGGCTGGCCGGAGACCGGCGGGCGGCGGCCCTGCTCGGCGCCCAGCGGCTGCTGGTCTGTGCGCACCACGCCGGTCCCGACCCCACGGACCCGGCATCCTGGCCGGCACTCGCCACGCTCGACCCGCACGTCCGCACGCTCACCACGTGGATCGACGAGGAGTGCCCGGACCACCGCCGGCTGGTGCTGCGCACCGCCCGCTATCTGGCCGCCTCCGCCGGATACGAGGCGGGCGAACGGCTCGCTCACCGGGCACGGATCCGCTGGTGCGGTCAGCTGGGCCCGGATCACCCGGACACGCTCGCCGCCGCCGACCTGGAGGCGTCGATCCGCGTGGACGGGTCCGCCGACCCCGACTCCGCGCGGGCGCTGCTGGGTGACGTCCATGCCCGCCGGGTCCGAGTGCTCGGCGGGCAGCACCGCGACACCCTCCACTCGGCCTGGAACCTCGCGCGTGCGCTCGGAGAGAGCGGCGATCACGACGAGTCCGCCCGCCTGCTGCACGACACCGTCGCCCGGCAGCGGGCGGAGCTCGGCCCGGACGACCGCGACACCCTGCGCTCGGCGCACAGTCTCGGCCACGCCCTGACCCGGCTGGGGAAGTACACCGCGGCCCACGGCCTGCTCGCGGAGACGCTCGCCCGCCGCGGCCGGACGTCCGGTGCCGCCCACCCGGACACCGTGTGGACCGCGGCGGTGCTCGGCGTCGCGCTGCGTGGCCTCGGCCGCTGCGCGTACGCCCGCGACCTGCACACCCGCGCACTGGCCGGCGCACGGGCGCGCCTCGGCGACGAGCATCCGCTGACCCTGTACGCGGCGCTGCACCTCGCACTCGACCTGGCCGCTCTCGGCGCAGCCGACGCCGGCCGCGACCTGTTCACCGAAGTCATCGGCTGGGACGTCGTCGGATGGCACGACGACCCTCCAGCGGGCCCGCGCGCCTGGGTCACCCGGTGGGCCCAGGGCCACCGGGAGGACATCCGCGCGCTGTGGTCGGGTGGCTGAGTCCGGCCGCGCGTCCTGCTGCACAGGGGCGAACCTTCGACGTAGGAACAGGTGGATGGTGCGCTGGGGGACGGGCGTACGTGGTTATTGGCGTGGCTGGTGCGGCCGTGTCGTGGGGTCCGGAGAGGTGACGGTCCCGCCGTATCCATTTCAACATCATTTAAGGAACGAAATGCATGTCTGATGTCACGTGAGTGCTGTTGTGACCGGCCCCGGTAGGTGGCAGGGTTCCGGTCGCGTTGGTCGGCAGGGCCGATGATCGTGTGGCCCACCCCTATGATGATCGGCCATGGCCGAGTCTGCCCCGAGCTATCTGGCGACCGTCGCGGCGGCGTACGACGGTGTGGCCGAGGTGTATGCCGAGCGTTTCGCTGACGTGCTCGATCGCCAGCCGCTGGAGCGTGCGCTGCTGTCCGCGTTCGCCGACGTCGTGCGCGATCTCGCGGGCCCGGTCGCTGACCTTGGCTGTGGGCCTGGCTATGCGACGGCCTACCTGCACAGGTTGGGGCTGGACGTGTTCGGTGTGGACCTGTCGCCGGAGATGGTCGCCTTGGCTCGAAGCTCTCATCCAGGGTTGCGGTTCGAGGTGGGCACGCTGACCGCGTTGGACCTGCCGGACCGCGCGGTCAGCGGTGCCCTCTGCCGCTACTCGCTCATCCACACCCCGCCCGCCGACATCCCCGCCGTCCTCGCTGAGGTCCACCGTGTCCTGGCGCCCGGCGGCCACCTGCTCCTCGGCTTCCTGGCCACAGACGAGTCCGCGGCCGGGGTGCACGCCTACGACCATCGGGTGACAGGCGCCTACCGCTGGCCGCCCGATCACCTCGCCGGGTTGGTGAGGCAGGCAGGCCTTGTCGAGGTAGCCCGGCTGGTGCGAGCACCGACGGATGAAGAACGAGGCCGGCAGGCACAGCTGCTGGCCCGCTGCCTGTAGGAGGGCACCAGCGGGTGCCAGCGACATCCAGTCGTCGACGCTGCCGACGAACGGGTTGACCGTCCGCCGTGCGGTCGACGTCCTCGACTTGCACCCCGGCAAGTCTCTGGACGGCCTCGTCTCTACTTGTGCGGCAATCCCTGGCGGTCGCAGGCGGTGAGCAGATTGGGGCCGTCGGTGCGCAGCTGATCGAACGCGAGGGTCTGCAGGTCCTGCTGGACTGGTTCGATCCCCTCGACGAGGGGCTGGTAGCGGCTGTCCGCTTCGCTCGCCGCGGTCAACAAACCCATGGCCCCCTCGATACGCAGTGTGGTCGCGAATACGAGCGACCGGTAGTCGGTGATAGCGAACTGGTCCCGGGTTCGTGCCGCCGCGGCGCATCCCGCCGCCGCGTCCGCCTGGGCGTCGGTCGCTTCAACCGGGTCGGCGGGCAGACCCGCGGTGCGACAGACGGCGAGCGCGGCCGGGATGGTGTCGGCCAGACCGGCGACATCCAGGCGGTCGGTGTCGTCTCCGATCCGGTCGACGGCCTCCTTCAGCACGGTGAAACGGCCGTTCTGCTCCGCCGCCCTGTCCGCGCCGACCAGCGCATTCGTTGTCTTCTCGGCGAGGCCGGAACCCCTCGCCGGGGTGGTGGTCGCGGGGTGGGGGCTGTAACCCGGGGACGAGGAAAGGCCGGGAACGTCCCGCGTGGAGGGACGTTCCCGGCCCTGGGGCGCGGCAACGGGCGGTCCTCGTCGACGCGCCAGGTGCAGCGTAGGAGACCCCCGGCAGAGCGGGAACACCCGACGGCGAACCGTCGTGTCGTGTCGCCGGCGGGGGCTGCGAGCCGGGACGGGTGTGTGGCGAGAAGGCTGCTCCACAGCCCCTCCGTAGGCCCGGGACTCAGGTCCGTGTAGTAGATCCCGATGCGCGTTCCGGTCAAGGCGCGGGCGCGTCTGACCAGCGGTTTCGCGGATGTAGGCCACCGTGGCAGGGCCGTTGACCCGCGTTGACGTTGGTTCTTCCGCCAGGACTACCGGGATCCCCTCATCGTCGACGAACAGCGCCGTCCCTTGATCGCTATAGCGGCTTCCGGTCGTATTCCGGTCATCCCCCTGGTACGGCGGCTGCCGACCCGGCCCCGGTCCGGGCAGTGTCGTCGGCCGGCTCCGCCAGGCGTTGGCCGCACTCCAGGTCAAGCCGGACCGCCTGGTCGCCCCGGCGAACCGCGGTCGACCGGCAGGCCAGGCCCTGCTCAGCAAGCATCCTCCGGAGGAGGACTGTCAGCGCCGCGCCGGCACAGACGCTCTTGCCCCTGCATCGATGGACGGCAGCCGAGGTCTGGGGCGTCCATCGCGTGGGTGCGGGCGACAAGCCGGAACTGCGGGGTCAGACTTTTCAGGGAGCAGGCTTTCACTCCGCCCTCGTGAGGGGTCTTCCGTGCTTGATGTGCCGTTCTGGCTGTGGGTGGCGTTCGCCGTCACCGTGGTCGTGTCGCTGGCCGTGGATCTGCTGGCGCACCGGGAGGCGCATGTCATCGGGTTCAAGGAAGCTGCCGCCTGGAGCGGGGTGTGGGTCRGYCTCGGCCTCGTCTTCGGGGCGGTCGTCTTCCTGGTTCTGGGCGTGACGCCGGGGGTGGAGTACACCACTGCSTGGCTGCTGGAGAAGAGCCTGTCGGTCGACAACCTGTTCGTCTTCGCGCTGATCTTTGCCTACTTCAAGGTGCCGCGGGCCTACCAGCACCGCGTGCTGTTCTTCGGCGTCATGGGCGCGCTGGTGTTCCGAGGCATCTTTCTGGCTGCCGGAGTGGCCGTGGTCAGCCGGTTCACCGCGGTGCTGTTCGCCTTCGCGGCGGTCCTCTTCTACAGCACCTACAAGATCCTCAAGGAGGAAGAGGGCAGCT
>NZ_MAXA01000269.1 GCF_001854695.1 Parafrankia soli
CCTCGGCTTCGAACAACTGGAGGATGCGCTCGTAGACTTTTACCGGCATATTCGTCCTTTCGGCAATAATCGCGAATCCGCCACGGATGCCGTCAACCTGCCTGGTTCGCGATGCGGGCGGGGCGGCCTGGACGCCCACCGCGCTCGTTGATCATTTGGTACGTGGTGACCTCTGGTACGTGGCGACCTCGGCTGGTCAGGCCTGGCCCCGGTGGTCGCCTCGCCGGTCAGCTCCGCCCCGCGGTGCGGAGCGCGGCGTTGCGTCATCCGTCGACAGCCCGGCTTCGGCTCGCCAGCCTCGTTGGCCCGGCCTGTCTCGTTGGCCCCGGCTGCGCGGCGGCGGCCGGGATGCCGCGCTCCAGGGCGCCGCGGTCCTGTCCGTCGAGGGCCCGCGTTGGCCATCCGAACACCGCCTCAGGAGGAAGGGTGTATGCAATATAGGTCGGATGACCGTTTCGTTGCAAGGCTCTTGCAGTGCTTCCGGTCAAAGTGTATGCAATAAGGACGTCCGGCGCCGTCGGTCCGGCGCCGTCGGCCCGGCGTCCTCGGGTGCACCTCGGTGCCTCCCGGCGTCTCCGGGCGGCTCGGGCGCGCGTCGCGATGCGCCAGGGACGAGTGGGCAGAACCCGTGAAGCACACCCGCCGGACTAAGGGCGGGCCGCGCCGGTGGCCGCGCGCCACTCGCCGGGACCCGACAGAACGGAGCTTGTGATGACGGACGCGTTAGGCTGGAGACTGAAACTGGGCGTGGTCACGCCCTCGGTGAACACCGTCGTGCAGCCCGAGTATGACGACATGCGGCCGCGCGGAGTGACCAACCATATCGCGCGTATCCATATCCCCGACTGGGTCGTCAACAACGATGAGGACTTCGACGGGCTCGTGCGGGACATCGACCGCAATGTCGATGACGCCGTGGGCTCCGTTCTGACCTGTGACCCGGCGTGCGTGGTGCTCGGAGTCTCCATCGAAGCGGTCTACGGCGACCCGAAGGCCGGTGAGGCGATCCGGGATCGGCTGCGGGCCAAGTTCGGTGAGGATCTTCAGCTCATCCACGCGGGAGACGCGATCCCGAGCGCGCTGCGGGCGGTCGGCGTCGACGAGGGGCCCATCAGTCTGATCACCCCCTATCAGCCGTCCTCCGAGCCGCATCTGCGTTCCTTCGTGGAAAGCCGTGGCTACGAGCTGCACACCGCGGTCCACCTGCGTTCTCCGACGGCGGTGCAGATCGCRCACACCTCGGGGGAGACCCTGCGGCGTGAACTGAAGCGGCTCGCCGCCGACCGGCCACGGGCGATCGTCCAGTTCGGCGCGAACATGTGCATGGGCCGGATCGCCGCGGAGGCCGAACAGTGGCTGGATCTCCCGGTGATCTCGGTCAACACGGCGACCTACTGGTATGCGCTGCGCAGCAACGGCATCGACGACCAGGCGGAGGGCTTCGGGCAGCTCCTGGCCCACCACTGACCCCCGCTGTTGAAAGCCACCGCTGCTGAGGGCCAGGAGGCACGAATGCCCCACGACCACCCGACGGCATCTTCCTCGAGCGCGTACCCCGTGACGTTCTCCCCGATCGCGCTGGGGCCGCGCACGGCCCGCAACCGCATCTGGCTCGCCGCGCACGCCACCGAGTTCTCCACCGACGGCACCTTCGCCGACGCCAGCGCGGACTACTACGCCGAGCGGGCCCGCGGCGGCGTGGCCGTGATCACCATGGAGGCGATGGCGGTCCACCCGACCACCCGGCCACGGCGCGGCGTGATCCTGGCCTACGAGGCCGCGGTGGTGGACAGCTACCGCAAGGTCGCGGCCGCCGTCCAGCCGCACGGCACGCTGCTGATGGCCCAGTTGTGGCACCGCGGCCGGCAGACCGACGGCATCATCAGCCGTCTGCCCACCTGGGCGCCGAGCCCGGTGCCCGACACGGTGTACCGGGAGATCCCGCACGAGGTGACCCGGCGGGAGATCGACGAGCTGGTCGCGCACTACGTCCTGGCGGCGCGGCACGCGATGGAGGGCGGTGTCGACGGCGTCGAGGTCCACGGGCTGGCGCACGGCTACCTGCTCGGCCAGTTCCTGTCCCCGGCCACCAACCACCGCACCGACGAGTACGGCGGCTCGTTCGACGGGCGGATCCGCATCGTCCGTCGCATCGTCGAGGAGGTACGCCAGGTCGTCCCGGCCGACCGGGTGCTCGGGATCCGGCTCAACAGCAGCGACGGCCCCGGGCAGAACGGCCTCGACAACGCCGACTGGGTGCGCATCGCGACGGAGATCGAGAGCTGGGGCGCCCTGGACTACATCTCCACCACGCAGGGCACCTACCTGGACCGGATGCAGATCTACGGCACCTCGGCGGCCCGGCCGGCCGGCTACGAGGTCGCCGACACCGCCAACATCACCCGCGCGGTCTCGCTGCCGGTCGTGGCCGTCGGCCGGATCACCACCCCGGAGATGGCCGAGGACATCCTCGCGAGCGGCAAGGCGCAGTTCGTCGGCATGGCCCGTCAGCTCATCGCCGACCCGCTGTGGCCCKTCAAGGCCGAGCAGGGGCGCCCGGACGACATCCGTCCCTGCGTCGGTGCGAACTGGTGCGTCGCCTCCTTCGCCCGCGGGCCGCTGGCCTGTATTCACAATCCGCAGGTCGGCCGGGAGCGGCAGTTCCGTCAGGACGAGACACGGCAGCGCCGGCGACGGCGGGTCGCGGTCGTCGGCGGCGGCCCGGCCGGGCTGCGCGCCGCGCTGACCGCCGCCGAGCTCGGCCACCAGGTCACCCTCTTCGAGCAGGACGACACTCTCGGCGGGCAGGTCAACCTGATCGCGCGGGCGCCGTCCTACCGGGAGTGGACCGGCGTGACCGACTGGCTGACCACCCAGCTGGCCCGGACCGACGTCGCCATCCAGCTCAAGCACCGGGTCACGGTCAACGACCTGGTCGGCCGGTACGAGGCGGTCGTGGTCGCCACCGGGTCCACGCCGCTGCGCCATGGCTGGACGGCCCGCCGTCCCGAACGGTGGGCCCGGGACGCCGCGGCGCTGCCGGGTTCGGACCAGTGGAACGTCTACACCCCGGTGGAGATCCTCACCGGCAGCGTCGAACTGCCGAACCGGATCCTGATCGTCGACGACACCGGAGACCGCCAGGCGTTCATCACCGCCGAGTACCTGCGCCAGCGCCGCCACGCGGTGCACGTGGTCTCCCAGTACCCCCAGCTCGGACACGCCTTCGCCGACGGCCACGACCTTCCGTTCGCCTTCGGGCAGCTGCGGCGCTCCGGCGTCACCTTCACCCCGAACGTCGAAGTGAACGCCATCGACGGGGACACCGTCACCCTCACCGACGTCTTCACCGGGGAGACCTCCCAACTGCCCGATGTCGACGGTGTCGTGCTCATCCTCGGCAACACCGCCAACGACCTGCTCGCCCGTGAGCTCGACGGCGCCGGCCTCGACATCCACCTCGTCGGCGACGCGCAGGCTCCGCGGCGCATCTTCAACGCGATCTGGGAAGCCGACACCGCGGCCCGAACAATCTGAGGAGACCAGTGGACAACGGAGAAGTGCACGGGCCGTTGGCGGGATGCCGTGTTCTCGAGCTCGGGTCGTTGATCGCCGGACCGTTCTGCGGGCAGCTGCTGGGCGACTTCGGCGCGGAAATCATCAAGATAGAGGACCCCGCCGGGGGCGACCCGATGCGTAACTGGGGTAGCCAGGCGCCGGGCGGGCTGTCGCTCACCTGGCCGATCATCGCCCGCAACAAGAAGTCCATCACCTGCGACCTGCGGGACGCCCGCGGTCAGGAGCTGGTGAAACAGCTCGCGGCGCACGCGGACGTGCTCGTGGAGAACTTCCGCCCCGGCACCCTGGAACGGTGGAACCTCGGGTACGACACTCTCTCGAGTATCAATCCGGGGCTCGTCCTCGTCCGGGTCACGGGATATGGGCAGGACGGCCCCTACTCGCAGCGGGCGGGCTTCGGCTCCATCGGGGAGGCGATGGGCGGTATCCGCTACACGACCGGGAATCCGGATCGCCCGCCGAGCCGCACCGGCATCTCGCTCGGCGACTCGCTGGCCGGCACGTTCGCCGCGCTCGGAACGGTCATGGCGCTGCTCAGCCGGGAGCGCAGCGGCCGCGGTCAGATCGTCGACTCCGCCATCTACGAGGCCGTGCTGGCACTGATGGAAGCTCTGGTCCCGGAATGGGAGCTGGCCGACTTCCGGCGGGAGCGCACCGGATCCATCCTGCCCGGCGTCGCGCCGAGCAACGTCTACACCGCCGCGGACGGCGCGGAGATCCTGATAGCGGCGAACCKGGACACCATCTTCATCCGCCTCTGCGATGTCATGGGCAACCCCGACCTGGCGACGAACCCGCACTTCCAGACGCACCAGGCACGCGGTGAGCACCTGGAGGAGCTCGACAAGATCATCGGCGAGTGGACCGCGACCCAGCCCTCGGCCCAGCTCCTCGACCGCCTGCACGAGGCGGGCGTCCCGGCCGGCCGGATCTACACGGCGGCCGACATGGTCACCGACGCGCACTTCAAGGCCCGCAAGGCCGTCGTCCGCCTGCTGCACGACCGCCTCGGTGAGTTCCCCATGCAGAATGTCGCGCCGCGGCTGTCCGCCACGCCGGGCGGGATCCGCTCGCTGGGCCCGGAGCTCGGCGAGCACAACGAGTCGATCTACGGCGACCTGCTCGGTATCAGCCCCGCCCACCGCGAACAGCTCGTCGCCGACGGCGTCATCTGACCACCACCAGTCGAACACGTGAACGGAGTACCGCGTGGCCATCACGATCTGCGAGGTAGGCCCGCGGGACGGCCTGCAGAACGAGAAGACGCTGCTCCCGACCGAGACCAAGGTGACGCTGATCCAGCGCGCCGTCGCCGGCGGCGTGCGCCGGGTCGAGGCGACGGCGTTCGTGCACCCGAAACGCGTCCCGCAGATGGCCGACGCCGAACAGGTGATGGCACAGGTCCCCCGCGACAGCGGGGTCTCGTACATCGGCCTGGTCCTGAACCGGCGGGGATTCGAACGCGCCGCCCGCGCGGGGGTCGACGAGGTCAACATGGTCGTCCTCGCCACCGAGACGTTCAGCGAACGCAACCAGGGGATGACGGTCGAGGCGAGCCTGCGTGCCTGGTCGGAGATCGCGGGCCTGGCACACGAGGCCGGTATCCGGCCCTCCGTCACGCTCTCGGCCGCGTTCGGATGCCCGTTCGAAGGCGAGGTGAGCCCGGACCGGGTCCGGGACCTGGCCCGCCGGGTTGTCGAGTCGGGCCCCGCGGAGATCGCCCTGGCCGACACCATCGGTGTCGGGGTGCCCACGCAGGTCACCGAGCTGGTGGCGGCCGTCCGTGACGTCGCCCCCGGCGTCGCCCTGCGGTGCCATTTCCACAACACCCGCAACACCGGCTACGCCAACGCCGTCGCCGCGGTCAGCGCCGGTGTGGAGACCCTCGACGCCAGCGCCGGGGGCATCGGGGGCTGCCCGTTCGCCCCGGCGGCCACCGGCAACATCGCCACCGAGGATCTCGTCTATCTGCTCGACCGGATGGGCGTCGCGACCGGCGTGGATCTCGGCGAGCTCGCGGCCACCGGCCGCTGGATCGGCGAGCAGCTCGGGATCGACGTGCCGGCGCTGCTCGGCCGCGCCGGCACCTTCCCAGGCTGATACCGAGGCGACATCTGGGAGTGTCCTCGGGGTGGAGTCGGCGCGGCAGGGCGGCGATCGTTTTCTGGATCTCGGTACCGCCATCATGATCAAGATACTGGGGAGAGATCGGGACGGCGCAGACACGTGGCAGGGGCGCGGGACGGGCCCGGATTCGGGATTTATGCATTGGGTGCCGGCACCCGGTGATGTGTGGCGGGTGGGTGAGTCCTGGCTGTCACTGAACCGCCGCGGTTGCTCGGTACCCGTGCATAGGGGCCGGGCCGGCGTGAATATCTATCGCTTCCAGCCGTCTGCAGGGGCTCCGGCGTTCCCTCGCTCGCCGCTCGCGCGACGGCGCGTCCGCTGTCGCAGTCGCCCGGCGGCCTCCCGGTAGGTCGGATCGTCGAGCACGTTTCGCAGAGCATCGGCGATCGTTGCAGGAGTCGACCGTCGGGGTTACGGGCTGGACGCCTGAGGTCCGGCGGCGGTACTTTCTCGCGCACCCAGGCGGGCATGACGAAGCCAGGGCCGGGCGGCGGGATGTGGGTCGGCATGGGTGCTGTTCCGCGGTGGAACAACCACCAGTGCGTCAGTGTGCGTAGGTAGCCGGTGGCCTCGCGGAGCACCGCGTGGGTATGGTTACGCAGGACGGCCAGAGTGCAGTCGGKCATCAGCGATGACAGGCTCGCGGCGTGGTCGATGAGGTCCGAGTTGGCGCCGTACACGGCGAGCACCGGCGCGGTGAACGCGGCCAGYTGAGCGGGGTCGAACGACGGAGCGGCGAGCATGTCCCGCCTCAGCGTGGTCTCGCGCAGCAGCCATCGAGCGGTGCATATAGTCCGCGCGACCGCGCGCCTGGCGTCGTTCGCCAGCCACTGCTCGACCTTCTCGTGCGAGGTCGCCGTAAGCACCCGGCTGAGCGAGTGTTCCATCTGCGCGCCGAGACCTTCGATGAGGAAGGGGGGCTCGATCAGGGTCAGACTCGCCACCTGCTCTGGGTGGGCGAGGCTGTAGGCCAACGCCAGTGTCGCTCCGTAGCTGTTGCCGACCATGTGTACCGGCCGGTCGATGCCGAGTGCGACCAGCAACCCGGACAGGTCGGCGAGGGAGCTGGCCATGTCGTACCCGTCGGGTGTCTGATCGCTGCGCCCGTGCCCGCGCAGGTCGTAGCACACGACGTCGCAGCCCGCGTTCGCCAGAAAGGTGCCGAGGCTGAAGTAAAAGCTGGACAGATTGTCGATCACCATGCCGTGCAGCGTGACGACGATCGGCGCGTCGGGATCCGCCCCGCGTGTCGGCGTGAGGTGCTGGACGTTCAGGCGGATCCCGTTGGCAATGACGTCAGCCATGGCTGGCACCGGACAGGCTATCGGCGATCAGGTAGACGACGTCACCGACGGACGATCTGATCGCTTCGGCCAGGTGCATCGTGGCCAGAAAGGCGACGAGATCGACCGATGATCCGTAACGGAGGCGCGTGCGGTCGGCTGGGGCTACGAACTCGATCCTTTCCAGGCCAGGATCCGTCTGGAACGTCGTGTCCCTTGTGACCTCCATACTGTCCGCGTGCTCCTCACCGACCACGTACCCGGGCGAGCGCAGCGAGCACGTCCTCCTCGAGTTCGTGACGGCCCTCAGAGCCGGTCGGGGAACCGGGTTTCAGTGATGTCGCGGAACGTTCTCCTGTCCTCGGTGCGCATTGCTGCCGTACGCATCCAGGCCCTCTACAGTTCTCCGGCTAGGCCGCCCGACGGCGGGAGGATTCGCGTATCGCAGAGGTGACTCGGGGTCCGCCCTCGTCGGTGGCGGTGATGCGATGCGTGTCAGCGGATTCCACACACGGTTGACATGGCCAACAGCGCAATGTTGTGGAGTGTGAACTGGTCGGCTGTTGATTCGCCGAGACCGTAGCGCTCCCCCATCGAGGGGGTGGTGATTTTTCTGCTGGCAGCCATATCGGAGCAGCTGGCCTCAGCATCGCCGATAATCTGCGCGTCGGTTTTGCCCTGCGCCAGTCGAGGAAATTCCTCGCGGAATCTTCTGATATATGTTTCGGTGCCTTCCGAGTTTCCGGCATCAGTTCCCGGGCTCGCCGATACATACGTTATTCCGGTCGAGGGATTCATAGCCGAGTTCTCATCCGGCGTGCTTGTCGTGTCACAAGCGGCTAGTGAAACCACGGCGATGGCGATGGCGATGAATGCTATTCGTCCGCTCGACCGGGAACGCCGGAGGCGTCCAGAGTCTGTGGGTGCCTGGATATCCGCAGCGCCTTCGTTTCTTTTCTGATAGAAATCCATGTCGTCAGCCCTCTTTTCTATGTCATATTTCCACCTGAACCGGGAAGGTTCAAGGGTGGTTCCGAAGCATTCATCTCTGTAGAGGAGGCGGTACGCGTTGCCCGGCACATTTCCCGCTAACTGACACCAGTCCTTGTCCGGCGGCAGGTGAGGTCGATGGGGGACCTGATAGCGGAGACGGATCGACGGGGTCGGTCAGCCAGACCGTGCGGGATGGGCATGGGCATGGGCGTGTGCGTGTGCGATCAYGATCGGGTCGGTGGCGTCTGATGCGACATGCTTTGGAGGATCGCGTCGGCCATGCCGCGTTCGCCGCGTTCGTTGGGGTGGACGGAGGCGGCGGGGTTGAGGGGAATCAGTGGCTCGACCCAGCGGATGTCTCTCGCCGCGCAGGCGTCGCGGTCGAGGGAAGGGGTGTAGGTGTCGATGTATCCGGCGCCGGCGGCTTCTGCCTGCTGTTGCAGCATGGTGTTGAGCTCCTGCTCCTTCTGGCGCAGGTAGGTGATGTCGCCGGTTGTGAGTCCCATGGTGCGTGCGCAACCGACGCCGTCGGTGGGAAGGATTGCCGGGTATCCCACGATGTACACGTCGGCCTGCGGCGCGCGACGGGTGATCTCGCCCAGCGCGACGGACAGTTGTTGCCCTGCGGCCTGGATCTTCTCGTGTACCTCGTCGGTTCCGGCGGAGACGTACTTCCTCTTGCAGGGTGCGTCGTTCGAGGTGCCGCCGGCGAGCGCGTTGTAGAGCACGCCGGCCCGGACGCACTGCTTGACCACCGAGGTGAAACCGATGTCGTTGCCGCCGATGCCGATCGTGACCAGCCGCGTTGTGGCGGAAAGGGCCGAGAACTGGGCGGGGTTGACTCCGTCCCCGGTGGACTGGGGCGAGGACAGGTCCGCGATCGTGGCCCCGGAACAGCTCATATCCGTGAAATCGGATTCATCAAGATCCAGACTCTCGGCGATCAGCGTCGGGTAGTTGCGGTCCGAACGATCGCAGCCGTCGGGTTCTCCGATCTGGGAGGGGATTCCGGGACCGGCGGTATAGGAGTCGCCTAGGGCGACGTATGCCCCCTGAGCTGGAGCTGGCGCTGCAGTTGCAGTTGCTGTCCGAGTCGGAACCGGCGTCGTTGTCGTCTCGGGAAGCGCTGCGGCTGCCGCTGCTGGAGCTGAACCGCCGTCGTGGCGGTTGAGGGCGACCGCGGTGATCAGAGTGCCGCACGCGAGTGTGCAGACCAACCCGGCGCGTAGCTGAGTTCTTATCATTGCCTCCCACTTCCGTCTCGGATGGCACTTCTGATGTCTGACCTGCGGGCATGGAAGGTAACCGCCGGTTGTTAATGATGCTCCAGTGCCGACGGTGTCAGGCAGATGATCGCAGCTGCGAGGGAACGGGCGAGCCGGCGTGGGTCACGATGAGTCGAACCTGAATGCCGGATCGAGTGTTGTGTTTTCTCGCGTTTCTGGCAGGGATCGCTTAGGTTTGAGCCAGGAATGGCGACGCTCGGGGCAAGGTTTGCAGGTCGGGGGGCGAGGCCCGGCCTTCTGGTATCTATCGGACGGTGGCGTACCGATGGATGGCCGGTGCGCCAGGTTCGGTTGGATGCGTGGGTCGGGCCGTGCACCCGCATTGCACAGGGCCCGGCGCGTACAAGGGGCAGGGCTGATCAGTCGCGCCCTACTTCCGGATGACGGCCTCTGTCGTCCGGCGGCCTACTGCAGCCCGCCAGGTGGTCGTCATTTCTCGGGTCGTTCGGTCGGCGAGGAGCAGTTACAGCATCTTCTGTGCGGCTGTTCTCGGGCACCTCTTCAGTTTGTCTGAACAGGGATCGTCAGTCGTCGTGCGTTTGTCGACAACTGCCTACTGCGAACGCAGTACGCCGGCCTCCTACCCAGTACTCCTGATGGGGAGGAGTGCGATGGCTGTTAACCGGCGCGTTCGTGTCCAGGCGGGATAGGTCTCGGCCAGCCAGGCGACTCCGAGTTTTCAGTGGCTGTGAGATTCGGTCATACTGCCTCGATCCGTTTGCGGGTTCGAGGGGGCATCTTCCCCGGCTGGTGGTGTAGCGGGCTACACCACCAGCCGGGCACCGGATTCGCCGTGTCGCGGGCGAGTGCGTGCCGGCATGTCAGAGTTCCTGGTATTGACCCCTGCCCACGCAGATCGGTTTCCGGGAACATGCCAGAATCTCGGCCCGAGAACGGTACGCAGTGCCGCCGCGACGACCCGCACCGATGATTGAGAAGATAGGCATGAAGGCTGGGAGGAGGGTGGCCGGGGAAAGGCTGACGCGAGGCGGGCCTCTGGGCGCGGCCCGTCGATCGAGCGTGCGGTGGTACAGAGAACCGCGACCGGGCTGTGAGGTTCTGGGGCGGTCAGTTCGATGGGGTGGTTTGTAGCAGGCCGGACTGGTAGGCGATGACGACCAGCTGCGCCCGGTCGCGGGCGTTGAGCTTCGCCATGGCCCGGTGGACGTGCGTGCGGGCGGTCAGTGGGCTGATGACAAGGCGACGGGCGATGTCGTGGTTCGAGTAGCCCTCGGCTACCAGCACCATGACTTCTCGTTCGCGGGCGGTGAGCGTCGTGAGGACTGCGGGGTTTGCCCGAGCGGTGGCTGTGGGTTCGGGGGCGGCGAGGAACCGGGCGATGAGGGCGCGGGTGGCTGCCGGGGACAGGAGAGCGTCGCCGCCGGCGATGGTGCGGATGGCGGTGAGGAGCTCGTCCGCTCCGACGTCTTTACCAAGGAAGCCGCTTGCTCCGAGGTGAAGTGCCTGGGTGACGTATTCGTCGATTTCGAAGGTGGTGAGGATGAGGACGTGCGTGGCGGCGAGTGTTTCGTCGCCGCAGATGGTGGCGGTGGCGGCGAGTCCGTCGGTGCCGGGCATGCGGATGTCCATGAGCACGACGTCCGGGTGGTGTTCACGGGCCGCTGCGATGGCTTCGTGGCCGTCCGCGGCCTCAGCGACGACTTCCATGTCCTCGCACGAGTCGATCAGAATCCGGAAGGTCGCTCGTAGGAGGGTCTGGTCGTCGGCGAGGAGCACTCGGATAGTCATCGTTTTCCGTTTTCGTGGGGTTTCTGGGTTGTAGTGGCAGGATGGCGGTGACGTGGAAGCCGACTTCGGGATGGTGTCCGGCCTCGAGATGTCCGCCGACGGACAGTGCGCGTTCCCGCATGCTGATCAGGCCGAATCCACTGTTCGAGGATGGGATCGACCTCACCGTCTCGGGCCTGTGGTCCCCATTGGCCGAGCTTTTCCCCCCACCACCATTAATGATCATTAGGGTGACGCTGTTGGGAGCGTAGGTGATGTCAACGCATGCGCTGTTGGTGGTGGCGTGTTTCGCCACGTTGGTGAGCGCTTCCTGCGCGATCCGGTATGCCGTGAGGTCGATGCCGGGGGAGAGCGGGGGCCGCTCGCCGCGGGTGTTGATGGTGACCGTGAGTCCGGTGGCGGTGAACGTGTGGGCGAGTTCGGGGAGCTGGGCGAGTGAGGGGGCTGGTTCCAGGGGGGCGTCCGGGTCGTCGCTCTGCCGCAGGAGACCGACGGTGGCCTTGAGGTCGCGCAGGGCGGAGGAGGTGGTCGCGGTGAGGTTGGTGAGGATCCGCTCCGTCTGGTCGGGGTTGGTGCGGACGAGGTGTGCGGCGGTGCCGGCCTGGGCGTGGGCGAGGGTGATGTGGTGGGCGACGACATCGTGGAGTTCGCGGGCGATGCGGGTGCGTTCGTCGGCGACCCGGCGGCGGGCTTCGGCCTCGCGGGTCCGTTCGGCGTATTCGGCGCGGGCTTTGACGGCGTCGAGGTAGTCCTGTTTGATCCGCCGCGCGCCGCCGAGCGATGTGGCCATCAGGAGCCAGGCGGTCGGGCCGATGGTCTTGAGTTCCAGGGGGTAGCCGTCGGGGTCGGCGATCAGTGCGGTTGTGACCACCAGAGCGCAGGCGGGGAGGACGATGCTCAGGGTGGTTCTGCGGTCGGTGTGCGCGGCCAGGAAGTAGAACGCGGCCATCGCGGGAGCGATCATCAGCGAGGTGAGGAGGTAGCCGAGGCCGGCCAGGACCACGGTGCAGGCGATGGCCACCACGGCGGTGGCGCGGGGCCGGTGTTCGTGCCAGAGCAGGGCGGTGCAGGCGATGGCGGCGAGCAGGACCGCGGGGTACGGGGAGCTGTCGTGGGCGACAAGCTGCGGGTTGAGTCTGCTGGCGGGGCCGGCGGCCACGAAGGCCAGGAGCGCGATCACCACGGTGCCCCGGTGATGGTCCTGGATGTGCCGCCACCGGCTGGTGATCGTCATAGCGGGTTCCCTGTCGGGTGCTGTGGCCGTGGCGTTCACGGTACGGGGCCCCGTCCGAGGACCGCGGTGTTGTGCGCGGGCGGTCCTCGGACGGGCGGTGCTCACCGGGCGGACGCGGATTCCAGGGTGAGGGGCTCCTCGCGGCCGGCGGCTGGCGCGGGAGCGGCTGGCCGGCTCAGCGTCTCGCCCTCGACGTCGATGTGGGGCAGGACCCGGTCGAGGTGGCGCGGGATCCACCACGCCTTCTCCCCGAGAAGGGCGAGGACGGCGGGGACGATGGTCATGCGGACGACGAAGGCGTCGAGCAGGACGGCGGTGGCCAGGCCGAACCCGATCATTTTGATGATCGGTTCGGCGGTGCCGATGAAGCCGGCGAAGACCGCCATCATGATCAGTGCGGCGGCCGCCACCACGCGGGCGCTGTACCCGAACCCGGAGGTGATCGCGTCCCTGGCGTTCTCGCCGTGGACGTGGGCCTCGCGGATGCGGGCGACGAGGAAGACCTCGTAGTCCATGGCGAGGCCGAAGACGATACCGACCATGAAGATCGGCATCATGCTCATGATGGGTCCGGTCTGGTGGAGGCCGATGAGCCCGGCGAGCCAGCCCCATTGGAAGACCGCGACGACCGCTCCGAGGGCAGCCAGGACGGAGAGCAGGAACCCGAGGGCGGCCTTGAGTGGGACGAGGACCGAGCGGAACAGCACGAGCAGGAGCAGGAACGCCAGGCCCACCACGATGGCGAGGTAGGGGACGAGCGCGTCCTGGACCTTCTGGGCGATGTCGATGTTCACGGCGGTGGTGCCGGTGACCTGGAACGTCGCGCCGGTGGTGGCGGTGACCGTGGCGCGTTGCGCGCGGATGGTGTGGACGAGGTCCTTGGTCGCTGCCTCGCTCGGTCCGGTGGCTGGCACCGCGGTGAACACCGCCGTGTCGCCCGCGGTGTTGAACCGGGCGGCCGAGACGGAGACGACACCGGGCGTTGCGTCGATCCTCTGGGCGATCGTGGTGACCGCCGCCTGCGCGTCGGCGGAATCTGCCGCGTCGACGACGATGGTCAGCGGGCCGTTGAAACCCGGCCCGAAGCCCGCGGCGAGGTCGTCGTAGGCGCGGCGCTCGGTGGTGGAGGTGGGCTTCGCCTCGTCGCCGGCCGTGCCCAGGCGCAGGTCCAGGACGGGCAGGGCGATCGCCCCCAGCGCGAGTACGGAGAGGATGAGGACGGGCAGCGGGCGGCGCAGGATCAGGTTCGCCCAGCGGGTGCCCGCGTTGGGCCCGCGGCGCTCGGTCTTCTTCGTTGTCCTCTTGCGTGCGGCGCGGGGGAGCACGGCGCGTTGGAAGAAGCCGAGCAGTGCCGGGACCAGGGTCAACGCGACTCCGACGGCGATACCGACGGTGCCCGCGGCGGCCAGGCCCATCTTCGTCAGGGTCGGGACCCCGACGATGAACAGGCCGGCCAGGGCGATCACGACGGTGAGTCCGGCGAACACCACCGACGACCCGGCGGTGCCGGTCGCGATCGCCGCGGCGTCCTGGGGTTCCAGCCCGCGGGCGCGTTCCTCTCGGTAACGGGAGACGATGAACACGGCGTAGTCGATGCCGACGGCGAGCCCGAGCATCATCGCGAGGGTGCTGGTGGTCGAGGACAGGCCGAGGGCGCTGGCCAGGGCCATGATCGAGGCGATTCCGACGCCGACGCTGACGATCGCGGTCAGCAGCGGCAGCCCGGCCGCGGCCAGGGATCCGAAGGTGATCAGCAGGACGAGTGCGGCGATCGCGATCCCGACGGCCTCGGTCACCCCGCCCGCCCCCGGTCGGGTCGTGAGCGCGTCCCCGCCCAGCTCGATGGTCAGGCCCGCCGCCTGGCCGTCTGTGACCGCGGTTCGCAGGGCTTCCTTGGTGGCGTCGGTGAGATCGTCGCTGATCGCCGTGTAGGAGACCGTGGCGTAGGCGGTYGCCGCGTCCGTGCTGACGGCCCCGCCCTGGAAGGGGTTCACGGCGCTGGCGACCTGCGGGCTGGCGGTGGCCTCCGCGACGACCCGTTCAACAGCGGCGCGGTTCTCGGGTGTGGTCAGGGTCTGGCCTGGTGGGGCGACGAAGACGATGCGGGCGACCGCCCCGTCCGCTCCGGTGCCGGGGAAACGTTCGTCCAGGAGGTCGAACGCCCGCTGGGATTCGGTACCTGGCATGGAGAACGCGTCGTCCGGGGCGGCGGGCGCCCTGGCCGCGCCGAAACCGACGGCGACCAGCACCCCCACCCATAGCAGAAGAACGTATCGGCGCCGCCGGAACGACAGACGGCCCAGCCGATAAAGAAAAGTCGCCACGGGGGAGATCTCCACATCTTCTCGGGTACACGAGAAGACTGCGCGAAACCGGTGGGTCCCGTCGTCGTCCGTACGCCGGCACTTCCGGCTACGAAGAACGCAGTACCCGCGACCCGGCCCGTCATGCTTCTACTGAGCCTGCAGTAGCCGAAAATGACTGCCTCCGGCCGACGCGGAAGCGGGCCACTCCGGTGCACAGTGGTCGAGGTCCCCAACGTGACCAGGAAACGGCGTCCCGTTACCCGGCTCCGGGTTGGGCGCGACACACCACCAGCGAACGGCGATGCCGCGCACAGGAACTCGACGCGGCGCGGAGTGGAGATGTTCGGTGAACCACACACCCGACGGCGACGAACACAAACCCGCGGACACCGCTCACGACGGCTCCGTTCAGGCACCGGGCCGGAGACCTGGCCCGGACGGCGACCGGCCGACCTGGGACCTGCACGGCCCGTCCCAGCAAGCGGCCCCGCCACAGCAGGCCCCTCATCGGCCGACTGGACCGCCGCCACCCGCCGACGCCTTCCGCCCGGGTCGACCAGTGCGTTCCCCGGCAGGAAGCGCGCAAGACGCGCCGGAGGCCACCCCGCCGCCCGGCAGGACAACGGAAATGATCGGCAGAGCCGGGATCGGCAGGAGTGTCCCGACCCCGAGCATGCCAGCCGGGCCAGAGGCCCTGTGGAGGGAGCGGATCCAGTCCATCCCATCCGCCGATCCCCAACCCGCTCACGCGGCCTGGGCCGACAGCGGAACCCACCCACCCACCGGGAGTCGCATCGGTACGCAGACCGGCGACGACCACTACCGGCAGGCACATCCGGACGCGGGGGACAGTGCCACCCCCGCGGGTCCAGGCGGTCACCCGCCTGCCGTCGGCCCCGGAGACGGATCGGTCTCCCCGAAGCGCCGCCGGTGGCGACGACGCCGACGGATCCTCGCGATCGGCGCGGTGGTCCAGCTCGTGGTGCTCGTGGCGGGTGACCGGTTCGCGGTCTCGGCCGCCGAGGACCAGATGGCCAAACAGATCGAGGCGAGCGTGACCGAAAGCCTCGCCTGCGATGTCATCCCACCGACCGTGAGCAATGTCAGCATCGGCGGATTCCCGTTTCTCACCCAGATCATGTTCGGCACGTTCGAGAACATCGGAGTGAGCGTCGAGGGAATTTCAACACCCGGCCCCCGCATCTCGTCGGTCGAAGCGCACCTCAAAGGACTTCACATTCCAGTCAAGAAAATCCTCACCAACAGCGTTGGTGAGGTTCCGGTCGACGATGTTGAAGCAACGGTCCGTCTCGACTACGACGATGTGAACACGTTTCTGGCCGACCAGCCCGGCAAGATCCAGATCAACCCGGTGGACGGCGGAGAGCAGGTCGAGGTCTCCGGCACGGCCGACGTGCCGATGCTCGGCGCCCAGGAGATCGGCGGTGTCACCACCTTCGAGGTGCGGGACAACGAACTCACCCTGGTCCCCTCCGAAGTCTCCCTGCGCGGGGGACTCAACTTCAGCATCCCCGTGCCCGGTGGCGTGGGGGAGCTGCTCCCCTCGGTCCCGATCCCAGTCGGAGGCCTGCCGTTCGACCTCAGCATCGTCGAAGCGTCAACCGACGCGTCAGGCCTGTCGCTGACCGCTACAGCCAAGGACGTCGTCCTCCCCGAGGCGGAGGCACGAACGCGCCAGTGCCCGCCGGCGGACAACAGCGGGAACTGACCTCACGCCCTCCCGTCCAGGGACACGGCTGCTGCCCGAGCCTGATACGTCGACACCCCGTCTCCTCCGGGCCACGGCGCACATAGACCCGTCACAAGGTGGGTTGGCACCGTTCCCGGGCGCCGTGACGTGCTGATGCGGGTCCGCGCCTGCGGCGTCGACGCCGCCTTCCTGCGTAGGGGCGGCACACTACGCCGCCCGGATCGTCCGGTGACCCCGATCCGCCTCGGCTCGTTAACCCCAGAACGCTCCCGCCGACATGATCGGCTCCGGAGGACCGCTCGCCGCCATGCGCGAATACCTACTGATCGAAAACGCCGTGTCATTCTCTGGGAGTAAGGCGGGCGGCGTGTACTGCATTCTCCGTAGCTGGGATTGTCGGCACGTGGACGACGACGGGACTGGCCTGGTCGGACAGGCTGGCGCGGTACCTACGGAGACATCGAGATACCTACCCATCACCAGATCGTTCAGAAGGCGACCTGGCCGCAGCCACCCCCGCCAGATCGGTCAGCGACATCCTCCCTCGGCAGGCAGACAGGCGTACGAGAGGAAGAGGCATGGCCAGACAACTCGCCTTCGTCACCGCGGCCGCCGCGTCGCTGGCCGCCTGCAGCGCGTCCAGCACACCGACCGGGGACTCCGTCGTTCATCAGTCTTCCTTGGCGCGGTGCCAGAAATTTGGCGGGTCATATCATCCTCGCCCTCCGCGTGCCGCGCGCGCTTCCAGTCGGTGGCGTAACGCGACGGGGATGACAAGCAATGTGTAGAGCGCGGCTGGTTCTGCGCGATGAGAGCGGCGTCATAATTTCTGGGTGCTTGCCTAACGTGCCGATCGGCCGGCACGAGCAGGGGGTTGAAGGGGCATGTCGGCAGAAGAGTGTGAAATGCGCCGGGGTCGTTCATGGTAAGCATGTCATTTCATGCACACGGCAAGGCGACGTCCGCATCCCGCAACGTCGCGCCGCCCCCACGGGACTCGTGGTGGCACAGATCACGGATCGGCCGCCTGACCTCGACGGCCCTGTCCATCGCCGGCCAAGTGCTCCTCCTTGACCTGCTCTACATGCTCTATCGGATGGGCCGGCATCTGGCCGTCGGCCGGGAAYCGCAGGCCCTGGCGAACGCCCGGGATGTTTGGAACCTCGAACGACTGCTGTATCTCCCCAACGAGTCCGCGATCCAACAGCTCGCACTGCACTCGACCCAACTCCTGGAGCTGGCGAACCGCGTCTACACCGGCGTCCACTTCCCGGCGTCGACCGCCTTCCTCGCCTGGGTCCTGGTACGACACCGCAACGCGTGGCCACGGGTGCGGACGGTCATCCTCGCCTCGACCGGGGTCGCCCTGGTCATCCAMATCCTCTATCCGCTGGCACCACCCCGGTTCCTCCCGCAGACACTGCCGGACGTGACCTTCGTGGACACCGGAACGGTCTTCGGCCCGTCCGCCTACACCGCGGGTGACACCGTAGCCAACCAGTACGCCGCCATGCCCAGTCTGCACGTCGGATGGTCGATCCTGGTCGCCTGGGGCGTGGTGACCATCCTGCGGTCACGGGCACGATGGCTGATTATCCTGCATCCACTGATCACCATCGCCGTTGTTGTGATAACGGCGAACCACTACTGGCTGGACGGCCTGATCGGCGGCGGTCTGGTCGTCACGGCGGTCCAGCTGACCCGGCCTGAGGTCCATGCCCGGATGCGGCTATGGCGCATCTCAGTCAGAGAGCAGCTACGTGGACGGGCCCACGACCTCGACCCGATAGCAGCCAGCACGCCCCCCTCGACAGACGACCTCGACGGGGCATGGCGCAGCGACCCGTGGACGGCCGATGTCGGGACCCAACAGGACCGCAGCCCTGCGGCCAGTACGGCTGCTGCCGGTGCTGCTGATGCCGGTCGCGCTGCCAGCGATGCTACGACGGCATCAGCCGCCCGGCCGGCCCTGCCTCCGGCGCGTACCGGCAAGCCGCCGCCGGCGGTCCGCTCCTGAAAAACTGAAATCTGCGCTGGCATCTTGGACATCCGACGCCGGTCTCAAAGGGCGTGGTTCGAGCGATCCCTTGCCACATGATCAAGCGCAGGACCGCGCACCCGCGACTCCAGAGGAACCTCGACTCCGTTGTACGCGGCCACCCCGCTCGAACCTCCTCGGGCGCGCTGTCGGCCGTGCAGGTGGACAGCGCCAGGATGCTGCCCGCCGGCAGCGGACGCATGATCCGATCGATGAGGTCCTTGACGACGGTGTCGTCGACGATGAAGTGCACGATCGCGATCAGGCTGACCGCGACCGRCTGGCTCAGATCGAGTGTTTCCCGCAGCTGGTCGGACTCCAGGATCGTCTCCGGGTCGCGGAAGTCGGCGTCGAGATACGCGGTCCGACCCTCGGGGGTGCTGGTGAGTAGCGCTCGGGCATGCACCAGGACGATGGGGTCGTTGTCGACGTAGAGAATCCGACATGATCGGATGGTGCATCGACGTGCCGCCCGTCCACCGGTCTCGGTCTCGGAGTTCACCGGCTTCCGGTTCCCACCCGAGGTGATCGTGCTGGCGGCCCGAAGGTTGATCATGCGCCTCCGCTCCGCCCAGACGATCAGCACCGGGCGCGCTCTGTCCAGAACATCCGCCGCGGACATTACGAACTCGCTATCGAGACCGAACCCCGGCTCCGCCTATCGGCTGCCTTCACCGACTCGCCCTCGCTGTCTGATCACCGGGTCCGACYGGGGCCTGGCACGCCACGCCTTCCCCGAATGCAACAGCCCCGTCGATGCCAGGGATCTATTGGATGCGGGTCGGTTGCGCGTAGGCGAGGAGCGCGTCGCGGTCTGCCGGCAGGACGAATCCGGCTTTGATCGTGCTGTCCGCGGCGGTGGTGTATTTCTGTAGGTAGGCGTCACTGGACGAGTAGAGCGCGGTGAGACGCTCGGCGGGCAAGGGTGTCGTGGAACCGAACAGGCTGCAGATCACGGAGGGGTTCGGGCCGGGGGTGCCCGACAGGACGTCGACCGGTACGTCTACGGGTGGGGTCCGCACGCCGCCCCGGGCGATGCCGTCGGCGTCGCGGGCGACCTGCGGCGGGCTGTTCTGGGTGACCTCGAGCCGCGGTGCCGTGGCAGGCAGCGTCCCCTCGCTTACCCATTCCTCCAGGGCGTGCAGTGCCGCCTTAACGACGACGTGCATGGGTGCATTATTGATCGCTCCGCAGCCGAGTGCGTCTGCGAACGGCCCGACTGTGTGTGCGTCAGCGTGCGCGGCCCCGGCGACCTCCCAGAGGCGGAAGTGGCCGCTGTCGGGTTGGCGCGAGACGACGGAGTTCAGCGGGGCGCGTAGGTCCCCCTCGGCTTGCACCTCGAGCACCGGCACGTCGGTGTCGGCCCGGATGATCACAGGTGAGGTCGCCGTCTCGGAGCCGAGGCTGGCGGGCTCACCGGGCGCGACGAGCGGAAGGCCGCCGCTGCCCCGGCTGTGGACGAGGAAGCCGTCGAACTCGCGCGTGAGGGGTTGCACCCCGTTGAGGTAGGTGACGAGCGCGTACGCCGACTGGGACTGTCCCGCCGCGAGCACGTGCTGCGGCTTCAGGTCACCCATCGCCACGCCGCCGGCACGTACCCCGCGCGCGGCTTGGGTGAAGATGTCGAAGGAGTACCCGTCGCCGGGTTGGTTGAGCGAGCCGTACCGTGCGGAGTCGGTATTGACCAGTCCGCCCGCGGTGGCGCTACCGCCGTCGGTCGGGGTGAGCGCGGGGCCGCCCATGACGCCGATGCGCTGCGCCGAGACACCGACCCACGCGTCGCCCTGCCGCATCAGCTCCTCGTGCGTGCTCGACCACACGACGTCGGAGTCGGTCCCGGAGCTGACGTTGAGCCACTCCACGACGACAGTGCCGCTGAACTTGTCCGCGGCTGGTCGCCGTACGAGCACCCGGGTGGTGTACGGGGCGGTAGTGCCGGGTTGGAATGTCCAGCGCCCGTCGGCACCGAGCGCACCCTGCGGGTCGTACGACGTTGCCGTCCCCGACGCGGCGTACTCGGTCTCGACGTACCCGGTGCCGGCCAGGTCGACCTTCGTCGGGGAACCCAGGCCAACACCATTGCCGCCGCTGAGCTCGTGTAATTCGGCAGCCGGTCCCGCGGGTCGCGGCGGTGCTGTCGGAGTCGTCTCCGTCGCCGTGTTCGGCGTCGGCCCCGACCCGTCGGAACATGCCGACCCGAATACGGCGACGGCTAGGAAACAGACGAACGCCGAGACATGCCTATCCGTTGAGAACTTGCGCTTTCTGGCCACGTTCTCCAACCCCAATCGTTTCTATGGAGGACACTGCTGCCCGGGTCATCAAACGTGACCTCCGTCCGCTCGGAGGTGCTGGCCAGCGGTGACGACCGACATGAGGCGGAGCAGGCGGTCCGTGAACTCCTCGGGATCGAGCGGGTCCTCGCCGTCGATCAACCAGTCGTTGATGACCGCTGCCATCCCGCCCGAGAAAAACGCCGTCAGGTCCTCCACCGTGTCCTGGTCCAGCTCGCCGAACAACATCCGCATGACCGGCCGTTGGAGTGAGCCGAGCACACCGTTCAGTGCCCTGGTCATGGCGAACGCGCACGAGCCGGTCAGCATCGCGCGGTAGAACGACCGGTGGTGGGCGAAGTGCCGCGCCGTTGCCAGTGCCCGCCGCCGCCCGGCCTCGGTGCCGCCCTCGAGCTGCGGAAAGAGTTCCCGCCTGACCAGGTCGATCGCGGCCTCCACCAGAAGCGACTCGCGATCACCGAACTGTACGTAGATCACTTGCCGGCTCACGTCCGCCACCGCGGCGAGGTCGGTGACCGGGATGGCCGCCGTGCCGCGCTCGGACACCAGGCGCACCGCGGCCGAGAACAGAGCCGCGCGTGAGCGCTGCACCCTCCGGTCGAGGGGGCGGGGTACCTGCGGCGGCTCGGGGTGCACGAATCGATAATAGACATCCATCCACAAAGCGACAAGTGTCAATTATCGCTGCCGTCGGGCAGCTTGACCGCACCAGCTGTCCCACTGCACCTGTGGGGTCGCAGAAGTCGGCCTGGGCCTGTGACCTGGGGCGATGCGACGACGCGGGGCCGGCGGCGTGATGGTCGGCTGTGTCCGTGCGTCTGCTCTGTGCCTCGCGGGTTTTCTCGTCGCCGACGGGCACTATGTCCGTAAGATCAGCCGCGCCGTTGTGGCTCGTTCGTATTCGTTGATCAGACCACAGAGGGACAGGCAGCCCGCTGTCCCGACCAAGCAATCATCCTCGTGACCAGCAGGAACACGACTTTGCGGTGACCCTGGGTGCAGAGGGGTCCGGCAGGCCGTGTGGTGTCATAGGCGCAGCGGTCGGGCGGTCGGGTCGGTCCAGTGCGCGGGGTCGTCCCAGTCGACGCTGGGTACGTCGACGAACAGTTCGATCTCGTTGCCGTCGGGGTCGAAGATGTACAGGCTGTGCGTGAACCCGTGGTCGGTGGCGCCGCGGATGGGGACGCCGTTGGCTACCAGGGTCGCGAGAACCTCGCGCAGTTCGTCGTCGTTGTCGCCGACCTTCAGCCCGAAGTGGTAAAGGCCGACGTGACGACCACGCTGCAGCGGGGCCGCGGACCGGCCGACCTCGAGGAGTAGCAGCTCGTGGTGGGTACGCCCGCCAGCGTTGAACGCCATCCCGCGGTAGCGCAGGGGCTCGTCGCCGGAGTAGGCCGGGCGCCATCCGAGGATGTCGCGGTAGAAGTGGGCCGAACGGTCCAGGTCGCGCACGTACAGCACGATGTGTCCCAGCTCCTTGATCTGCACAGCCGTTCCTCTCGACGTGGTCCCCGGCCGGGGCCCTCCAGAGCCTCTTCACTTGCCGCAGCCGAATGTGAGCGCGGGTTTTCCGGCAGCGGGGCCCGCGAACGCGTAGCTACGTCGGGTGCGGTGCCGCCGGACCCCGCGGCCGGTGTATGGCACGGTGATTGTTGATGTGGTCGCCCCCCAGGTCCTGGACCTGGGGGGCGATCGGGAATAGCAGACGTTCTTCCCCCGGGGCGAACAAGGGTGTCGGTCTGCGCGGGGTTACCCGCGGATCAGTAGGACAGTCAGGGCGGTGAGCACTGCCAGGACCAGGGCGGCGACGCCGTGGACAAGCCGGTGGGAGCGCAGGACGGGCAGGAAGCGGTCTGCCGCGTAGGCACCGGCGCCGGTCAGGGCGACAGCGGCACCGGCGACGGCGAGGAACAGCTCGTACTCGATTCCCTGCGGAGCGAAGAAGCCACCGTCCCATTTCACAGCCACCGCGTTGATCATAGTTCCGACGATCGCGGCGGCGGCCAGTGGAGTGAGTACGCCGAAGACGAGACCGAGTCCACCGAGGGTCTCGCTGAGTCCCGCAATGACCGCCATAGCCCTGCTCGCGGGATAGCCGGACATACCGAAGAACTGGCCAGTGCCGTCGAGACCGCCACCACCGAACCAGCCGAACAGCTTCTGGCTGCCATGCGCCGCCATGGTCAGCCCGAGCCCGAGGCGTAGGAGCAGCAGCCCGATGTCAGTGCCACGCGAAACCGCTGCGGTGTCGCCCACGCCAGAGAACCTGAGGGCGGTCAAGGGTTCCGGCGCGGTCCTGGTGCTGCTCGAAGAAGACACCCGTCTTATCTCCTGTCTCTGCCGTACATGTTGGTCACCTACGGTTCGGTGTGTCTCCGCGGGTGTTCCCGTCAGTGGTTATGGGGCGCGTCCTGTCAGTCGCCGATCTCGACGACGATCTTTCCGCGGGCGGTACCGCTGGCGAGAGTGGCCAGCCCGTCGGTGGCCTTCTCGAGGGGCAGGACGGTGGTGATGTCGACCTTCAGAGTGCCGGCGGCGGCCAGGGCGGCAAGCTCCGCGATGAGCTCGCGGACGGGGGCGGCCATGACGCTGGTGCCGGTCAGGCCGGCGGCGGCGAGGGCCTGTTCGTCGGCGGCGCCCAGGGTGCTGGCGACCTTGCCGCCCTTGCGGACCACGTCCAGAGGCGCACTGTCAGGGGTGTAGGCGACGAGGTCGATCAGGGCGTCGACGCCGTCGGGGTAGGCGGCGCGCACCTGCTCGGCGACCGGGCCGGCGGTGTAGTCGACGACGGTGGCCGCGCCCAGCGCGGTGAGCCGGCCGGCGTCGGCGGCGGTGCCGGTGGCCACGACGGTGACGCCGCGTGCGGCGAGCAGCTGGACGGCGTAGGAACCCACGCCGCCGCCGGCCCCGACGACGAGAACGGTCTGACCCGGCTCAGGCTCGACGGCGTCGACGGCCGTCTTGGCGGCGGCTGCGGCGAGCGGAAGCGCCGCGGCGGTGGTGAAGTCGAGGCCGGCGGGCTTGCGGGTGACGGCGGCGGCGGGCAGCAGTGCGTACTCGGCGAGGGTGCCGGCCTGAATCGGTGGGGCCAGCAGCATGTGGCCGATCACCTCGTCGCCGACGGCGACGTGGTCGACGCCGGCTCCGACAGCCTCGACGACGCCGGCGGCGTCACGACCGAGGACCAGCGGGTAGGCGTGCGGCAGCATCTCGGCCATCATTCCGGCGGCCAGGGCGTTGTCGATGGCGTTGAGACCGACCGCCTTCACGCGGACCAGCACGGTGCCCTCTACGGGCCCGGGGACAGGCAGGTCGGACAGCCGGGGCTGCTCGCCCGCGGCCGGGACGTTCAGTGCGCGCATGTGTGCTCCCTGGGGGATCGGGATCGTTGACGACCCCGGTGGGTGAGCGTCGCGGCCAAACTCGCAGCCTCGGACACCCAGCCCGTGAGTTGAAGCTTCAATTTCAACCTAGGCGTGATCACTTGACCTGTCAAGTTGTCAACGGCCTTGGCTCGGTTGATACTTCAAGCTAGGCTGAGGGCGTGGACGCGCAGCAGCCGCGCTGGCTGACCGACGAGGAGATGCAGACCTGGCTGGCCCTGGTCAGCGTGCTGATCAGGCTTCCGGCGGCGCTCGACGACCAGCTCCAGCGTGACGCCGGGCTCAGTCACTTCGAGTACMAGGTGCTGGTGGGGCTGTCCGGGGCGCCCGAGCGCACCCTGCGGATGAGCACCCTGGCCGTATTCGCCAACGGATCGCTCTCCCGGCTCTCCCACGTGGTCGGGCGGATGGAGAAGGCGGGCTGGGTGCGCCGCACGCCGGATCCCACCGACGGCCGCTACACCCTGGCGATCCTCACGGATGCGGGCTGGGAGAAAATCGTCGCGACCGCCCCCGGGCACGTCGACGCGGTCCGCGCCCTGGTCTTCGATCCCCTCACCCGCGCGCAGCAACGGCAGCTGGGCGACATCGGGCGCCGCATCGTCCGCGCCGTCGACCCCGACGGCAGCCACCTCGACAGGCTCTCCGGCTGACGGTCCTCTACCGCCACATCGCCCAGGGCCGCGCCGAGGGTGACCGCCCGGCGTTGTCCCCGCGTCGGCTGACTCGGCTGCTGCTCACCGACCCCGCCCATCTCAAGGAATCCCGCCGCGGCCTGCCCGACGAGCTCACCGCCGCCTGCCGCGGACACACCCGAATGCCGTTGCGGCCTTCTAGTAGACTGTAAACCAAAATTCTTTCCGATGACACATAACTAAAGTCGTCACAAGTTGTTGGCGAGCAGCTTCCTGAATTCCCGGTGG
>NZ_MAXA01000270.1 GCF_001854695.1 Parafrankia soli
GACCCCTCCCACGAGCAGGAGCAGATACCTGCGCATCACCGCAAACCGAGATCGCCACACCTCACCCGGCAGACGTTCACAGACAGCGCACTAGAAGGCTTGGGCGGGCGAGGCTTCGATATCGGCGAACGGCCGCCGGACCGGTGTGGTTCGGCGGCCGTTCGGACCGGCGGGCGGCAGCGGCCGCGGGACGCTTACTTTCCCGCGGTCAGAGCGGCGGGACGGGTGCCGCGGGCCGACGGAGCGAGCGCCGCGACCCAGGCGTGCGCCACGAACGAGCCGATCAGCGCCAGCAGCGACCAGACCGGCCAGAAGAAGCCGCCGCCCAGCACCCAGATGGCCATGTCGCTCGCGGCAAGTCCGGCGACGATCGCCCCGTGTACGGCGCGCCGCCGCCGGTGACCGGCTGGCTGGCGCAGCGCCAGCCCCACGCTCGCCACGAGCGCGATCGGGACGGCCAGCCCGAACCAGACCCTGTGGGGCTCCAGAACCCCGATTCGAGCGGTGACCTGCGCGTTTGCTCGGCGGGTCACGGAGAGGGTGAGCACGCCGGTGGTCTGGCTCGCGCTGCCACGATGCCTACGGCCAGGCAGGCTGCGATGACAGCGAGAATGAGAGCGATCTTTTTCATGGCATCCCCTTCAGTAGCCGGTTCCAGCACGCTGGACGCCGATGTGTTCCACCCATTCGCCGCTGTCCCGTGCACCCCAGAAGCCCATGCGGACGTCCGCCCCGGAGACACCCCAGGGCAGGCCGCGCTCGAGTAGTCGGAGGCCGAACCGGCCCTCGGAGTCGGGCCCAGCCGGCCAGCCGGCCGAGCACAGTTCCCGCGGGTACAGGCACGGGTTCGTGGTGAAGAACCGGCGGTGCTCGAGCCAGGCGTTGCCGTCCTCGTCGGTCTGCTCGACGTAGTCGTCGGGGTGCTGCTCGACGATCCCGCCGGCGGCCCGCTCGGCGTCGTTCCATGGCTGTCGGCGGAGTGCGAGTTGGGCGAGGTGGGGCCGGCTGGTGAGCACATCGGCCATGGCGCCTAGGTCGACGGGCTGATGGAAGATGAAGTCGTCTTCGACGTGGAAGACGAAGTCGTCTTCGATGTAGAAGGCGAAGTCGAGGGCCCGGTTAATGCTGAGGACGCTCCAGGCCCAGTTGATGGCGCCACCGAAACCGCGCCGCGGGCCGATACCCAGCTGGACGAACTGCGGGTACCGCTTGGCGAGCTGGGCACGGTGGTCATCGTCGCCAGAGTCGTCGTGCATGAACCATTCCGTGATGGGTCCACCGAGGTGCCAGCTGGCCGACTGCACGGCGCGGTCAAGGTGCTCGTCTCGACCGTCGGTCATGACGAGCACAGCGATGCTCATAGGGACGGCGCCTCCTCAGTCCTGTCGAGGTTGCACGTCCCCGCATCCGCCCGTAGTACGCGAGAGCCCCCGCCTCATGCTCGGCCGGGAGAACCGTCCGGGAACCAGGCATGGCTGCCCGGTTCGACCACCAGTGGTGGGCAGCGGACCCGACCCCCAAGGGCCGGCAGGACTGAGCAAGCGCCGTCCCCGCTCACGGCACAGGTAGTCCGTTCGCCTGGGCGATGGCGTGGTCCAGGCATCCTCGGCGGCGGTGGGCCGGTTGAGGTACTTCCGCTTCGACTCATCGGGGCGGGCGTTCAGCGACCAGATCCGGTTGATGATCGGCCGCAGGTCCTGCCAGGGGCAGTCGGCGTAGACGTGCTCGAGCGCGGCCACCAGCGATGCCTCGTCGTCGAGGCGGGTGTCGGCCGGGGCGATCCGCGCGTCGTAGAGGATCCGTGTCTCCGCCCGGCTGCGCCCCTCCTCCTGGCCCAGCCACGCATCCCACGTCGACTCGGCCACCGAGTCGATGCCAGGCACCCTGTGGGGTGCCAGAAGTCGGCCTGGGCCCGTGGCGACGGCGCGGCAGCCGCACCGTTCGGACCGAGGTCACCGACCGCATGCTGATCGTCGGTGAACGGCACCTGCGTACCGTCCTGGCCGAGTACGCAGCCCACCACAACGGACGACGACCCCACCGCGGCCGCGACCTTCAACCACCACGGCCCGACCGCCCCGTCGCAKACCTGACCAAGGAACGGATCTGTGAGTGTGTCGCTGCGGCGCTTCCGGGTGGAGTGCCCTCAGGCTCGGTGCCGGTGACTCCGGCGTGACTCGCTACGGATCCGGCCGCTGCGGCGTGCCTTTCGTTTGGCCTGTCCGTCGTGGTCGCCGGCACCGGCCTGGCCCACCAGTTGGCCTGATCAGAAGCCTGTCCGCCGTCGTGGGCGTGACCCGTCACAGATGTGCCGCTCGGTGACTCCACCCAAGCCGGTGCCGACGTTGACCCGTCCCCCGCGAGGAAGGGACCAGGCCGTTGCCCATGCTGGCAGAACTCGTCGACGCCGTCGTCGGTGTCGACACCCACCGCGACACCCACCAGGCAGAACTCGCTCTTCCTACCGGCTCCCCGGTTGCCGATCTGGGCGGTGGCGTAGTAGACGGCGGTCAGCGCCGCATCCGAGGGGCTGGTGGTGGTGCGAGGTCGGTGGTGGTGTAGGTGTCAACCGCAGCCGAACATTTCAGTAGGTCAGCGCCGTGAGCTGGATACTGAAATCTTGGGATACGCGGTTTGGACATCGACACGTCCAGTGATCTTTCGATCCTGGCTTGCCGGTGAACGGTCCTGAGCTGTCGTCGGAAGGCTGGTACGGCTGCCGCGGCCGTTGATCGGCTGGTCGTGGACGACGGCTGTGTGGCATCTTGGGTCGGCCGGTGCCATGGCAGTGGGGCCGTGCTGCTGCGGCCGGATTTGGCTGTCGGTGGGCTGGTCATCGGCTGGCAAGGCGGCGTTGCAGTTCGATGTGGCGGAACTGGTAGACCGTCCGGCCCGTCATGCCCGTCGACCCACGCGACGATGAGCTGCTCGCGCAGCGCGTCGTCCTCCTGGAGTTTTCACGCGCCGGCGGTGGCACCGGACGGCGAGCCGGCGGCAGAGTCGGCAGGCCGTCGGAAAGCCACCAGGTTAGGCGCCGTGGCGACGGCCACGGGCGGCGTAGCTGCGCAGCGCCCGCAGGAAGTCGATCTCGCGGAACGCGGGCCAGTACGCCTCGCAGAAGTACAGCTCGGAGTACGCGCTCTGCCAGAGCAGGAAGTTCGACATGCGCTGCTCGCCGCTGGTGCGGATGACCAGGTCGGGGTCGGGCTGGCCGGCCGTGTAGAGGTGGCGGGCGACGTCCTCGGCGGTGAGGGTCTCGGCCAGGTCGGCCAGCGAGCCACCCRTCTCGGCCTGCTCGTGCAGGAGGGCCCGGAACGCGTCGACGACCTCCTGCCGGCCGCCGTACCCCACGGCGAGGGTGACGTGCGCCCCCGTCGAGCAGGATCGGGTGACCTCCTCGGCGTTCTTGAGCGCGCGGGCCGTGCTGTCCGGCAGCGCGTCGAGCAGCCCCGCGATGTGCATCTGCCACGCCGGATCGGGAGTCGCGATCTTGTCGGAGACAACCTGCTCGATGACCCGCATGAGGAACGCGATCTCGGCATCCTCGCGGTGGGCCAGGTTCTCGGTGGAGCAGACGAAGACGGTCACGTGCTTGATACCGGCCGCCTCGCACCACGACAGCACGTCCTCGACATGATCGGCGCCGAACTTGTGGCCGAGGCTGGGATTGGCCATCCCCATCTGGCGGGCCCAGCGGCGGTTGCCGTCCATGATCAGGCCGACGTGCCTCGGTAGCTCGGCTCCCTTGAGCGACGCGCGGAGCCGACGGGCGTACACGGTGTAGGCAAGATCGCGTATTGGCACAGCCTGAATCTATGCCCGCCTGTCCTCGGGCCGGCTCGGCGGGGCCACGCCGAGGCACGCTGAGACGGCGACGGCAATCTGTACGTTGGACCGCCAAGGCCAATACCGAACGCGTCGTCGCCATCCTCGTCGGTTCCTGCGGGCGTGTCCGCAACCTGTGGGTGTTAGAACTCGGTCACCGGTGGTGTCCTGGGGTTTTAGGCGGCTCGTTCGTATTCGTTGATCAGGCCGCCGAGGACAGGCTGGCGTTTTATCCGTTCCTGTCAGGTCTGCGATGGGGTGGTCGGGCCGTGGTGGTTGAAGGTCGCGGCCGCGGTGGGGTCGTCGTCCGTTGTAGTGGGTCGTGTACTCGGCCAGGATGGTACGCAGATGCCGCTCGCCGAAGATCAGTATCCGGTCGGTGACCTTGGTCCGGACGGTGCGGACGAACCGTTCGGCGTAGGCGTTCGCCCGCGGGGTTCGGGGTGGGATCGTGACGGCGGTGATGCCGGCGTCGGCGAGGACCGCGTCGAACGACGCGGTGAACTGCCCGGCCCGGTCGCGGGCCAGGAACTGGAAGTCGGCCGTCCGGTCGCCGAGGTCCATGAGGAGGTTCCGGGCTTGTTGGGTGGTCCACGGTCCGTCGGGGTGGGCGGTGACCCCGAGGATGTGGACGGTGCGGGAGCCGGCCTCCAGGACGAAGAAGCAGTACAACCGCCGCAGCGTCACGGCGCAGTCCATATGGAAGAAGTCGACGGCCAGCATGGTCGAGGCCTGGGTGCGCAGGAACTGCCGCCACGTCGTGTCGATCTGCCGCCTGGGCGCTGGTGGCAACCCGAGGGTCTTCAGGACCCGGCGGATCGTGGAGGCGCTCACCCGGTGGCCGAGCTTGAGGAGCTCGCCCTGGATTCGCTGGTACCCCCACGTCGTGTTCTCGGTCGCGAGCCGTTTGATGAGGGTGGCGATCTCCGTGCTGATCGGTGGTCGTCCCGTCCGCTGCGGATGGGTCCATTTCCGTGTGATCAGACGGCGGTGCCACCGCAGGGCGGTGCCGGGGGTGACCAGCCGGTGCGCTCGCAGCGTCGTGGGCAGGAGCCGGATGAGTGTGGCGAGGACCGCCCGGTCCGCCCAGTCCCACCGGGGCTTGGGCTGGGTACGGCGCAGCACCGCGACCTCGTGCCGCAACACGAGCAGCTCGATGTCCTTCGCCGCTGACGAACGACCGAGGAGGACCAGCCAGCCGCACACCCGAAGGAAGATCAGATAGAGCAGGCGGATGGACATAGTCGACCATCATGCCGGCAGCCTGCTCCGCCGCGTCAGCCCAGGTCACAGGCCCAAGCCGACTTCTGGCACCCCACAACCTTCGCGGGGCTGCGACGGGCGGCCGTCGACACCGACGGGCACCTCACCGGCGATGGTGATCCGGTGCCTGAACCGCTCGAAGCCGGGATGGCCCAGGTCACCGGGGGAAGGTGGGCGGGGTGCGAGTCAGGGGCCGGGGGCCGTCATGTCGACGAACCCGGCGCGGTACGCCCACACCACCGCCTGGGTTCGGTCCCGGACACCCAGCTTGCTGAGGATCCGCTTGACGTGGGTGCGGACCGTCTCGACCGACAGGTTCAGGACGGCCGCGATCTCGGTGTTCGACCTGCCCTCGGYCAGTGCCCGCAGCACCTCCGCCTCCCGGTCGGTCAGCTGGTCGGCCCGCGTCAGCAGCTCGCGGTCGGGCACGCGACGGCGGGCGAGCGTGGCCAGCAGCCGGCGGGTCACCGCGGGGGCGACCAGCGCGTCGCCCGCGGCGACCACCCGGATGCCGTCGATCAGCTGCTCAGGGGTGGCCCGCTTGAGCAGGAAGCCGTCGGCGCCGGCGGCGAGGGCGTCCTCGACCACCTTGTCGACGTCGAAGGTGGTCAGCACCAGGACCCGCGGCCGGGGATGCGGCCAGCTGGTGATCTGGGACGTCGCCCAGACGCCGTCCCGACGGGGCATGCGCACGTCCATGAGCACGACGTCGGGCCGGTAGCTGCGTGCCGCCAGCACCGCCTCCTCTCCGGTGGCCGCCTCGGCGGCGACACAGATGTCCGGCTCGGCGTCCAGCAACGCCCGCAGCCCGCTGCGCACCAGGCCGTCGTCGTCGGCCAGCAGCACGGTGATCACGAGCCGGTGGCCGGGTGCGTCGGGAGGGTGGCCAGCACCCGGAAGCCGCCCTCGACGGGTCCGGCCTCGAACGACCCGCCCTCGAGCCGGGCCCGCTCCCGCATGCCGATCAGCCCCCGGCCCGGCACCGGGGAGGCGAACCCGGCGCCCTCGTTGAACACCTCGACCCGGATCTGGTCGGCGACCCGGCTGACCCGAACGCGGATCCGTCCCGTGTCGGTGTGCCGGACGGCGTTGGTCAGCGCCTCCCGCACGATCCGGTACAGCACCCGCTCGCTGCCCGCCGACAGGTCGACGGGTTCGGCGTCGAGGTCCACCTCCCGCCCGGTGGCGCGGATCCGGTCGGCGAGCGCCGCCAGTCCTTGGGCGCCCGCCTGCAACACCATCACGTTCACGGTGTGGCCCAGCGCGTCGTGCAGCTCGCCCGCCAGCCGGCCTCTTTCCTCGTGCAGCAGGCGCTCGGCGGCCAGCGCCTGCTCCCGTGCCTCGCCGCGGACCTGGGCGTGCTGCGCCGCGGCGACCGCGCGGCGGCTGCGCGCGGCGTCGCCGCCGACCGTCGCGATGAGGAAGGACATCGTGATCCCGGCCATGTCCTCGACCGTCAGGGCACCGCGGTCGAAGAGGGCGTAGCCGCCGACGGCCATGACGCACAGCGCGGTGCTGGCGATCCGGACACCACGGCCGCCCACCGAGAAGCAGCCGAACAGGGCCAGCCACGCTGGCCACTGGACGGCCACGACGGCGTAGCCGGCCGCGGCGTTGACCGCGACGATCGTCGACGTCACCGCCATCGCGGCGAGCGGCGCGGCCTGCCGCCAGGCCAGCGCCAGCGCGGACACCGTGGCCAGCGCGGCCGTGACCGCGTCCGGCGGGTGGTAGGGCGCCCGACCGGACGAGACCAGTGTCACCGTGATCGTCGCGACCGCCAGGCCGATCGCCAGCCAGACGTCGGCCCGGTACGGGCGCGCGCGCCACAGCGGATGGCCCGGACGGGCTCCGGGCGAGGCGGCGCCCTCCCGGGGCAGCGGGCCGGGCGGGACGGACAGGACGTCGGAAGCGACCATGGCCGAGGACACAGCCCATCGTGACCGGCTTCGCGGCCGTGACGCCATCCCCAGGCCGGGCAGCCGGCGTCACCCGCGCGGGTGACGCCGAGGGTGACCAGACGCGGGCCGATACGACCCGCCAGGGTGTCGACCCCCGGTCCCCCGCCCGGCGACCCTGACCGAGGCGCTGGTCGCCCAGCGCGGGCAGACCGCCACGGCCAGCCCGGTCCACAGCCTGTCCGCCCCTCCCCCAGAGCTGCCCCGAGCCGCTCCAAGCCTGCTCAGAGCTCGCCCCCTGAACCCGTCCCGGAGGCACCCGATGTCCACCCTGGCCTCTTCCACCGGCCCCGCCCGCGGCCGGGGCCACGCCGCCGCCTGGTGGTTTGCGCTCAGCGCGGTGGCCATCGCGCTGTTCGCCCCGCTTCCCTACCTGACAACGTCCCTGACGGCCCTGGCCGAGCAGGACAGCGACCTGGCGCTGAACTACGTCGACCGGCCGACGCCGATCCAGATCGCGTTCTACCTGCACGTCGCGTTCGGGGGACTTGCCCTGCTGCTCTCGCCTGTCCAGCTCTCCGCGCGGGGAGAGCCCGAGCACCCAGGCTGCATCGGACGGCCGGACGGATCACGCTCAGCGCCATCCTGGTCGCCGGGGTCGCGGGAGCCGTGCTGGCGTCGGTGAACCTCGCGGGTCCGGTCGGCACCGCCGGCTTCGGTCTGCTGGCGCTGTTGTGGGTGAGCTTCGCCGTCGCGGCGTGGCGGGCCATCCGCCACCGCGACGTCCCCGCCCACCGGCGCTGGGCGCTGCGGGCGTTCGCCCTGACCTATGCCGCGGTGACCCTGCGGCTGTGGCTGGGGGTGCTGATCGCCACGCAGACCGGGCTGGCGGGCACCGACGCCGACGTCGCGTTCGACCGGGCCTACCACGTCGTGCCGTTCCTGTGCTGGGTGCCGAACCTGCTCGTCGCCCAGTGGTTCCTCACCCGGCGGGAGGTGTCGGCATGACGGCGGCGGTGGCGCTGCGCGGCGTCAGCAAGGTCTACGGCCGACGGACCGCCGCCGTGACAGCGCTCGACGACGTCACTCTCGCCTTCGTCCGCGGCACCTTCACCGCGGTGATGGGTCCGTCGGGCTCGGGCAAGTCGACGCTGCTGCAGTGCGCGGCGGGTCTGGACCGGCCGACGGCGGGCGAGGTCTTCCTCGACGGCGAGAACCTGGCCCGGCTGAGCGAGAACGCGCTGACCGTGCTGCGCCGGGACCGGGTCGGCTTCGTCTTCCAGGCCTTCAACCTGGTGCCGTCCCTGACCGCCGAGCTGAACGTGGCATTGCCACTGCGGCTGGCCGGACGACGGCCGCGCCGGCGCGAGGTCCGGGAGGTGCTCGAGGCGGTGGGCCTGGCCGACCGGGGCCGGCGTCGGCCGGCGGAGCTGTCGGGCGGCCAGCAGCAGCGGGTGGCGATCGCGCGGGCGCTGGTGACCCGTCCGTCGGTGCTGTTCGCCGACGAGCCCACCGGCGCGCTGGACTCGACGACCGGCCGCGAGGTGCTGACGTTGCTGCGCGGACTGGTCGACCGGGACGGTCAGACCATCGTGATGGTGACGCACGACCCGGTCGCCGCCTCCCACGCGGACCGGGTGGTGTTCCTGGCCGACGGTCGGCCCGCGGGCGAGCTGCGCGATCCGACTCCGCGGACGGTCGCCGCCCGGCTGGCCGGCCTCGAGCCCGCGGCCGAGCCGGCGAGCCGGCCGAGGCCACGGCAGCGGCCGTGACGCGCGCCAGAGCGGGTGAGCCGCCGAGCGGGCGTCTGACCGGGCCGGTGGGTGAGCGGCCATGATCCGGCTGGTCTGGCACACCGTCCGCGCCCGCAAGGGCAGCCTGGTGGGCACATTCGTCGCGCTGACGCTCGGCGTGGCGCTGCTGGCCGCGATGGCGCTGACCCTCGTGAGCAGCGTCGGGGGCGGCGGGGGCCGCCCGACCTGGTACGTCGATGCCGACGTGGTCGTGGCAGGTGGCGGCACTGTCAGTGTCACCACCGGTTCAGGCGAGGACCGGGAGACGGCCTCGCTGCGTACCGCCACCGCGCGCGGGCTGCCGAGCGGCCTGCGCGACCGTCTGGCCGGCCTGGACGCTTCCCTGGTGCTGGACTTCGCGGCGTACGCGACGGCGCCCGGAGCGCCCGGTGACACCGTCCGCCCGTGGTCGGCCGCCGCCCTGCACGCCTACGGGTGGGTCGCGGGCGGGCCGCCCCGTGGTGCTCGGGACGTCGTGCTCAGCGCCCCGACCGCCCACCGTCCCGGAGCCGAGATCACCGTCGTCACCGGGCGCGGCGTGGAGCGCTTCGTGGTCAGCGGCGTGCTGCGCACCGACGCCCCGGCGGCGCTGTACACCGCCGACGCCGTTGCCGAGGAGCTCGCCGACGGCCGCGTCGCGGCGGTCGCGCTGAACGCGCCGGGCACCGGCCCGGCCGGCGCCAGCACACCCGCCGTCATGTCGTTGGCCGACGCCGCCCGCGCCGTCGTCGGCGACACCGCGCTCGAGGACGGCTCCGTTCAGGTGCTCACCGGCGACGACCGGCGCCGAGCCGAGCCGGACCCCGACGCCGAGCGGCGGACGGAGGCGGTCGCCCTGCTCGCCGCCACCACGGGGCTCGCCGGCTTCGTGTCGATCTTCGTGGTCTCCGGGACGTTCGCCTACGCCGTGACGGCCCGGCGCCATGAGTTCGGCCTGCTGCGGGCCGCCGGCGCCACGCCACGCCAGGTCTTTCGGATCGTGCTCGGCGAGGCCCTCACCGTCGGCGTGCTCGCCTCGCTGGCCGGCGGTGCCCTGGGAGCCGCGATCGCCCCGGACTTCGCCGCGCGCCTGGCCCGCACCGGGTTCGTGCCCAGCGACTTCACCGCCCGGTTCGTCTTCTGGCCGGTGGCCGCCGCGTTCGGGACCGGGCTGGGCGTGGCCCTGCTCGGTGCCTGGGTGGCGGCGCGGCGAGCGGGGCGGGTGCGCCCGGTCGAGGCGCTGCGCGACGCGGCGGTGGACCGCCGGCCGATGACGACGGCGCGCGCGCTGGCCGGCCTGCTCGCTCTCGGCTGCTGCGTGCCGCTGGTCGCGGTGCTGGTGGCGAACCCGAGCGCGGACGCCGTCGCGCTCATCATAATCACGGCGCTGTTCCTGATCGTCGCCTGCGCGATGTTCGCTCCGCTCGTGGTGCCACCGCTGGTGTCGCTGCTCAGTGCCCCGCTGTCGGGGTCGTCGGGGGCGGTGGGCCTGCTCGCCGGCCATGGCGCGCGGGCGGCCGTGCTGCGCACCGCGGCGACCGCGGCGCCGATCCTGGTGACCGTCGGGATTGCCGGCTCCACCCTGACCGGGCTCGGCACCCTGCAGGCGGCGACGCAGAACGCGGCACGGGAGCGGATCACGGCCGAGGCACTCACCATCCCCCTCACCGGGAAGGGGCTGCCCGACGCGAGCGTCGCCGCCCTGCGCGAGGTCCCCGGGGTGAGTGCCGCCGTTCCCGTCACCGAGAGCCGGGTCTACGTTCGGGACGGCGACGAGCCGGAGGGCTGGACCGGCTACTACGCGTCGGGCGCGGACCTCGCCGCCGTACTCGACGTCCCCCTGGTCGCGGGATCGCTGGCCGACCTCGCCGGCACCGACACGGTCGCCGTTCCGGAGGGTCGCTGGGAGCTCGGCGAGACGGCCGAGCTGTGGCTCGGTGACTCGACGCCGGCACGGCTGCGGGTGGTGGCCGTCTTCGAGAGGCAGCTCGACCTCTCGGAGACCGTCCTGCTGCCGTCGCGGCTGCGCGACCGCCACGCCCTCCCGGTGGCCGACGTCGTCTACCTGCGGCTGGCACCGGACGCGTCGTTGGAACAGGTACGCGCGGCGGCCGCCGCCGGTGCCGGAACGGTGGTCGACACCGGGAGCTACCTCTCGGCGGCGGGCGAGGAGGAGGCACGGGTGAACCGGCAGGCGTCGGTCGCCATGCTCGGCCTGTCGCTCGTCTACACCGGCATCGCGATCGCCAACACCCTCGTGATGGCGACCCGGGACCGCGCATGGGAGTTCGCGACCATCCGGCTCGCCGGTGCCACCCGCCGTCAGGTGCTGTGGGTGGTCGGCACCGAGGCGGTGCTGGTGACCTGCATCGGGGTGCTGCTGGCCGCGGTCGTCACGGCGGTCACGGCGCTCGGTGCCCACCACGGCCTGGCCGACATCGCGCCGTCCGTGCCGCTGGCCGTGCCCTGGGCTCCGCTCGCCGGGATCGTCCTGACCTGCCTGGTCACGGCCGTGCTGGCCAGCGTGATCCCGGCCGCGCTGCTGCTGCGTCGCCGCCCCGCCGAGCTGGCCGGCGTCCGCGAGTAGGCCCGCCGGCGCGGGCATGATCCCTCGCGGGGCCGCCTCCGGTCAGATCCAGCCGCGGACGCGGGCGAGCTGGACGGCCTCGTGCCGGTTGACCGCGCCCAGCTTGCGACCGCCGACGACAGATAGTTGCGCACGGTGCCCCGCGACAGCGACACCCGTGCCGCGATCTCCTCCACCGGCGCGCCGCCAGCGGCCAGCTCCAGCACCTCCGCCTCGCGCGGCGTCAGCGGGCTGTCCCCGGCCGCGATCGCCTCGGCCGCCAGCTCCGGGTCCACGTACCGGCCGCCGCCGTGCACCACCCGCACCACGTCGGCGAGCACCTGCACGGACACGGTCTTGGGCAGGAAGCCGCGCGCTCCGGCGGCGAGCGCCCGCCTGAGATAGCCGGGCCGCCCGTGGCTGGTCACGATCACGTTGGCGCACGCGGGCAGGTCGGCGTGCAGCGCCTGGGCGACAGCAATGCCGTCCAGGCCGGGCATCTGCAGGTCGAGCAGCGCGACGTCGGGGCGGTGGAGCCGGGCCGTCACCAGCGCCTCCGGCCCGGATGCCGCCTGCGCGACCACCGTGATGTCGTCCTCAATGGACAGAACCGTGCACAATGCGAACCGCTACCCCACCATCCCCGGCCCCACGATCACCATCCCTGACCGCAGGGACAGGCTGTCTACCAGCAGAAACGCGCGGCCTCGCCGTCGTGCGTCCGCGCACGGGGCGCGGGCCACGACCCCGGGATGACACCAAGTGTCGGGGCCAGCAGGCCATGGCCCCGACCACCAGCCCGGACGTCCGCGTTGGGCGGTGCGCTTGGGTAGCGGGAACGACGCGGCCACGATGACCGGGATTGCATGGTGGGATGCTGCCCGCTGTTCAATCACTTCGCTGGACCGACATGAGGATAGAGAACCGGACGGGCGCCCCAACTCGGCGTCGCCCAGCCAGCCCATTCCAGGCACTCCCAGAAATGAGGACGGTGATCGGCCGGTGTTCGTTCGCCACACCGGCCGATCTCGCGGAGCTCGTAGGTGACGCGCGCCGTGACCCACCGCCACATGGCCACCGCGAATGTCGGGCCGCACCGGAACGTCCGCGCGCACAACGCGCATGCATCTTCCCAGTACAGGGTCGACGGTGGATCCGCGCAGGAGGTATGCCAGGTTGCTCAATTTGCGGAGCAACCGGCTTTTAACCAGCTCGAATGATGGTCATAGACCGCGTCTCCAGTTGATCAAAATTGCTTTGACCTGCCTGGTTGGAGAACCTAACCGATCGGCATTCGATTTCAGAATTTCACGAGCGCTCAATGCGCGCTCATTTGACCGGGCCCCGAAAAATGATTTCAAGCAGGCCCGGCAATGTGCGGCTCGACCCTCTGGAGAGGGTTGTCCCGAACATTCCCGGTTATGATCGACACCGAGCTCACCYACGCCATCTGACCGCCGGCCGGCCGGACCCCAGCATGCGCGTCTACCTCACGACACAACAGTGCCGACGCAGGTAAACCTGGAAGACTGGGTCAGGATGGGTCGAGCCGTGAGGCCAGGTAAACGATATCGACCGGGTCACCGTTAGTGAGCACGTCATGCACCTCGCGGTACGCCTGGCGGTACTCGGAAAGGATGACGACAGCGCCGGCGGTGTCCACCGTCTCTCCGATTTCGACCGCCGCGTTGGCCAGGTGTCGGACGCCACGGTTGGCGCGCTCCGCGGTGAGCAGGCGGGCAGCGATTGCGTCGAGTCGGCTGGTATCGCCCATCATGACCTTCAATTCCCGTTTCGAGGTGGCTGTGCTCGCGCCGCTGTCGATGGTCTACCCATGATGGCCGGCAGCCGACCACGCGGGTAGCAACGTGGGTCGGGTAGCCCGGGGGGATCTCACCCCCGGGCTCCCACAGATCCCGGCGTGACGATCTCTCGTCACCGGGCTCCTGTCATCCTGTCCACCAGGATCCTGCGGCCCATGCCCAGTGGGCGAAGAGCCGGGGCTGCTGGCTGGTGATGCGCTGCCTGTGGGGTGCCAGAACTCGGCCACCGGCGTTAACCTGGCCTTCTTTAGCCGGCCCACAGCGGGTGCCGTCGTCACCCGCCTCGGCAGGAGCGGCTCTCCTACGCGGCTGAGGAGATCCGCAGGCCGGTGCGGACCACAACCCGTCACTTCCGGCACGTGACGATCATGGCGGTGGTCAAACCGCAGGTCATCCCTGCTCACAGGCCCAGGCCGACTTCTGGCACCCCACACCATCCGGCAGGCAAATACGCAGGTAACCGCCCAAATCGGGGTTCTGGAGCCCCACAAGGCAAGGACAGGGTTTGCGGGGCCTGTGACCATGGTGGTGGACCTTCGGTGACGGCGGTGGTACGGCCGGGCGGAAGGATCAGCTATCGGCGGATGTCAGCGCACGTGTCGGATCGACAGCTCAGACGTGCTGACTGTGAGGGCGGTGAGTGTGATGGTCAGCGCCGCGTCGGACCCATCGACGCGACAGTGCCGCTGCCGGCGCACGGCTACGTCTCCCGCCCGGCCTGTCGGTTAGCGGTTACCGCCGACCAGAGTGGGTTGGGCCTGCGCCGGTGCCTCAAGTAGCTCCCCGGTCTCGATCGTCTCCGGCACGTCGAGCCTGTCGGTGACGTCCGGTGTGTAGTCCGGACCCGCGTTCAGCGCCTTTCGCATCTGCTCCTTGTCGAGGACGCCTTCCCAGTTCGCGACGACGAGGGTGGCGAGGGTGTTGCCACAGACGTTGGTGAGCGCCCGGCACTCCGACATAAACTTGTCGACCCCGAAGATCAGCATGATGGCGGCGACCGGAATTGTCCCGACGGTCGACAGCGTCGCCGCGAGCACGATGAAGCCGGAGCCGGTGACCCCGGCAGCGCCTTTGGAGGTCAGTAGCAGCACACCGATGATGGTGAGCTGCTCGCCGAGGGAGAGGTCGACGCCGACCGCCTGGGCGAGGTACAGACTGGCGAGCGTCAGGTAGATGCAGGTCCCGTCCAGGTTGAAAGAGTATCCGGTAGGAACTGTGAGACCCACGACCTGGCGTGGCGCTCCGAGTCTCTCCAGTTTTGTCATGATTTGCGGAAGGACGGACTCGGAGGACGATGTCCCAAGGACGATCAGGAGTTCCTCTCGGATGTATCGCAGCAGCTTGAAGATGTTCACGCCGATGGCTGCAGCAATCGTGCCGAGCACAACGACAATGAAGAACAGGGACGTGCCGTAGAAGACCGCGACAAGCTTTCCGAGGCTGGTGAGGGTGTCGATTCCGTACTTGCCGATAGTGAAGGCCATGGCGCCGAACGCGCCGACTGGCGCCGCGTACATGATGAACCGGAGTACCTGGAACATGGTGCGGCCGACCCGCTCGATTCCGCCGGCGATTGCGACACCTTGCTTGCCGGTGAGGTTCAGTGCGATGCCGAATAGTACGGCGAAGAACAGTACTTGGAGCACCTTGCCCTCGGCGAACGCGCCGACCACGCTGTCCGGTACAACGTCTGCCAGGTGATCGCCCCAGCCCTTTGACTCGCCCTGTGCGATGTACCCGCCGACGGTCTCATTGACCGACAGCGTGTCCGGGTCGGCGTTGACGCCGTCACCGGGACGCAGCACGTTCATCACGATGAGCCCGAGCACCAGCGCGGCGGTGGTGACGAGCTCAAAGTAGGTGAACGCCTTCAGCCCCACCCGGCCTACCTTGCGCAGGTTGTCGACCTGCGCGATGCCGCCGACCACTGTGCAGAACACGATGGGAGCGATGATCATTTTGATGGCGTCGACGAAAGTCGCGCCGAGTGGCTGAAGGTCGACACCGACTCCTGGGGAGAAGTGGCCCACTAAGATTCCGGYGACGATCCCCGCCAGCACCCAGACGTAAAGCTGCCGGTACCAGCGTCGGCGTGCGGGTCCCGTCCGCGACGGGGCCGATAACGTGGTCATGCGAGCCTCCTAGCCGGGCGGTTCCGTGTGCCCGCCCCGTGTGGTGGCGTTACAGTGGCTGYGTTCACGATCATGGGTCACGGTTTTGGTCGTACTGTTCACGGCGTCTGGTGCCAACTGGTCCCGGCCGGCACACTGGGCCGATGGCCACAACACCCGGTGGTGCGGACGACCCCGGCGGCGGTCGCGGCACGCGGCTGAGCCGGCGCAGCATCGCGGGCCAGGTGCTCGTCCTGCAGGTCGCGGTGGTCATACTCCTCGTGGTGGCTGCGGTTGCCGCCTCGGTGCTACAGGCCCGTCGCACGGCGGAACACCAAGCACGCGATCTCGCCGTCGCGGTCGCGGAGACCTTCGCCCATGCTCCAGGGATGGTCGCGGCCCTGAGCTCGGCCGATCCGAGCGCTTCGCTGCAGCCGCTGGCCGAGGCCACCCGAGCCCGGACCGGGGTCGACTTCCTCGTCGTGATGAATCCGGTCGGGATCCGGTACACCCACCCTGACCCGACCCGAATCGGCCAGCGCTTCCTCGGACACACCGAACCAGCGGTACGAGGCGAGGTGGTCACCGAGACCTACTCGGGAACGTTGGGCCCGTCAGTACGCGCGGTCGTGCCGGTCACCGCCAGCGATGGGAAGATTGCCGCTCTGGTCGCCGCAGGCATCACCGTCGAGAACGTCAGCCAGACGGCCGGCCGGCAACTCCCGGTACTCCTGGTTGCCGGACTGGCTGCCGTCACGCTAGCGGTGGGCGGCACGGTGCTGGTCAACCGCCGCCTTCGGCGGCAGACTCGCGGCCTCGGCCCGGTAGAGATCACCAGGATGTACGAACATCACGACACCGTGCTGCACGCTGTTCGGGAAGGGGTTCTCATCGTCGATGACCAGGCTCGGGTGCTCCTGGCCAATAACGAGGCCCGCCGGCTCCTCGGCCTCCCGTCGGACGCCCATGGGCGGCCGGTCGCGGAACTCGGCCTTGATCCGGCGGCGCTGGACCTACTCGGCAGTGGTCGTCCAGCCGAGGACACCGTGCTGCTGGCCGGCGACCGGATGCTCGCGGTCAATCAGAAACCCACCGTCCGCGACGGGAAACCGCTCGGCAGTGTCGCGACGATCCGGGACACCACCGAACTCCAAGCGCTGACCGGCGAACTCGACGCGGTCCGGGGCATGGCGGATGCGTTGCGTGCCCAGAGCCACGAAGCCGCGAACCAGCTTCATATCGTGGTCACCCTGATGCAGCTCGATCGGCTGGACGAGGCCGTCGAGTTCGCCACCGCCGGGCTCGCTGGCTCACAGCAGCTCGCTGACCGGATGCTGACCGCCGTCGACGAGCCGGTCCTGGCGGCCCTGCTGCTCGGTAAGACCGCCCAGGCGGCCGAGCGCGGCGTGGAACTCGTCGTCACCGACGACACCCGGTTCGAGGTCTTCGACGTCGAGGCGGCTGAGCTGGTGACGGTCATCGGCAACCTCATCGACAACGCAATCGAGGCCGCAGTCGCAGGAGAGGCCCCGAGGCGGGTGACGGTCTCGGTGCGTACCGAGCCCGACGGCCTGACGGTCCGGGTCTCTGACACAGGTCATGGCCTCGATCCGACACAGGCCGCGGCGGCGTTCGAACGCGGCTGGACCACCAAGACGAGCACGTCAACGGGCGAGGCAGCACGCGGGCGAGGTCTCGGGCTCGCCCTGGTCCGGCAAGTCGTCCGGCGCCACGGCGGCCAGATCGAGGTGGGTCGCGACGGCGGTGCGGTGTTCACTGTCCGCATCCCTCGGCAACACGGGAGCGTCGACATGTCCACGGCGATGACTCCGGCCCGATGAGGTTGCCCACGCGATGATGAGCCGACCCGGCGCGCCGATTCGCACACTCGTCGTCGATGACGACCAGGTCATCGCCGACGCCCACCGCAGCTACGTCGAAAAGCTGCCCGGGTTCGTCGTCACCGACGTGGCCATCAGCGGCCGTCACGCCCTTCACCTCGCCAGCCTGGGCAACGTCGATCTTGTCCTGCTCGACTTCCGCTTACCCGACATCGGCGGGCTCGACATCTGCCGCGCCCTGCGCGGCGGCGGCGCGCCGCTCGACGTCATCGCCGTAACGTCGGCACGCGACCTGCCCACCGTCCGCTCGGCGGTCTCATACGGTGTGGTCCAGTACATCGTCAAACCGTTCACCTTCACGGTGTTCCGTGACCGCCTCGAGCGCTACGCAGCCTACCGAACCCAGATCACCGCGCACACGGATGCCGACGTCCTCGGCCAGCGAGACGTGGACCGAGCCCTGGCCACACTACGAAGCGCTGAATCCGACACCGTCCACCAGCCGAAAGGTCTGTCGGTAGAAACCCTCGACGCGGTTGTCGCCTACCTCAGCAGAGCTGCCGCCAAACCCGGCACCGCGGACCTGACCGCAGCCGGGGTGGCAGCCGCGGTCGGCATCTCCCGCGTCACCGCGCGCCGCTACCTCGAACGGCTCACGAACCAACGCCTGGTGAACCGATCCCAACGCTACGGAAGCGGTGGACGACCCGAATACCTCTACCGATGGATAGGTAACTGAACGGCAGCCTCCGCGTCCTCGACGGACCAGTCGAGATGAGTTGTGGGTGCCCGAAACTCGTCCGCAGGACCTGACCAGGGCTTCTGTCTCACCCGATGATCGATAGGCCTTCCCCCGGAGGCGATCGGACACCTATACCCCTACCGGCTACACGTGCCCTTGACCAGGACACCACCACGAACTCGCCGTGCTACGCCGCCAGGTGCCCCGGCCCCGGTTCTGCTGGGCCGATCGCGCGATCCTCGCCGGACTGACATGGCTGCTCCCGCGGGCGTCCCGGCCGATCCTGCTGGTCCGCCCGGAAACGATCCTGCGCTGGCACCGCCCCCTGGTCCACCGCCGCTGGACCCGGCCGCACCTGTGGGGCTCCAGAACCCAGATTTGGACGGTGACCTGCATGTTTGTCTGCCGGACGGGGCCCGCGTCGGGCAGGCTGGATGTCGTGGTGTGGTCGCTGCTCTACACCCTGACGCGCAACGCTCTCGGACTGATGTTGCTCCGCGTGCGCGGCGACACCGCGAAAGACGTGGAGCTCCTCGTCCTACGACACCAGGTGGCGGTGCTGCGACGGCAGGTCCACCGCCCGGTCCTGGAACCGAAGGATCGGATGATCCTCGCAGCCCTGTCTCAGCTGCTGCCCCGAGCCCGCGGGGGCTCGTTCTTCGTCACCCCCGCCACCGTGCTGCGCTGGCACCGCGACCTCCTCGCCCGAAAATGGACCTACCCACGCAAGACCCCCGGGCGGCCGCCGGTCCGCCGGGAGATCCGCGAGCTGGTTCTGCGCCTCGCGCAGGAGAACCCGACCTGGGGCCACCGCCGGATCCACGGCGAACTGATCGAGTTGGGCCACCCGGTCGGGGTCGCCACCGTCTGGCGGATCCTGCACCGCACCGGCATCGACCCCGCACCCCGCCGGGCCGACACCTCCTGGCGCACGTTCCTGCGCGCCCAGGCCTCCGGCCTGCTGGCCTGCGACTTCTTCACCGTCGACACCGCGTTCCTGCAACAGATCTACGTGTCCTTCGTCGTCGAACACGCCACCCGCCGTGTCCACGCCCTCGGGGTCACGAAGCATCCAACCGCGGCCTGGGTCACCCAGCAGGCACGGAACCTGCTGATGGACCTCGACGAGCGTGGCCACCGGTTCCGGTTCCTCCTCCGTGACCGCGACACGAAATTCACGGCTTCCTTCGACGCCGTCTTCGCCGGGGCCGGCATCGACGTGGTACGCACACCACCACAAGCCCCGCAGGCGAACACGATCGCGGAACGCCGGATCGGCACCGCCCGCCGCGAATGCACCGACCGACTACTGATCGTCTCCGAACGGCACCTGACCTCGGTACTTACCGGCTACGTCGAGCATTTCAACACTCACCGGCCCCACCGCTCCCTCGGCCAGCACCCACCCGACTTGCCGCCTGCAGTCGCCCCGACGCCGGATTCCACCATCCGTCGCACACGCATCCTCGGCAGCATGATCAACGAATACCGCAACGCCGCCTGACACCTCCCGCAGAAGATCGCATCAACCACAAAAGGCCAGCTCACAGGCCAAATCGGGATTCTGGAGCCCCACAACCTCGGGTGCGCCTTTGAGGTAGACCACCGGTCCGGTCGCGCTGTCGTGCGCACTGGCCATGTACTGGCGGCCGGAGTCGAAGGGCAGCAGTCCGCGCCGTGGCCAGGTACGGATCGTCTCGGCGGGGACGAGCCCCGCGCGTTCGGCGGCGACGAGCAGCGCCCCGTCGGTCGGGTCGCCCAGCACCTGCCGGTCGGCGCCCTGCCCGACGAGTCGACCCTCGTTGGCCAGCACTGCGGCCTCGAGCAGGCGCAGCAGGGATGCGCCCAGCACCGGGACGGAACAGCCGTCCTGCCGGACGCGTCCGTCGGCGGCGTAGCCGACTCCGTCGAACTCGGCCTCTCCGGCCGGGCTCCAGGCGCGGCGGACCGTCATCTCGTTGCAGGTGAGTGTGCCGGTCTTGTCGGTGCACACGACGCTGGTGGAGCCGAGGGTCTCGACCGCGGGCAGCTCACGCACGATCGCGTTGCGTCGGGCCATCCGTCGGACTCCGACCGCGAGGGCGATGGTGACGATCGCGGGCAGGCCCTCCGGGATGGCCCCGACGGCGAAGGTGACCGCGGCGAGTGTCGCGTCCACGGCGGGGTACCCGCGGGCCAGCGCGATGCCGAACAGGATCAGCGCGACGACGCCGAGTACCCGGGTGATGTTCGTTCCGAGCCTGGCGATGCTTCGGGTGAGCGGTGTCCGGGTGTCGTCCGCGCTGTTCAGCAGCCTGGAGATACGACCGAGCTCGGTGCGGTTGCCGGTCTCCACGACCAGGCCCTGGCCGCCGCCCGCGCTCACCAGCGTGCCCGCGTGCAGCACCGAGGACCGGTCGGCGAGTTCCGCGTCGACCGGGACCGGGTGGGACGTCTTGTCCACCGGCACCGACTCGCCGGTGAGCGCGGACTCGTCCGCGCGCAGGCCCTGCCCGTCCAGCACCCGCAGGTCGGCCATCACCCGGTCTCCGGGCGCGACCTCGACCATGTCTCCGGGCACCAGCTGCTCGGCCGGCACCTGTGTCCAGTCCCCGTCCCGCCGCGTCGTGGTCGGTTCGGACAGCAACTGGGCCAGCGCCTGGATGGCTGTCCCGGCGCGGTACTCCTGCACGAAGCCGACCGCGGCGTTGAGGAGGACGACGACGAGCACGACGGCTCCGTCCGCGATCTCGCCGAGGGCGAGCGCGACGGCGGCGGAGACGCCGAGGCCGTAGATCAGGGGGCTTCTGAACTGGCGGACCAGCACCGCCGGCCAGGACGGGCCCTGCTGCCGATCCAGTTCGTTGGGGCCGTAGCGCAGCAGCCGCTGCCGGACGTCGATGGCGGTCAGGCCCTCCCGCCCTGCCGAGAGCGTGTCGAGGGCCTCGCCCGCACTTCTGGCATGCCACGGTTCCTGCGGGCGAGGGCCGTCGGTCCTGCCGGCGGGTCGGGGCGGCAGCCGGATGGGCGGCCTGCGCGTTCGGTACAGGTGTGCGGCCATCACCGGGCGGGCCAGGTCCAGCCGGTGATGGCGGGGTCGTCCTCGCCGTGCTGGCGGGTGTGGGCGCGGGCGGCGAGGCGGCGCTCGGCCATCCGCTGCCGCAGGACCGCGGCCCGGCTGCCGAGTGAGGGGACGCGGTCGATGACGTCGATGACCAGGTGGAAGCGGTCGAGGTCGTTGAGCATCACCATGTCGAAGGGAGTGGTGGTGGTCCCTTCCTCCTTGTAGCCGCGCACGTGCAGGTTGGGGTGGTTGGTGCGCCGGTAGGTCAGTCGGTGGACGAGCGCGGGGTAGCCGTGGAACGCGAAGATCACGGGCTTGTCCGAGGTGAACAGCGCGTCGAACTCGCGGTCGGGGAGTCCGTGCGGGTGCTCGGTTTCCGGCTGCAGCCGCATGAGGTCCACGACGTTGATGACCCGGACCTTGAGGTCCGGGAGACAGGAGCGCAGCAGGTCGGCGGCGGCCAGGGTCTCCAGGGTGGGGATGTCGCCGGCGCAGGCCAGTACGACGTCCGGTTCGCCGTCGGTGGTGCCTGCCCAGGGCCAGACGCCCAGCCCGCGGGTGCAGTGGTCGATCGCCTCGTCCATGGTCAGGTAGGTCAGCGCGGGTTGTTTGCCGGCCACGATGACGTTGATGTAGTCGCGGCTGCGCAGGCAGTGGTCGGCGACCGAGAGCAGGGTGTTGCTGTCCGGCGGCAGGTAGACGCGGACGATCTCCGCCTTCTTGTTGATCACGTGGTCGATGAATCCGGGGTCCTGGTGGGAGAAGCCGTTGTTGTCCTGGCGCCAGACGTGCGAGGTCAACAGGTAGTTCAGTGACGCGATCGGTGCCCGCCACGGGATGGAACGGGTCGTCTTCAGCCATTTGGCATGTTGGTTGACCATCGAGTCGACGATGTGGATGAAGGCTTCGTAGCAGTTGAACACCCCGTGCCGGCCGGTGAGCAGGTAGCCCTCCAGCCAACCCTGGCAGAGGTGCTCGGACAGCACCTCCATCACCCGCCCGTCCGGTGCCAGGTGGTCGTCGCCGGGCAGCGTCGCGGCGTCCCAGGCCCGGTCGGTGGTGTCGAACACGGCGGACAGCCGGTTGGAGGCGGTCTCGTCCGGGCCCATGAGGCGGAACCGGTCGGGATTGCGGATGATGACGTCGCGCAGGAACCCGCCCAGCACCCCGGTGGCGGAACTCGATCCGGTGGCGGGACGGTCGATCGGCACGGCGTAGTCGCGGAAGTCCGGCATGACGAGGTCGCGCAGCAGCCGGCCGCCGTTGGCGTGCGGATTCGCACTCATCCGGCGGTTGCCGGCCGGGGCGAGCGCCTGCAGTTGCGGCACGAGCTGTCCGGTGGCGTCGAACAGCTCCTCGGGCCGGTAGCTGCGCATCCACCGTTCGAGCTGCTCGCGGTGCCCGATGTCGGTCCGGGTCGCGGTGAGCGGCACCTGATGTGCCCGCCAGGTGCCCTCGATCTGAACGCCGTCGACCTGTTTCGGTCCGGTCCAGCCCTTCGGGGTGCGCAGCACGATCATCGGCCAGGCGGCCCGCGGCGTCGGTGTGGCCGCACCCCGACTCGCGCCGTCGGTCCTGGCCCGCCGTGCGTCGTCCTGGATGGCTGCGATCTTGTCGAGGACGACGTCGAGGGTCGCCGCGAGCTGACGGTGGACGTCGGCGGGATCGTCGCCGGTGACGAAGTGCGGCGCGTAGCCGTAGCCCCGCATCAGCGCGGCGAGTTCGTCCTGCGGGATGCGGGCCAGCACCGCCGGGTTGGCGATCTTGTATCCGTTGAGGTGGAGCACCGGCAGTACAGCGCCGTCGGTGACCGGGTTGAGGAACTTGTTCGAGTGCCAGCTGGCGGCCAGGGGTCCGGTCTCGGCCTCCCCGTCACCCACCACGCAGAGCACCAGCAGGTCCGGGTTGTCGAACGCGGCGCCGTACGCGTGTACCAGCGCGTACCCGAGCTCGCCGCCCTCGTGGATCGACCCGGGTGTCTCGGGTGCGACGTGGCTGGGGATGCCACCGGGGAAGGAGAACTGCCGGAACAGCGCCCGCATCCCTTCCTCGTCGCGGCTGACGGCGGGGTAGACCTCGCTGTAGGTCCGCTCCAGGTAGGCGTTCGCGACCAGCCCCGGTCCGCCGTGACCCGGGCCGGTGACGTACAGCGCGTTGAGGTCGCGTTCCTTGATGACCCTGTTCATGTGCGCGTACAGCAGGTTCAGTCCCGGGGTGGTGCCCCAGTGGCCGAGCAGCCGCCGCTTGACGTGTTCGGCGCGCAGCGGTTCGCGTAGCAGCGGGTTGTCCAACAGGTAGATCTGCCCGACGGACAGGTAGTTCGCCGCCCGCCAGTAGCCGTCGATCAGGTCCAGGTCCGCGCGGGTGCAGGTCCGAGCCGGGGTCGGGTCCAGGATTGTCACAAGGGCCTCTCGTCAGGCGGTGCTGAAACGAGCCGCGCGGCGCCGCAGGTAGCGGTGGCCGCCGTCGTCGTGCCGGGTACCGCGCGAGCCTGCCGCGGTAGAAGATCGGTCGCCGGTCTCGACCTGGTCCAAGTACCCGGGGAGGTGGGGCCGGCGAGCTAGCGGTAGTTCGTTGGATCAAGGTTGTGGCGGGTAGGTCTGCTCTGTTGGTTGTCTTTCAGGAGCGGAGGGAGGCTGGCATGACCAGACGTCTGCCCTGTCCGCCGRCACCAGGCCCGTTGGAGGATTACGCTGCCCGGTTTGATGATCTGTTCTCGGCGTTGGGGCAGCGGCGGGGGTTCCGGGAGTATCTGACCGGGCTGCTGGCCCCGCGGGACCGGAACAAGACGCTGACCTGCCTGGCCGGGGCGGAGCCGGTAGTGGGTGCGGGGCATCCGGCGGTACAGCGGCTGCAGTTCTTCCTGTCCGAGTCGGTGTGGGACCCGGAGAAGATCAACGACCGGCGGGTGGAGCTGCTGCAGGCCGGCCCGGCTACTGCCGCGCACCCAGGCGGGGTGCTGGTGATCGACGACTCCGGGGACCGTAAGGA
>NZ_MAXA01000271.1 GCF_001854695.1 Parafrankia soli
GGCCGCGGGCGTTCCGCGACACCGTGACCCGCGAGGGCTCCGCACCCTCGGGCAGCGGACGCGACCAGACGATCGCCAGCGGCGCGTCCTGCTTCGCCAGCGTGATCCGACCGTCCCGAAAACTGAAACAGTTCCGGAAGTAGGTCGCCGAGTCGAGAGTCCTGCCCTTCTTCTTGAACGTCGGGTAGCCGGCGCGTTTCTGCCAGAAGTTCACATACGCGGTCTGGAGATTCCGCAGCGTGGCCTGAAGTGGACCTTTCGACGGCTCGGCGAGCCATTCCGTCTCCGGGTCGCGCTTCCACCCCGTGAGCATCCGGTCGGTCTCGGCGTGAGTGACCCGCCGCTGCTCCTGGAACCAGGCCCGGTGCCGTTCGGCGAGCGCCCGGTTGTACACGTAGCGGACACAGCCGAAGGTTCGCGCGAGCTGGGCGGCCTGATCGGGAGTCGGGTCGAAACGGTAGCGGTACGCCCGCTTCACCACCTTCGACCCCACAGATGCCAGCGTAGCGGGCACGCCTGTCACGCTGTCGTCGATGCGCTAACCCCGACCTGAAGGACAGGGCCCGCGCGCTACGCATCTCGGTCACGAGAACTCTCATCAGCTCCCCTCCAGGGCGCCCGGCAACCTTCGCTAACCTACAGAGAGAGTTCTACTACACAGAGTCACGACACTCGGGACCTCGGGGCAGACGAACGGGCGGGGCGCCGTTGCGTGGCGCCCCGTCCGGGTCATGACGACCAGAACGATCGGTTACAGGTTGAGATCCACCCCCTGACCCCTGGCGTCAAGCCGCGCTGGCAGTCGGCTCGGCGTCGGGCACGCCGTAGGTCACAGCGACTCGATGAGGACGCGGCGCGGCTCGGAACGAGGCGCCGGGACAACCGCCCCGACCGGAAGATCAGCCGCCGGCACGTCGACCACCGAGGCGCGCGCCGGACCGGACAGCATTCCGGTCTGCGTATGATCCACCGGCGCACCGGCGGCACCTGTGGACACGGCAGGCAGCCACCGGCGCGTGTCGAGGACGGCCGTGGCGTGACGCATCACCAGGTCGCGACAGAACGCGTCGTGGTCCACCAGCACGACCACCAGGTCGGCTGCCGCGATCTGCGCCGCGTCGGCGTCCACCAGCGCGACCCGTCCCGGCGCCTGCGCGGGGTCGATGTGCGGATCGGCCGCGAGGACCCCGGCACCGAGATCGGCCAGCAGCGCGGCCACTCGCGCGGCAGGCGACTCACGGGAGTCGCCGGTGTTCCTCTTGTAGGCCAGTCCGAGTAGAAGGATGCGGCTGCCACTCACCGAGCGTCCGCGCCGGTTGAGCATGTCGATCACACGACGGACCACATGGTCCGGCATGTGGTCATTGATGTCGTTGGCCAGTTCGACGAACCGGAAGCTGCGGCCGAGCCGTCGCCGCACCCGCCAGGACAGATACGACGGGTCGATGGGCAGGCAATGGCCACCGGCGCCGGGGCCGGGCCGGAACGGCATGAACCCGAACGGTTTGGTGGAGGCGGCGTCGATCGCCTCCCACACATCCACCCCCAACTCGTGCGCGAACATCGCGAGCTCGTTGACCAGGGCGATGTTGACGTGCCGGAAGGTGTTCTCCAGCAGCTTGGTGAGCTCGGCCGTCCTCGTCGAGGCGACCGACACGGTACGGTCCACCAGCGAGTCGTAGAAGGCCCGGACCGCCTCGAGCGAGGCGTCGTTGACTCCGGAGACGACCTTCGGCGTGTTCTCCAGCCGCCATGTCGGGTTTCCCGGGTCGATCCGCTCCGGGGAGTAGCCGAGCCGGAAGTCGTCTCCGGCGGTGAGCCCGGATCCCTCCTCCAGCAACGGCCCGAACAGTTCCTCGGTCGTCCCCGGATAGGTGGTCGACTCCAGCACCACTGTCGCCCCCGGTGTCACCAGCGGCGCCAGGCTGCGGGCCGCCTCGACGACGTAACCCAGATCGGGCGCGCCCTCCCGCAGCGGGGTGGGGACGGTGACGACCGCGACGTCGAACCCCGCGGCCGCCGCGAAGTCGGCCGTCGGCTCATACCGCCCGGAGTCGAGTGCCGCGGCGAGCCGGTCCCGCGAGACGTCCTCGACATACGACTCGCCGGCAGCGAGCCGCTTGACCCGCCCGGCGTCGACGTCGACACCGACCACCCGCCAGCCGGCCTCGACCGCGCGCATCGCCACGGGAAGGCCTACGTACCCCTGGCCGACCACCACCAGCTTTCCCGAAGAAGTCATGAACTTATTGTGACTCATTAAACACTGTCAGCTACGCAACAGCATTACGGTGTGTCACGCTCCGTGATCGACTGTCGATGCTGCCGGCAGAAGGTCGGACGCGGTCGCCGCCTGCCCACGCGGGCGCTCTCCGCTGCCGCGACGAGCCCGGCGTTCCAGGGTCCGCCCGAGCACCGCGGAKATCCGCCGGCCCGCGTGCCCGTCCCACAGATCGGGACAACGCGGCGGCGGCGGCCGGTCGAGCACCTCGAACGCGCCCGCGGTGATCGCCGTCGGGGAACAGCCCACCACCCGGTTCGTCCCCTCGGCGACCGTGATCGGCCGCTCGGTGCTCTCCCGCAGGGTCAGACACGGAACGCCCAGCACCGTGGACTCCTCCTGGACACCACCAGAATCGGTGAGCACCAGTCGCGCACCCATCTGAAGCGCGACGCAGTCCAGGTAGCCGGCCGGTCCGAGTGCCCGCACCCCGTCCGGCAGCCGCCCGGCCAGGCGGCCGGCGGTACGCGGGTGAACGGGGAACACCAGCGGACAGCGGCGCGCGATCTCGCCCAGTGCCGTGAGCAGCCCGTCGAGTACCGCCGGGTCGTCGACGTTGCTCGGCCGATGCAGTGTCACCAGGCCGTACTCCCCGGGGGTCAGGCCCAGATCGGCGAGCACGGGGCGGGAGCGGGCCCGCTCCCGGCAGGCGAGCAGCGTGTCGACCATGACATTGCCCGCGAGGTGGACCGACTCCGGTCGCGCACCCTCGGCGAGGAGGTGGACGACACCTTCGGGGCTGGGGGCGAACAACAGGTCCGACACACGGTCGGTGACGATCCGGTTGATCTCCTCGGGCATCGTCCGGTCACCGCTGCGCAGGCCGGCCTCGACGTGGGCGACCGGGACGTTCGCCTTCGCCGCGACGAGCGCGCACGCCAACGTCGAGTTCACGTCGCCGACGACCACGACGACATCGGGTGCGAGCCGCGCCAACAGCGGCTCGAACGCGGTCATCACGGCCGCGGTCTGCACCGCGTGCGAGCCAGAACCCGCCTCCAGATGGTGGTCGGGCTGCCGCAGCCCGAGATCGGCGAAGAAGACGTCACTCATCGCCTCGTCGTAGTGCTGACCCGTGTGCACGAAACTGGTTCGGGCACCGTCGGCCGCCAGCGCGTCGAGAACGGGCTTCACCTTGATGAAGTTCGGTCTCGCGCCGGCGATGACGACGGCGTGCAGGCCGGCCGCGGGCAGAGCGCCCTGGTCGGGCACCGACGCGTTCCCGGACCTCGGTGCCTTGCCGGGCACCGCCGGCACGTGGGCGGAGGCCGCGGTCACGGCGCCGCCGTCCGATCCCGCGCGAGGCCGTCGACCGGGTCGCGCCCGGTGGGCAGACCCGGCAGGGAGGAGAGCGGCCCACCAGCCGCCGGGTCCACGTGGGCCGGTCCCGGGTGGGAAGCCTCGGCCCGCTCGGCGGCGAGGTCGGCGTCGACCATCATCTCCACCAGCTCACGGAACCCCACCCGCGGCTTCCACCCCAGCACCTCACCCGCCTTCGACGCGTCCCCCACCAGCACGTCCACCTCCGCCGGACGGAAGAACCGCGGATCCGACCGCACGTACCCCGACCAGTCCTTGATGCCCACCCGGGCGAACGCCACGTCCAGGAACTCGCGGATGCTGTGGGTCTCGCCGGTGGCCACCACGAAGTCGTCCGGGGGTGTCCTGCTGCAGCATCCGCCACATCGCGTCCACATAGTCCCCCGCGAAACCCCAGTCGCGCCGCGACTCCAGATTCCCCAGGGACACCGAGTCCTGCAGGCCCAGCGAAATCCGCGCCACCGCCCGCGAAATCTTCCGCGTCACGAACTCGATGCCCCGCCGCGGCGACTCGTGATTGAACAACAACCCCGAACACGCGAACAACCCGTACGACTCGCGGTAATTCACCGTCAGATAATGCCCGAACGTCTTCGCCACCCCGTACGGCGAACGCGGATGAAACGGCGTCGTCTCCCGCTGCGGCGTCTCCCGCACCTTTCCGAACATCTCCGACGACGATGCCTGATAGAAACGCACCCGCGACAGGTCATTACCACCCGCGATCCGCAGCGCCTCCAGAACCCGCAGCACCCCCATCCCCGTCGTCTCCCCGGTCAGCTCCGCCTGCTTCCAGGAGAGCCCGACGAACGAGATCGCACCCAGGTTGTACACCTCGTCGGGCTGGGAGATCTCCACCGCGCCGATCAACGACGGAAGATCCGTCAGATCACCCTCCAACAACACGACCCCCGGCACCAGCCGCTCCACGGTCGCCACCTTCGGGTTCGACTGCCCGCGCACCAGCCCGAACACCTCATAACCCCGCCCAACAAGCAATTCCCCCAGATACAACCCGTCCTGGCCGGTGATTCCCGTAATCAGCGCGCGAGGCACGATCTCTGTTCTCCTGTCTCCGGGTCCACCCGGGTTACCCCTATGTCAGACGGATGGTTCGCTCTTTCCCCTCTGGGCGGCGGGAAGGCCGGCGCCGTCCAGAGGCGTGCTGTCCGGATCCGCTGTCCGCGCCGCCGGCACCCCGACCGCGCCCACCCGCCCCGTACCCGTGCGGGGAGCACCGGCCGGGTCGATGACAGCCGGGTCGGTGGCGGCTGCCTCCACTGACTGCGGAAGTCCGGTTGGCTGTGGAAGTCCGGTGCCGAGGCTCGCGGCGGCGGCGAGCGTCGCCCGGGACGACGCGATCAGCTCGGCCGTCACGTCGGTCGCGCCGCCGCGACACATCCGCAGGAACGCGCCGGCCGCCGCCCGGTGTCCCTTGTCCTGCGCGCCCTTCCATTCCGAGCCGCCGTCGACCACCAGCTCCCGGAAGTCGTCGATGCGCAGGTGACGCCGGCCGGCGAGAGCCTCGACCATCTCCTTCCGGCAGGCCCGAGGGCGGGCGGAGCTGTACGCGATGGTCGACAGGCTGCCGTCGACGTGCCGCAACGTCACAGCCAGGTCCTCGGCCAGCAGCGCCTCACCAGCGCGGCCGGGCATCGCTGTCGCCGCCTCGACCCGGCTGCCCGCCAGCGTCGCGCAGGTGTCGACGAAGTGGCAGACCTCGCCCAACAGCCGGCCTCCCTCGACCCGGTCGCCGTACCAGTGCTCGGCGGGTACGGGACCGGCCGCGACCCGGTACACCAGACTCAGCGGGCCGTCCCGCTCGGCCAGGCGCCGCCGGGCCGTGACGACCGCCGGGGAGAACCTGCGGTTGAGACCGACCATCAGCACGCCGCCGCCCACGGCCGCCGCCCGCTCGACCATCTCCAGCTCGGCCAGGTCGAGGGCCAGCGGCTTCTCGCACCACACGTGCCGGCCCCGTTCGAGTGCCGCCGCGGCCAGCCGGGCGTGCGTGGAGTGCGGCGTCGCGATCACCACCACGTCTATGTCGTCGTCGTCGAGCAGCTCGTCGACCCCGGTCGCGGCCCCCTGGAACCCATGCCGGTCGGCGAAGGCGCGAGCCGACCGTCCGCTGGCCGACGCGACACTGGTGAACCGGTCGAAACCGGCGGCCCGGAACGCCGGCAGCAGCACCGAGCCGGAGAAGTTCCCGGCACCGATCCAACCGACCCGGTCACCCCGGCGCCGGCCGGGCGGACCGACCCGACGCTCCACCCGCTGCGTTCGCTGTCCGACCTGCCGCGCGTCCCCCCGGGCGGAACCCTCGGTCGGGACGGCCCCCTCCGCGGGCGGAGCGCCCCCCGCGGAAAGGGCGCCCTCCACCGGCTCGGTCAGCTCGGCGCGGCGCGGGTAGTCGAAGCGGATGGCCAGGTACGGCTCCCGTCGCGTCGCCACCAGATCGTAGGCGGCCGCGGCCTGCTCGAGCGGGAAGGCGTGCGTGACCAGGTCGGCCACGGACAGCCGGCCGGCGGCGAGCAGGTCGAGCACCGCCTCCTGGTTACGGCCCTCCGTCCAGCGAACCTGGCCCGCTGGATAGTCCACCCCCCACTCCTCGTAGCCACGCTCGTACCGGCCGGGGCCGTACGACCGCGCGAAGCGCAGGACGAGCTCCTTCTCGTAGAACGGCGCACGCGTCAGGCCCAGCGGGACGTCCCCGACGACGACGAGCTGCGCCCGGTCGCGGGCGAACTCCGTCGCCCGCATCACCGGGTCGCCGGACCGGCCCGCCGCGCAGATCAGCACCGCGTCCGCCCCGCGCCCCCGGCTCCACTCCCGCACCGCGGCCGTGGTCGCGTCGCCGGACTCGCGCAGCGCCCGCACGCCGGTCGCGGCGGCGGCGGTCAGCGGCAGGTCCGCGAGGTCCACACCGGCCACGTCACATCCGCTGGCCAGCGCGATGCGGGCGGCGAGCTGGCCGATGAGGCCCAGCCCGACGACGACCACCTTCGCTCCCGGTCCGACCTCGGCCAGGCGCAGCCCGTGCAGCGCGATGGCGGCGATGGTCGCGAAGGCGGCGTCGGCCTCGGGAACCCCGTCCGGCACCCGCGCGCACAGCAGTCCGGGCACCGCCTGGAACTCGGCGTGGTTCGCCCAGCCCGCCCCGCCGGTGACCACCAGGTCGCCGGGCCGGATGCCCTCGACAGCGGTACCCACCCGGACAGCCCGACCGGCCCCGCTGTAGCCCAGGGGCAGCTCGGAGGCGAGCCGGTCGCGGACCGAGCGGACCGCCTCGCCGATCCCGTCCGCTTTGGCCTTCTCCGCCACTCTGCGGACGAGGTCGGGGCGTGCTCGCGCCTTGGCCAGCAGGCCGGACCGGGCGAGCGTCGTCACCGCCCGCTCGGTACCGGCGGACACGATGGTGGCCGCCGTCTCCACGAGTACCTMGGTCGCCCCGATGGAGGGAATCGGGGTGTCGACGACCCGAACCTCTCCACCGCCGGCGGCCTGGACCACCTGCCTCACCGGAGATCCCGGCCCATCGCCTGGACCTGCCGCGCGGAAGATCCGCGGCTCCGCAACGGGTCGGACACTCGCACTCGCATCATGCGGCGGAGCGTAGTTGATGCGTTACATTCAGTCGCGAACATCGGCCCTGCCGTGCCACTGGAGTGTCACACCTACCTGTGAGCGATCCGCCTTCGTCGGCGCCAGCGTGCCCACGCGCGGGTCATCACCGGCCAAACCGTAAGGAGCGACATGGTCGGAGCGGGAGCCGCGGCGTTGCTGGTCACCCTCGCGGCCACACCGGTCGTGCTCGGCGCCATGCGACGCCTGGCCGCCATCGACGACGTCAACGAACGCTCCTCGCACCAGGTACCGACCCCGCGGGGCGGCGGCATCGCGGTAGCCCTCGGCCTCTTCGCCGGCGTGCTGGTTCTCATGCTCGCCAGCGGTCGCGGCGACGCCCCCGACCTGCTCCCGATGACCGTCGGGGTGACACTGTTCGGTCTCATCGGTCTCGCCGAGGACATCGGCGGCGATGTGGGCGGCATAGCCCCACTGCACCGACTGGCGCTGCAACTGCTCGCCGGCATGGTGGTGTCGGCCGTGATCCTCACCAGCGTGTCCCTCGACACCGCGTCGATCCCACCCGTGGTGGCGCTGTCTGCCGCCGCGCTGATCGGCCCGCTGTGGGTGACGGGGTTCGTCAACGCCTTCAACTTCATGGACGGGATCAACGGCATCTCGGCCGCGCAGGCCGCAGTCGCCGGCGGTGCCCTCGTCGTCGTGGGCCATCTCCACGACGCGCCGGCCCTGGCCGCGGGCGGCGCCGTTCTTGCTGGGGCGGCGATCGGCTTCGCGCCGTTCAACTTCCCCCGCGCGCGGATCTTCCTGGGCGACGTCGGCAGCTACACCCTCGGCGCCAGCCTCGCCGTGCTCGCGTTGCAGGGCGTCATGTCCGGCGTCCCGGCCGAGGCGGTACTCGCGCCGATACTGCTCTACCTCGCCGACACCGGCGCCACGCTGGTGCGTCGGGTCCGGCGGGGCGAGCGCTGGTACCTGCCCCACCGCACTCACACCTACCAGCGGCTCACCGACGTGGGATGGACGCACACCCGGGTCACGGCTACGGTCGCCTGCCTCGTCACGACCGTATCGGGGCTGGGGCTGGTCGCCACGCGGGGTAGTACAGGTGTGCGGGTGGCGGCCAACCTCGCGATCGCAGTGATCGTTGCGGGCTATCTGAACGCGCCCCGGTTGGTCGCCTCCGCCCGCGCGCCCAGGCGTGCCCACCCCGCGACCGAGCCCGCTCCGATCGATGACGGCGTCGTCGGACTGACTGTCCCGAGGCAGCGACAGGCCACCGAGCAGCTCGCCCCTGGCCCAGCCGAGGTAGCTCCCGTCCCGGCCGAAGCAGCTGAGACGACCCAGCTACCCGGTCATCGTGACAATCATCAGTGAGCGCCGCAGGCCTGGTGAACGAACCCCACCGAGTCAACAGATCTGCAGGAGGTCGACTTCGTGATGCGTGGCTCCGGTGCCTCCAGGGTCCTGCTAGTCACCCACTACTTCCCGCCCGAGGTCGGCGCGCCGCAGGCCCGTCTCTCGGAGAACGCCCGAGCGTGGGCCGCCGACGGACTCGACGTCACCGTCCTGACGGGAATGCCAAACCATCCGACCGGGGTCGTGCCCGCCGCGTACCGCCGCACGCTGCGCCGGATCGAGCACGTCGACGGGTACCGGGTGGTCCGCACATGGCTTTACGCGACACCGAACGAGGGCATCGCGCGCAAGACGCTCGGGCACCTGTCGTTCATGGTTTCCTCCGTGCTGCTCGGCGCCCGCAGTGCTGGCCCGGCCGACGTGGTCGTCGTCTCCTCCCCCACCTTCTTCTCTCTTGGGTCGGCCTGGATGTTGGCTCGGCTGCGGCGCGCGCGACTGGTCGTCGAGGTACGCGACCTGTGGCCAGCKATCTTCGTCCAGCTTGGCGTGATCACGAACCGGACAGTCATCGCCACACTCGAACATCTGGAACTGGCCGCATACCGCGCGGCCGACGCGGTGGTGACAGTCACCGAAGGGTTCCGTGAGGACATCGTAAAGCGCGGGATCGAACCGGCCAAGGTGCACGTCATCCCCAACGGGGTCGATCTCACCCGGTTTCACCCGGACGCCATCGACCGGATGACCGAGACTCCGCGCATCCGTGCGGAGCTTGGCGTGCGTCCCGGTGAGCTCCTTGTGCTCTACGTCGGCGCGCACGGCATCTCCCAGGGACTCGTCTCGATCGCGGACGCCGCGGCCCGCCTCGTCGAGGAGAACGCGCCTGTGCACTTCGCGTTCGTCGGCGAAGGGGCCGACAAGCAGCGGCTCGCCGCGCGGGTCACCGAACTCGGACTCACGAGCACAACGCTGCACCCGGCGGTCACCCGCGACGAGGTACCCGGCCTGCTGGCCGCCGCCGACATTTGCCTGGTGCCACTGCGCGACGTTCCGCTGTTCGAGACCTTCATCCCCTCGAAGATGTTCGAGATTCTGGCCGCAGGCCGGCCCATCATCGGTTCGGTGCGCGGCGAGGCTGCCCGCATCCTCACCGAGGCGGGCGCCATGGTGGTGCCTCCGGAGGATCCAGACGCACTTGCCGCCGCCGTCCGGGCACTGGCCACGGATCCTCGTCGGCGTGCCGCCATGGGGCGAGCCGGACAGGCTCACGTCGCCGCCCACTTCGACCGCGCGCAACTCGCTCGCCGCTACCGCGATCTGCTCCTGGAACTGCTCCCGGAACTGTTCAGCGCCGATGTACCCGACGTCAGCGCACCCAGTGCCGACGCACCCGGCGATGACGTGCCCGGTGTCGGCATACCCGGACCTCGGACGGCCGGGGACAGGACCGCCCGAGGCGCCGAGCATTCCGGTCAGACGAGAGCCCGCCGACGAGCCTGAGAAACGCCGCTCTCCGGCAGGCAGACGGCACCGACTCGCCCGGTCTGAGTCGACCTCGACGGCTAGCAGTCATGACGTCGACACGCCGCACCGATCGACGCGCCACCCCAAGGGTCGATTCGGCTATCTTTAGAATACGAAGAGTAACCATCCAGGGCCTGTTCCCACGGACAGCGAGGACCGGATTCTGATGAGTAGCCGATGAGACTGTCGCCGCAGTACCGAGGGCCGTCTGTGGACTCCTCTCGCCGAACACATCCGGGTGTGGTCCGATGAAGCTCCTCGTCACCGGCGGAAGCGGCTTCCTGGGGCGCCGCGTCGTCACCCGAGCGCTGGACCGGGGACATAGGATCACGGTCCTCGTTCGCGGCGACCGGGCCGAACAGATCGTTCGCCAGCTCGGCGCGGAATCCGTCCGCGGCGACCTCGACGATCCGGCCGCCGTCGACCGCGCCTTCCACGCGGTCGCAGGCGACGCGTTGGTCAGCATTGCCTCACTCGGAACCGGACACGCCACGACGATCATCGGCGCGGCCGAACGCGCCGGTTCACAGCGTGCCGTCTTCGTCTCGACAACGGGGATCTTCACGACTCTGGACCCGCCCTCGAAGCAGGTGCGGACGGCGGCAGAGGAGACGATCCAGCGCAGCGACCTCGACTGGACGATCATCCGACCGACGATGATCTACGGGGGGCCGGACGACCGCAACATGGCCCGACTTCTCGCCCTGCTCGCGCGCTGCCCGGTACTGCCGGTCCCCGGCGGGGGTCATCACCTTCAACAGCCGGTGCACGTCGACGACCTCGCCGAGGTGGTTCTGAACGTGCTGACCACAGACGTCGCCGTCCGGCGTTGTTACAACATCGCGGGACCGACCGCGCTGACCTTCCGCGAGATCGTCACCGCGGCCGGCGATGCTGTGGGCAGGCGGGTCGTGTGCCTGCCGGTACCTGTCGGCCCGGTACGCGCGCTCGTCGGCGCATATGAGCGACGGGCGGACCGGCCCCGGTTGAAGTCGGAGCAGATCGCCCGCCTCGTCGAGGACAAGCACTTCCCCATCGAGGACGCGCGCACCGACCTCGGCTTTGCACCACGCTCGTTCACCGACGGCATCCGAGCCGAGGCCCGGCTGCTACGCGCAGCCGAGCGGCCCCGGGCCAGGTCGAGCTCCCTGGCCGCATTCCCGGCGACATCGACACCAGCGCGGACACCAGCACGCGGCAAGGTCCTCGTCTCGGACTTGCTCTGCATAAACGTGGTGGCCGGCCCGTATGCCGCGCTCCGGTTCGCCGCGGCGGTCGCGACGAACATCCGGGCTGTCGTGTCCACCGGCACCCTCACTGCCGCGGACGAGGCGATGGCCGGTCGCGAGTGGACGTTCCGCCCACTCGACGGGGTGAAGATCACGCTTCCCGGGACCGCGTTCGGCGGAGCGCGGGAGATGTACTGCAGGGGCGTCTACTTCGCGCTGCCCGGATACGCGCCGGCAGCCGGCGAGGTCGTCGTCGACCTCGGTGCCAACCAGGGACTGTTCTCCGTGCTGGCAGCCCGGGCCGGCGCCGATGTGATCGCCGTCGAGGCACAGCGCGGGTTCGCGGCCCTCCTCGCCCGGCATGCCCGGGCCAACGACGTCAGCCATCGCATCCAGCTCGTGCACGCTCTGGTCGGCTCGGGTTCGGGAGTGCTGTCCGACCCGGCCGCCCGGCGCACGGCCACGCACTGGGACGGTGAGGTCGAGGACCTGCGCCTCACCGATGTGCTCGAACGCGGCGGCGTCGACCACGTCGACCTGCTCAAGATGGACATCGAGGGATCGGAGTTCGCGCTCTTCGGAGATCCCGGCTGGCTGGCGGCAGTCGACCGGATCGTGATGGAGGTGCACCCGCCGTTCGGCTCGCCGGCGGCCCTGAAGGCCATCCTCGATCGCCACGGTTTCGACGCGACGCTCCTCGATAACGCTTCACGGGTATGCACCGACCTGGGCGAGGCGAGGTCGGGCTATCTGTACGCCCACCGCCGCTCCCGGATTCCCTCATCCCGCGGGCCAGCGGGAGGGACCTCCTCCGGATCCGCCGGAGTGACCGGGACGCGACCGTCTGACCCGCAGGCGGTGTCGGACGCCGGGGTAACCGCATGACCCCGGCGATCGGACGAGTCCTCGTCGACTGCGCGGGCGCCAGGATGGGAGGCGCGCTGCGGTTCCTCACCGAGTTGGACAGTTATCTGGCCGACCGCCCGTCGGCCGACGTCGAGGTGGTGGGCAGAGACCGGAGGGTCGCGCCGACCTGGCTGGCTCGCCGGGAAACCCTGGGCCGGCACCGGCGGTCCGTCGCGCTGAACAACGTCGGCTTTGTCGCCACCCGCGGAGAACGCTGGGTGCTTCTGCGCAACCTCCTACACTTCCTGCCTCCAGAGGAGATCGCTGCCATCCCCGGCGGGCTGCCGCCTGGGACAGCGCAGCAGGCCCAGATCATCCGCGCCTGCGCCCGACGGGCGGACATGGTGGTCGTGCCCACCACAACCATGGCTCAGCGGGTACTCGCCGTGCTGCCGGAGCTCACCTCCCGGCTGGCCGTACGACCCCATCCGCTAAGCCGCGCACCGGCGGCTGCCGTACGCGGACAGACCGGCGATCGCGTCGACCTTCTCTGCCCGGTGCTTTTCGCGCCTTTCAAAGCGATGGGCCGGCTGCTGCGCCCGGTCGACAGGGCGGCCGGGCTGGCCGCCCGGCAGACCGGGGCGGAGATCACGGTCTCGGTCACAGCGACGGCTTCGGAGGCCCATGCCGAGGGGCTGGCGGGCTGCCGCCACCTGCGGTTCGTCGGCCGGCTGACGCCCACGAGGCTCGCGGAGTTCCAGCAGAGCTGCCACGCGATCGTCTATCCCACCCGTATCGAATCGTTCGGCTATCCGCTCGCCGAGGCACGGCTCGCCGGCGTCTGGGCGATCGCCGCGGACTGCCCCCACAACCGGGAGGTCGCCGGCCCGGTGCTGATCGCCTACCAACGGGACACACCCGACGATCTGGCCGCGGCGATGGTCACCGCGCTGGGCGCGATCCCGGAACAGCGCGCCGAGAACCCGTTCGACCCCGTCCGGTACTTCGACTGGCTGCTCGACGCGCGCACGGCGGCGACATGATCCGCGCCGGAACCACGTCCCCGGCCGGTCCGCGAAACTGGCCGACCGCATACGGCACCGCCGGAGCCGCGGAAACGCCGGAGACGGACCATCCCGCTCCGGGATCGGTCCCCGTCACGACGATCATTCTGGCGCGAAACGAAGCCGTCAACATCGTCCGAGCGGTACGGTCCGCCAGCTGGTGCCGCCAGACCATAGTGGTCGACTCGGGCTCCACAGACGGCACCCCGGCGCTGGCCCGGGCGGAGGGCGCCGAGGTCGTGACCGAACTCTGGCGGGGCTACGCCGGCCAGCGGGAGTGGGCCATGCGCCATCCGGCGGTCGCGCACGACTGGGTGTTGTTCCTGGACGCGGACGAGTGGATCCCGACCGACCTCGCAGCCCAGATCGCCGACCGGGTCGGCGGCAGCGAGCATGCCGCCTTCAGCATGCGGCGCCGGCTGGCGTTCGCCGGCCGCTGGATCGCCCACTGCGGCTGGTACACGAACAGCTGGCAGGCCCGGCTGCTGCACCGCGAGCGGTGCTCCTTCGACACAACGGTGGCCTACGGCGAACGGGCCACCGTCCTCGGCTCGGTGGGCCGGCTGTCAGCCGACCTGATCGACGAGGACAGCAAGGGCATCCCCGCGTGGTTGCGCAAGCACGTCGGCTACGCGGAGCTGGAGGCACACCGTCGCGACGGGCCGAGGCCGTGGCGCCGGCTGCCCCGGATCCTGCGGGAGTCCCGGCGGTCGTCCCGGCCACTCGGGCGCACGCTGGCCAAGGAGATCATCTTTCCGCTGGTGCCGGCCAAGCCCGCCCTGCTCTTCCTCTACATGTACGTTCTGCGCGCCGGCTGGCGGGACGGCCGGGCCGGCCTGGTCTTCTGYCTGTACCACGCCTGGTACGAGCTCACGGTCGGCGTGCTCCGCACAATGCCGTCCGGCTCCACCGTGCCGGGCACCGCGGTCGCGACGGGCATCGCCGTCGGGAGAAGTGTCGCCACAGCAGGCACCGCGCCCGATGCGACTTCCCCCGCCCCCGCGGCGCTCATCCCAGGTCAGCGCCGGGACACCGAGAGACTCGCCGGGTCCGCCGGCGTGGATCCTGCAGCGCCGGCACGGGGCTCGGCACCGCGATGACCATGCTGGCTCCATTGGGGCGTTACGTGCGTACGACGCGCGGGCTCCGGCCGGATCAGATCGCCGCCCGCGCCCGCCTGCGGACCCAGCGCGCCCTGTTCGCCCGCTACCCCGCGGTCTGTGGCGCGCTGCTGCGCGGCGGCACGGTGGCGGGCGTCTGGCCCGCCGGGTTCGTGCCCTTCGACGGCCGGGTGAACGTCTCGGGTGCGACCGCCACGGAGATCGTCCGTGGCCGGCTCACCCTGCTCGGCGCCACCCGGGTGCTGCATCCACCGGAACAGGGACCCGAGCAGGCCGACTGGTGCCAGCGGGACGCCCCGCTGCTGTGGCGCTACCACCTCCACTACTGGGACTGGGCCTGGGCCCTGGACGCGGGGGACGCGGGGGCGGCGGAGGGCACGCCGGACGGGGCGACGGATCCTGGTCCCGCCCAGTCGAGGTTCGCCGCGCTGTACCTGTCGTGGCGTTCAGCAGCGACGATAGGACGGGGAGTCGCTTGGTCCCCCTACGTCGTCTCCCTCCGGGCCTGGACGCTGTGCGCACTGTCGGAGCGCCTCACCCGGCGGACTCCCGCCGAGGCGACCATCCGTCAGGATCTGGGAACACACCGGTCGTTCCTCCGGGCGCACCTGGAGACCGACGTCGGCGGCAACCACCTGCTGAAGAACTACAAGGCGCTCGCCGGCCTCGCCGTGGTCGCGGGCGACGAGCCGGACCGCCGCCGATGGGTCGACGCGGTGTGCCGCGAGGTCGAACGCCAGGTGCTCGCCGATGGCGGCCACTACGAACGGGCTCCCGCCTACCACTGCCAGGTGCTGGCCGATCTCGGTGACCTCGCCGGTCTGGTGGCCGCGACGGGCGCGGCGGTTCCGGGCGAGCTGACGGACGCGATCGCCGCGATGCAGCGCTGGCTGACCTCGGTGCTGGCCCCCGACGGCACCGTGCCGCTGCTGAACGACGGCTTCCCGGTGAGCGCCGCCGCCGTCCAGGAGCTGCTCGTGGACCCGGCCTGCACCGACCCCGCCGACCCTGCTGGCACGGTCGGGGCTAGCCCGGCTGGCCCGGCTGGCCCGGCTGGCACAGTCGCGGCTGGTAACACCGCGGCGCCGTGCGTGCTGCTGGCCGACAGCGGTCTGGCCGTGCTACGCAAAGGCCCCTGGCAGGTCCTCGCCGACGTGGGCCAGCCCTGTCCGGACGAGCTGCCGGCGCACGCGCACGCGGACACGCTCTCGTTTCTGCTGTGGTACAACGGCGTTCCAATCCTTGTCGACACCGGCACGTCCACCTACGAGCCCGGCCCGACACGCGACGCGGAACGCGGCACGGCCGCGCACTCGACGGTGATCGTGGACGGGGTCGATTCCACCGAGGTCTGGGGCACGTTCCGGGCCGGCCGGCGCGCGCGGCCCCACCTGGTTGACGCGAGCGACCATCCCGACGTCGTCGAGCTCACCGCCGGACACGACGGCTATCGCCATCTGCCCGGCCGACCGGTCCACTGGCGGACCTGGCGGGTCGAGGAGTCCGGAGTCCGGCTCGTCGACCGCATCACGGGCACCGGCTGGCATCGGATCGAACTTGTTCTCACGTTCGCGCCGGGCGCCGACGTGGTGGTCCGCCCGGCACGACCGGCCGGCGCCGGCACACCGGGCGCCAGGCCGAACACCGAAGAACTGCTGGTCGCCGCCGTCGGCGCACAGCGCCTGGTCGTCCGCACCGACGGAACGGGGCACTGGCGGGTGCGACGGAGCTGGCGCGCGACGCGATGGGGCGAGACCGCCTCGGCGCCCACCACCGTCTTCACCGTCGAGGGCCGTCTGCCGATCCAGCTGAGCACCGAACTCCGTCCCGCCCCCTGATGCACCGCCGACGGGTCGGACCCGTCCCACCGAAGGAGCACCGTGCCCAACCGGCCAGCTGTCCGCCACCTGGTTGAACGCCTCTCCCATCGTCTGGTGCTGCGGCGGCGGCTTCCACCGCCGTTCGAACGCACACGGATCTACACCTCCTCGGAGGGCGGACTGAAGTACATCCGCCGATCGCTCGCCGACGTCGACCCGGCGCTCGTCAGCTTCGTGCAGGAGCAGGTACGACCAGGCCACATCGTGTGGGACGTCGGCGCGAACCTCGGGCTCTTCACATTCGCCGCGGCCGAAATCGCCGGGCCGGGCGGCGCCGTAGTCGCCATCGAACCCGACACCTGGCTGGTCGACCTGCTCCGCCGATCTCTGCGCATCCCCAACGACCGGGCCCCGGTCGACGTGCTGCCGGCTGCGGTCGGCGAGTCGACCGGCGTCGGCAGGTTCTGTGTGGCCACCAGGAACCGCGCGACGAGCCATCTGCACGGATTCGGCACGACCCAGACCGGTGGAGTGCGCAGCGTTGAAACCGTTCCGGTCTTCCGACTGGACGATCTGCTCGCGCACTTCCCGCCACCGGATGTGGTAAAGATCGATGTGGAGGGCGCAGAGGTGACGGTCCTCACCGGCGCGCACCGGATGCTGCGGCAGGTCAGACCGGTCATCCTGTGCGAGGTGGTGACCCGGAACGCGGCCGCCGTGGCGAAGACTCTGCATAACGCCGGCTACCAGGTCCTGGACGCTTCGCTCCCGCCGTCTGGACGGCGCCCGTTGGCCGGCGCCCCGTTCTCTACCCTCGCGGTGCCGGCGGACGACGGCGGCGCAGGATCGACAGAGCGTGGCCGCGAGGCGGAAGCCCCCGTCGCGGCGACGTCCGGCGGGCGGTCGGCATGACGGCCACGACCGCCGGGCAACGGCTGTACGAGCGCTATGCCTCCACTCACTCCGGATACGGCAGGGTTGCCGACACCCGGCTGGTCTTCGGCCGCGACATCACGCCGTACCTGCCCGCCGACCGCGACACGGAGATCCTCGAACTCGGCTGCGGTCAGGGGCTGCTGCTCGCGCAGCTGCACCGGGCTGGCTACCGCCGGGCACGCGGGGTGGACATCAGCGAGGAGCAGATCGCGACGGCGCGGCGCAACGGCGTGCGCGAAGTCGAACACAACGACCTGCGGACCGCGATCCAGGCCGCGACGGGTGAGCTCGACGTCGTGATCGCCCTGGACCTGTTGGAGCATCTGAGCCGGGACGACCTGCTGGACGTCCTGGAACTCGTCGCGGCGGTGCTGCGCCCGGGCGGCATGTTCCTCGCGCGGGTCCCGAACGCGGCGAGCCCGCTCGCCGGCAACACCGTGTTCGGCGATCTCACCCATGAGATCTTCTTCACGCCGCGCAGCCTGCAGCAGGCGCTGCTGACGAGCGGATTCGTGGATGTGGACATCCGGGGGTGCGAACCAATCCCGCACGGTTTGAGGAGCACCGCCCGCGCACTGCTGTGGAAGGGATTCAGCGGTGTTATCAGGCTTGCGCTCGCCGCGGAGACGGGCAGTCACCGCGGTCACATCGTCACCCGGACCATGACCGCGATCGCCTGGGCACCCGGGCGGACCGACACCGCGCACACGCCTGTCGACAGCTCCCGACCCCGCACCACGCCGTCGAGCGCTGCCCGACGGCTGCTGTGGCAGGGTGTCAGCAGAATGATCATGCTGACGCTCGCCGCCGAGGGTGGTGGCCGCCGCGGACGGATCGTGGCACGCAACATTCTCGCGGTCGCCCACGCGCCACAGTGAAGCCGAGACAACCCCCAGAGTGCTACAGTCAGTAAAAACTGAGTTACTCATAGTAGGGGCGCGCCGGTAGCTCCGCTCCCGGGCCGTCGCAGATGGAACGGACCTACACCAGCATGAGAACGTTCCTTTCCAGTAATACCGGTCCGCTGCGCTGGCGGGCCGCCAGCGTACTCGACGCCCGGCTACCCGACATCCGTGGGCGCGACCGGGTGATAGGTCGAGTCCACGGCCGACGCCGATACAGTGGCCCGCTGTGCGGCACCCTTCACAACGGCCTCGAGTTCTGGTTCCCAGAGGCCACCGACGGGTCGGTCCGATCAATATTTTCCCTGCGCTACCGGCCGCCCGCGCTTGCACCGGTACTCGACGTGGCCCTGGAGCGGGGGGGCTGTTTCTACGACGTGGGGGCCAACATTGGCGTATACACGCTCTGGGCCGCTCCGAAGGTCGGTCAGGACGGGCAGGTACACGCATTCGAACCGGCGCCATCCACGTTCGAGAATCTGACCCGCCTGGTCCGGCTGAACGATCTGTCGAACGTGACGGCCGTCCCGACRGCGGTCGGAGCGCGCAGTGGTGTCGGCTACCTGCGGACCGTTGCGGGCGCCTCCGGGCTGGCGCATCTCACCTCCAACCCGGACAACTGCCTGGAGACGCCACTCACCACCCTCGACGACTATTCCGGCTGTCATCGTCCTCCCGCACTCGTCAAGATCGACGTGGAAGGCCACGAGCTGGCAGTCCTACAGGGGGCGACCGGCCTGCTCGGCACGCATCGGCCCGCCCTCGTCCTCGAGACGATCCCGGCGCACTGCGCGAGGACCGGTTCCTCGACAGGTGCCGTCCTCGACCTGCTCACGGCAGCCGACTACGAGGTGTTCAACCTCACCCCCGGTGGACTGCGCCCCGCGGTCGAAGGAGATCTGACCGTGAACGTCCTGGCCCTCTCCCGTGGGAACCGCACCCACGGTGCGGTCGCGCTGCGCCTGGCGACGACCAGGTTCGCGCGTAACCAGTGTCCGTGAGTCCGGGAAGACATCGTAGATGTCAGCCGACCTACCTTCGCGCTGTCACGCAGACGGCCGGTACCGGTATCCTCCGCGCCGCGGTGAGCACGATGGTCGGACTTGCCATCGCTCGGTTTCTGGGCAGTACCGGCCGAGGCACATTCGCCGCAGTCTTCGCCTACACAATGGCAACGGCCGCCATCCTGGAATGCGGCATCACCGCATCCGTCTGTTTCTACACCGCGAGGCTGCGGGATCAGGCCGCGGACGTCGTACGCACCGGCGCACGGTTGATTGTGGGCTGCGGCGCTCTCGCAGGTGCCATTGGATATCTTGCTGCCCCGCTGATCTTGCGCGGCCATCCGGAGGGCGGCGTCACGGCGCTGCGATTCGCGTTTGCCGCAGAGCCGTTGATCTTCCTTGGTGGGGTGTGGGCATCGTGCCTGCAGGCGACCGACGTCCGAGCCTGGAACCTGGCGACCCTGGTCCAGCCGGTCAGCTACGCGATCGCTGTGGYCGTGGTGGTGGTTCTCGGCCAGATGCACGTCCAGGGCGTGACCATCGCGCTGCTCAGCTCGATCCTCGCGCAGTGCGTCGCCGGTTGGCTCCTGCAACGGAGCCGGATCTCGAAGAACGGGCACTTCAGCCGCCGGCTGGTACGCCCGATGATGCGCTACGGGCTGATGAACCTGACCTCCCGCGTGCCGTACCTGTTCAACGCGCGGCTCGACCAGCTGATCCTCACCCTGATGGTGCCACCGGCCGCCCTGGGGAACTACGCCGTCGCGGTGTCACTCAGCCTGCTCCCCCAACCGGTCACGGCAGCGTTCGGCAGCGTCGCGATGCCCAAGATCGCAGCGATCCGGGACCGGGAGGCCGTCGTGGGCCAGGGCATACTGACGACGGCGGTCCTCGGCAGCACAGGCATCGGCGTCGCCGCATCACTCGTCGTGTGCGGCATCGCCCCCTTCCTGGTGGAAACGGTTCTGGGGCCGTCCTTCGACAATGTACTTCCGCTGCTGCTCGTCCTCGCCCCGGGCGCCGCGGTGTTCGGCACCAACAAGGTGATGGGCGACATCCTGCGGGGTTTCGACCGCTCGGGCACCGTCGCCCAGGCCGAGGGCCTGGCACTCGTCCTCACCGTCGGCCTGAACGCCCTTCTCCTGCCGGTCATGGGAGTGATGGGCGCCGCCATCGCATCATCGGCCGCCTACGGGGTCTCGTTCCTGCTACTGCTCCGAGCCGTGGTGCGCCAGACGAACACCACACCGGTCGCGCTGGCTGGACGGCTGCGAACCCGGGTCCGCTCTGCCAGCCCGCGGACCGCGCCCGTTCGGGCGGACCAGAATCCGAACTGATGAGAAGGATGGATCAGCAATGCGGGTGGGTGTCATCGGTCCTGTCTTCCAGGACAGCTTCGCCGAGAACATCGCGATGGGACTGGAGGCCTTCGGAGCCTCCGCCTACCGCCTCGGACCAGCCCAGCACCGCAGTCGACGAAAAGTCGTAAATCACAGCATCCACGCGCTCTCCAAAGCATTTCCGGCGACGCTGGAGCTCACCCAGCGGCGACTCACAAGAAGAGCGGCCGAACTCGAACTCGACGCAGTGATCACCGTTCAGGCCTGGCTCCTTCCGTCCGCTGTCACCGCGATGCGCCGATCCGGGACCAAGGTCTGCCTCTGGTATCCCGATGCAGTATCCAACCTACCGACGTCGATAGCCTTGTCACCGTTCGACGCAATCTTCTCCAAAGAGCCCGCTCTTGTCGATAGACTTTCCCGGACGCTGCGCCTGCCAGCGCATTATCTCCCCCAGGCGTGCAATCCGGCATGGCACCGCGTACCGGCCGATGTGGACGACGGGCCCTGCGACGCCGCGGGCCACATCGTGGTCGCTGGAAACGTCTACGGCACGCGGGCCCGAATTCTCTCGTTGCTCCTCGACCACCAGGTCCCACTGCAAATCTACGGCGGACCCATGCCACGGTTGATCACCGACGGGCGCATCCACAAGGCGCACACCGGGAGATACATCGCCCGTGCCGACAAGGCGCGGGTGTTCCGCCGCGCGGCAGGCGTCCTGAACAGCATGCACCCCGCGGAGATCGACGGGGTGAACTCCCGGCTGTTCGAAGCTGCCGGCTGCGGCGCGGCGGTACTGACCGAGCATCGCCGCGAAGTTCCGAACCTGTTCCGCCCCGGAGACGAGGTGCTGTCCTTTCACGATTTCGACGAGTTGCTCGGCCACATCAAGATGCTGGTGGACGAGCCCAGCACCGCACGCGCGCTGGGTGACGCCGCGACCGCCCGGGCGCACGCCGACCACACCTACGACAAGCGTCTCGCCCGGCTCCTCGAGATCCTGATCTGAATGACATCGGCCGGACGATCGATGCATCCGACCCCGAGCCACGCACCGATAGTCGCCGGATGGCCCACACCGGGGTCTCCTGCCACGCACCGCTCCGGATCCTGGTCCTGGCCGGTCGGGGCGGCGGCAGTACTCGCCTCGGGAGTGCTGCTTCTGGTCGAGGGCGTGCGCCCGATGACGATCCCGGACCGGATCACCCTCCGATGCGTGAGCCTGATGCTTCTTACCGTCGGCGGTCTGGTCGTGGTCGGATCACGCCGCAACCGGTCCCTGGGGCTTGGCTCGATGCACACCGGAAGCTGGTATCTGGTCTGGTTCGGAATCGGGTTTGGCCTCACCTCCCTGGCCTGGCGGAGGCAACAGGGAGACGCCAGCGCCCGCATCGCGCAGGAAAGCGTGCTCCTGACGCTACTGTTCCTTCATGCGGCGCTGATCGCGTGGCTTCTGGGTTACCTTGTTGGCCCGGGGTGGCTCATGACTCGTCTCGGCCGGCGAATCGCCAGCGGCGCTGTTCGGGTCGATGAGACAAGAGTCCGCGGAACAAGCACCCCCTGGATCCTGTTCGGAATCTCCGTTCTGGGGCGTCTCATCCAGCTGATGGGCGGTAGGTTCGGCTACGTCGGAGATCCGTCCCAGCTACTCACCAACCCGGCGTCGACTGGCCAGCTCGTGAGCGTCATGTTCCAGTGCGGCGACTATGCACTGATCGTCGCGGCCATCGCGTTCGTCCAACAGCGAACGGCCGTTTCCCGGACGACCCTGATCACGCTGACGGCGGCTCAGGTCCTGCTCGGTGGTCTCGCCGGCGGCAAGCAGTCCTTCATCCTCGCTGTGCTGGCACCGGCGATGGTACTCGCCGCTCACGGCCGCTTCCCCTGGAAGGTCACATCGGTAGCCCTGGCCATATTCGTCGTAGGTTTTGCCCCCTTCATTCAGGCGTATCGGGAGAACTCCCGGAGCGCCGACTACACGCTGGCGCCCTCGGACGCCTTCAGGCAGGCACCAGCGGTGCTGGAGAACACGCTCGCCCAGGATGAGACCAGCAGGTTCGAAGCCACCATCGACCTCATGTCGGAACGGACCCGCCAGATTGACAGTTTCGCCGTGGTGGTCCAGACGACACCAACCCAGTACGCCTACCGCCCGCTGACCGACTACCTGTATGCGCCGGTACTGGGGCTGGTCCCCCGGATGATCTGGCCTTCGAAACCGGTCATCAGCTCCGGTGCGGACTTCGCGCGGATCCACTTCGGTGCCGGTCCCGGCATCCACACCAGCGCCGCCATACCGCCTGTCGCGGATCTCCACCGACACGGCGGTCTCCTCGTCTTGCTCGTCGGGATGTTCGTCATAGGAGTGAGCGTCCGGCTTCTTGACCGCACTCTGCATCCGCGGCACGATCTCCGACTCGCGGTCATCTACTTTCCCTTCTTCATCCAGTTCATCAAGTCGGAGGCCGACATCACAAGCATGGTTGCGGGTCTGCCTGTCACTCTTCTCGCAGCTTTCCTGGTCTGTCGGCTGGCATTCCGCCCTACCGCCGACCCCAACCATCCGGCAAGCCCTCCGAACCTCACGGTGAAGCCGGCGTGACGGCGTCGGAAGAACCCCGGCTGGGCGTGCTCGCAACCCATCCCATCCAGTGAGCATTTTCAAAGTAGCTTTTTCTAGATTCCTTCCTGTTCAAGGACGAGGACGGCCTGGGCGAACTTGCCGACACGGCGTGGGCAGCCGCGGAAGCGGTTGAGGACCCGCCAGTTCTTCAGTACCGCGAACCCACGCTCGCCTGGTGCGCGGGTGGCCGCCTGGGTGCGGTTGATCTCCTTGAGCATGTCGGAGAGCTCGCCGTTCGCGGGCTTCTTGTAAGGGAGGAGGAGATGGTCGCTCTCGCCGCCGACGTACCCCTTGTCGGCGAAGAGATGGATGGTCTCCGCGCTGTTGATCACGTGGAGGATGTCGTGCATCCGGGTGGCCTTGAGGTCGTGGATCGAGCCGGGCAGTCCCTCGGAGATCCAAATCATCCGGCCGTACGGGTCCATGAGGCCCTGCAGGTTGATCCCGTGGTACTTGTGCTTGCCCGAGTAGTACAGCCGGTTGTGCGCGCGGACACGGTTGGTACGCACGACGGTGCCATCGAGGATGAGGAAGTTGCTCTGGGTCCACGCAAACATCCAGACCGCTGCGAGCAGGCTGCGGCCACGGGTGGCGAGCAGCTCGACGGCCTCGCGGACGTAGTTGTAGACGGTGCCGACGCTGACCTGGAAGCCTTCGGCGAGTTGCTCGTAGGTGTCGCCGTTGCGTAGGTGCGCGAGTACGAGGAGCGCYTGGTCGTGTGGCGGCAGTTTTCGCCAGGTCTGCCGCTGGGCGCGGTCGTCGGCCAGCAGGGTGGCGAGGAAGTTCAGGGTCGACTCGGACAGGGCGATGGCGCCCGGGTAGGCTAGCAACGGAAGTCCTCGGTCAAGGGCA
>NZ_MAXA01000272.1 GCF_001854695.1 Parafrankia soli
TGACGATCTCGTCGTTGTTGACCCGCTGGAGGTACGGCCACGCCTCTTCCGGCGTGTACGGCCAGGTGCTGTCCGGGTGCGGGTAGTCGCACTCCCACGTGACGTTCTCGACATTCATCAGGTGGAGATTCTCCACGCCGTGAGCGTCGTCGATGAAGCATGTCACGATCCGGCGGTTGAACCGCTGGCTCGGGGTCTCGCCATAGAACGGGTGCTCCTCGATGTCGGCCACGTGGTGCTTGTAGGTGAAGTCGGCGCGCTCGAGGAAGTACGGGACCCACCCGATGCCGCCCTCGGACAGAGCGAAGGTCAGGTTCGGGAACTTGTTCATCATCGGCGACCAGATCAGGTCGGCGGCCGTCGGGTAGATGTTGATRCCCGAACACGTCACCCGGGTCAGCATCGGTGCGTCCGGCGAGGTCTGAATCATGGCGGCGCCGGATCCGATATGCATGCAGACGACGATCTGGTTCTCTTCGCAGGTCTCCCAGAATGGGTCCCAGTACGAGTCATGCAGCGAGGGGAACCCGAGCCCGAACGGGTTCATGGAGAACGCGACGGCATGCACGCCCTTGGCGGCCACCCGGCGCATCTCGGCCGCCATGAGGTTGACGTCCCAGATTGGGCCGAGGGCACAGGGGATGAAGCGCTCGGGGTAGGAGCCGCACCACTCGTCGATGTGCCAGTCGTTGTATGCCCGCACCACGGCCAGGGCTAAATCGCTGTCCTTCTGCCCGACCTGGGCGAACAGCGCGCCGGAGAAGCGGGGGAACGACGGGAAGTTGAGCGATCCGAGGACACCGTTGGCGTCCATGTCCTTGACCCGCTCGTGGACGTCGTACGTCCCCGGGCGGATCTCAGCGAACGACTTAGGCTCCTCGTGGTACTGCTGGGCCTTGCCGCCCACGCCGCGGCCCGCGGTGGCGGCCAGCGCCAGCTGGCTCGCTTTAGCGCCGTCGAAGACCCAGTTGAAGCCAATCTTGCTGTCGCCGACCACCCGAGGAGCGCGGTCCGCGTACTTGGCTGGCAGTCGACCGTCGAACATGTTGGGCGGCTCGATGATGTGATCATCGGTACTCACCAGAATCAGGTCGTTCATGTTCACCGCGGTCACCTTCGCCTTCACTTTGCCGATTGATTGGTGGTATCGAACTATCGAAGTTCCTAGCTTGGGCACCATGGCAGTCAAGGTTTAYGGGTGGAGACGACCTGCCCCCTGGCGACGGACCCACAGCTCGCGCCGGCCGCCTGATGTCCGCCGTGCCGGTCCCCGGTCGACACAACGCCGCTAGGCGTCGCCGGGGCGCGGCGGGCAGGGTAAACGTTGCCGGTCCCAGCATCAGGAAGGTCTCAGAATCCCAGCGATCCGACCACCTCATGTGGCCCACGACCGCGTGGCAGCACCCCCACTCGTATGGTTATCCATATGACCGGTTGTCTGGCAGTCTAGCGAGGTGTGATGCCAAGCACAATGCCCTCGTATGAACCAGATCGAGAGGTCGTCGGTCCGCGTGGCACCAGGGGCGGTGGCTCGGTCGGCCGGCCGACGTTGCCCGGCCAGTGCTCAACGACGATTCAGCAGCCGTCGCCAGATCGGCAGCCAAGCCTTTCGCGAAGTGTGGACGATCATGAAATTCCCACCCCGAGGGGCCGTGGTGCGCGACCCCGCACGCCACCGCGACCTGCCGTTCGACATCCGGGTGGTGGCCGGTGACGTCACGGATGCGGTGAGCGCCGAGCGTGCGGCGGCCGGACAGGACGCGGCCGTCAGCGCTGCGGCGGACCTGTCCGTGCCAGCGCACGACTTCTTCACCGCGTCGTCTCGCGCGCTGGCCACCGGTCTGGCGAAGGCAGGGGTGCGCCACCTGGCGGTCGTCGGCCTCTCCTCGGTCCTGCCGGGGGGCATCCGGCGCTGCGTTGATGGACGAGCCCGGCTACCCGAACGAGTACCGTTCCTTCTCCCTCGGCCACCTGGCGGGCCTCGACGAGCCGTCGGGCCAGCGAGCTCGACTGGGCGTACGTCGCAGCAGTGATCATCTGCCTGTTTCCCGATGTAGATCGCGACGTGGTGGATGTTGTCGCGGGTCCCGCAGTAGGACGAGGTCGCCAATCGCCAGCGGTTCTCCGGGTGGGACAACGGGTCCTGCCTCGTACTGGGTTTGGGTCGGGCGGGGTAGGTCGATGCCTGCGGCCAGGTAGGCGGCGCGGGTGAGGCCGGAGCAGCCGAAGCCACCCTCGGCCGGTCCGTCTCCGCCCCATAAATACGGGATACCAATCTGCCCTTGGATGTACACGACAGCGGCGTAGCCGGCGGGTCCTCCGTCAACGCCGGGTCCAGCCCGAGCGCCGGCCTGCCCGCCGCAGAGCGGCCATTTTCAGATGCACTGTGAGTGGTCGATTTCGATCAGCCACCAGTTGTGATAGAGCCGGACCAGGTCGGTGGCGGGGATCGCCGGGTCGAGCAGGGTGGAGACCAGCAGGTAGTAGCCGGTCTTCCTACCGGCGTCGGTGGTGATCGTGATTTCGCAGCGGATCACCCGGACATCGAGCCGGCCGGCCCGCGAGCGCCAGGAGCCGTCCCGGTAGGTCTCCCGACCGGGAAGAGCCGGTTGTTGGTGACCCGGACCAGCGGGTCCGCCTCGGTCGCGGCGATCTTCTCCAGCAGCGGCTGGCCGCCGACGTTGCGGTCGGCGAGCACGATCATCCCGGCACGCAGGCTGCTGAGGAGGCGGGCCGCGCAGGTCGGCTCGCCGTCGGACGTCGGTGYGAACACCGCGTCGATCACCCCGCGGGTGCCGCAGGCGATCAGCACGACGAGGCGGACCAGCGGGTAGCCGGTCCCGCCGTGGTTGCCGCCGCCCTTGCGGTAGACGGTCTTGTTCTCGTCGGTGTCCGGCACGACGACCTGTGTCCCGTCGAGCGCGCAGACCAGCCGGCCGTGCCACCACACCGACCCCGTCCAGCCCGCCGCGACCGCCCCACGCACCGCCTCGAACAGGCCGCGCAGTGGCGCGACGCCCAGCCGGCGGCGCGAGGCGGCCATCGACGACGCCGACGGGGACTCTACCGGCTGATCCCGCCGACCAGCTCACGCCACACCCCTGGCCAGCCGGTGTCGGCATGGAGCACACCGGCAAGCAGCAGGTAGACCCCGACCGGGCCGGCAGGTCCCGGACCCTTTTCTGGATCTTCCCGGTCTCGGCCAGCGCGGCGTCGACCAACTCGAAGGGGACCTGGCGGGTGAGCTCACCGAGGTGGCCCGGCGCGAACCGGCCCCCGGCGACACGGACAACACGCGTGACAGATTCGATGGACAGCGGAGCTCTTGGAGCAGGGGACTTGTCTTGGTCGACTGCCTCCTAACGGGGCTCCGCTGCCCGTTTCAGCGCGACACTCCGGTCCCCATCGAGTCTTGACAGACCGTTGCCCCCGCTGTAACACCTGTCAGGCCCGCGGCCGCGCACCCGGGGTGTGGTGAGCGGGAAGGCCGGTCGCCCAGCTCGTGGTGCGAGGCGAAGCCGGTCGCCCAGCGCGCGGTGAGTGGAGAGGCTGGTCGCCCGGCCCGTGGCGAGATCGACATGGTTCGAATGATTTGTGAGGTTCGCCACCTAGCGGACGTCGTGGCGGTCGCGCGACGGCCCGCGGTCGGCTCCTGACACCGTTCGGCGGCTGTCGCCGCCGCGCCCCGGGGCGGGTGGCCGTTACGGCCTGGCGGGCCGCGGCCCGCGTGCCGCGGACGTCCCATCGCTGCTTGGCCGGTAGGCCTTCCCAGGTCAGGGCGGCTCTGCCCGGCCCAGCGCGAGAGCGAAGTTCCTGCTGACTGGAAGTCAAGATCTGGATCCGTCGGGCCACCGGTGCGGCCCCCGGCCGCCGGGCGTCGGCCGACCCCCGGGGCGACATCGATGTCTAGCCGGTCGGCTAGCGTGACAGTCGTATCCCAGGTGTCGCCCAGGGAGGCGGGGGGACGGCCGGCGCAGGCGGCGTGCCCGCGCGCGGGCTGGCCGGTGGGGCGGGCCCGCGGGCGGCCTCGGCCCCCGGTCGGGACCCATGGGGGCGGGTTTGATTCTCGCGGTCGGAGCCGATAGTTTCCTCTCACCGAGAAGGAGCCTTCCGGAAACTGGCAGTGACGCTTACCTCATCATGATCGGCCGGGGCAGGGCTGGCAGCGCTGCGTCAAAGCCGTTCGGGTGATGAGATTCGGGGCACAGCCACGGCGCGCGAGAAGAATCGGAAACGCGAATGTCACGCCCGACCAAGGGTCGGCGGGGAGCGGAACCAGTGGCCTCGTCCCCCTGGCTCCGCCGGTCCCGCGGCCTGATCGCCGGCCGACAGCGGCAACGCTGTTCTCGGTGGGGCGATACGCTCGTCCGCGAACCGCGGGTACGTCGTGCCGTCCAGCGGTGGGCCGGTGTGTCGTCGTGGTTTCCGCGGTGCGCGCTCGCCGGTTTCCGGCAGCGATTCGGTTGCTCCAGCATGCCCAGCCCGACCGGACTCGGTTGATCCGCGTTGTCCGGCCGCCCAGGTAGGACCCGGGCGACCAGGTCGCATCCAGGCGATGCGGCCGGTCGGGATAGCAAGAGGAGGAGATCCGTGAGACCCCGTAGAACTGTCGCGGCCGTCGCTGCCCTCGCAGCGGTGACCGTCTTCGTCGCAGGATGTGGCCGCGACTCGGGCGGCGAATTAGGGAGTGAGGACACTCCCGCCACCCAGGGGTCCACGGCCGCCGCAGCGGGTGACTTCGGCGACCTGAAGGACGTCTGTGGCACCGGCGACCCGAAGGGCGCGCCCGCTCAGGGCGTGACCGCGAGCGAGATCAGCGTCGGTGTCTTCAGTGACGTCGGCTTCACCAAGAACTCTGAGTTCGACGACGCAGCCAAGGTGTTCACCTCCTGGTGCAACGAGGCCGGCGGCATCAACGGACGCAAGATCGCCTACAACCTGCGGGACTCGAAGATCTTCGAGACCCGCCAGCGGATGATCGAGTCCTGCCGCGAGGACTTCGCGATCGTCGGCGGTGGCAGCGCGCTCGACGCCGGCGGCGTGGAAGAGCGCCTCAAGTGCCTGCTCCCCGACATCCCCGCGCAGACGAGCCAGCCGGAGAACATCGGCTCGGACCTGCAGATCGACGCGATCGGCGCCGGGCACTCCTACATCCGCTACGCCGGTTACTTCAACTGGCTGCTGAAGGAGGCCTACCCGGCCTCCGCCGGTGCGGTCGGCATCATCGCCGGTGACTCCCCGGTGACCAAGGTCATCGGGGACCAGACGGTGGAGGCCGTGCAGAAGGCCGGCGGGACGGTCGCCTACAACGACCTCTACCCGGCGGCCGGCGTCTCGGACTGGACGCCCTACGCCCAGGCGCTCAAGAGCAAGGGCGTGAAGGGCCTGGTCTTCCAGGGCGACTTCCGCAGCCTCGCGAAGCTCGAGCAGGTGCTGTCGTCGATCGACTACAAGCTCGACTGGATCGACGCCAACAGCAACGCCTACGGATCCGCGTTCGTGGAGCTCGCCGGTGACGCCATCAGCACCCAGAACAACCTGGCCGACCTCAGCGGGGTCGCGCCTCTCGAGGTGGCGGACGAGGTCCCCGCCGTCCAGAAGGTCCTGGACCTCTACAAGGAGTACGCGCCCGACGCGGAGGTCACCTTCCCGGCACTGCGCGCCTTCTCGTCCTGGCTGCTGTTCGCGGAGTCGGCCAAGGAGTGCGGGGACGACCTCACCCGCAAGTGCCTCTACGACACGGCGCGCGAGCAGACCGAATGGACTGCCGGTGGCCTGCAGGCCTCGGTCGACATCACCAAGGCCGATGCGCCGCTGAAGTGCTTCAACGTCGTGCAGGCGAGCGCGGACGGCTGGAAGCCCGCGGACTTCGAGCCTGACACCGGTGCGTTCCGCTGCGATGCCCCTTCCGTCAAGTACACGGGCTCGTACGGCACGCCGCTCACCCTCGCCAGCGTCGGCAAGAGCCTGAGCGACCTCAAGTAAATGGAACAGCTGTTCACTTTCGGGATTGTGGGGCTGAGCACCGCCGCGATCTACGCCATCATCGGCAGCGGTCTGGTGCTCACCTACACCACTACCGGCGTGTTCAACTTCGCGCACGGTGCCGCGGGCATGATGGCCGCGTTCGTGTACTGGCAGCTCACCGAGGGCTGGGGGCTGCCGGTACCGATCGCGCTGGTCCTGGTGCTGGCCGTGCTCGCGCCCGGTTTCGGCCTCCTGGTCGAACGGGTGGTGCTCCGGCCGGTCCAGGGCCTGGGCGAGGCCGAACGCCTGGTGATGACGGTCGCGATGCTGAGCGGTCTCATCGCGGTCGCCCGGTGGATCTGGGACCCGAACGAGGCGCGGTCGCTGCCGACCTTCTTCGCTGACCAGGGCGCGATCGACATCGGGCCCGCCACGATCACCTGGCACCAGGCCCTGACGATGATCGTCGCAGTGGCGGTCGCGGTCGGCCTGCGCGTCCTGCTCTACGGGACGCGCATCGGCGCGGAGATGCGGGCGAGTGTCGACGACCGGGCGCTGGTGGGCCTCACCGGCGCCAACCCGGTCCGCTCGAACCAGGTCGCCTGGATCCTCGGCACCCAGCTGGCGGCGATCGGCGGCATCCTCATCGCGCCGTCGGTCTCCCTGGACGCCGGCCAGCTCTCGCTGCTGATCGTCAGCGCCTACACGGCGGCCATCTTCGGGCGGCTGCGCAGCCTGCCGCTGACCTTCCTCGGCGCGGTCGTCGTCGGGTGCCTGGAGAGCTACCTGACCGGGTACCTCCCGAGCAACGACTACCTGCCGGGGCTGCGGCTCGCGGCGCCCGCGTTGCTGCTGTTCCTGGCGCTGCTGGTCTTCCCGCACCGCCGGCTGCGCGGGCGGGACACGAAGGCCCGCCCGGTCGCCGTCCCGTCGATCCGGGGGACTCTCGTGTTCGCCGGGGTGATCGTGGTGTTCGGGGTCGTGCTGGCCTCGGTCCTGGGCGAGGGCGACCTGATCACCTACGGGACGATCTTCTCGTTCGGTGTGATCGCGCTGTCCTACGTCCCGCTCGCGGGCTACGCCGGGCAGATCTCGCTGTGCCAGCTCAGCATGGCCGGCATCGGCGCCGCGGTCTGGGCGCACATGGGCGCCGACGGCGGGATCTGGGCGCTCGCGGCCACCGTGGTGATCTCGGGGGCGGCCGGTGCGCTGGTCGCGCTGCCGGCACTGCGGCTCTCCGGCGTGTACCTGGCGCTGGGTACGGCGGCCTTCGCGGTCATCCTCGACCGGTGGATCTTCACCCTTCCCGCGTTCGATCTGTTCGGGGCGAAGATCTCGCTGTACGACGGGGGAACGGTCGACGTGTCCGGGCCGTCGCTGTTCGGCTGGCATCTGGACAGTGGCTCCGAGCTGATGGTGTTCTCCGCGGTGTGGCTCGCGCTCACCACCCTGGCGGTGGCGTGGCTGCGTCGTGGCAGGTTCGGCCGTCAGCTCATCGCGCTGCGGGACAGCGAGGCGGCCTACRCCACCCTCGGTGGCAACCTGCTGCGGTCCAAGGTGGCGGTCTTCGCGATGTCCGCGGGCATCGCGGGCCTCGGTGGGGCGCTGTACGGCATGCAGCAGCGGTCGGTCACCGCCGAGCAGTTCGGTCTCGTCGCCGGCCTGCCGCTGTTCCTGATCGCCGTGATCGGCGGCCTCACCTCGGTGGGCAACGGCCTGTTCTCGGGGGCCGCGCTGGGCGGATCTTTCCCCGTGATCTCCGCAGCGGGGACGTTCGCGCAGAACATCACCTCGGTGCTGCCCGGCCTCGCCGGGCTCGGGCTCGCGCGGAACCCCGACGGTGCCGTCCCCGAGATGCGCGCCGGCGCCGAGCCGCTCGGCCGGAACAAGCCCGTCCTGGCCGGGCTCATCGGCGTGCTCGTCGTGCTCTGGGTTCTCCAGCTCGGCGACGTGCTCGACGGCTGGCTGACCTTCAGCCTGGCGCTGGTCCTGATCGTCGCGGCCCAGACCTACGCGCAGGTCCGGGAGGCGAAGCCCGTCGAGTCGGACGTCCCCGTCGAATGGTGGGGCGTGCGCCGGGCCTGGCGTCGCGAGGACGAGGAGGTGCTGGCCCGTGGCATTGCTGGAGGTTAAGAACGTGACGGTCGCCTTCGGGGGCGTTCGCGCCCTCGACGGCGTCGCCATCGCGGCCGAGAAGGGGCGGGTCACCGGGCTGATCGGGCCCAACGGGGCCGGCAAGAGCACGCTGTTCGACGTGATCTCCGGGCTGCGCCGGCCGTCGTCCGGGCAGGTGTTCATCGACGGCCACGACGTCACCCGGCTGGGCCCGTCACGGCGCAGCAAGCACGGGCTGGCCCGGACGTTCCAGCGGCTGGAGCTGTTCGGCCGGCTGAGCGTGCGCGACAACCTCCTCGTCGCCGCGGAGCTGGGCCCGGAGCGCCGCAAGGCGGCGACCCTGGTCCCCGAGGTACTGGACAGGCTCGGCCTGACCGGCATCGCGGACACCTCCGCCGACACGCTGCCGACGGGCGTCGCCCGGCTGGTGGAGGTGGCCCGGGCGCTGACGGTCCGGCCGAAGCTCCTCCTGCTCGACGAGCCCGCCGCCGGGCAGGACGCCGAGGAGACCGAGCGCTTCGCCGACCTGCTGCGCTCGCTCGCCGCCGACGGGACCACCGTGGTCATCGTCGAACACGACATGGATCTGGTCATGAGCGTGTGCGACGACCTGTACGTGCTCGACCTGGGCAAGGTCATCGCCGCCGGCTCTCCGGAGGAGATCCGGCGCGACGAGCTCGTCCTGGCCGCCTACCTGGGAGACGCGGCATGACACCTCTCCTGGAACTGCGGGACGTCCGCGCCGCCTACGGGAAGATCACCGTCCTGCACGGCGTGAGCCTGAGCGTCGCGGCGGGTCAGGTGGTCGCCCTGCTCGGGCCGAACGGCGCGGGCAAGACGACCACGCTGAAAGTCGCGGCCGGCACGCACCGGGCCGAGTCGGGCCGGCTGCTGCTGGGCGGGCGCGACATGACCGGAGCGAACCCCCGCGACCTGGCGCGCGCGGGGGTCTGCCTCATCCCGGAGGGGCGTGGGGTTTTCCCCAACCTGTCCGTCCGGGACAACCTCCTGATGATGACCTTCACCGGTCGTTCCCGGGAGCAGATCGAGGAGATCGCGTTCGCGCGGTTCCCCATCCTCGCGAAGCGTGCCAACCAGGCCGCGGGAAGCATGTCGGGCGGGGAGCAGCAGATGCTCGCCCTCGCCCGCGGGCTGGCCACCGACCCCGCCGTCCTGCTCCTCGACGAGCTGTCCATGGGGCTGGCCCCGCTGGTGGTCGCCCGTCTCTACGAGCAGGTGGCCGAGATCGCCCAGCAGGGCGTCGCCGTCCTGGTGGTGGAGCAGTTCGCCGCCGCGGTTCTCGGTATCGCCGACCACGCGGCGGTACTGGTGCGTGGACGGGTCGAACGCCAGGGCGCCCCCGACAGCGAGTTGCGCGCCGAACTATCCGCCCTCTATCTGGGGAGTTCCACATGACGTCCACTGACGCGCGCGCGGACCGCTTCGTCCGCGAGCTCGGGGAGTTGAAGATCCCCGATCCGGCGGCCGGCCGGCCTCAGCTGTGGGTACGGCTCGGGGTGGCGTTACTGGTGGTCGGCGCCGCTCTCGGCGTGACGGCGTACGCGATGTCGCACGGCACCCGGGACCCGCTCGTCCAGCGCGACGCCCTCGCGCTCGGCCTGGGCGGCGTGGTCGCGAGCGTGGTGGGGGCGGCGCTGTTCCTGCGTTACTCCCTGACCGGCTTCCTCCGGTTCTGGATGGCCCGCCAGTCCTACGACCTCGCCCAGCTCGGCGACCGGCTGGCCGGGGTCGAGGCCGTCACCGGCCCGGCGGCCGCGGCGGCCCCGGCGGCCCCGGCGGCCGCGAACGGTGCGGTCGCCACCTCGGCGGCCGAGCCCGCCGCGGAGCAGCCCGCCGCCGCCGAGGCGCCGGCGGAGACGCCCGAGGCAGCGGCCTCCGAGACGGCGGCGCCGGCTGCGGAGCCGGCGACGAAGGAGTCCGTCTCGACCTGACCTGGCGGTCCTGAAAAGGCTTGCGGCCAACGACATCCTCGTTGGCCGCAAGCCTTTTCGCGTTCCCGGAGCCGTCTGGCCAGGCCTTCCGCCATTGCGGACCCACCCGTATTCGTGACATCATGCTGCCGTCAAAGCTTCCCGACCGGAGATGGGGGAAACGGTGCGCGCTCGTGTAGCCGGTGCCGAGGGGGTCACATGGGGGATGAGGGCCGACTGCCCGCAGGCCGTGACGCTACGCCCGCGCCGTCCGTTCCGCTACGAGTCCTCATGATCGGCCGTCCGACCGGACGCCGGTCCCGACGGCTGCTGGTGGTTGTTCCCCTCGCCCTGGCCGGGTTGCTCGCGGCGGCCTGCGGCGGGAGCGACCCGGCGCCGGGTACGGCCGCGGCGGCGGCGAACGACCTCTCCGGCGTCACGCTGCGTTTCGGTGACCAGGTCAACGGGGTCCGCTCCGTGCTGGAAGCCTCCGGCGAGCTGGAGGACACGCCCTACAAGATCGAGTGGAGCCAGTTCCAGGGCGGTGGCCCCACGGTGATCGCGGCGCAGACCGGCGGGGACGTCGACCTCGGGGTGATGGGCGAGACCCCGGTGGTGTTCGCGCAGGCCGCGCACAGCCCGGTGACGGTCGTCGGGGCCGCCCGGATCGTCGACCCGGCGAAGTCGAACTTCGCGCTGGTCGTGAAGAAGGACTCGCCGATCCGGTCCGTCGCGGACCTGCGCGGCGCGACGATCCTCAACAGCCAGGGCACGGTGTCGCAGTACCTGGTCGCGAAGGCGCTGGAGAAGGGCGGCCTCACGACCGACGACGTGAAACTGGTGAACCTCCAGCAGGGCGCGCAGGCCGCCTACGACCGCGGCGACATCGACGTCATCGCCAGCGGGGGACCGCCCCTGGCGATGATGCTGGCGAAGGGCACCGACCGGGTCCTCATGACCGGCGCGGGTGTGCTGCCCGGAGTCAACTACCTGGTCGCACGGAACGGCGCTCTCTCCGACGCCGGGCTCAGCGACGCCATCGGCGACTTTCTCGGCCGGCTCGCGCAGGCGCAGGACTGGTACAACGCCCACCCGGACGCCGCCATCGCGATCGTGAAGCCCACCTACAAGGTGGACGACACCGTCGCCCGCGCCATCATCGACCTCGCGCCCCTGCGCTACGTGCCGATCGACAGGACGGTCACCGACGCCCACCAGCGCGAGGCGGACTTCTTCGCCGACCAGGGCGTGCTGAAGGCGAAGATCGACACGTCGACGGTCTTCGACGACCGTTACAACCCGATCATCAACGCGGTGGCCCAGGGCCGGCCTGGTCCGTCATGACCGACCTGCTGCCCTCGGGCGCGTCCCGCGCCGGGGCGCCCGACCTGGCCGGCGGGGGGCCTGGTCTGGCCGGGGCGGCCGCCGCTCCGGGCGCCGGGGCGGACCTGCCGCCGGCGCCCGGCCTCGTCCGCCCGCGGGCGTCACGGCGGCACACGCACGGGCGCGGGGCGTCACTGGCGCTGCGCGCTCTGCTGCCCCTCATCCTGTTCGGCCTGTGGTGGTGGGGCACCGAGGCGGGCTGGATCTCGTCCGACGTTCTCGTCTCACCTCCGCGGATGGTCGAGACCTTCGGTGACCTGGTGCGCGAGGACGAGCTGTTCCACCAGGTGTCGGTGTCGCTCGGCCTGGCCCTGCGGGGGGCGCTGTTCGGGGCGGCGGCCGGTTTGCTGTTCGGTGTCGTCGCCGGCCTGTGGCGGATCGGCGAGGAGCTGCTCGACGCGGTGCTGCAGATGCTGCGGACCATTCCCTTCCTCGCGGTCGTGCCGCTGTTCATCGTCTGGCTCGGCATCGGCGACCTGCCGAAGGTGCTGCTGATCTCGCTCGCCACGCTGTTCCCGATGTACCTGAACACCTACAACGGCGTCCGCAACGTGGACCGCCGGGTCATCGAGGCCATGGAGGTGTTCGGCCTGCGCGGGGCCCGGCTCGTGCTCACAGTGATCATTCCGCTGGCGCTGCCGTCGATCCTCACCGGGCTGCGGTACTGCCTCGGGATCTCCGTCCTCKCGCTCATCGCCGCCGAGCAGATCAACTCCAGCGCCGGCCTCGGCTACCTCATGTACCAGGCGCAGTCGATGCAGCAGGTCGACGTCCTGGTGGTGGTGCTGGCCATCTACGCCGTGCTCGGGCTCCTGTCGGACCTGGTGGTCCGGGTGCTCGAACGCCTGCTGATGCCGTGGCACCGCGGCCTGGCCGTCCGATGAGCCGCTCGACGAGCGCGGGCCCGGCGGCGCCGCCACGCCCGGGCACCGGCGCGCAGGCCGGCGGTGAGCTGGCCGTACAGGTCCGGGCGGCCCGTAAGACCTTCGAACGCCCGGTGCTCGACGGGGTGGATCTCGCCATCCACGCCGGCGAGTTCGTGGCGCTGCTCGGTGCCAGTGGCAGCGGCAAGACCACACTGCTGCGCATCCTCGCCGGCCTCGAGGCCGCCGACGACGGCGCGGTCTGGGTGCCGCCCACCCGCACCGTCGTCTTCCAGGAGCCCCGGCTGGTGCCGTCGCAGAAGGTCTGGCGCAACGTCGTCGTCGGGCAGCGGGGTGGCCGCGGCGCGCGCGAGGCGGCCCGCGCCGCCCTCGCCGAGGTCGGGCTGGCCGAATGGGCGGACGCCTGGCCGTCCACGCTCTCCGGCGGCCAGGCCCAGCGGGTCGCCCTGGCCCGGGCGCTGGTGCGCGAGCCGCGGCTGCTCCTGCTCGACGAGCCGTTCGCCGCGCTCGACGCGCTCACCCGGATCAGGATGCGCGAGCTCATCGGCGAGCACTGCGCCCGGCACCGGCCGGCCGTGCTCCTGGTGACCCACGACGTCGACGAGGCCGTCGTCCTCGCCGACCGCGCCGTCGTGCTGACCGACGGCCGGATCTCGCTCGACCGGCCGATCGGCCTGCCCCGCCCGCGCGCCGTGGGCGACCCGGGCTTCGCACAGGCCCGCCGCCTGCTGCTCGAGGAGCTGGGCGTCCACGAGTCGCGGCAGGCCGAGGGCCCGATCCCCGGCACGACCGAGAACGGCAAGCCTGTGGATGCCCGGGAGACCCCGGGCTTTACTACCTGACTACCTGTTCCGCGGCGCGGGCGCGTGGGCGCCCGGCCGACCGAGATGTGGAGGAGACACCATGGCGATCGACCTGACCGGCGGTCTGAGCGACGACCGCGAGTACGTGTTCCCCGCCCAGCCCGACAACCCGGACATGCGCGAGTCGGTCAACGCGTGGGTGTGGGACGACGGCGTCGAGTTCGGATTACCCCGAATCGGCATCGAGGCCGCCGCGGACCAGTGGGACACCCACGACATCCAGGTGAACATCGCGTTCGCCGGCGGCCGGGTGCTCAACATGTACGGCCCCAGGAAGGTGCACGACCCGCTGGGCGCGGACGGGAAGGCCCGCGTCCTGGGCGCGGGGCCGCTGTCCTTCGAGCTGGTCGAGCCCTATCGGCACTGGAAGATGCACCTGGAGGGCTCCGCGGTGGTGACCTCCGCCGAAGGCCAGATCGGCGGCTGGAAGCGCGGCGTCACCGGCGGGCCGACCGTCGAGGTGCGCCTCGAGCTGGACATCAGGTCCGCGGTGCCGCCGTGGGAGGGCGGCACGCTCCTCGAGGAGGCCGGCCGGGTCCTCGCCACCCAGGAGGAGGGCGACCTGATGGGCGGCCCCCGCTTCGAGCAGCTCTCCCGGGTGACCGGCAGCCTGCAGGTCGACGACGAGGTCCACGAGCTCAACGGCGGTGGCCTGCGGATCCGCCGCGCGGGCGTTCGCCGGCTCGCCACCTTCCGCGGGCACGTCTGGCAGTCGGCGCTGTTCCCGAGCGGGCGCGCGTTCGGTCTGTGCCTCTACCCGCCGCGCGCCGACGGCAAGGCGACCTTCAACGAGGGCTTCCTCTTCGAGGGCGACGGTGCGCTCATCCCGGCCCGCGTCGTGGACGCGCCCTGGCTGCGTGAGCTGCGGCCCACCGGCGAGGATGTCTCCGTCACCCTCGAGACCGAGGACGGCCGGACGACGACGATCCACGGCGAGTCGCTCCTGTCGACCTTCGCGGTGATGGGCGCGGACATCGGCTCCCAGCGCCTGAACCTGCAGCAGGCCATCGCCCGCTACACCTGGGACGGCGAGACCGCGAACGGCATGATGGAACGCTCCAGCGTGAGCGACACGGTCGCCCGGTGACCGCGGCCACCGCCGGCGCCGAGCCCGGGTCCGGCCGGGAGTCGACGGCGCCGGAGGCGGCCCGCGGGCGGCCCGCAGGTGGCCCGGCAGGCGGCCCGCAGGTCGGGCTCTGATTGTCGCTGGCTCGGTCAGCCGCCGACAGTGGAGTTCTGAGCCGCGGTGACGATGGTCCTGGCGTCCGCGGGTGTCAGGAACCCGCGGAACACCGACGTCCACGCGGACGCCCGCACCTTGTTCACGTAGTCGGCGTGGGTCGGGTAGAGCTGGCGAAGCACCGGCTCCGCGGTCTGCGGCGCGGTCGGGTTGGACGGGTCGCCCGCGTTGTGCGTGTCCCAGGGGTCGGCGTCGCCGTTCCACGGGTCGGTCGCGCCGAACAGGCCGCAGAACAGGGCTGCGGCACCCTCGGTGAAGCGCTGTCCGGTCAGGGTCCTGGTGGGCACCGCGACGTCCGGAAGCCGGATGCCACCGCGGGCCAGCCCGGTGGCCGGGTCGCGGACCGGCGTGTTGCCCTGCATGCTGAGGATCGTGCCGGTGGCCGGCGCGGGCCCGCCCCGCATCCACCGGTTCACGGCCGACAGGGCGGCGTTCAGGGAGTAGTGCGCCGGGCCGTCGTTGATGGGCGGTGTATCGGCCCCGCAGTCGCGAGGCGGAACGGGCTTGCCGAACATGCGCTCGTACACGGGCTGCCCGGTGGTGAGGAGCCACTGGTCGGCATGGGAGGTGCCGGCGAGCTCCCAGGTGTGTACGGTCGCCGAGTCCGGCTGCCGGGCGGTCACATGGAGCGTCATGTCGGTCTCGGTCAGCACGACGAAGGTCGGCACCCTCAGATCGGTACGGATGAGGGTCGGATTGGGCATCGTCTCCGATGCCTGGAACGGGAAGCCGTGGCTACCAGCCGCCGGCTCGGTGATCGTCGGGGACGCGACGGCGCCCGCTCCGGCGCCCGCCCCGGGCGCCGCGGTCGCGGCCGGGCCGCAGACCGCGAGCACCGCGGACGTGCAGGCCGCCGCGGCGAGCAGCGCGGTGACGCGCCTGCCCGGTAATCGTGGAAAGGGCATGTGAAGCCTCCACCGATTTTCCGTCTTGAGATGGGAGATGGTCATTCTCGCGCCAACCTGATCTGAGGTCCCAGGCTCACCCGATGGCTGGCACCGAGGTGCCAGTTCCCGATGGCGTCCGTTCTGCCGCCGATGGTCGCGGGCTTTCCGTTGCTCGCAGAAAGGCTCGCCTTCAGCGCGGAGAATGACACGGGCTGGCGAAGGCCCACAGGTCGAAACCGTCGTCGGAGTTGTCGAAGAGCCGGACGTCACAGCGCACGAGAAGATGACCGCGCTCGGCGCCTGATTCGCCTGGAACAGAGAACCTCCGGTCGCGGTTTGGTCAGGACATGACCGACTCACCGTTCGACCCGCACGCGCTGCTCGCGCAGAGCCGGCTCGGTGTCCTGGCCACGATCAGATCGGACGGCCGTCCGCAGCTGTCGCCCGTCCTGCCGTTCTACGAGGAGCAGTCCGGTGTGCTCTACGTGTCGATGACGGAGGGCCGGGCCAAGACGGCGAACCTGCGCCGCAAGCCCTGGGCGGCGCTGGAGGTCACCAGCCCCGACGGCCGGTCGTGGGCGACCGTGGAGGGCCCGGTCACCCTCACCGGGCCGGGAGCGGACCCACACGGTCCCGAGGTCGAGGCCCTGGTCGACTACTACCGGGCCGCCGCCGGCGAGCACCCGGACTGGCACGAGTACCGCGCGGTCATGGTGACCGAGCGCAGGGTGCTCATGGCGATGGCAGTGGCTCACCTGTACGGGCAACACCTCGGCTGACTCCCGTCGCACAGGCCGGCCGTCCACTGGGGCGGGAACGGACCCTGATCACCCAGACAGCAAATCCCCTTCAAAGGCGGGGCGGATCGCCGCCTCGCCGCTCAGGCTGTGCCGGTGGACCGAGATCCCGACGCCATCAGTCTCGTTCCGGCGCAGCGAGAGGCCCGATCCCGACCGCCCGAGGGGCCCGATCCGGGGACCGGCGCACCGGTGCAGGCACGTGACCCGGTACTGACCTATGGAAAGGAGGACGACGACACCCCACGCCCATGGAGCCGGCACGACCGGACAATGGAACGGACCGGCGTGCTCGCGATGACCCGGCGGCTGCCAGGGCTGCTCCGGCTGGCCTGGTCACTGGCCTGGGAGGCCGACCGGATCGGCCTGGTCACCATGGTCGGCCTGCGAGTTCTGTCCGGGTTGGTCGAGGCCGCCGGCCTGCTCGCCGTCGCCGGCGCGCTGACGGCGGTGCTCAGCGAGGGGCCGACCCCGCAGCGGCTGCACGACGCGATTCCCGCGCTGGTCCTCGTCGTCGGCGCCGGCGTCGTCCGGACGGCGATCTCCCTGGTCACCAGCCTCCTGCAGAGCCGCTTCGGGCCCAGGGTCGACCGCGTCTCGATCGTGCGGCTACTCGACCTGGCCACCCGGACGTCCGTGATGTCCTTCGACGACCCCCGGTTCGTCGACGATCTTGATGCGGCCGAGCGGGGTGCCGCCAGCGGGCGTCAGCTCGTCGACAACGCGGTCAACGTGTTCACCTCGGGGGTGCAGATGGTCGCCGCCGGCAGCGTCCTGGGTGTGTTGCACCCGCTCCTGCTGCCGCTGCTGGTGCTCTCGATTCTGCCGGACGGCTGGGCGACGGCACGTTCGGCGCGGCTGGCGCACGCCTCCTGGCTCGGGCGCATCCGCAAGATCCGGCGTCAGTTCATGCTGCGCAACCACATGACCGACCGGGACTGCTCCGCGGAGATCCGCTCGTTCGGCCTGAACCGCTTCCTGCTGGACGAGTACATCGCGCTGGCCCGGGAGAACGAGGCCGAGCAGGTGCGCGTCGCCCGGGGCCAGGCGCTGTACCGGCTGACCGGGGAAGTCGTGTCCGGACTCGCGCTGGGGGCCGTGTACGTGACGCTGGTCCTCCTGCTCAACGCCGAGATCATGCCGCTCGCCGCCGCGGGCACGGCGGTCCTGGCCATCCGGAACGGGCGAGGCGCGCTGTCCTCGGCGCTCGACAGCCTGAACAGCGCCTTCGAGAACTTCCTGTACTTCGGGGAGTACCGGTCGTGGATCGCGGAGGCGGCCCGCCGGGTACCGACGCCACGCGGCGACATGGCGCCGGCCGAACCGGCGGTCGTCCGGGTCGACGCCGCCACCTACACCTACCCGCACACCGACACCCCGGCGCTGCGCGGGGTCACCGTCGAGCTGCGGCGCGGCCAGGTCGTCGCGTTCGTCGGCGCCAACGGCAGCGGCAAGTCCACCCTCGCGAAGATCCTCGCGGGCCTGTACGAACCGGACGAGGGGACGGTCAGCTGGGACGGGGTCGACCTGGCCCAGGTCGACCCGGACAGCGTCCGGGCACGGGTCGGTCTGATCCCGCAGCAGTACACACAGTGGCCGATGTCGGCCCGGCTCAACATCGCCGTCGGGAACATCGACCGGCTCGCGGCGGACGGCCCGGACAGCGTGATCCCGGCCGCGACGGCCACCGGCGCGGCCGAGGTGATCGAGAAGCTGCCGTACGGCTACGACACCTCGCTGGCCCGGCAGTACAACTCGGGGCACGACCTCTCCGGCGGGCAGTGGCAGCGGATCGCCTGCGCGCGGGCGGTCTACCGGGACGCCCCGTTCCTCATCGCGGACGAGCCGTCCGCGGCCCTCGACGCCCGCGCCGAGCAGGCGCTCTTCGACCTGATCCGCGAGCAGGGGCGGGACAGGGTGGTCCTGCTGATCACCCACCGGCTGGCCAGCGTGCGCACCGCCGACCGCATCTACGTCCTCGACGAGGGCCTGGTCGTCGACAACGGCACGCACGCCGAGCTGATGACACGGCCCGGCATCTACCAGGAGCTGTTCAACCTGCAGGCACGACAGTTCGTCGACCTGCCGGATCCGGCGGCGCCAATGCCCTGACGGCCCGGTGGGCGCGCGGACGCCAGTCGCTCGGCGGTGGTACCGCGGAGCGCGGGTCCGCGCCGTCGGCTAGCATGCCCCGCATGCTCGCGCGGATGAACTTCTGGTGGCCCGTCACAGTGGCGGCCCACTCCCACCGCGCGTAGATCTCTCCCGCGGCCGCCCTGCCCGGCGGCCGCCGTTGTTTCCCATCCCGGGGCAGGGCTGATCGCCGAGTCCAGGCGACCGCCCGGCGACCAAGGAAACGACCATGGAACTGCTCCGCCACCTGCTCGGCGCGCTCACCGCGGGCCGGGACCCCGGCCCGTTCGCGCTGCTCCGCCGCGAAGGCGCCGATCATCTCGACGTCCTCACCGGGGACGTCGAGGTCGCCTCCCGGCTGGCCGACATCCCGCTGCCACCGGGGCCGGCCGGGCCGCGCACGCTGGCGCTCGTGCCGTTCCGGCAGATCGTCGAACGCGGCTTCGCCTGCGTCGACGACGGCGCCCCGCTGGAGTGCCTTCGGGTCAACGGGCACGAGCGGGTGCCGCTGCCGGCCGCTCTCGCGGCTCTGCCGGCGGGCGCCGTGACCGCCACCGGCGGGCGGTTCGACATCGGTGACGAGCGTTACGCCGAGATCGTGGGCGAGGTGCTCCGCGACGAGATCGGTCGCGGGGAGGGCGCGAACTTCGTCATCCACCGCACCTACACCGCCTCGATCGCGGGCCCGCCGCTGACCGCCGCGCTCACCGCGCTGCGCCGCCTGCTCACCGGCGAACGGGGCGCCTACTGGACGTTCCTCGTCCACACCGGAACGCGCATCCTGGTCGGGGCCACCCCGGAACGCCACGTCAGCGTCGACGCCGGGCTGGTGCGGATGAACCCGATCTCCGGCACCCACCGGCTGCCGGCCTCCGGGCCCGACCGCGGYGCCCTGCTGCGGTTCCTGTCCGACCGCAAGGAGATCGACGAGCTGTTCATGGTGCTCGACGAGGAGCTGAAGATGATGGCCCGGGTCRCCGAGCACGGCGGGCAGGTGCTCGGGCCGTACCTCAAGGAGATGTCGCACCTCGTCCACACCGAGTACCTGCTGGCCGGACGGGGCTGCCTCGACGTCCGGGAGGTACTGCGCGAGACGATGTTCGCCCCGACCGTCACCGGCAGCCCGCTGGAGAACGCGTTCCGGGTGATCGCCCGGCACGAGGGCCGCGGGCGGCGTTACTACGCCGGCGTGCTCGCCCTGCTCGGCCGGGACGAGGCGGGCGCGCAGACCCTCGACGCGCCGATCCTGATCCGGACCGCGGAGATCTCGCCCGGCGGCGACCTGCGCGTGCCGGTCGGCGCGACCCTCGTCCGCCACTCCACCCCGGCCGGCGAGACGGCGGAGACACACACCAAGGCCGCCGGGATGCTCGCCGCCCTGGGCCTGCGCCCGCCCGCCACCGGAGCGGCCCCGGCCCCGGGCGCCGTCAGGGACGTGGCTGACCCCGTCGGCGCGGGCGTCCCGCTGGGAGCCGATCCGGAGATCGCCGCCGTGCTCGCCGGCCGCAACCTCGGCCTGGCCCGGTTCTGGATGGCGGAACGCGCCCCGGCGCCGAACCCGGCCCCCGGGCTGGCCGGCAGGTCGGCGCTCGTCGTCGACGGCGAGGACACCTTCACGGGGATGCTCGCCCACCAGCTGCGCGCACTCGGCCTGACGGTCACCGTGCGGCCGTGGCACTCGGCCGGGGACACCGCCCGATTCGACCTGGTGGTGCCCGGCCCCGGCCCGGGAGATCCAACAGTGCGTGCCGACCCCCGGATGGCGGCGATGCGTGGTGTCGTGGCCGACCTGCTGGCACGGCGGCGGCCGATGCTCGCGATCTGCCTGGGCCACCAGCTCCTCGCCGGCCTGCTCGGGCTGCGCCTGCGCCGCCGGGAGGCCACCTACCAGGGGCTGGCCCGCGAGATCGACCTGTTCGGCCACCGGCGCCGGGTCGGCTTCTACTCCACCTTCACCGCGGAGTTCGACCAGGACGAGATCCTCACCCCCCACGGTGCGGTCCGACTCGCCCGCGACTCCGTGGGCGTTCGGGATCCTGCCGGCAACCCGGGCGACCGGCGGGACGAGGCGGTGCACGCGCTGCGTGGGCCGACCTTCGCGGGGCTCCAGTTCCACCCGGAGTCRGTGCTCAGCCTGGACGGCCACGAGGTTCTGCGTGACCTGTTGACGGATCTGCTGCTCGGCGAGAAGGACACGAGGGGGTCGGGTCGGGCTGGTTACTCGACGGTGTAGCGGTGGGGGACCCAGGTCTGGCTGTCGATCGGCGGGCGCTTGTAAGCCCGGTCCTGGCGTGGCGGCAGGTCGACGGCCGGGTAGGGGAGGGTCTCGTAGGGCACCGTCGACAGCAGGTGGCTGATCAGGTTCAGCCGGGCGCTGCGCTTGTCATCCGCGTCGACCACGTACCACGGGGCCTGCCGGATATCGGTGTATGCGAACATCTCGTCCTTGRCCTCGGCGTAGTCGACCCAGTGGGCACGGGCCTGCAGGTCCATGTCGGAGAGTTTCCAGCGCTTCTCCGGGTTCTTGATCCGGTCCGCGAACCGGCGCTCCTGCTCGGCGTCGCTCAGCGAGAGCCAGTACTTGACCAGGGTCAGCCCCGAGCGGACCAGCGCGCGCTCCAGTTGGGGGCACGTCCGCAGGAACTCCTCGTATTCCTCGTCCGTGCAGAATCCCATCACCCGTTCCACCCCGGCCCGGTTGTACCAGCTCCGGTCGAAGAACACGATCTCGCCGCCCGCCGGAAGATGGATGATGTAACGCTGGAAGTACCACTGGGTGCGTTCCCGCTCGGTCGGCGTGCCGAGGGCGACGACCCGGAAATGGCGGGGATTGAGACGTTCGGTGATGCGCTTGATGACGCCACCCTTGCCGGCGGTGTCCCGGCCCTCCATGATGACGGCGACCCGCCGCCCGGTGTGGACGATCCATTCCTGCATGCGCACCAGCTCGGTCTGCAGCCGGGCCAGCTCCTTGTCGTAGGCGGCCTTCGGCAGGCGCTCCGGGGTCACGTCGGCGGGCATGGCGGCAACTGTCGGCCGCGGCGCCCGGCCTGTCAACGCCCGAGTCCGACCGGACGCCCGGGTCGGGTCAGGTCGATGGGGCCGTCGGGGTGGTGAGTCTGCGAACCTCACCACCCCGCGCTCCGTTCAGCCCAGCATGGCCTCGGCTCAGCCCAGCATGGCCTCGACGAGGTCGGCGGCCCGCGCCGTACCGCCTTCGGCCCGCGTCCCGGCGCGCAGCAACGCCGAGCGGCGGGCGACCTCCGGGTCGCCGACGAGGCCCGCCAGGGTGGCACGCAGCACCGCGGCGGTGGCGTCCGCCATGTCGACCCGGCGCGCCACCCCGAGCTCGACGAGCCGGTCGGCGTTGGTGAACTGGTCGGCGGCCTGTGGGACGGCGATCATGGGAGTGCCGGTGAAGAGCCCCTCGCTGCTGCCACCCATGCCGGCATGGGTGACGAACGCGTCGGCCTGCTCCAGGATCGCGAGCTGGGGCACCCAGGGATGCACCTCGACGTTGGACGGGATGTCGCCGAGCTCCGCGGGGTCGGTGTACCTCCCGATCTGGAGGACGACGTGCCAGCCCGGGAGGCCGCCGTAGGCCGCCAGGCACTGGCGGTAGAACTCCGGCTGGCGTGTGTAGGCCGAACCCAGCGAGATCAGCAGCAGCTTCCCGGCCGCGGACGGGGGTTCCCAGGAGCCCTGGTCCGTCCGGGCGCCGAAGCAGGGGCCGACGAACGTCACCACGCCGCTGTCGACCCGGTCCGCGTGCGGTTGCATGGTCCGGGGGATCAGCGCCAGCGCACGCGGGGGGCGGCCGGAGAAGGCGTCGACGTCCAGGGTGGCCGCCCCGCACGCGGCGAGCCAGGCCGCGAACCTCGCCCGGTACGCGTCGGCGCCCGGCAGGCGCCGCAGCTGCGCCCCGACCTCCTGCTCGTAGCCGTTCCAGGCCACGTAGGTCGGGGACAGCTGCAGTACGGGTAGGCCCTGGGCCTCCGCGAGGGCGCGGGCGGCATAGGCACCGATGTCGTACAGGTAGAGGTCCGCGCGGTCGCGGTCGTAGGCGGCCCGCAGCTGCGGGAGCGTCTGGATGGCGTCGTCGAGGAAGACACCCATCGCGGCGATCGGGTCGTCCGGCCAGTCGTTGTCGGTGACCGGCAGCCGGGAGTCGTATGGGACGAACTCGGCGCCGGTGGCAGTGATCAGGTCGGCGACGGCCGGGTCGTTGGCGTAGCTCACCCGGTGGCCGCGAGCAACCAGCTCGCGGATGACCTCAAGGCTGGGGAGCACGTGGCTGACGGCGGGGACACCGACCATCGCGACATGGGAACGGTGACGAGGCATGGGAGCACGCTCGTTTCAGGTCTGCGGCAGATCCGTGGCGGAAAGGGACACGGCAGACCCGCGGGGTCCGTGCTCGTCGCGGCACGCCTGTCGCCGAGCACATCCGTGGGCCTGCGGGACGGGCACGCGGCCCGTCCGTGTCAGCCGTAGATCTGAAGCAGATGCATGCGCGGAACTCTAGTACGGGAGACGTGTTCCTGGTGGAGGCGTGGGAAACATGCTGGCGAGTGCCGTGGGGGAGGTGCACGTGACCGAGGCCTGTGGTCGTGGCGGCGCCACGCCGCCGTCCCGGTGGGGTCCGGCGGAGCCGGACCCGGTGGTCGGGCTGCTCGCCACCGCTCGTCGCCGCCTGGGCATGGATCTCTGTTGGTTCTCCAGGCTGATCGGGGGAGCCCAGGTGATCGAGGCGTGCGACGGCACGCCGCGGCCTTCGGTGTCCACCCTGGCTCGACGGTGCACCATCTCGGCCCGCACCGCCTCGTACGCTCTCGCCGGACGACCGCCTCCGGTCGTCCGCAGGATCGACCGCCCACTAACGACCAGTTCCGGAGGACGACATGCCAGCCCGGGAGGCCGCCGTAGGCCGCCAGGCACTGGCAGTAGAGCTCCGGCTGGCGGGCGCGCCAGGCCGCGAACCTCGCCCGGTACGCGTCGGTGCCCGGCAGGCAGACCCCCCGAGGAAGAGGCCCGAAAACGATGCGGTAAGGTTGGAAAGAGTGGCAGTCACCGGCTCGGCCGGAGTGATTTGACACAAACCCGAAAGTCTCGGTAACTTAACCGAGTCGCCGCAGCCGGGGCCGAAAGGCCGAAACGGATACGGCAAACAGCCAAGCCGAAGTCCGAATCGCCAGCCAAGACAGAGCGGTTTGACAAAGGCCAGAAACACCGAGTAAGCTGAAAAAGACGCACCGGGCAACGCCGGAAGGCGAAGAACGGTCGCATCTGCTCCTTGAGAACTCAACAGCGTACCGAATAGTCAGTGCCATATTTTTTAACCCCCGTCCATGGCC
>NZ_MAXA01000273.1 GCF_001854695.1 Parafrankia soli
CCAGGCCCCGCCACGATCCGCCTCCACCCACTCGCCCCACACACAACGTGATCAGCTACCTACAAGATCGAAATACGCTTCACGGCATTGGGTCCTGATCCGGACGTTGAGGTAGCCGATCGGAGCGAGGCCGGGGTTCCGCCGTTGCTGGCCTTCTGCGTCATCTTGTAGGAGATGTCCTTGCCGCTCGCGGCCGACTGGTACTGGTTGATCGCGGCCATGATTCCATATCGCGTTGCGTCTCGATGCGGGAGACCATCGCGAGGAACGCGCGGCGCTTGTTCGGATCCTTGTGGGCGGAGGCGCCTGGTTCCACGTACTCGTCGACCACGTCGACATTGATGCCCTCCGCCTTTTCGCCGCATTTGGCGCGCTGCGCGGGGATCGAGATTCCCTCGGGGTGGTAGTCCGTGCGTACCTGCGACTTCGAGGAGACGCGGAGATAGAACACGGCGCGCAGCCGCCGCATGGATTCCGCAGATGGCGGTACAGCCGTTTCGGTGACAGCGGCAGGGGGCATGGCAAACCCTTTCGTCCGATGATCGGCGACGACATGGTAACACCCTCTCGGTTGGCATTTCTTTCCTTCGACGGCCTTGTCATTGTCGGTATTTCTCTCCGGGGAACTGTCGTCAGCCGGGCCGTCGGGGTTCTCGTTCTCTTCGCGGATAATCGTGCTAGCCCACCCGACCAGTGCGGCAGCGAAACCACCACTGTCGATCCGCGTGCAGGTCGCGACGGGTGGGAGGGGCAGCGGCCCAGGTAGCGTCGGCGCTACCCGTAGCGGCTCGCTCGCTATCCGCCACTCAACGTAAAGATCCGTTATCTACGTTGATCCACGGCAGGATGTCGATGCCTGTTTCCCGGGGGTGATTGTGAATCCTCCAAAGGTCCTCGCAGCCGCCGGGCGACCACTCGTCCTCGTCGCAGCGGCCAGACGCGAGATCCGGTGACCGGAACCCCGCTGACGGCCGGAACAGACTACGAAGATCCACAATGACGTCAAGCGCACCCACTCCAGGAAGACGGGACCGATGGTCGAGCGTGCGAGCCACGGCACGGAACGTCGTGACTCACTTACTGTTATTCACCGTCGGTGAATCGGACAATCGCCGCGGAAACCAGGCGGAAAGTCCCATCAATTCCACAAGGCACCCGATCTCGAACCGGTTACGGTTCCGCCGTGGCGGTTGTCTCTCGGGTGACCCTGTCGCGCGAAGATCATGCCTGCCGCGTCGACCGGCCGCCGCACGTCCACAGCCACCCCCGTGGTTACTGAAAGTAGCCGTCGGGGCAATCGGAGGGGTGCTAACGTTAGCGGCCTCGCTGCTTGCGTAAGCACCCCCTGATAGCGGCTCAGATGTCTGGGTCGGCGGCTGTGCTCGGTGCGAGTTGGCACACTGTGCACGTCGGCGTGACACGGCTCGTCCAGCGGGCACCAGCACGCCAGCTGATGGCCGGCGAGGTCGGGCAGATGGTCGAGCACCCAGGAGCGGGAGACCATCCCCACGCGCCGGCCCCCGGGCAGCTTGTCCGGTCCCTCACCGGCGAGCCATGCGGCGTACCGCCGGATGGCGTCGGCCCGGCCACACTCACGATGATCGAACGGGTTACCCCACGGGGTGGTCCGGTCGACCTTCTCGGCGCCCGTCGGCATGCGCCACCCCGGGGCGCGGGACAGCCGGATGCGGGCCGGGGTGGTGGTCATACAGCCTCCAGGTCGTGCTGCGCGACGTCCCGTGCTGCACGACGTCGCACCTGACGGAGGGGAAGCGCATCAACGTCATGCCCGACTCCGCTGCGCTGACCACACAGCAGGCGGCCGACTTCCTGCACGTGTCCCGGACCGCCGCGCCGCAGCCGGGCCGCGTCGACGAGCCGCCTGCCCCGGGACTGTGTCGACAGGGCCGGGCCGCGTCGATCAGCGGCCGACGGAGCGCTCATGCCCTTTGATCGGTTGCGAAATCGTCTGGGGCGATAGCTTGACTCCCACTTATTCACAGGCAAACATGCACAGACCAACATGTGATCGGAAATGGAGCCACATGTATGCCGAGGAGCGCCAGCAACGGATCGCCGACCGGGCCCGGACCGAGGGCCGCGTCGACGTCGCCGAGCTGTCCGTCGAGTTCGGGGTCACGACGGAGACGATCCGCCGGGACCTGACCGTCCTGGACAGGCACGGGCTGCTGCGCCGGGTACACGGCGGTGCCATCCCGGTGGAGAAACTCGGTTTCGAGCCCGCGCTGGCAGCACGCGACGCGGTGCTCGTCGCGGAGAAGGAGCGCATCGCCAAGGCGGCGCTCGCCGAGGTGCCGGACGAAGGCGCGATCATCCTGGACGCCGGTACCACGACCGGCCGGCTCGCCGCAAGCCTGCCGGTCGAGCGCGAGCTCACGGTCGTCACAAACTCGCTGCCCATCGCGGTCCGGCTCGCCGCCGTGCCGACGATTTCCGTGCTTCACGTCGGTGGCCGCATCCGCCGGCGGACGCTCGCCGGGGTCGACGACTGGGCCCTGCGCGCGCTGGCCGACACCTTCGTCGACGTCGCCTTCCTCGGCACGAACGGAATCTCAGTCGAACGCGGCCTCACTACGCCGGACCCGGCCGAGTCCGCCGTCAAGCGGGCGATGATCGGCGCCGCCCGGCGCACCGTCCTGCTCGCCGACCACAGCAAGGTGGGCAGCGACCGGCTGGCCCGATTCGGGGACCTCGTAGATGTCGACGTCCTCGTAACCGACACCGGACTGGACGAGCGGGTTGCCGCCGACCTCGCCGCCGCCGGCCCACGGGTGGTGCGGGCGTGATCGTCACGTTGACCCCGAACCCGAGCGTCGACCACACGGTGGACCTGGACGAGCTGATTCGGGGCGCGGTGCACCGGGTGCAGGCCTCCCGACTCGATGCCGGCGGCAAGGGTGTGAACGTGGCCCGGGCGCTCGCCGCCCACAGCATCGAGGTTCGAGCGGTCCTGCCCACCGGTGGGCTCACCGGCGAGGCGATCGGCGGGCTGATGCGGGCCGACGGGGTAACGGCCGTGCCGGTACCGGTCGCAGGGGCGCTGCGGATGAACATTTCGGTCGTCGAACCCGGCGGCGTCGTCACCAAGATCAATGAACTGGGTCCAGAGCTGTCACCGGCCGAGACGGCAGAACTGCGGGCGCAGGCGATTGCCACTGCCGTCGGGTCGCCCCACCCGGTGGACGGAGGGCTCCACCCACGTTCAGGCGCGCCGGCGGCGTGGCTGGTCTGCTGTGGCAGCCTGCCCCGAGGGATCCCGGCGGGCTTCTACGCGGACATCGTCACCGCCCTGCGCGGCACCGGTGTCGCGGTAGCCGTGGACTCCAGCGGCCCGGCCCTGCGGGCCGCTGTCGCAGCCGGACCGGATCTGGTGAAGCCCAACGCCGACGAGCTCGCCGAGGTGACCGGCATGCCCGTCGGTACCCTCGGCGAGGCGGCAGCCGCCGGCCAGGAACTGGTCCGGCGCGGCGCGAGGCGGGTCCTGGCGAGCCTGGGTCCGGACGGCGCACTGTTCATGGACGGCAGGACAGTCGTTCACGGTGAAGCGCCCGTCGAGCTGCCGGTATCCACTGTGGGCGCTGGCGACGCGCTGCTCGCCGGATATCTCGCGGCCTGCGGGACCGCACTGGCGAACGGCCCCGGACCGGACGCAGCGGGTCCGGCCGCCTGGCATCCCGACGCGATCGCGGAGGCGTTGGCCTGGGGTGCGGCCGCGGTCGCGCTACCGGGCAGCCGGATGCCACGCCCCTGTGACCTCGACCGGGCTGCGGTGACGATGCACGACCGCCTGGACGCCGCCCGCCCGCTCAAGCCCTGATACCCGGACAAGGAGACGCGTTCCGATGACCGACCTCATCACACCCGATCTCGTCGACCTGGACCTCGATTCCGCCCTGCTCGCCGTCGTCGACCGGCACGCCGCCACCCGCGCCCTCGCGGAGCGGCTGGTCAGCGCGGGACGGGTAACCGACCTCGACGGTTTCCTTGCGGACGTCCGAGCCCGGGAGGCACAGATGCCCACCGGCATCGAAGGCGGGATCGGGATCCCACACGCGCGATCCGCGCACGTGACCGAACCGGCGCTCGCGTTCGGTCGTTCGAGCGCCGGGGTCGACTTCGGAGCCGACGACGGCCCGGCGCACCTGATCTTCCTCATCGCCGCACCGTCCGGCGGCGGCAGCGAGCACATGACGATCCTCGCCGCGCTGGCCCGCCGTCTCGTGCACGCGGAGTTCCGTTCGGCCCTGGCCGACGCCGTCGATCCCGCCGATGTCGCCGATCTCGTCAACAAGGAGGTCTGAACCGATGAACATCGTCGCCGTCACGTCCTGCCCGACCGGCATCGCGCACACCTACATGGCCGCCGAGGCACTCGAACAGGCCGCCCGGGCCGCCGGCCATGGCATCCTCGTGGAGACCCAGGGGGCGGCGGGCACTTCGGTCATCCCCCCGGCCGACATCGCGTCCGCGGATGCGGTGGTATTAGCCGCCGACGTGGAGGTGCGCGAACGCAGCCGGTTCACCGGCAAGCCCACGGTGACTGCCTCGGTGAAGCGGGCGATCAACGATGCGGCCGGGCTGATCGCCGAGGCCGAGCAGCTCGTCCAGGCGGCCGGCCCAGCGGAGACGGCAGGCGCGGCGGGCGCCGCCACCCGCGCCGCGCACACCGGGACGGCCCGCGGCGCGGGTCCGGCAACCAAGGTCGACCCGGCCGCGGGCCTCGGCATCCGGCTGCGGCAGTGGCTGATGACGGGCGTCAGTTACATGATCCCGTTCGTCGCGGCCGGCGGCATCCTCATCGCGTTGGCGTTCATGGTCGGCGGCGCCGAAGTCGCCACCAAGGTGAACGGCGGCGAGTTCGAAGGAGTCACCTACCCAGGCGTCACCAACATCTCTGACCTGCTTGAACAGGCCGGCTGGGCCGGTCTGCTCTTCAAGATCGGGGCGACGGCCTTCTCGATGCTGGTGCCGATACTTGCCGGGTTCATCGCCTATGCGATGGCCGACCGGATGGGTATCGCACCCGGGATCGTCGCCGGGCTGCTGGCCGGCGAGACCGGCGCGGGCTTCCTCGGCGGTCTGCTCGGCGGCCTGCTGGCCGGCGGGATCGTGCTTGTGATCAACCGGGTGAAGGTCCCCCGCGCCGTCGCCGGGCTGATGCCGGTCGTCGTCGTACCAATGCTCGCGTCGCTCGTCGTGGGCGCCCTGATGATTGTGGTGGTGGGAGAGCCGGTCGCCGCGGCGACCGACACGATGACAGACTGGCTGCAGGGCCTCGGCGGCAGCAACGCCGTCCTGCTCGGCGGCCTGCTCGGCCTGATGATGGCCTTCGACATGGGCGGTCCGGTGAACAAGGTCGCCTACACGTTCGCGCTGGCCAGCCTCGCAGCCGGCAACCAGGAGATCATGGCCGCGGTGATGGCCGCCGGGATGACCCCGCCGATCGCGCTGGCCCTGGCGACCGTCGTCCGTCCGAAGCTGTTCAGCCCGGCCGAGCGCAAGGCCGGCGAGGCGGGCTGGCTGCTCGGCGCCTCCTTCATCACGGAGGGAGCGATCCCGTTCGCCGCGGCCGACCCGCTGCGAGTCATCCCATCCCTGATGGCGGGTAGCGCGGTCACCGGCGCGCTGTCCATGGCCCTCGGGGCCACCTCACGGGCGCCGCACGGCGGGATCTGGGTGGTCGGCCTGATCGGCCGGCCAGTCTTCTACCTCGTCGCGATCGTCGCCGGCGTGCTGGTCACCGCCGCAGCCGTGATCGTGGCGAAGTCACTGCGGCGCCCGGCCACAGGGCAGGCCGACTCGGCCTCCGCGGTCCCCGGCCAGGAGTACGCGACGGGCGTAGCCGACCCCTACCCCGCCGCCACCTCACCCGTTGCGGCCGGCGCGAATCAGGGCGCGCGCTGAGAACGACGAAACCCAGCAGGCAGTGACGAAACCCAGCAGGCAGTAAGGAGAAGGTCATGGCCGAACGTCACGCCGTCGTCGGCTCGTCCGTCGGTCTGCACGCGCGTCCAGCCGCGCTGTTGGTGCAGGCCGCCGGGCGGGCCCCAGTCAAGGTCACCATCGCGAAGGAGGGCGGCGAGCCCACGGACGCCCGCAGCATCCTCGGGGTACTGTCCCTGGATGCCCGGCGGGGCGACAAGGTGGTCCTGGCCGCCGACGGCGACGGTGCCGGCGCCGTGCTCGCCGAGTTGGCCGGGCTCATCGAATCCGACCTCGACGCTGGGGAGGGCTGATGTTCTCCCCAGCACCGCAGGCGGCACCCGGCCGATGCGAGGCGGCCAGCTCGCCCGTGGGTGGGCTGCGAGGCATCGGCGTCAGCCCGGGCGCCGTCGCCGGACCGCTGATCCGGATGGCGACGCGGCCCGCCGCCGGCAGCGCCCCGCCACCGGCGGTCGAGATGCCGGCGGTCGAGGTGGACGTCCACGGTGAGAATGCCGCTGCCCGTGCGGCGCTGGAGGCGGTGGCTGCGGAGCTCGAGACGCGAGGGACCCGGGCCGGCGGGGACGCCGCCGAGGTTCTCGCCGCACAGGCGATGATCGCCCGCGACCCGGGGCTGGCCGACCTGGTTACCACGCGGGTGAAGGCCGGCTGGCTCGCCCCGGCGGCGCTCGCCGACGCGTTCGCGCACTACCGCGGCATTCTTGCCGGCGCCGGGGAGTACCTGGCCGCCCGGGTCGCCGACCTGGACGACATCCGGGACCGCGCGCTCGCGGTCCTGTCCGGCCGCGCGGTGCCGGGCGTGCCGCACCCGGGCCACCCATACGTGCTGGCCGCCGTTGACCTCGCCCCTGCGGACACTGCCACCCTCGACCCTGCCGAGGTGATCGCGATCGTGACCGAGGAGGGCGGCCCGACCAGCCATACCGCGATCCTGGCGAAGTCGCTGGGCATCCCGGCGGTGGTCGCCTGCGCGGGGATCGCAAGCCTCGCCGACGCGACGGTCGTCCTGGTCGACGGCGGCACCGGTGTGGTCGACGTCGAGCCGGGCGCCGAGGCGTTGGCTCGCGCCCAGGCGCGCGAGGATGCCCGGCGGGCGGCGCTCGCCGCAGGCACCGGGCCGGGGCGAACCTCCGATGGGCACGGGGTCGACCTCCTGGTCAACCTCGGCGGCGCGGAGGACCTGACCGTGATCGGCGCCGTGGGCCCGGCCGGGGTGGGGCTGCTGCGCACCGAGTTCCTGTTCCTCGACCGCCCGGACGAACCGGGGCTGGCCGAACAGCGGGAAGCCTACCTGCGGGTCTTCGCGGCGTTCGGAGGTCGCAAGGTCGTCGTTCGGACGCTGGACGCCGGAGCGGACAAGCCGTTGCGGTTCGTCACCGCACCAGACGAGCCGAACCCGGCACTGGGCGTCCGTGGCCTGCGCACCGCTCGCCGGGCGCCCGGGCTCCTCGATCGCCAGCTCGCGGCGATCGCCGCGGCCGCGGAGGGCAGCGAGGCGAAGGTATGGGTGATGGCGCCGATGGTGTCGACACCGGCGGAGGCGGCGGCGTTCAGGGCCCGTGCCCGGGCCGCCGGGCTTGCGGTCGCCGGCGTGATGGTCGAGGTCCCGGCGGCGGCACTGCGGGCTTCGGCGGTGGCGGCTGCATGCGACTTCCTGAGCATCGGCACCAACGACCTGGCCCAGTACGCCTTCGCCGCGGACCGGATGGCCGGCGGCCTCGCCGACCTGCTCGACCCGTGGCAGCCGGCGCTGCTCGACCTGGTGCGGCTCGCCGCCGACGGTGCCGGGGCGGCGGGGAAGCCCGTCGGCGTCTGCGGGGAGGCGGCGAGCGACCCGCTGCTGGCGCTGGTGCTGGTGGGCCTGGGCGTCACCAGTCTGTCCATGGCACCGATCGCCCTGCCAGCGGTGCGGGCCAGCCTGGCCCGGCACACCCTGGCTCACTGCCGGCGGCTCGCGGCGGCCGCCCTGGCCGCGCCGGACGGCCAGGGGGCGCGGTATGCGGTCGCCGCGCTGGCGGCCGACCAGGAGCGAGTCGCCGCAGGCTGATCAGGGAGCCCGCTCGCTGCGAGCCGACCCTATTCGGGGGCACCAGCCCCGCACCCCTCCCGCAGCGCGCGGCCGACACCGACGAACGCCCCGAAGCACCTCCCGGCACCGCCGCCGTAGCCGCCATCAGCCCGCACACCGCAGACGAGGCACCGGCCGCAAGTGGAGACCACGGACGTGGTGTACGAAGAGCAACGATCTGGCGACTTGCCGTAGTGGCGGTCCGTGACGTAGAACGACCATCGCGTGATCCTTCCGAGGGCGTGTGAAGCACTCGAGAAGGAGTAACGCGATGGCCGTGCGCCCGACTGTGACCGATCCCGAGGGGTTCGGCCCCCACCGGAGGCCGGTGAACGCAGCGCCCCAGCCAGGGCCAGCGTGTGCATAACACCTCAAGCCGCCGTGCGTTGCCGAGTCCGAAGGGGAAGGTCAGCCCGACGACGGTTCCTACGATCACGGTCACCATGCGGGCGGTGCCGTTCGGACCCACCAGGTATGCGGAACGTGTGTTCGATTCGACGGGTGAGCTTGCCGGCTGGGTGCTCACTGGGCATCATCCCTGTCCAGGAGCCTCGTGGAGACCGGGCGGACGGTGATTTCGGGACCCTGAACCAAGATCAAACGGTTCTTATTGTGGTGCGTTAGGTCCACCGGCCGACCCTTGGGTGGGTGTCGCAGGCCGCCCTACCTGGGCTTTTGCTGGTTTTCAGGTCAAGATTCGCGCTCTTATCGACCTCTTCGTTACATCCCGGGCGTCCTGACCAGCGCGTTTGGGCCCGGCTCGGCGAGACTCTCATCGTCACGGTCGTGCGACAGCCTCACCGACTGCACCTGCCCCGGCTGTCCCCTGCCCTACGTCGAGATCGCCCGCACCAGGCCCGCGGACCTCACCGGACCCAGCCATGACCACCCTGCCCCCGACGACTGCTCGACTACCCCGCCGCTTGCGGATCTCACGGGACCGCTCCAAGATCCAGATGCCCCCGACGCGTCCCCGTTTACGACCAGCTATCGACGCCACGCCGGGTCGCACTGTCGGGGGCACTGGCCGTAATCGCTTGCGCCGCGTGCCGCACGCTACCGGTGCTGGCGGCGAATCCAGCTGATGCGTTCGAACCGAGGACCGCGACCCGCCAAGCGACACGCGAACTTGCTCACCCTGACACCGAAGTCGTCCGGCGTTCCCACGCCTTGCGCTGGTCGCGCAGCGCGAGCAGCTGGGTCGCGGCGAGCCTGCTCGTGCCGGACTTCGCCCGGCGAGTTCCGGGCGGGCGGTCAGCCGGCGGTCCGTCAGCGCGGTGCTGACCTTGTTCACGAACCTCTCCGGCCAGCCGTGGTCCGCGGAGCGGGCGAAGGCGACGATCTCCTCGGAGGGCACGGCGGCCAGCGGGTCCACGAACGGCCGCGTGTCATCCTCGTGGGCGTCAGGACTGCGCCGGAGGCCTTCGATGACGCCGTCTCATGCCAGTCCTCGCGGGACAAGCGGCGCAAGCGATCCCTCGGAGGCCCTCGTGCCCAGTGAAGGTAGAGCCATCAGCGGCACCATCGCCGGTGACAGGCTGCTCGACCTGCTCGAGTCCGGCTGGCGACGAGAGCTCCGGGCGGGTGCCGTCGCCGGGCGGCTTGAGGCAGAGCCTGGGCTCGCGCAGGCGGTGGCCACGGCGCTGGGAGCACAGTCCCGGGCTCTGAGGGCCGGCGGGGTGGCGCAGAGGTGGCCGGCCTGCGTCGTCGTCGGGATCGCCCGCGCTGCGGCCGGGTCCGACCCGACGGCGTTCTGGCCTGCCTGGCGCCGGGCCGCGGGGCTGCGGTCGAGTGCGCGGTCCGCCCGTGAGTGGGGCGACGCGTTCCTCGCGGCGCTCGGGGCGCTGGGTCTGCCTGCCGCGCCCACCGTGAAGGCGGCCGTGCTCGCCCACGCGACCGCGCCGGAGGACCACGCCGGTTCCGAGGGCGACCTCTCCGACGGGGTGGGCCAGGCGCGCCTTGACCCGTTCGGCGGCGGGGTCCTCCTGACGGACGGCCTCGCGGGACAGGCCCGCGCGGCGCTGCCGGAGGAGATCACCGCCGGGAGCGCCACGTTGCTGGCCTTCGACGAGGACGGGGCACTAGTGAACGGGGCGCTGCCCGCCGACGCCGTCTGGGTGCTCTGCCCGGCGGGCGCCGAACTGCGCTCCGATGCGCCGGTCCGGACCCTCGTGACGAGCACGCTCCCGCTGGCCTGGCGTGGCTGGCGCCTCATCCAGGTGGACCTGCGGGGGGCTTGTTGGATCGCCCTCGGCGACAATGCCGATGCCGACGCCAGCCGTCGCCTCGTGCGCGGCCGGACCAGGCCGGTGCTGCGCACGGGCCCGCCGATTCCCGGCGTCACGACCGTCGCCGGCAGGCCCGTCCTCGCCTCGCCCCCCGAGGTCCTGCTCCCACCCGGTCAGGCCACCTTCCGGGTCGAGGCGCGGCGGACGGACTCCGGGGCCGCCCTCGCGAGTGTCACGACGACCGGTGACACGTGGCGACCGGACGTCCTGTGGCGCGGTGTGCGGCGGCCATTGCTCGGCGAGTTCGTGATCTCTGTGATCCCCGGGCTGCGCCGCACCGTGGTGCTCGCGGAGGGCCTGGGCGTCACCTCGTACCCGGCCCCTCGGCTCACCAGCGCCCGGGGGCTCCAACCCGCGGAGGCGGTGATCTCGGCCCCGCCGGGCATGACGGTCTCCCCGGCTGCGGCCGCGTACCAGGAGGAGACGGTGACGCGGGAGGTCACCTGCGTCGCCGGTGCGGTGGTACAGCGCCTGGCCGTGACCCCGCCGCACCTGCGGCTGCGGATCGATCCCGAACCGGGCAGCGGCGCCGAGGGGACCGGGTGGCACCACGCGGGCCCGCTGCGCCTCACCCACGACGACCTGTGGCGCGGGGGCCTGCTGCGCATCGACCTGCCGGGCGCCGCCACGCCACCGGCGATCATGGTCATGGCGGGCGGAGAACCCGTCCAGGTCCTGGGGGCGCTGCGCGACGGCCGCTACCCGCTGCGCCGCATCCTGGACACGGCGGCCGTCCACGGCGACACCGAGCTCACCATCACCGTCGACGAGGGAACCGTCGTGACGTTCGCCACCGTGACCGGCGCCAGCCCGGCCAATGATCCGTGGACGGTCGCACAGGCCTGACATCGCCTCCCCCTCGCGCGGGTCACCCGCGAGGCCCCCGAACAGCGGGAAATCCCGACGCGAGATCCTTCAAGGATGGACGTGATCGCCACCGCCGAGCACCTCAGCCTGACGTACCGCCGCTACCTGCGGTCGCTGCTGCCGGTGCGCGACCCGAAGCTCGCGCGGGCGCTGCGGGACGCGATCGACGCCAGCCCGCTGCTGACCAAGGGGCCGGTGCTCGAGGCGACACCGCCGTACGCGGCGGGCGCCAGCCTGCGGCAGCTGATCGCCGACGGTGTCCTGCCCAGCGGGTTCGCCCGGCTCGGCGGGCCCGCGCTGCCGCTGGACCGGMCGCTGTACGCGCACCAGGAAATGGCGATCCGCAAAGCCGCCGCGGGCCGCAACCTCGTCGTCGCGACCGGGACCGGGTCGGGCAAGACGGAGAGCTTCCTGCTACCGGTCCTCTCCGAGCTCGTCCGACAGCGGGACGCCGGGACGCTGGGTCCAGGGGTCCGGGCGCTGCTGCTGTACCCGATGAACGCCCTGGCCAACGACCAGGTGCGCCGACTGCGGCAGGTGCTCGCGGGCACACCTGAGATCACGTTCGGCCGGTACACCGGGGAGACACCGGAGCGGCCCRCCGAAGGCGCCTCCCTGTTCGAGGCCCTGAACCCGGGCGAGGCCAGGCTCCCGAACGAGCTGCTCTCCCGGGCCGAGATGCGCGACAGCCCGCCGCATCTGTTGCTGACCAACTACGCGATGTTAGAGTACCTGCTTCTGCGCCCCGCGGACATGGACCTGTTCGAGGGGCCGCACGGCGGGCACTGGCGTTTCGTCGTGCTGGACGAGGCGCACGTCTACGACGGGGCGAAGGCAGAGGAAGTCGGCATGCTGCTGCGCCGGCTCAAGCAGAAGGTCTTCCTCCAGGGAGAGGACTCCGCCCGTTCGCTGCAGGCCATCGCGACGTCCGCCACCGTCGGCGACAGCCCTGCGGCCGTCATGGAGTTCGCCGCGAAGCTGTTCGACGCCCCGTTCGAGTGGAGTCCCGGCAACCCGACCCGCCAGGACCTCGTCCAGGCTACCCGGGTGGCGGCGCCGGACGGCCCGGTCCGGGACACCCCCGACCTGGGGCTGGACGACGCCGCCGGCCTCGGCCGGGTCCGCGCGCTCCTCGCCGGCGGGCCGCGTCTGTTCACCGACCTGGCCGAGGCTGCGGGGATCTCCGGGGCCCGGCTGGCGGAACTGGTCGCGCTCGGCACGGCATCGCGGGACGCCTCGGGCGCGCCGGTGCTGTCCGCGCGCTACCACCTGTTCGCCCGCGCCACCGAGGGCGCGTTCACCTGCCTCGCGGGTGACGCCGGGAACGGGGGCGGGCCGCACGTGGCACTGGCCCGGCGCGAGGTCTGCCCCGACTGCTCGGCCGCGGTGTTCGAGTTCGGGTGCTGCAAGCGGTGCGGTGCTGTGCACCTCACCGGCGTCATCCGCAAGGAGAGATCGGGGGAGTACTTCACCTCCCGGGTCGCGCGTGGAGACCGACGCGCGTGGCTCGTCCTCGGTGACCCGCCGCGGCCGCGGGACGCGGCGCAGCCCGAGGACGCGGCGCAGGGCGGGGACGCGGCGCAGGGCGTCGACGAGGACGACGCCGCGTTCGAGGAGACCGCCGAGCAGGACGCCAAGGACGCGAAGGACGCCCTGCTGTGCGGCAGGTGCGGCGTGCTGCACGCGCCCACCGCGACAGGCGCCGTCGCCCCGTGCGGATGTTCCGCCGCGTACCTGCGTACGGTGCGCCGGCTGCCGGGCCGGTCCGGGACGCTGCGTGGCTGCCTGTCGTGCGGCGCGCGCGGCACCGGCATGATCCGGCTGTTCGAGAGCGGCAACGAGGCCTCCGCCGCCGTTCTCGCGACGGCGCTCTACCAGGCGCTGCCTGCCGACGACGAGTTCACCGGGCGGCCGGGAGACGGCCGCAAGCTGCTGGCGTTCAGCGACAGCAGGCAGGCGGCCGCGTTCTTCGCGCCGTATCTCGAATCCAGCCACGCGCTGGTACAGCAGCGCCGCCTGATCCTCGACGGGCTGGCCCGGGCGACGGCGTCCGACCCCTCGTGCTCGGTGGACGACCTGATCGAGGCGGTGGCCGCCGAGGCCGGGGCAGCCGGGGTGTTCGGGCGCCGCGAGTCCCGGCAGGCACGCCGGCGGGAGACCGCCCGCTGGGTGGCGCGCGAACTGATCGCCCTCGACGAACGGCAGTCGCTGGAAGGTCTTGGCCTGCTGCGTGTCGCCCTCGACGTCGACCCGGCGTGGCGGGCGCCGGCCCCGCTGCTCGCGCTCGGCCTCACCACCGACGAGTGCTGGCTGCTGCTCGGCGAACTCGCGCGGACGCTGCGACTGCAAGGCGCGCTGTCGATGCCGGCGGAGGTCGACCCGGCGGACGAGATGTTCGACCCGCGCCGGGGACCGATCTACGTCCGCGTCGACGGCGCCGAGGCGAAGCTCAAGGTGCTCAGCTGGCTGCCGACCCGCGGTGTCAACAGGCGCCTGGACTACGTTCGCCGCGTGCTCGGCGCGGGCGGTGCCGACCCGCGGGAGACGCTGGCCGGCTGCTGGCGGGCGCTGACCGCCCTCCGGGGCGGGTGGCTCGCCGGAGCGGCGCTGCCGAAGATCGGCCAGGTCTACCAGGTCGACCACACCTGGCTGACGCTCGCGCCGGGCGGTGCAGGGGACCTGCACCAGTGCGACGTGTGCCGCCGCCGGGTCTCCGTGTCCGTGCGCGGCGTCTGCCCAACACTGCGCTGCGCCGGCCGGCTGGCGCGGGTGACCGCCGCCACCGACAACGACGACGAGCACTACCGGGCGCTCTACCAGCGCACCGCGCCTGTCTCCCTGACCGCCCGCGAGCACACCGCTCAGTGGACCGGGCTGGAGGCGGCCGACATCCAGCAGCGTTTCCTGGCCGGGGAGGTGAACGTGCTGTCCTGCTCCACGACCTTCGAGCTCGGYGTGGACGTCGGCGCGCTGAACGCCGTGCTGCTGCGCAACATGCCGCCCACCACGGCGAGCTACATCCAGCGGGCCGGGCGGGCGGGCCGCCGCGCGGGCTCGCCGGCCCTCGTGCTGACCTACGCGCAGCGCCGCTCCCACGACCTGTCCCGCTATGCCGCGCCCGAGACGATGCTGACCGGCCAGGTCCGCGCCCCCTACGTGCCGCTCGGCAACCCGAGGATCGACCGGCGCCACGCGCACTCGGTGGCGCTCGCGGCGTTCTTCCGCGACGCGAAGGAGAACGCCGGCCAGGAATGGAAGACCGCGGGTGCCTTCTTCCTCGGCGAGCGGGGCGGGGCTCCCGGCCGGCCGGGCCCGCTCTCCGCGCCGTCACTGCTGGTCCGCGGCTTCCTGACGCCGGTACCGGACGATGTCGACGCCGCGCTGAGGGCGGTCCTGCCCAAGTCCGTCCAGGAGCAGATCGGCCTCGACTCCGGCGCCTGGGTGGACGAGCTCGACGCGCTGCTGGCGGCGGTCCGCGCCGAGCTCGCCCAGGATGTCGCCCTGTTCGAGGAGCGGCGCAAGGAGGCGTTCGAGTCCCGGCGCAGCGACATGGCCGCCCGGTTCGAGCGGTCCATCAACACGATCACCCGGCGGTCGCTGATCGGGTTCCTCGCCAACCGCAACATCCTGCCCAAGTACGGGTTCCCGGTCGACACCGTCGAACTGCGCACGRCGCACTGCGACTCCCAGGTGGGGGCGCGCCTCGAACTGACCYGCGACCTGGCGATGGCGATCCACGAGTACGCGCCCGGCTCCGAGCTGGTCGCCGGCGGCGTGCTGTGGCGCAGTGCCGGGATCTACCGGCTGCCCGGCCGGGAGCTCATCACACGCTCCTACACGGTCTGCCGCGGCTGTCAGCACTACCGCGAGGGCGGCGACGACCTCGAACCGGCGTGCACGGCCTGCGGGCGGCCGGCCGACGGGCCGGTGCGGGAGTACTGCGTGCCCGAGTTCGGCTTCGTGGCCGACCCGCGCACCGCCAAGCCGGGCACCGCCCCGCCGCAGCGCGTCTGGAACGGTGGCGTCCACGTGGTGTCCCTCGGCGCGGAGCTCAGCGAGAACCGCTGGCGGTCGGCGGACGGCGCGATGGCCTGGTGCCACAGCGGCACCCGGGGCCGGCTCGTGTCGCTGTCCGAAGGGCCGGGCGGCGCGGGTTTCCTGCTCTGCGACTGGTGCGGCTGGGGCGGCGCCAACCACGGCCGCGCACCCAAGTCGCACATCAACCCGCTGCGCGGCAAGCCTTGTACCGGCCCGCTGCGCTGGCGGTCGCTGGCGCACACCTACGAGACCGACATCCTGCGCGTCCAGGTCGACGCGCCCGGTCTGGGCGCTACCGGCTCCGGCACCGACGAGCGGGCGCGGTGGCACTCGCTGCTCTACGCGCTGCTGGAAGGCTGCGCCGAGGGCCTGGAGATCAGCCGGGGCGACATCGACGGCGTTGTGCACGCAGGTGCCGACGGACGCAGTGGTCTGGTGCTGTTCGACACCGTCCCCGGCGGGGCGGGCAGCGCGGCGCGTATCGCCGCGTCGCTGGATATTGTCGTCGACTCCGCTCTGCGGCGGGTAAGCGCGTGCGACTGTGGTCTCGAGACATCCTGTTACGGCTGCCTACGGACCGCCGGCAACGAACGCTACCATGAGGATCTGTCACGCGGCGCGGCCCTGGCAATTCTCCGGTCGTTGTCCGGACTGCGCGCCGACGATGAACGAGATGACTGAGCGGCACCGAGCACCGTCTGTGAGCCATTCCGACCGCGTATTCGCTGGGATACCGAAACCCATGACAACCACAAGCGCCCGGGACTCACTGGCCACGCCGGGTGGCATTCCCGCGCCGGACGTGCCGGGCAGCGCCTTCGGTATCGCGGCGTTCACCGCCGACGACCGCCTGCGCCTGTTCCACTTCGCCGCCACCGAGAAGCGCCACGAATACCTGTGGCTGCTGCGTGCCCTCGACCGGGCACGCGCCGACTACCAGGTGCTGGTGCACGTGGCCGATGCCCAGGCGGCGCTCGACGCCCTGGCCGAGGAGCGCCCGGACGCGTGGGTGTCCGACGTCCAGTCCCTGCTGGACTCGCTCGCCGACTGGAAGGTCCTCGACCGCTCCTATGACGGCACCCGGGCCGTGAACCTGGCCGAGTACCGCAACCGGCACTACGTCTACCAGTTCACCCAGGCGGGCTACCGCGCCTACCGGGCGGTGGAGGACGTGCTGTCCGCCAGCCTGGAGGACGCGCAGCTGTCGCGGCTGGTCTTCCCCGACATCCTGGCGGACCTGCGGGCGCTCGCCGAGGCGGTGCGCGAGGGCGACGCGCCGGAGGTGTACCGCAAGCTGTCCCGCCTCGACGGCGTCCTCGCGGACATGGCGCAGCGCGCCGCCCGGTTCTACCTGATGCTCGGCGACCTGTCGCGGACGAACGACACGCGCCCCGAGGTCTTCCTCGCGCACAAGGACGCCCTGCTCGCCCATATGCGCGAGTTCCATTCCGAGCTCAGCAGATACGCGCCACTGCTCGCCGACGCGGTCGAGGCGGTGGGCGCCGAGGGACCGGACCGGGTCGCGGCGCTRGCCGCCGAGGCCGACGACTCCCTCTTCCGCTCCCGCGACCGGACGGCGGAGTGGCGACGGCGCTGGGCCGGCCTTGTCCAGTGGTTCGGTACCTCCCAGGGGGGAGCACAGCGGGCCAGCGAGGCGGACCGGCTGCAGGACGCGACGATCACCGCCATCGCCGACGTCACCGCCTTGCTGCGGCGGGTGACGGAGTCGAGGAAGGGCGGCGTCAGCCGCGAGAGCCAGCTGCGCCACCTCGCGCAGTGGTTCACCAACCTGCCCGCCGACACCGACGCGCATGCGCTGTACCAGGCGGTCTTCGGTCTCGGCGGGCCGCGACACGTCGCGGCCGGCTACGAGGACCCCGAGCTGATCCCCAGCAGGCAGTCCTGGTGGGAGGCCGAGCCGGTGGCGCTCTCACGCACCCTCGTGCGGGTCGGCCGCAGAGCCGGGCTGCAGGGTCCCGGCCGACTCCAGCGCGACGAGGCGGCGAAGGAGTGGCTGCGCGCCGAGCAGCTCAAGGCCACCGCGCAGCGCCGTTGCGCGATGGCGCAGCTCGCCGACAACGGCGTCCACGACCGCGTCCTCGACGAGGCGGAGACCGAGGCCCTGCTCAGCCTGCTCAGCATCGCCCTGGTCGCCCGGGTCCCGGTCAGCCGGACCGTCGGCTCCGGCCCTGGCCCGGTCGCCACCGGCTCCTCCGACGGCGTGCGCCTCACGCTGCGCCCCCGGCCAGGCGTCACGACCGTGCGGACGGTCCGCGGCAGGCTGCACCTCGACGGGCTGGCGATCGAGATCAGGAGCGCCGGCTCGGGGCTGGCCGCGCCCGCGGCGGCGGTCCCGGCGTGAGGGTCGCTCAGAACGTCAGTGCCCTGGATCTCGACGAGTACCAGCAGGCCGCCCGTCAGGTGCTGCGCCATCCGCTCATCACGGCGTCCTACCCGGACAGGACCACACTTCCGCTGGTCCGCAAGTGGGCGTCGCAGCTGCGCGTGGACCTCGCCGAGACGCTCGGGTACACCCTGGTCAGCAACGGCGACACGGTCCGGCTGCGCCGCGTCCAGGACACCCTCGACGCGACCCACCCGGCGCACACCCGGGCGAGGAAGCACTTCGACCGCCGCCGCTACGCCTACCTCGTGCTCGCCCTGTCGGTGCTGGGCCGCGCCGGCACCCAGATCGCCCTGTCCGAACTCGCCGACGCGGTGGCCGCCGAGGCCGGACGCGTCGACGGCCTCGGCATGGACACCGAGCGGAAGCCCGACCGGGACGCCTTCGTGGACGCGGTCGCGTGGCTCGAGACGCGGGGCGCGCTGCGGATGGCCGACGGCAGCGCCGTGGACTGGGTCAACGACCCCGAACACGCCGAGGCGCTCTACGACATCGACCGGGAGATCACCGGGGCGGTCTACGCCCCGACCCGTGTCCTGCAGCACCTGAACTCGGTGACCGACCTTCTCGGCGACGCCGCGAGCGCGGGCCCGGCGCAGGGCATCAACGCCGAGCGCCGCCGCACCGGCCGCCGGGCCCGCCGCCTCGCCCTGGAACAGCCTGTCGTCTACTACGCGGACGTCGACGAGGGCCTGCGCGGCCAGTTGCGGTCCCCTGCCCTCGCCGAGGACCTGGAACGCCTCACCGGGCTGCCGCTGGAACGCCGCGCCGAGGGAGTCGCCCTGATCAACACGGGCGGCCGACTCACCGACATCACGTTCCCCGGCACCGGCACGGTCGCCCAGGCGGCGCTGCTGCTGTGCGCCCGGATCGCCGGCTACCTGACGTTCAGCCTGCACCGCGTCGAGAAGCTGCCCGCCGCCACGGCCACCGAGCGGCTCGCCGACGCTTCCGCCCGCATCGACGCGGCGCTGCCCGCGCGCTCCGGTGTCACCGCACTGCTCGCGGACGCCGCCGACGCCGCAGCCACCGACAGCGCCGTGCAGCCCAGTGCCGCAGCGCCGCCCGGTGACGCCCTGCCTTCTGGTGACGTGGTGGCCGAGGCGACGAAGGCAGCAGGTCGCGAGGCCACCTATCCGTTCCTCAGCGACTCCTGGCTGCGGGCGGAGCTCACGAAGCTGATCGAGGAGTTCGGCAGCGGCATGTCCGAGCGCCAGATCGCCGACCCGGCCGGTCTCCTCGACGACGCCCTGAACCTGCTCTCCAACGTGGGCTTCGTGGCCCGTACCGACGGCGGCGCCCTCATCCTGCCCCTGCTCGCCCGCTACCGGGGCGTCACGGCCCAGCTCAAGGAAACGATCAAATGACCAGGTACGAGCCCACCCGGGCCGGCATCATGAACATGTGGGACTACCGGGACGAGGAGTTCTCGTTCGCCCACGGCTGGCTGATCCTGCGCGGGCCGAACGGGTCCGGCAAGACCAAGGCCCTCGAAGTCCTCTTCCCCTTCGTCCTCGACGGCCGGATCGACCCGAAGCGGCTCAACCCGTTCGCAGCCGAGGACCGGACGATGAAGTCCAACCTGCTGTACCGGGGCATGGACAACGCGGTCGGCTACGTCTGGCTCGAGTTCCGCCACCGCGACACCAGACAGGCGGTGACCGTCGGCATCGGGCTGCACGCCCAGCGGCACCGGGACACGCCGGTGCGCTGGCACTTCGTCGCCGACGGCCGGGTTGGCGAGGACTTCTCGCTGCTCACCGACGACGACCGGCCGATGACGCGCAAGCAGCTCGCCGAGGAGATCGGCGACGCGAACATTCACGCCTCGGCGACGGAGTACCGGGCCGCGATCGACGCCCGGCTCTTCGGCCTCGGCGCCGAGCGCTACGAGCAGCTGGTCACCCTGATCCTCACGCTGCGCAGACCGCAGCTCGCCAAGAACCTCGACCCGGTCAGGCTGTCGGACACGCTGACCGACGGCCTGCGGCCCGTCGGCGACGACCTCATCAACGAGGCGGCGCGCAGCTTCGACGACATGGAGGCGGTCACCCGCACGCTGGAGGGCCTGGTGGCCGCCGACGAGGCGACTGCCGCGTTCCTCGCCAGCTACACGACCTACCTGCGCACCCATGCCCGCGCCGCCGCCGACGCGCTGACCCGCCGACGCGGGGCCACGCAGGCCCAGCGCGCCGCGACCGCGGCGGACGAGGAGGCCGAGCGGGCCGCGCAGGACGGGCAGCGGGTCGCCGAGGACCGCCGCGAGCAGGCCGAGACGGCCGTCGCCGGGCTGCGCGGCCGGATCGAGCAGCTCAGGGCGAGCAGCGCCTACCAGGCGGTCGAGCAGATGGGCGACCTGGAACGCCTGGTCCGCACCTGCCTGCAGACCGCCAACGAGACGAGGGCCGAGCTGGACCGCCGCCAGGCGGCAACCGCCCGCGCGCGGTCCGAGGCCGAGCGCGCGGGCGCCGAGCTCGCCGACCTCTCCGCGGCGGCGACCCGCGCCGCGGCGGAGCTCCTCGACCATGCGGCGCGGGCGGGGATCGAGTGGCAGGCCGCCGACGCCGGGGCGGCCGGCGTGGTACGGCGGGCCAGCGCCCGCGCCGCCACCCGCCTCGAGAACGTCCGGGCCGTCCGCGCGCCCGACGCCGAGTACCGCAAGGCCGAGCAGGCCCGTGACCTCGCCCGGATCGCCCTTGACCGCGCCACCCAGGCCCTCACCAACGCCGAGCAGGCCGAGCAGGCCGCCGCCGGCGCGGTCGCCAGCGCCGTCGAGGCCGCCGGGCAGGCCCTGGCCGCCTGGTCGTCCCGGCACTCCGGGCTGTTGCCCACGCACGACTGGGCGGACCTCACCGAGGCGCTGGGCGACGCGCTGGCCCAGTTCGGCGAGCCGGACGCGGCGCTGCCGGAGAGCACGTACAACGCCGGGACCGCCCCGGCGGAACACCAGATCCGCGACGAGCAGGCGGCACTGCGCGCCCGGCACACCGCCCTCGTCGCGGAGCGGAAGGCCGTGACCGCCGACCGGGCCGCCATCGCCGCCGAGCGAGACGACGCCCCGCCACGGCATCCCGGACGGACCGCGGACCGCGCGGATGTCGCCGGCGCCCCGCTGTGGCGCCTGGTCCGCTTCGCGCCCGGCGTCGACGACACGCGGGCGGCGGCGATCGAGGCGGCCCTCGAGGCCAGCGGCATGCTCGACGCCTGGGTGTCGCCGGACGGCCACGCCAGCCTCCTGGCCGCGCCCGGCTCCGACGGGTACCTGGTCCCCGGGACGGCCGTCGCCGGCCCGAACCTCACCGACGTCCTGGAACCCGAGGACGACACACCCGTGCCACGGGGACTGGTCACCGCTGTCCTGGCGTCGGTCGCGTTCGACGGGAGCCTGTTCTCCAGCGCCGCCGTGATCGGCGCCGACGGGCGCTACTCGCAGGGCATCGTCGCCGGGCGGCACCGCAAAAAGCACGCCGAGTACATCGGCGCGACCGCCCGCGCCCACCGCCGCGCCGCGCGGATCGCCGAGTGCGACGCGAGGATCGCCACGCTGACCACCGAGATCGCCGGCCTCGACGAGCGGGCGCGGGCGCTCGCCGACACGCTGGCCGCGTTCGGGGACGCACGCGGGGACCTGCCCGCGACCGGTCAGATCGCCAGCGCCCAGCGGGAGCACAACCGGGCCGCCGGGCACCTGCGCAGTGCCCGGCATGCCGCTGAGCAGGCTCGGGCGAGCTTCGACGAGGCCGTCGCCGCCGTCACCGTGACCGAGCGCGCCCTGCGCCGGGTCGCTGCCGACAACGCGCTTACCCCCGAGGGCGCCGACCAGGTCGAGGACGCGACCCGCCGTTTCGAGGCGGCCGCCCGCGACCTCGAGGCCAGGCACCGGGAACGCGGGCGGCAGGCCGACGCCGTCGCCGACGCCCGCGACCGCGTCGAGCACGCCGGTGCGGAGGAACAGGCGGCCGCCGACACGCACCGCTCCGCGTACCGCCGCCACGCCGAGGAGGACGCGAAGCTGCAGGCGTTGCGGGAGTCCGTCGGCGCCGAGGCTCAGGAGGTGCTGGCGCGGATCTCGGAGGCCGAGTCCGGGCTGGCCGCCGCGCAGGGCGAGGAGAAGGCCGCCCGCGGTGCCGAGATGGAGGCGGTCCGGCTGGCGTCCGCCGCCACCGAGCGGGTCGTCTCGGGCCGTGCAGCGCTGCGCGTCGCGCTGGACGAGGAACTCGCCACCGCCCGGAGACTGGCTCCGTTCGCGGCCCGGGAACTGCTCGACGTGCTGGCGTGCCCGCCGGGGCTGCGGTGGCCCGCGAGCGAGGAGGAGTGGACGCGCGGCGAGACCCCGCCGGCAGCGCTCGCGATCCATGACGCGATCCTCACGGCCACCCGGGGCATGTCCGCGACTGAGACGTCGCAGAAGGCGTCGACCACCCGGCTGACCCGGGCGATCGAGGAGCTGCAGGCGCAGCTCGCGGCGGCCGGCCAGGACTACCACCCCGAGTGGGACAGCCCGGACGGTGTGATCGTCGTGCGGATCGCTGACGAGCAGGGGCCGCTGCCTGCCGCGGCGTTCGCCGACCGGATCTCCGCCGCGCGCCGTGACCAGCACCTGCTGCTGTCCGACAGCGAGCAGCGGATCCTCGAGGACGCGCTGCTGACCCGGCTGGCACAGCAGATCCACGACCGCACCGTCGACGCGCGCGACCTGATCCGGACGATGAACAGGGAGATGCGCGAGCGGCGGATGTCGTCGGGCAAGAAGGTCGGCGTGAGCTGGCAGATGTCCGATGCCCTCGACGCCGAGCAGCGGGCGGTCGTGAGCCTGCTCGACACGGAATCCACCCGCTTGGCGCCGGAGTCGCTCGCCCGGATGCGGGCGCACTTCGCCGATCGGATCAAGACCGAGCGGGCGCGTCACCGGGACCAGCCCTACCGCGAACTCCTCGCTTCCGTGCTGGACTACCGGCGCTGGCGGCAGTTCTCGTTCCATCTGGTCAGCCCCGAGGGCGGGGAGGAGACGTTGACCCGGGCCAGGCACAGCAGGCTGTCCGGCGGCGAGCAGTCGGTGTCGCTGCACCTGCCGCTGTTTGCGGCGGCGCACGCGACACTGAACACGGCGCGCCCGGATGCGCCCCGGCTGCTTGCCCTCGACGAGGCGTTCGCCGGGGTGGACGACACCGGCCGCGCCGAGCTCATGTCCCTGGCGGCGCAGTTCGACCTCGACCTGTTCATGACCGGCTACGACCTGTGGGCGACCTCGGCCGCGGTCCGCGCCGCCACGCACTACGACCTCGCGCACTCCCCCGTCCAGCACACGGTCAGCGCCCTGCTGCTGGTGTGGGACGGCAGCGAGCTGATCGCCGACGAGACCGGCACCCTTACCGCTCTCCTCGGCTCCCCGGGCACGCGGCGCGCGGCCACCTCGCCGCGCCTCGTCTTCGCACCCCAGGTGTGACCGGGACACGTAGCGCGCAAGCCCTGTCCTTCAGGGCGGGGTTAGCGCATCAACGACAGAGCGACAGGGAATTWCGYTATTCTGTCGGCTATGGGTTCTCGGGTGGTGAAGCGGGCATATCGYTATCGCTTCTACCCGAATCCCGAGCAGGCCGCGCAGCTGGCCCGCACCTTCGGCTGTGTCCGCTACGTCTACAACCGGGCGCTGACCGAACGGTCCCGCGCCTGGACCCAGGAGCGGCGCAGGGTCACGCACGCGGAGACCGACAGAATGCTCACCGCGTGGAAACGGGACACGGAGACGGCGTGGCTGGCCGAACCGTCGAAAGGGCCGCTGCAGGCCACGCTGCGCCATCTGCAGACGGCGTTCGTGAACT
>NZ_MAXA01000274.1 GCF_001854695.1 Parafrankia soli
CAAGGGAGCCGACCACACCCTGGCCGCACTGCGAAGCATCCGAGCCGCCCGCCCGGACGGCGCCCCGATCTACGTGATCCTGGACAACTGGTCCGGGAACAAGACGGCCGCGATCCGCGCCTGGGCCCGCCGGCACAAGGCCGAGCTGTGCCTGACCCCGACCCAGGCGTCCTGGGCCAACCCGATCGAGGCCCACTTCGGCCCGCTGCGCGGCTTCGCCCTCGGTAACAGCGATCCACCCAACCACCCGGCGCTCACCCGCGACCTGCACGCCTACCTGCGCTGGCGCAACACCCACCGCCGCGACCCAGCAGTGCTGGAAGCCCAGCGCCGCGAACGCGCCCGTATCCGCTCCGAACGCCAGCACCGCTGGGGCCACGTCCGAAACGCCGCCTGATCAACAAGAACCGACCCGCATTCACGGACAACGCACTAGCAGACCGGCTGGTAGGGGACGTCCATGATGTCGCGTTGCCACTCGGCCTCGGTGATCTGGCGGGACGGGTCCGCGCAGGCGCGCGCGACCAGCCCGGCGTCGTCGATCCGGGAGATCCGGGCCGTGTGGTCGTCGCTGACGGACACGATGGACGTTCCGTCCGGAGTGAATTCGACGGCCTGGACCCAGTCGCCGTGGCCGGAGACCCGGCCGGCCGGTGCGGGCTGGCCCGGCGCGGTCAGGTCCCACAGATGGACGCTGGTATCCCAGCCGGCGGTGGCCAGGGTCCGGCCGTCCGGGCTGTAGGCGACGTCGAAGACCCACTTCTCGTCCGCGCGGAACGAGGCGGTCGCGCCCGGCCTGGTCGGGTCGGTGATGTCCCAGATCTTGACCAGGCCGTCGTAGGCACCGGTGGCCAGACGCCGCCCGTCGGGGCTGAAGGCCACTGTCCAGACGAAGTCCGTGTGCGTGGTGATGGCGGCCAGCGGGCGGGGCTGGCGCGGGTTGGCGATGTCCCACAGGCGGGCCGTGTGGTCCGCGCTCGCGGTGGCGAGGAGCTTGCCGTCCGGGCTGAAGGCGACCTCGTTGACCCAGCTGGTGTGCCGGTCGAGCACGGCGAGCTCGTGGGGCTGGCGCGGGTCGGTGATGTCCCACAACCGGGCGGTGTTGTCGTAGCCCGAGGTGGCCAGCATCCTCCCGTCGGGGGAGAAGGCGGCGTCGAGAACGTACCCGTTGTGCGCCAGCATGGGCGAGAGCTGCTTCGGCCGGGTCCGGTCGCTGATGTCCCACAGGCGCGCGGAGCGGTCGTAGCCGACGGTCGCGAGCAGCTTCCCGTCGGGGCTGAACGTCGCGTCGAGCACCCAGGCGCCGTGCGCGTCGATGGTCGACAGCTGCCGGGGACGCGTCCGGTCGGAGACGTCCCACAACCGGGCCACGTTGTCGGCGCCCGAGGTGGCGATGGTCCGCCCGTCCGGGCTGATGCCCAGGCCGAGCACGGAGCCGGTGTGCCCGGTCAGTGCGGTCGCGGTGGCGGCCGAATAGGACGTCCGCAGGCTGGCGCGGGCCTGCGGCACCGGGCTGATCCGGAACGCCGCGAGGCTCAGCCGCGCCGCGCGGCCGGCGTCGGAGTCGCGCACCGCCTCGGCGGTCGAGGCCACCCGCCGCGCCACGTCGGCCTGCGTCTCCTCCTTGCCGGCGCCGGTGCTGAAGGCGAGCGGGATGAGCGCGGCGATCAGCAGCAGCGCGATCACCGGCGCGGCGAACAGCGCGAACCGGCGCCGCGAGGTCGCCGCGAGGAACCGGGTGGCCCGGGGGCCGTGCCCGCCGCCCGGCGCCGGCTGGCGGGGGCCGCCGGCCTGGTCGTGCTCGGGCGCCGGCTGCGCGGGGACATCGGCGAGCGAGCGTGTCTCGTACCCCGCCGTCCCGCCGCCGGCGGCCGCGCCGGTCTTCCCCGCACCGGCGCCCGCACCGGCGCCCGTGCCGGCCACGCCGCCGCCCGTTCCGGCCGCACCAGCGCCGTGGCCGGCACCGGTCGACTGGCGCGGCAGCGCGGCGCCGCCAGCCTGGCCTGACGGCGCGGCGCCGGCGGGAGCGCCGTCCAACGGTGGTGCCCCGGAGTCGGCCCGAGGGTCCGTGCCCGGGGTGATGACGGGGGGTGAACCGGTCTTGATGACCCGCGTGACGTCGGGGTCGGGATGGGTCGCCGGCCCCATGCCGACCAGCCGGAGGAACAGCTCCTGCGCGGACGGCCGCTCGGCCGGGTCCTTGCGCATGGCGTGCTCGACGATCGGCCGCAGTGCGGGGTCGAGGCCGTCCAGCAGCGGTTCCCGGTGGACGACCCGGTAGAGCTGGACCGGCGTCGGCCCGTCCCCGAACGGATAGGAGCCGGTGCCGGCATAAGTGACGAGCCCGCCCCAGGCGAAGATGTCGGCCGCGGCGGTCACCGCCAGGCCGTTGGCCTGCTCGGGTGCCATGAACGCCGGCGTCCCGATGCGCTGGATCTCCTGGCTGAGCATGGTCTGGGCGTCGAGGGCGCGGGCGATACCGAAGTCGATCACCCGCGGGCCGAGGGTCGAAAGCAGCACGTTGGACGGTTTGAGGTCACGGTGCACCAGCCCGGCACCGTGGATGGCCGTCAGCGCGGCGGCGACGCTGACCGCGACGCGCTCCAGGTCGGCCGAGCGCAACGGGCCCTCGACGGCCACGGCCTGCGCCAGCGTGAGACCGTCGACGTACTCGGTGACCAGGTACGGCTGCCCGTCGGGCGGGTCGACGACGTCGAGCACCTCGGCCGTGCAGAAGCGGGCGACCCGGCGCGCGACGTCCGCCTCCCGCCGGAACCTGGCCCGGAACTCGGGGACGCGGGCCAGGTCGGCCCGGATCACCTTGACGGCCACGAGCCGGTCGTCCGGGCTGCGCCCGAGGTAGACCGTTCCCATGCCGCCCTCGCCGAGACGTCCGAGCAGCCGGTAAAGCCCAAGTTGTTCGGGGTCGTCCGAACCGAGTGGCAGCGCGATGTTCGACGCGGCGGTGGTCGAGGGCCCGGTGGGATCCGGAGGCGGCGCGGTCTCCCAGTCCCGCTTTCGGCGCACGGCTCCCCCCGAACCGAGATGGCTGACACCGCAGAGCCTACGCGTGCGCTCCACAGCCTGGATTCAGTGTGACGGCACCGGGCTCGTCATGCTCGGCGGGTCGCCTTTTGCCGTGGAACGCGTCGTCGAGGTACTCGCCGCCTGGGAACGCCCCGACTCAGGAGACCCGGTGTCAACAGGTGCGATGTCCATAGGGTCGGAGTCCACAGGTGCCGAGTCCATTCGCGCGGATTCGGCTGGTCCGGCCTCGGAATGCGCCGATCCCGAGTTCACCGGTGCCGAACCGGTTGATCCCGACGGCGCCGGTTCCTGATCCGACGGATCGGGACGCGCCCAGACCGAGCTTTCCGGCTCCGAATCCACCGGTTCGAGAACCGCCGGCTCCGCATCGGCGAGATCCAGGCCCAGGGGCGCGGAGCCGGCCGGGTCCGGGTCGGCCTCCGGCCCGGGGCGGAACGCGATCCACACGCAGCTCACCAGCACTGCCAGCGCGAACGCGGCGCCGATCCACATCGTGGTGACGGCGGCGGCCGGCGGCCAGGGGGACCAGGCCGTCATCGCGTCCCAGGCGTCGGCGAGATCGCCACCAGGGGGCTTCCAGAAGTACGGCAGAACGGTTTTGATCGACCACCACTGGGCCGCCGCGGCGGCCGCGAAGAAAAGGGCGGGAAAGACCCGGGAGGCCCGCCGGCCGAATGCCAGAACACCCATTCCCACGCCGATCGCCAGCGAAGGTAGGCCCGCGTACAGATAGCGCCCCGAGATCCCGCTGACGTGGTGATGGTCGGCGAACGCCAGCGCCGACTGCAGGGTCATCAGCCCGAACAGGCCGATTGTCGGCCACAGCAGGAACAGCAGATTCACCCGCGTCCGGCTGTTGCGTCCCCGGATGATCGCCAGCGCGAAAAGAACGACCACGGCGACGCTCGCGGAGCGGACGAACTCCGTCGGCAGGTTCGACTCGAACCAGCCGAACGAGCCCCACCAGCGCAGGATCGTCCCGTTGGTCAGGATCTCGGTGTAATCGCCCCAGTCGTTCACGTAGTTGCCGAGGGGGAATCCCGGGGTCTCGGGCTGGAAGGTCCGGTAGCGGACGGCGTTGACGACCCACCACCAGCCACCGAACCCGATCATCAGCGCGCCGCCGAGCAGGAGCTGCCGCCACGGTGCCCGGGTCGAGCCCGGCGGCACCGTCATGAGACCGGTCTCGGCGAGCAGGAACGGGGCGTCCGGGCCGCGCCGCGGCAGCGCGGGTGGGGCGTGGGCGTCCCGCCGGGCGCGCCGCCAGGCGACGAGGTAGGCGAGCGCCACCATCGGTACGAGCACGATCGCCAGCGATTTCGAGAACAGGGCGAGCCCGATGAACACCCCGGCCCACGCGGCCGTGCGCAGGGACGTGTCCCCGCACAGGACGTAGACGATCGTCACCGTGGCCAGGCCCGCGGTCAGCGCGAGCAGGTTGTCGTTGTTGACGGTCGATCCGATGTGGCTGAACTGCGGAATCGCCAGGGGCACCAGCGCGGCGCAGGTCGCCGCGACCCGGTTGCCGTCGCTGAGCCGGTGCGCCCCCGCCCACACGAGCAGCGGGATCGGCGTCACCATCAGCGCGCTCATCAGACGCAGGATCCCGATGGTGACGTCCCAGCGCAGGCCGTCGCCGTCGCTGCCGGGCAGCGCCCGGAGCACGGCGGCGCCCACCCAGTAGTACAGCGGTGGATGCTGAACGAGCTGCTGGATCTCCCCGGGCGGCTGCGGCTCGCCGTCAGGCTGGCGGGTGTCGCCCATCTCGTCCCAGGTCGGCCGGTCGGCGCGCGGCGTGGCGTCGCCCTTGGCGATCGGGGCGTAGTCGAGGTCGTAGGGGAGCGCGTCGGTTCCGTAGGGTGACGCGGCGATCGTGCCGACCCCGTCGGGACGGACGAACGCGTGGCCGGGATGCGGCCATCCGGCGCCCTGGACCAGCCGCATCACCGCGTCGACGTGGTTCGGCTCGTCGGGCGCGTGGTACTGCGGCACCAGCACCGACCAGCTCGCGAGCAGCGCCGCGAACAGCCCGGTGATCAGCCAGATCGGCAGCGGCGCCGAGCGCAGCAGCATGATCGGCCGGAAGCGCGCTCCGACCGGGTAGCCGGCGGGGGAGGCGGCCAGCGACACGGACACCGGCTCAGCGCCAGTAGTCGATGTGCCCGACGATCTTCGCCGGTGAGCCGGCCACGATCGCCTTGGGCGGGACGTCCTTCGTCACCACGGCACCGGCGGCGACGACGGCGCTCTCCCCGACGGTCACACCCTTCAGGACGATCGCCCCGGCGCCGATCCAGGCCCGGTCCTCCAGCACGATCGGCCCGCTCATGGGCTGTTCCACGCCGTCCACGACCATGGGATGGAAGTCGTTGTCGAGCAGCTGGGTGTTCCACGACACGTTGCAGTAGGCGCCGATCCTCACCCGCTCCCGGACAAGGATCTTCGCGAAGCCGTTGACGTTGGCGAACGGGCCGAGCTCGAGCACCCCGGAGTCGACCACGACGCGGATCCCGCGCTGCAGCGAGACGACGCCCTCGCAGCGCACCCGGCCCTCCGGGTGCACGCGCAGGATCGAGACGTCATGCCGGGTGGTGAGCCCGAACGGAGCGAGCCCGATCCGCAGCGCGGCGCCGTCGGCGAACTCGATCCGCTCGTGACCCTCGATCACCGTCGGTGAACCGATCCAGATCGGCTGCTTGTGCGCGAGTGGATACCGAAGACCGGCCACGAACGAACGGGCCGAGGTCTCCCGCGCCGCCCGCAGAGTCCGCACATGGCGCACATACTCCCGTAGATCACCTCTGAACGTCCCCACGAGCGGTAACAGTAGGCGCAGTCGGGGGGCGACCGGAGTTCGGGCCCCGGCGCAGGCCGTGTCACCCTGGAGAGCGGACTGCCCGCGACCTGCCGGGGACGGAACGCGGGCGCGCAACGACGACCGGGAGTCACACCGACGTGAGTGTCAGCGCCATCCATCCAGCCGAACAGCCGACCAAGACGGCTGTGGAGACACCGCCCTACGTGACCGTGGTGCTCCCCTGTTACAACGAGCAGGATCACGTCGTCCTCGAGCTCGAGCGCATCACGGCGGCGATGGACGTCAGCGGGTACAGCTACGAGCTGCTGGTGATCGACGACAAGTCGACCGACGGCACGCTGGACGTCCTGCGCGACGTGGCGGCGAACTTYCCCCATATGCGGCTGATGCCCTTCCGGYGCAACGGCGGCTCGGGCACGGCGCGGCGCATCGGCACGCAGGAGGCCCGCGGGAAGATCGTCGTCTGGACCGACGCGGACATGACGTACCCGAACGAGCGCATTCCGGAGTTTGTTCGCTACCTGGACGAAAACCCTGACGTCGATCAGGTCGTCGGTGCACGGACGACCGAGGAGGGCACGCACAAGTGGGCCCGCGTGCCGGCCAAGTGGTTCATTCGCATGGTCGCGCAGCGGCTGTCCGGGACGAAGATTCCCGACCTGAACTCCGGCCTGCGCGCGTTCCGCCGGGACGTGTCGCTTCCGTACCTGCGCCTGCTCCCGCCGGGATTCTCCTGCGTCACCACCATCACCATGGCGTTCCTGTCCAACCAGCACCCCGTGGACTACCTGCCGATCCACTACGCGAAGCGCTCGGGGACGTCCAAGTTCCACCCCTTCAAGGACGCCCGTCGATACATCCTGCAGGTGCTGCGGATGGTCATGTACTTCGATCCGATCAAGGTCCTGATGCCGGTCGCCCTGTGGATCATGGCGCTCGGTTTCGTGAAGTTGATCGTCGACCTCGTCCGGTACGACCTGCGGGTGACCACCTCCACGCTGCTCGCGATCCTCGTCGGGTTCCAGATCGTGGTCCTCGCGCTGATCGGTGACCTGGTGGCCCGGTCACGCAGCGACACCTGAGCCTCGGCGTGCGTATCGCGATCATCGGGCCGACCCACCCGTACAAGGGCGGCATAGCCCAGCACACCACCGAGCTGGCGCACCGCCTCACCGCGCGCGGGCACGAGGTGCGGATCGAGTCGTGGTCCCGCCAGTACCCGGCGCGGCTCTACCCCGGACAACAACGGGTGGACACCCCGGAGGGGACGCCGTTCGTGGCGACGTCCTACCCGCTGTCCTGGCGCCGCCCCGACTCGTGGTTCCGGCTGGGCCGCCGGCTGCGTGCTCCGGCCTCGGGCGGCCCGGGTTCCGGCGCCACGGTGGACCTCGTCGTCCTCGTCGTCGTCACCCCGATCCAGGCTCCTGCCTACCTGGGCATCCTGGCCGGGCTGCGTGGGCTGCGTGGGCTGCGTGGGCGTTCAGGGGGCGGCCGGTCGTCCCGCGACGTCCTCGCGCTGTGCCACAACGTGCTGCCGCACGAGCGCCGGCGGATCGACGAGCCACTGGTCTCCGCGGTGCTCCGCCGCTGCTCAGCCGYCCTGGTGCACACCGAGCCGCAGGCCAGGCTCGCCGCGGAGCTCACCGCCGCCCCCGTGCGCGTCGCCGAGATGGCACCCCACCTGTGGACCGCCGCCGGCGGGGACATGATCCTGTCCGGGTCCGGGTCGGCGCACGCGCCAGAGGCGGGATCGTCGCGGCCGTCGCCGTCGCGCGAGTTGCTCTTCTTCGGGCTGGTCCGGCCGTACAAGGGCCTCGACGTGCTGCTGCGCGCCCTCGCCGCCGGCCCCGAGGACGTCCGCCTGACCGTGGCCGGGGAGTTCTGGGGCGGCATCGAGAGCACTCGTACCCTGGTGGCCGAGCTGGGCCTCGGCGAGCGGGTCACGCTGCGCCCCGGCTACGTGCCGGCCGAGGACGTCCCCGCCTTGTTCGCCGCCGCGGACGCGCTGGTCCTGCCGTACCGGGCCGGCACCGCCTCGCAGAACGTCGACCTCGCGCACCTGCACGGTGTCCCCGTCGTCGCCACCCGCGTCGGCACCCTCACGACGTCCGTGCGTGACGGCGTCGACGGCCTGCTCGTGCCGCCCGACGACCCGGCGGCGCTGGCGGTGGCCCTGCGCCGGCTGTACGAGCCGGGAGTCCTCACCGCCCTGCGCGCCAAGGTGACTCCGCCCGACGTCGACAGCGCCTGGGACAGCTACCTCGACGCCGTGCTGAAACCGTGCTGACGGCGAAGGCGCCGCTGTCGGCGGCTCAGGAGCGGGGCAACCCGAAATGTGTCGCCTGTGAGTGTGTTCAGTTGGGTGTTCAGCGGGTCGGGACCAGGTCCCGCCTGGTGAGAAAGGCAGACTGTGCGCCATGAGTTCCCTACGTGACGACGCCCTGGCCTACGCCGGTCACCAGGTGCATGTCATGCGCCGCCGCGAGGTCGGGACCCTGCTCTCCTGGGCGGGCGACCTGCACGGACGGACCATGCTCGACGTCGCCGGCGGTGACGGCTACTGGGCCGGCCAGGCGGTCCGCCGCGGCGCCCGCGCCGTCAGCCTGGACCTCGCCCGCCACAAGCTGGACTTCGGCAGCCGCCTGAAGCACCGTCCCAGCCTCGTCGAGGGCGACGCGCTGCGCCTGCCGTTCGCGCCCGCCACCTTCGACATCGTCATGTCGGTCTGCGCGATCGAGCACTTCGACGACGGCCCGGCCGCCCTCGCCGAGATGGCCCGCGTGCTGCGCCCCGGCGGCGACCTGGTGATGTCCGCGGACGCCCTGACCCGGGCCGACCGCTGGCCGGACCTGTTCGCCAGCCACCGCGAGCGCTACCACGTGCAGCACACCTATCCGGGTGAGCAGCTCACGAAGCTGCTCGCCGACGCCGGGCTCGAGGTGGTCCGCCAGACCTACATGTTCCGGTCCGAACGGGCGGAGCGCCTCTACCTCAACCTGTCCGCCAAGGGCGGGCGCATCGGCTGGAACGCGGCCGCGGTCTTCTCCCCGCTGGTCGCCCTCTCCGACCGCCGTGCACCCGACACCACGGGCAGCGTCGTGCTGACCCACGCCCGCAGGCGGCAGCCCTGAACACCCCGCCCCCGCGGCCGCGCACACCCCGGCCACGGACGTCGACAGCCCAGCTCCGGCCGGCCCAGCTCCGGCCGGCCCAGGACCGGTCGGCCCAGCTCCGGTCGGCCCAGCCTCGGGTGGCCCAGGACCGGGTGGCCCGGCTCCGGATCGGAGCCGTCTCGTGAGCGCGCCTGCGCCTCCCGCGCAGAAACTGCTGGCCGCGTTCCTCACCGTCATGCTGTTCGCGCTGGTCATCTTCGGTCTCGGGGCCGCGTTCGACTCCTTCGGTCACCGCGGCTGGGGCTACGTCGTCGGCATCAGCTGCTGCATCATCATGGTCATCGCCGGCCTGGCCGCAGCCCGCCGCGACCGCTGACCCACCCCCACCTGTCTGAGGATCTGTGGCGGGTCAGTGAGTCCATGGACTCACTGACCCGCCACAGTTGCCGAGGCTTGCGCCCTGCCTGGCCGGCAGGGCCGGGCCTTGCCCCGGCCGGCCGGGGCAAGGCCCGGCTGGGGGATGGGGGCGCTGTGTCGCGGGGGTGGCGGTCGGTGGGGGGTGCGGGGCGGGGGAGACTGGCGGGATGCGGGTCGGTTTCCTGGTCGAGCAGATTCTGGCGCCGGTCCCCGGGGGGACCGGAAGGTACTCCGCGGAGCTCGCCGCCGCCCTGGCCCGGACGGCGGATCCCGGGGACGGCGTCGTCGGGTGGTGTGCCTTCCGGCGTGACACCTCCGCGGCGGCCCTGCCGGGCGTCCTCGGGCCGCTGCGCCTGGGCCTGCCGCGGCGGGCGCTCGCCGCCGCCTGGGCACGCGGCGCGGGCCCGGGCCCGACCGGGGTGGACGTCGTCCACGCGCCGACGCTGCTCGTGCCCCCACCCGTCCGGCGGGACCGTGCCACCCGTGCCCGGCCGCGGCTGGTGGTCACCGTGCACGACGCCGTCCCGTGGACCCATCCCGAGACCCTGACGCCGCACGGGGTCCGCTGGCACCGGGAGATGGGGGAGCGGGTCGCCCGCCACGCCGACGCGGTGATCGTGCCGACCCGGGCCGTCGCGGCTGACATCCGGGAGCATCTGCCGATTGACGCGCAGCGGCTGCACGTGATCGGTGAGGGGGTCGCCGAGGCGGTGCTGCGGGTGCCGTCGGACGCGGACCGCCGGGCCGCCCGGCTGGGCCTTCCCGAACGGGGGTATTTGCTCACCCTGGCGACGATGGAGCCGCGCAAGGGCCTGGACACCCTGCTTGCCGCCCTGCGCCATCCGGACGCCCCCGACCTTCCGCTGGTGCACGTCGGGGCTGCCGGATGGGGTGATCTCGGCCCCGCCGCGACCGGGCCGGGAGGCTTCGCCGACCTTGCCGCCTCCGGGCGGTTTCTTGGTCTCGGCCGGATCAGTGACGAAGATCTCGCCGTCGTGCTCTCGCGGGCGACGATGCTGGTAGCGCCCAGCCGTTCCGAGGGCTTCGGCCTGCCGGTCATCGAGGCGATGGCACACGGGGTGCCGGTGGTCGTCTCCGACACGCCGGCTCTTGTCGAGGTCGCCGGCGACGCGGCGCTGGTGGCCCGGATCGGTGATCCGGCCGGCTTCGCCGAGGCGCTCGCGCGTATCGTCCAGAATCCCCGGCTACACAGTCGTCTGTCGCGTTCCGGACGGGTCCGCGCGGCGGGATATACCTGGAATGGGGCGGCGCGATCGTGCTGGGAGCTCTACCGTCGAATCAGCGGCTCCCCTGCCGTGTCCGTCGCCGACGACGGGCGGGCGTAGTGTTGCCCCCGTTGAGAAGCAAGCGGCCACACTGAATCAGGCGGCACGTCTCGGAAGGAGCGCCGTGGGACCCCGGGTGCTCGTTGATGCGACCTCGGTTCCGGCCGACCGCGGTGGTGTCGGGCGGTATGTCGACGGGCTCGTCGCTGCTCTGGGCGCGGCCGGCGCCGACATGGCGCTGGTGTGCCAGCGATCGGACGAGGAACGTTACAGCCGGATGGCGCCGCGGGCGACCGTCCTGTCGGGCCCGGCGGCCATCGCGCACCGGCCGGCTCGGCTGGCGTGGGAGCAGACAGGTCTTCCGCTCGTCGCCGAACAGGTCAATGCGGACGTCATCCACTCGCCGCACTACACGATGCCACTGCGCGCGCAGCGGCCGGTGTGCGTGACGATCCATGACGTCACCTTCTTCACCGAGCCGGAGATGCACACGGCGGTGAAGGGCACGTTCTTCCGGTCGGCGATGCGGACGGCGGTGCGCCGGGCGAGCCGCATCATCGTCCCGTCGAAGGCAACGCGCGACGAGCTCGTCCGCGTCCTCGAGGGCGAGTCGACGACGACCGACGTCGCCTATCACGGGGTGGACACGACCACGTTCCACCCGCCGACGGAGGAGGACCGGCGCCGGGTGCGGCTGCGCCTCGGTCTCGGTGACACCCGTTACGTGGCCTTCCTCGGAATGCTCGAGCCGCGCAAGAACGTCCCGAACCTGATTCGCGGCTGGGCGGAGGCGGTGCACTGGCGCGACGAGCCCCCGGCGCTCGTGCTGGCCGGTGGTTCCGGCTGGGATGACGACGTCGACGCGGCCGTCGCCTCGGTGCCGAGCCATCTGCGGGTGATCCGGCCCGGCTACCTGCGTTTCTCCGATCTCCCGGGCTATCTGGGCGGTTCGGAGCTGGTCGCCTACCCGTCGCACGGCGAGGGCTTCGGCCTGCCGGTGCTGGAGGCGATGGCCTGCGGCGCCCCCGTGCTGACGACCCCGCGCCTCTCGCTGCCCGAGGTGGGCGGCGACGCGGTCGCCTACACCCAGCCCGACCCGGACTCGATCGCCCGTGAGATGAGCGCGCTGCTCGACGACGCCGAGCGTCGCGCCCAGCTCGCCGCGGCCGGGCTCGCCCGGTCCCACGAGTTCACCTGGGCGGCCTCCGCGGAGGCCCACCTGGCGAGCTACGCCCGCGCGGTGGCCGACGCCTGAACCACCCCGGTCCGACGCCTGACCACCCGGCCTACCGGGCCGGTGCGGCGGCCGGCGGCTGACGCGCTACGGTTCCCCGGTGGACAAGGCGGAGATCCGGGTCATCGTCGTCACCTTCCGTTCCGGGGAGATCATCGGGACCTTCCTGGACTCGCTGACGAAGTCGACCACCCGCCCCTACGAGGTCGTCGTGGTCGACAACTCGCCGCAGGTGGATGTCGGCACCCGCGCCGCCGGTGAGCGGCCCGAGGTCACCCTGCTGCGCCCCGGCCGCAACCTCGGCTACGGCACCGCGGCGAACCGCGGGGCGGCCGGAGCCTCCGCTCCCTGGCTGCTTGTCGCCAACGCCGACATCGCCTTCGCGCCCGGCAGCCTCGACGAGCTGATCGCCGCCGCCGACCGCTGGCCCGGTGGCGGCGCCTTCGGCCCCGGCATCACCAACCCGGACGGTGCCCTCTACCCCTCCGCCCGCGACCTGCCCTCCCTCGGGCGCGGCATCGGCCACGCCCTGTTCGGCTGGTGCTGGCCGACGAACCCGTGGACGGCGTCCTACCGCCGCGAGCGCGGGGCCCCGCGGGAGATGACGGCCGGCTGGCTTTCCGGTTCCTGCCAGCTGCTGCGCCGGGAGGTCTTCGAGGGCGTCGGCGGTTTCGACGAGTCGTACTTCATGTTCATGGAGGACGTCGACCTGGGCCGGCGCATCGGGCTGGCCGACCGGCAGCTCGTCTACGTCCCGTCGGCGGTCGTCGAGCACCTCGGTGGGCACTCGACGAAGCGGTCGTCGCGGAAGATGGTGGTCGCCCACCACCGGAGCATGATCCGCTACCTGTGCCGGCAGTACGACAGGCCGGGCCAGCTGCCGCTGCGCGTGGCGCTCACCGTCGGCCTCGGCGCGCGGCTGGCGCTGGCGCTGGCGTTCGCGCGCGACAGCGCCGGCGCGCGCGCGACCCGGTCCGCCGAGCTGCTCACCTCCGCCCGCAAGCCACGCTGAGGCCACGTTGGCCACTGCGGGACATGAACGTCGACCCGACGATGCGTGTCCAGCCTGTGGCCTCTCGTTGAGCATGGGGGTCACCCGGCCGGGCACACGCAACCGACTCGGACGTGCTCTGCGACACTGACGCCTCATGGACGCAGTGATGCTGGTCGGCGGGCAGGGAACCCGTCTCCGCCCGTTGACGATGTCGGCGCCGAAGCCGATGTTGCCGGTCGCCGGCGTGCCGGTGACGGCCCACATGCTCGCCCGTGCCCGCGACGCGGGAATCACCCGGGTGGTCCTCGCCACCTCGTACCGGGCCGAGGTCTTCGAGGAGCACTTCGGTGACGGTTCCGGGCACGGCCTCGAACTCGAATACGTCACCGAGACCGAGCCGCTGGGCACCGGCGGCGCCATCCGCAACGTCGCCAGCCGGCTGCGCTCCGGCGCCGACGAGCCGGTGGTCATCTTCAACGGCGACATCCTCTCCGGCCTCGACATCGGCGCCCTCGTCGAGCGGCACATCACCGCCGACGCGGCCGTCACCCTCCACCTCACCAGGGTCGAGGACCCGCGGGCCTTCGGTGTCGTCCCGACCGACCCCGCCGGCCGGGTCACCGCCTTCCTCGAGAAGACCCCCGATCCCCCCACCAACCTCATCAACGCCGGCTGCTACGTCTTCCGCCGCTCGCTCATCGACACCATTCCCGCGGGACGTCCGGTCTCGGTCGAGCGGGAGACCTTCCCGTCCCTGCTCGCCGCCGGGGTGCCAGTGGTCGGCTACCCGGACGACACCTACTGGCTCGACCTCGGGACCCCGGCGGCGTTCGTCCTGGGCTCGCGGGACCTCGTCACCGGGCGGATGCCGTCCTCGGCGCTGCCCGGCCCGGTCGGGGACCGCCTCGTGCTGCCCGGGTCCACGGTGGCCACCGACGCCAAGATCGGCGGCGGCTCGACGATCGGGGCGGGTGCCTCGGTCGGCACCGGCGCGCGCATCGACGGCTCGGTGCTGTTCGACCGGGCGTCCGTCGGGGCGGGCGCGTATGTGCGCGACAGCGTCGTCGGACGCGAGGCGGTGATCGGCAACGGGGTGGTGCTCGAGAACGTCGTCATCGGCGACGGCGCCGTGATCGAGCCGGGCAACGAGCTGCGCGCCGGGGCCAGGGTGTTCCCGGGCGCGGTACTCGGCGCTGGCGCCGTCCGGTTCAGCTCCGACCGGGCCTGACCTCCCGGCCGGCCGGGCGGCTTCAGCTCCGGCCGAGCCTGACCTCCCGGCCGGCCGACCAGGCGACCTCCACGCACACCTGGCCGTCGTCGGCGTCCGCGCTGACCGAGAGCACCTCGCTGACCGGGAACACCTCGCCACCGGCGATCCCGGTCAGCGCGGTCAGCTCCGGCGGGGCCGCCGCCGGATAGGTCAGGAACAGCCGCCCGTCGCCCTCCTCGCAGATCAGCGTGAGGACGGCGTGCTCCGCCCCCGCCGCCGGGACGGCGCGCAGCAGCCCGGGCAGCACGGCGGCGAGCCGCTCGCTCACCCGCGCGGGAATCCGCGGTGCCTCGCCAACCACCTGCACCTCAAGGTCCAGCCCGCGTGCCCGCGCCTCGAAGACGGGCTCGGCGAGACTGCCCAGCGCCCCGGTCGCACCCGTCACCAGTGCCCGCCGGACGGCCGTGGCGTGCCGGCCGCACCGCTCGCGCACCGCCGGGTCACCGGGGTCGAGCAGCCCGTCGGCGACCGCCTCCAACAGCGGCAGCACCTCCCGCTCGACCGTGGCGAGGCCGCGGGCCCGGTCCTGCCGGATCGCGGCCGTGGACCGAGCGGCCGCGGCCTGCGCGGTCTCCGCCTCCACGGCGCGGGCGACCTGGTCCGCGGTGCGCCGCAGCAGCGGACCGCCCATCGACACCATGACCTGCATCGCGATCTGGCCGTTCGTCGCGGTCAGCAGCTGCGCGAGCGCGAGCGGGCCGGTGCCCGCGCCCCTGAGCACGAGCAGGTCGAGCACCGTCACGGTGGCGGCGATCGCCACGATCCACTCGACGAACAGCCGGGACACGGCGAGCAACGCCAGCAGCAGCGGCAGGACGAGAACCGGCCAGGTGCTGATCCTGCTCGGCGGCCCGCCCGTCCCCGCTGCGGCATCGGTGTGGACGGGTGCGATGTTGAAGCCGACCGCCGTCGTCACCGCCAGCGCCAGCGCCATCAGGACGATCGCCTCGGCGCGGCGCAGCGGCCGGTGGTAGGCGGTCCAGGCGGCGGGCAGCACGACGAGGGCCATCGCCAGCCAGTGCAGCACGGCGACGGGCACCGACCGGCTGGACGGCGCGACGAAGGCCAGGGCGAAGACGGTGCAGGTGAACCAGACCGCCGTCACGGCGGCGACGGTCCGGCGCAGGCCGGCGGCGTAGGAGTCCCGGAGCTCGGCGGCCGTACCGCCGGCCGGCGCCCGGGCCCGCGAGGCGGCCCGGGCCGCCTCCCACCGGCGCCCAGCCCGGCCGGCCCACCGGTCGCGCCGCGGCGGGCGCATGCTCCTGCGGTGGGCCGGCCGGCGGCCGGCCGGGCGGGCGCAGTGGCGGGCCGCCGGCCGGGCCCCGCCGATCTCCCCGTCGCTCCAGGTCAGCTGCACGGTGGTCCCGCGACCCGGCTCGGAGGTGATGGTGGCCCGCCCGCCGATCTCCGTCATCCGCGCGTGCACCGACCGGGCCAGGCCGAGTCGGTCGCCGGGGACGGCCCGGGCCGCGAACCCGATCCCCTCGTCCGACACGATGACGGTGACCGCCCCGTCGGCGCGCCGCCAGCGCACCTCGAGCGCGGCGCGGTCCGTCCCGGCGTGCCGGCGCACGTTGGCGAGGAGCTCCTGGGCCGCCCCGGCCAGCGCCGCCACCACCTCGTCGGGAAGATCCGTCGTGGGCAGGGCCCGGACGTCCACCCGCAGGCCGCGGGCCCGCGCGACGGCGACCACCCGCCGCATCGGCTGGGCCAGGTCGCGCGTTCCGCCGGCGGTGCCGTCCAGCATCGACCGGACGGCCTCGATCGCGTGGCGGCACTGCTCAGCGGTGAGGTGCCCGGGCCCCACCAGCGGCCCGTCCTGGGGAGCGCCGCCGCCCCAGGCGATGCCGGTGAGCGTGTTCAGGACGGTGTCGTGCAGCACCCGCTCCCGTTCGCGCTCGTCCCGCAGCCGGGCCGCGGCGACCGCGGCCACCTCCTGCTCGGCCGCGGCCGCGGCCAGCCGGGCATCGGCGTCGAGCGCGATCGCCCGCAGCCGGTCGACGGCCAGTCGGAAGAGCTGCGCGAGCCCGGCGAGCAGCACGACCCCGATGACCGCTCGTTTCAGCGGGGTGTGGTTCCCGCCGAGGGCGGGATCGTCCAACGTGGCCTGAGTGACCGCCGCGCCGCAGAGGAGCGCCGCGACCATCGCCGCGACCACGACGGCGTGGGTGCGGCGGCCGTACACCGTCGCGGCGACCACCGCGGCGTGGGTCACTGTGGAAAACACCCAGGTGCCGAAGCCACCGACCGAGTCCGGAGGCAGCCAGAGCACCGTGCCGGCGCTGGCGACGACCGCGAGGGCCACGTTCCCGGCGACGACGGGGCGGGGGAGCGCGTGGCGGGCGAGGCACACCACCACGAAGAAGACACCCCAGCCCGCGGTGACCACGGCCGCGGCGATCCCGGCCGGATGCTCCGCATACCAGGACCACCACACGGCGACGTAGCCGACGATAACGGCGACATTCAGCACACGGAGAACCGCGAACGCGCGCACCATGACCGTGTCGAGTGCATGGAGGGCGTTAGCCGGCACGATCGCAAGTCTGGACCGCGCCGGGTGGTTCTGGGACTACTTGGAGCGAAGTGCGTGCGACTGCACCGTCCGCCTTGACGCGCCTCCTCCAGGCAATTGGCCGTCGTTGGACCTTGTTGGACGCCGGTTGGCGAACGCCGCCCACCGCACCGTCCTCACCCCACCGCGCTCACCTCACCGGTTGACCGGGCGGCTCGGTGGCCGATTCCCCGGCCGCGGGCGGCACGGTCTCGGATGGCGCGGTGCCCGGCGGCGTGGTGTCGGGCGGCGGGGTCGTGGGAGACACGGTGGATGGCGCGCCGGGGGGTGGCGTGCCGGTCGGCGACGGCGTCGCAGGGGGAGGCGCGGTGCCTGGCGGCGCGGTAGGTGGCGGTGTGGCCGGCGGCGTGGTGGTCGGTGGTGCGGTGCCCGGCGGTGTGGCCGGTGGCGTGGTCGTCGGTGGTGCGATGGTCGGTGGCGGGGCGGCCGGCGGGGCGAACGAGTCCGGGTGGACGTTGCGGATGCGCAGGCGCACGACCGCGGGACAGGCCCCGTCCGCGGGCTCGACGGTGAGGGTGAGCACGATGCTGTCGTCCGCCAGCTTGGCGACGGCGAGGCTGGGGCCGGGGATCCGCGCCAGCAGCGCCGGTGCGGTGCTCCCACTGCCGGCCGGCACGGTCCGCCGGCTCGTCGTGATCGCCGTGCCGGCCGTCGTGTCCGCCTCCGTCTCGACGGTGACGTCGACGTCCGTCCACGGCGTGCGGGTCGCGGCGAGATCGAGCGACTCGTAGCCCGCGACATCGGGATCGAGGTCCGTGAGAGTGACAGTGAGGTCGGCCGCGCGCAGTGGCTCGCACCCCGCCGGCGGTGGCGGCGTCGGGCTCGGTGTCGCCGTGGGCGGAGGCGTGCCCGGCGGGCTGGACGGTTCGCCGCCCTGACCGTTCGGCGTCATCTCCACGATCGGGACGCCGTCAATGGGCGACCCGCTCCCGCTTCCGGACCCGGATGCGGGCGGAGACGACGACGGGGGCAGCACCGCGGCGCCGCCCTGCCGGTAGCCGTTCAGGTAGGTCAGGACGGCGCGGACGTAGTCGTCCGACGGGTTGTAGGCGAGGATCGCCGCGCGGAGCTGGTCGGGGTCGGCCAGGTCCCGGCCGTGGGCGCAGAGGTAGTAGCCCGCGGCCAGAGTGGCGTCGTAGATGTTGTGCGGGTCCTTGCGCCCGTCCCCGTTCCCGTCGCGGCCGGCCGTCCGCCAGGTGGTCGGGATGAACTGCATGGGCCCGACGGCATGGTCGTAGGTGGTGTCGCCGTCCAGGGCGCCGCGGTCGCTGTCGCGGATCAGCGCGGTGCCGCCGCCGTTGAGGGGCGGGCCGATGATGGGGCGGGTGACGGTGCCGTCGGCGGCGATGGGCCGCCCGGAGGCGTGCCCGGACTCGACCTTGCCGATGGCGGCCAGGAGCTCCCAGGGCAGATGGCAGCCTGGCGCGTCCTCGGCGAGCCGGTCCGCCGTCTCCTTGTAGGCCGCCAGCAGGCGGGCGGGGACGCCCCGTGCGGCGGCGGTCAGGGTGATCGTCGAATGGACGTCGGCCGGGTCGGCGGTGGCATCCTCGGCGAGCGACCGCGAGGTGAGGGTGGCCGGGTCGGGCGCCGCGGTCGAACCGTTGGGGACCAGCTCGGGCATGGCCCAGTCGCCCGGGCGGACCGGCGGCGGACTGGTGGTGCCGAGCTGGTCGCGGTCGCCACCGCCGCCGTCGTCGCGGGGTGTCCCCGCGGTGCAGAACAACAGCAGGGCGGCCGCGAGCGCGGTCGGCAGCATCGTCATGCGGACCACGCCCGACCGCCGGCTCCGATGCGCCGGCGCCTGTCGGGGTGGCCTGGCGTGCCTGGCGCCCCGGGGCCTGGAGGCAGGCTCGTCGGATGGCGGGGGGCGTCGGTGCCGGGCGGTTCCACCGGTCGACCCGCCCCGCGCCGCCGGGCCGCCCCGCCTCCGAGCCGAACCGGCCGGGCGCGGTCCTGGTCCACGTGCCGGGGATGGCGCTGGCGCTGGTGTCGGTGTCGGTGTCGTAGCCGAGCCCGAAACGACAGCCGGTAAAACCCCGGTCCGGGCGAAAGAAATGCCCGCCCCCGCTTCTGCGACTGCTTTCCCCGGCGGACGATGACGACCCGCGTCCTGCCTGGGTGCGCGTGACTTTCCGTGCTCGTTGAACTGAACACGCTGACCTGATGATTCGCGCACAGAGGAAGGACCGGTCGGGGATTCATGAGGTCGGCGATGACGGCTCACCGGCACGCTACTCCTGGGATCGGAGGCGTCCGACGGACAGTGCTCCGCCTACCGGACGCGGGGGCGCGTGAGAAAGAAATACCTGTTCAGGGTCTGTGGACGGCCTGGTCCGGCGGAGGCGAAACCTCGCCGACCACCGGACCAGGCGGGCGCCGTGCGGCTGTGACGGAAGCCGCACGGCTGCTCGAGGGCCACGGACCGGCACACGAGACCGGCCCGGAGCGGGCTGCCGGCTCTCTAGGTCATCACTCTCCGTGAGGAACTCTGAGGTGCTCACGGCGGCGGACCGCCGACTACGAGCCACGTTGGTGCCGGAACGATGCGTTGTGAGACAGGACTGTGACAGAAAGTCCGGACTATCCGCTACCGAAACGGGAGGGTTCGGCACCGACTGTTATCTTGATAACAGTTTAGGTCGAAAGAGTTGCCTGATTGGGCTGTCTGTGAGTCGGCGCGACGATCACGCATTGTTGATCATCGGTGCATCTGCGGTCGAACGTCATCCGGAGGAGGGCTGGGCTGGGCCGATGTCGGCCCGCTGGCCCAGGCCGGCCCGTGCGTGGCTCGTGCGCCGCGTCGCGCAGGCGTGCGCATGAGCGTGGAATATCCGGGCCGGTCACCGTCCGTAAATCCTCCTACCAGAGGTATTTGATCCTGCACTGACCGCTTGGCAGGGCAGCAAAAGTTGTGCAATGCTGCGCTCCGCAAACATTCGGACACCGGATGTCGGCTCTGGCCGGCTCCCGGTCGACGGACCACGTTCCGGAGCCCACCGGGACGCGGTCCGTGTCGCCCGTCCAGCCCACAGCGCGGTGGCTCGCTCGGGATTCCCGTCGCCCGTCGTAGTTCGCACTGCCCGTGATCTCTGCTGCGCCTGCTTTCGCGGTCGCAGGTCACCGGCGTGATTTCCGCCGGACCGCTTTTCGACTTGTCACGTTTCCCGACCCGTCACGTTTCCCGGCTCGTCACGTCGACTGCTCGCGCCCTGAGTTCCGTCCTCCCGCCGTCTCCCGTCCCTGATGCGTGCCGCCTGCCGGGTTCCCCTCCCGGCGGGCGGTCACGGCGCCGCCGCATGCCCACCTTCGGCGACGCCGTAACCGGCCGGTGCCATCCGAGCCCGCCGTCCCGGCCCCCGTGGCCGCCGCGTACCGCACACGCGGCGGCCACGGGTCTCGCCCGTGCCCGCGATGTCTCCCGGCACGGCTCGTCACCGTGCCCACTCCCGGACGTCCGCGCACACGGACACCCTCACGATCTCGGAGCCCTCCATGCCCGGCCGGCACCTGCCTGCCCCCGACCCCGCCTCCCGCCCGGACCCGGACCCGGACCCGCAAGCGCGCGCACCGCCGCCGGCGTCGCCGGGCCCGCCCGAGCCGACTCCGGGCGATCTCGCTGCTGCTGATCCCGGTAATCCTGGTCGTCGCGATGGTCGTCGTCGAGCGCACCGGCGGCGGCCGCCGCCCGGTCGCACTCGAGAACCCCTTCCGGGACATGGGCCTGCCCGAAAGCAGCTCGGGCTCCGCCGACGGCCGCGACCACGAGGTCCCGACCGAGGCGACCCAGTCCGTCGAGGCCCCGGCCCCGGCGGCGGTCGACAAGGCCGTCCCCGACCTGCCGGGCGCCGTACCCACCACCGTCGACAAGCCGCTTACGTTCGAGAAGCCGGCTGCGAGGAACGAGCGAGGAGCGGCCCCGACCTCGGTGACGGCGAAGATCGGTCCGATCGACGAGGCAGTCGTCAAGGACCCGCCAGCGCCTGACGCGGGGCAAACCGCGGCCCCGAAGGCCGGTCGGGTCGAAGCCGCGGAGCGGCGAACCGAGACGACGAGCGTCTTCCGTAACCCGGACGGTACGTACACATCAGAGATGTCGCTCGGTCCGACGAACTTCCGGGATGGCACCGGAAGGTGGCGGAAGATCGATACCACCCTGGTGCCTGGAGACCGGGGCCGACTGCGCGTGGCCGCGACGGAAGTCTCCGCCGATCTCGCACCTACTGCGAGCGACCCACAACTGGCGCGGCTCGAGATCGAGGAAGGTGTCTCAGCGGCTTTCGGGATCGCGGAAGCGGCCCCGTCGACGGGCAGGTACAGCTGACCGACAGCGACGGCGAACTGCGGGGCCTGGTGCCGGCCGGCTGGATGAAGGACTTCGGCACCACTGGTGTCGACGACCTGGCCGGCGGCGAGGGCCCACCACGGCTATGCGGTGAATGTCCCCGAGGTGTCCGTGGGGCTGAGGGGCCCGGTCGTCTCTACTTCTTTGCCTGCCTGGTCGACGAGGCCGACCGTGCAGGTGGTGGATCGTGTTCCCGCGCGCCAGCTTTCGGGACGAATCAGGTGCCATCCGCCTTGGGCGGCAGCGCCGCCGAAGTCATGGGCGAGGTAGGGCGCGACGTGGGGCATGCAGGCGGCTTTTGCGAGTTCGTCGAAACGTTCGGGTGACGGCGGGCCGCCGTCGGTGGTGTCGGGCAGCGTTGCCGTTCCGATGCTCTGCGTGTGGTGGCTCTGGTCGCACGGGACCTGATCCTGATGGTTGTCGACCCTGTGGCGGAAGCAGGTGCCCGGCGAGTAGGTCAGTGCCTGGTCGGCGCCCCTGACGCTGCCCGAGAACGTGCTCAGGATCCACACGTTGTCGCTTTTGCTACTGCCCCGGAAGATCAGTCCGCAGACGACCTTTCTGTCACCGGCTTCCCAACCGGACTTCGGCGGGCGGATCAGGCTCGCGGCGAAGCGCCCGAAGGGGTCGATCGGGCGGCCGAGGTAGGGCGTCATGAGCGGGCCGCAGTGGCGTTCCCCGATGTCGGTCCACTGCGACACCGACGGGTACGGGGCGTCCTGTGGGTAGGCGGGTTCCAGATCCAGGGGGCCGACCGCTTCGAACAGGTGCGGCTCGGCGCACGGGACGTCGTCGACGGGGACGTCGACCGCCGCCTGGGGCCAGCGGTAGCACCGGCCGGGCTTCCAGTCCCACCGGTGCAGGTCTGGGCTGATGTCGGCGTCTGTGGCCGGATCGCCGGGGGAAGAGAACGCTCTCGGGGCGTCGGCGGACAGCGCGGTGGGTGGTGGGTTGTCGACTTTCGACCTGGCGCACTGGTAGGTGGTGGAGCCGAGCAACGCGATGCTGATCAGTGCGAGGACGATGCGGCCGGGTGACCAGGCCCGGGGGCGTGCGGTCGTCGCGAGCGATTGTCGGGATGGTGTTCGCCGCCGGCGAGGCGACGGGCCCGGTCGCCAGGCTGGGCGTCCTTCCTCGACCGGTCCGAAGCGGGCGATCGCGGCTCTGGTGCGGGCGGGTGCCTCGTACCTGGTGGCTCCGGCGACGAAGGTCTCGTCGAGGACGAGCCCGGCGAACGGATCCCGCTCGCGCCATCGTCCTTGCCGCCGTCGCTGTTGCTGCTGCCGTCGTTCTTCGGCGCGGGCGGCGCGCTGTCCCCGGGCATGCCGGCGTCTCCTCGGGAGATTGGTTTTGTTGGAGCCCAACGGCGGGCATTCGATCGGTGTGCCGGCGAGGCACCGCACCGTCCAGGGATATCGAGGGCGGCGCGGCACCAGGTCGGCGTCAGTCAGCCGGATAGATCAGGATGGGCTTCTGGGCCTGCGTGGGCTGATAGACCGGGTCGTCGATGTATTTGACGTCAACCCACCAGGCGCTCCCAGGCGGACTGGCCGCGAACACGGGAAAGGTGACCTGTGCTTTTCCGTCCRCGGACGCGGGAGCGGTCCTGGTCTCGAAGCCCCACCGGACCTCGAAGGTGCCCGTCGCAGGAGCGGTCTGAACACCCTTGTCCAGGGCGATGTCCACGACCAGGGTCTGCCCGGTGATCACCTTTTCGGGTACCGTGACCTGTAGCGCCGATGCTAGTCCCTCGTGGGTGAACTCCGTGGCTCCGGGATGGTAATGCTCGTCGCCACTGTATGAGGCACGGAAGTCATGGTTTCCCGTCACCACGTCCTTGTTCCACCGCGCGACCGCGTCCTGAAACTCGGAAAACGGGTCGTGCTCCAGGGGGACCGTCGCGATGGCCGCCGCTTCCTGSTAAATCGTGACCGTGCCGGTGGGCATCGGGCCCCAGGGCCTCGGCGAGGTAACTCAGTGCTATGTTTAGTGACATGCCGTAGCGAGGAGTGGGAGTACCCGGTCGCGGTCGCCGGCTATGTACTCGAGGGTTTCCTTTATCTTCCTGATGCCGTTTCGGCGGATGATCCCGATCGCCAGGTTACGGAAGCTGGCGAGCGTGTGTGGACTATTTCCTGTGTGGGTCTGGTTGGCGTCCTCGCGCCACGCGGTGTCGCGCGGGTAGTGAATTTCGTTCTCGATGCCCCAATGCCCGCGGATGAGCCTGTGAATGTAGGCGGCAGTGGCGCGGTTGCCGGCGACGCTGGTGAGAATGTGAGCGTATTCACGGCTGACACGGATTCCCTTGAGGTCGAATTCGTCGCGACGGATGACGGC
>NZ_MAXA01000275.1 GCF_001854695.1 Parafrankia soli
GCCAGCTGCGCGGCCTGCTCGGGATTCGGGTAGAAGCGATAACGATATGCCCGCTTCACCACCCGAGAACCCATAGCCGACAGAATAACGAACTTCCCTGTCGCTCTGTCGTTGATGCGCTAACCCTGCCCTGAAGGACAGGGCTTGCGCGCTACGTGTCCCGGTCAGAGCTTCGGGAACTGGCGGTCGGCCTGCTCACCGGGCTCCAGCAGCCCGGCGGCCGCGCCGACGATCCGCTCGTCGGGGCGGCCGATGACCGACTCGTCCCGGCCGGGGTAGTCCAGCCGGGAGAGGACGTACCGCATCGCCTCGAGCCGGGCCCGCTTCTTGTCGTTGCTCTTGATGACCGTCCACGGGGCCTCGGGGATGTCGGTGTAGAAGAACATCGATTCCTTGGCCTCGGTGTAGTCGTCCCACCGGTCGAGCGCCGCGAGGTCGACCGGGCTGAGCTTCCACTGCCGCACCGGGTCGATCTGACGGATGAGGAACCGCGTCTGCTGCTCCCGGCGGGAGACCGAGAACCACAGCTTGATGAGGTGAATGCCGCTCCGGACGAGCATCCGCTCCAGCTCGGGCGCCTGGCGGAGGAACTCCCGGTACTCCTCCGGGGAGCAGAAGCCCATCACCCGCTCGACCCCGGCCCGGTTGTACCAGGAGCGGTCGAACATGACGATCTCGCCGGCGGTGGGCAGGTGGGCGATGTACCGCTGGAAGTACCAGGACCCGCGCTCGGTCTCGGTCGGCTTCTCCAGCGCGACGACCCGGGCACCGCGCGGGTTGAGATGTTCGGTGAACCGCTTGATGGTGCCGCCCTTGCCGGCCGCGTCGCGCCCCTCGAAGACGAGGACGAGCCGCTGCCTGGTGTCCTTCACCCAGTACTGCAGCTTCAGCAGCTCGATCTGCAGCAGCCGCTTGTCCCGCTCGTACTCGTCGCGGGAGAGCCGCTGCGCGTACGGGTAGTTCTCCCGCCAGGTGTCGATGGTCGTCCCGTCGGGCCGGAGCAGGATCGCGTCGTCGGCGTCCTCCTCGACGACCGTCAGCGAGCGGACGTCCGCGCCCAGGTACTCGACCGGGAGCACGCCGGGCAGCGCCTCGGCGGCGGCACGCAGACCAGGAGTCGCGGTGGTCAGGTCACTCATGGCAGCCTCCGGTGGCGGTAGCGGGCCGTCGTCGGATACGGCACGTCCCGGGCCGCTTGTCTCCGGGGCCGCTCTGCCTCCCGGGCGGCGTCGTCTCCCGGTCAGCGTTGTCTCCCAGCCCGCCTTGTCCGCGACGTACCCGCTCCGGGGGTATGGCAGGCCGGGAGGTCCCGCGGCGCCCCGGTCGTCCTCCCCGATCCCACCACCGACCTGGCCGGACGGACCACGCCGAGCTGGGTGTTCATCATCTGTTCCCCCAGATGAACACAAGTCGACCCGCCTGGGAGCCAGGTCCGCGGGCCGATGCCCGGGGATGAGACCGTGTTACCCTCCATTTGACCAGTGTTCAAATGGTGAGCGGAGGTCGGATCACCGTGCAGCGACAGAACCCGCCGCGGCGCGAACCTGGTCCTGGCCGCACGAACGGTCGAGCCGGACAGAACACTGCCCGGCACCCTGAACGAGACACTGACGCAGATCGAGAACACGGGAGCCAGCGCGATCGCCGTGCAGACCGACTTAGCCAGCGAGGCGGATCTCCAGCACCTGGTCGACGCCGCCGTCGAGCGCTTCGGCGGCGTCGACGTGCTCATCAACAACGCGGCGGCCACCACCGGCAGCGGCGAGGTCTTCCGCCAGCCCGAGGAGCTCCCCAAGCTCGAGAACATCGGCGAGTTCAGCCTCGCCGTGCCCGGCTACTACTCCAGCAAGCGAGCACTCGACCGGCTCGGCAACGTCCTCGCCCCCGAGCTCGCCCGGAAGGGCATCGCCGTGATCGGCATGCACCCGGGCCTGGTGGCCACCGAGCTCGTCGCCATCCGCGTCAAGGAGGCCGGCCTCGACGACAGCGTGGCCGTGCCGATGGACGTCCCCGCCCGCATGCTCGCCTACTTCGCCTCGTGCGCCGAGCCCATGGAATACACCGGACGCCTGTTCTGGGCCGAACGTGAACTCAAGGAGCTCGGGATCGACCTGGACGACCAGCCCACGACCACCACCTGAACCGGAGCGACGGGACGGCCGGGGCGCCCGGGTCACCGCCACCAAAGGGAAGATCATGAATCTGGAGAAGTACGGGCCGTGGGCGCTGGTCGTCGGCGGCTCGGAGGGCATCGGTGAGAGCTACGCCCGAAAGCTGGCCGCCCAGGGATTCAGACTGGTCCTCACGGCCCGCAAGACCGGTCCCTTACAGGTGCTCGCTGACGACCTGCGAGCGGGCGGCGCGGAGGTGCGCATCCTGTCCGTCGACCTGAGCGAGCCGGACGCCCTGGAGCGGACACGGACCGTGACCGACGACATCGAGGTCGGCCTGCTCATCTACAACGCCGGCGCCAACAGCGTCCGCGGTGATTTCGTCGGGTTGGATCCCGCGGTCTACCGGTCGGTCATAGCCGTCAACGTGCTCGGTCAGGCCGAGTTCGCGCGGCACTACGGCGGCCTCATGTGCGCGCGCAAGCGCGGGGGGATCATCCTGTCCGGCTCGGGCGCCAGCTTCATGGGCGCGCCGTCCCTGGCCGCCTACTGCGGGTCGAAGGCCTTCAGCCGCATTTTCAGCGAAGCGCTGTGGATCGAGTGCGAACAGTACGGAGTCGACGTACTGCACCTCAGCATCGGCTTCACGGCCACTCCGGCGATGGCCCGGCTGGGTTATCCCCTCGACGCCGCTCAGGCGCCCGACGAAGCCGCCCAGGAAGCCCTGGACAACATCGCCAATGGTCCGCTGTGGATCGCGGGCGGACAGTCGTCTCTCGAGACCGCGGTGAACCGGTCCACGGTTCCGGGGCGAGCCGAGGCAGTTCGGGCGTTCGCCACCCCGGGACGGTTCTGACGCCGCTCGAGCCCGGCGGGCGTGGGCCCCGTGCCCGGCGGCGGTGACGGTGTGGTCGCCAGCGATCCGCCGCCGGTCAGCACGGGTGCCGTCAGCGGCCGCGGTCAGCCCACACGGTCAGCAAATGCGGTCAGCGGGGCGGTCAGCGGATTTCCGGCGGCGCGGCGGCGTCGCGGCCGAGCGCGGCGAGACCGGCGGTCACCAGGTGCCGCAGGAGTTCGGGACGGCGCCCGGGGCGGCGGGCGAGGAACTCCGCGGGCGGCAGCACGACCCGGCCCGCCGACTCGTGCGTGCGCTCCCAGGGAGCGAGCTCGGTGACCATCGCGGCCCGGACCACCATGTACGTCAGATCATCCGGACCGAACAGGTCAGACTGGATGACCTCGACGGGCACCAGCGCGCCGAGCCTGATCCGGGCCTCCTCCCAGGCCTCCCGGCGCACGGTCTGCTCGACGGACGTCTCGTCGGCCCGGACGTGCCCACCGGGCAGGTCGAGGCCGCGGGCCAGATCCGCGAGCACCAGCCCGCCCTCCGGCGTCACCGCGACGACGCTCGCGCTGGTGACGGCGGCGAACGACGGATCCACCGCCGACCCCAGGAACGTAAAGGTCACCCCGGCCTTCGGCCGGCCCGCCGTCGACCGCCGATCGGCCGCACCGGTGCTCACGACCGACCCGCCGGCCGACCCGCCCACACCGTGATCATCAGACCTCCCGAGGCGACCTGAGTTCAATCGCGCGATTTGTATCCGCGACGGAGCCTACAAAACCCGCCTGGGCTGCTGTTACGCTGCCGCCACCTGAATGACGACCTCGAGTGGGTACTCAGGAGGCACGGTTCAGAAATGGCAGACATCCAGCGTGCGGCCGGGATTTCCAACCTCGATGCCGACACCGGAGACGCGAGACCGGCTCCCCGCCGGAAAACACTCAGCAGCCCCTACCTGCACCGCCTCCAGCGCCGCCATTTCCTGCTGTTCGACATCATCCCGATTCTCGGCACCATCGCCGCGCTCGGATTCCTCACCGTGCACCCGTTCGGTTTCACCGAGCTCGGGCTGCTGGCGTCGATGTGGCTGCTGACCGGGCTCGGTGTCACCGTCGGATATCACCGGCTGTTCACCCATCGGACGTTCAGGACAACGCGCGGCGTCTCGTCCGTGCTAGCGGTTCTGGGCTCGATGGCCGGCCAGGGTGGGATGGTCTCCTGGGTCGCCCTGCACCGGCGGCACCACGAGTGCAGCGACCGCGCCGGCGATCCGCACTCCCCCAATCTCGCCGGCGGCGGGCTGCGCGGCCGGCTCCGCGGGCTGGCGCACTCCCATTTCCTGTGGATGCGCCGCCACGAATACCCCAACATCGCCCACTACGCTCCCGACCTGCTGAGAGACCGCGCGCTGGCCCGGATCGGGCGGCGCTACGACTACTGGGTCCTCCTGGGCCTGCTGATTCCGACGCTCGTCGGCGGCCTGGTCTACTGGAGCTGGGCCGGGGCGGTGAGCGGGCTCCTCTGGGGCGGCCTGGTGCGGATCTTCGTCCTCGAGCACATCATCTGGTCGATCAACTCCTTCCTGCACATGTTCGGCACCCGGGCTTTCGACTCCCGGGAGAACAGCAGGAACGGCGGTGTCTTCGGGCTGCTGACCCTGGGCGAGTCGTGGCACCACAACCACCATGCCTTTCCGGAATCCCCCTCCTTCGGCCTGGCCTGGTACCGCCTGGACCCGGGGTACTGGCTCATCAGGACCCTCGCGGCGTGCGGCCTCGCCTGGGACCTCAAGGTTCCGTCCACGGAACGCATAGCCGCACGAAGAGTGCCGAGAACCGCCGGGACGGCGACCGGCCCGGCGACATAGGGAGCGGACACAAGTGGAGGGGATACAAATGGAGGGGGCACCAATGGAGTCGACACAGCCGGAAATCGCGGGATGGTGCCGGGAGTACCTGGCCGGACTTCTCGAGGTCCCCGCGGGAACCCTCGATCTGGACGCCGACTTCGATCGGCTGGGCATCGATTCGGCCCTGGCGGTATCCCTGCTCACCGAGGTCGAGGACCGTTACGGCGTCGAGCTCGCCGCCGAGGAGCTTTTCGCCAATCCCAGCCTGAACGCCGTCGCGGCACGCCTGCACGAGCAGCGACAGGCGCAACGGCAGGTGACCTGATCGTGACGCTGACCGACGAGAATGACCGGAGGGCAGAGGCAGCCGAGGCGGCTGCCGCCGTCCGCCATCACTACGACGTGGGAAACGAGTTCTTCGCACTCTGGCTGGACCGGTCTCTCACCTACTCGTGCGCCATCCGGGCGGCGGCGGACGACACCCTGGAGGCCGCCCAGGAGCGCAAGCTGCGGTTCCATCTCGACGCGATCGACGCGGGCCGCGCGCGGAGCGTGCTGGACATCGGCTGCGGCTGGGGCTCGATCCTGGAGCGGCTGTCCGGTGAGCGTGGGGTGGCGCGGTCGGTCGGCCTCACCCTCAGCGAGGAGCAGGCGGCCCACGTGCGCTCCCGCGGCCACCCCGGTGTGGACGTCCGCACCGAGGACTGGCTGCACTACTCCCCCGAGGACCGCTTCGACGGGATCATCTCGATCGGCGCGTTCGAGCATTTCGCCAGGCCCGAGGACTCGCCGGCCGAGAAGGTTCGGCGCTACCGCGAGTTCTTCACCCGGACGAGGTCCTGGCTGAACGACGGGGGCGCGCTGTCGTTGCAGACGATCGCCTACGCGAACATGTCCGGCGCCGAGGCGAGCCGCTTCATGCAGCAGGAGATCTTCCCGAACGCGGAGCTGCCCACCCTGACCGAGATCGTGACCGCGGCCGAGGGCGTCTTCGAGATCCAGTCGGTGCACAACGGCCGGCTCGACTACGCCTGGACGTGCGAGCAGTGGGCCCGCCGCCTGCGCGCGCGGCGCGCGGAGGCGGGCCGGCTGGTGGGGCCGGAGGTGGTCGCCCGGTACGAGCGCTACCTGAAGCTGTCCTCCGTCGGCTTCCGGATGGGGAAGATCTGCCTGCTCAGGATCGTGCTGCGCCCTTTCCGGGACCGCTACTTCGCGGCCGGGGAGGTGCCGAGGGGATGACCCCGCGGGCACACGAAGCCGCCGTCGACGAAGCCGCGGCCACCGTTGGCGGAGCCGCCGCCGGCAGGGCCTCCGGTGGGGGCGCCGCCGGCGGAGGGCGGGCGGCGATCCGCTTCAACCCCTTCGGCGCGGAGTTCCGCCGCGACCCCTATCCGCTGTACCGGCGGATGCGCGAGGCACAGCCCGTCCACCGCACGATGGGCATGTGGGTCCTGACCCGGCACGCCGACGTGCAGGGCGTCCTGCGGGACCGCACGTTCAGCGCCGGGCTCATCCCCCAGTTGGTCAGCCGGCGGGCCGGCCAGCTGGCCCGGGCGAACGTCGACCGGGTGGTGCGGCTCGGCGAGAAGTCCCTGGTGTTCACCGACAACCCGGACCACGCGCGGCTGCGCGGGCTGGTGAACCGGGTGTTCACCGCCACCGAGGTGGCCGCGCTGCGCCCCCGCGTCGAGGAGGTCGCCGGTGGCCTGGTGCGGCGCGCCCTGGCCGCCGGCGGCATGGACGCCATCGCCGACCTCGCGGCGCCGCTGCCCGTCACGGTCATGTGCGACTGGATGGCGCTGCCGGACGGCCTGCGCGCGCAGGTCGGCCCGTGGACGCACGACATCCGGTTCCTGCTCGAACCCGGGCTGATGCGGGCCGGCGACTTCGAGCACGTGTGCGACGTCGTCGAGACGTTCGCGCGGGCTCTGGACGGGGTCGTCGCCGAGCGCCGGCAGCGGCCCGGCGGCGACCTGATCAGCCGCCTGCTCGCGGCCCGCACGGCCGGCGGGGACGCACTCACCCCCGAGGAACTGATCTTCGTCTGCATCATGTGCTTCGTCGCGGGCAACGAGACCACGAAGTCGCTGCTGGGCAATGGTCTCCTCGCGCTGCTGCGGCACCCCGACCAGGCGGCCCGCCTGCACCGCGCGCCCGAGCTGGCCGGCGACGCCGTCACCGAGGCGCTGCGCTACGACAGCCCGCTGCAGATGACCAAGCGCGTCGCGACCCGCGACGTGGATGTCGACGGCCGGCGGATCCGGGCCGGCGACCAGGTGCTGCTGTGTCTCGGCGCCGCGAACCGCGACCCGGCCGTGTTCGACCGGCCGGACGAGTTCGACGTCACCCGCGCGCCGAAGGCGCACCTGGCCTTCGGCAACGGCATGCACGGCTGCCTCGGCGGTCTCCTCGCCGAGATGCAGGCCCAGGTCGTCTTCGAGTGCCTCTTCGGAGCGACCACCAGCATCGAGCCGCGGACCGACCAGCTCGAGTGGCAGGACCACAGCTCCATCGTCCGGGGGCTGCGGCACCTCCCGGTGACTCTGCACGCCGCCGGCACCGTTCTCCCCCGCGCCCTCCCCCACGCCGCCGGTGCCGCCCGCCCCGCCGGCGCGGCATCCCCGGAGGCGTCCCGGTGACGACCGTCGGGACGTCCAGCCGGTGACGCGGGCCCGGTCCATCAGCGCACAGCGAGCGCGGCGAGAGGGGACGGCGGTGCGACGGACGACGACGCCCGGTACAGCGGCGGTGCGGCCGGGAACGCTGCTTCCCGACGTCCTGCGTGGGCGTGCCGCTCTCGAACCGGAGCGGACGGCGTACGTCTTCGTGAACGAGCGTGCGGAGGAGACCGGCCGCCTGACCTACGGCGGGTTGCACGCCCGCGCGCTGGCCGTGGCCGGTGAGCTGTCCCGGGCCTGCGAACCCGGTGACCGGGCGCTGCTGGTGTTCCCGCAGTGCCTGGACTTCGTCGTCGCGTACCTCGGCTGTCTGTACGCGCGGGTGGTCGCGGTGCCCGTCCACCCGCCGCACCGGGACGGTGTCCAGGACTCCACCCGCCGGATCGTGGACGACTGCGAGCCGGCCGCGGTTCTCACGCTCGAGGCGATGGCCCGCGAGCTCCGGGCCGCCCTGACCTCGCCGCGCGGCGCGATGTCCTGGATCCCCGTCGACCGGATCCCCGCCGGCCCGGCTCCCACGGGCATCCACACCGCGGGCATCCACACCGTGGACGTCCACGCCGCGGGCCTCGACCCCACGGCCGTCGAACCCATGGACCTCGATCCCGCCGACATCGCGTTCCTGCAGTACACGTCGGGCTCGACGTCGGACCCCAAGGGGGTCATGGTCTCCCACGGGAACCTCGCCGCCAACCAGGAGATGATCCGGCGGGCCTTCGGGCACGACCGCGACTCRACGGTGGTCGGCTGGGCTCCGTTCTTCCACGACCAGGGCCTGATCGGCAACGTGCTGCAGCCGCTGTACGCCGGGGCCACCTGCGTCCTGATGTCCCCGACCGCCTTCATCCGGTGGCCGATGCTGTGGCTGTCGCTGATCTCCCGGTACCGCGCGCACACCAGCGGCGGCCCGAACTTCGCCTTCGAGGCCTGCGTGGCCCGCGCCGCCCGGGGCGGGGTGCCCGATCTCGATCTCAGCTGCTGGAAGGTCGCCTTCAACGGCGCGGAGCCCGTCCGCCACGACACCCTGCGACGCTTCGCCGAGACGTTCGCGCCGCACGGGTTCGACGAGCGGGCGCTCTACCCGTGCTACGGCCTCGCCGAGGCGACGCTGCTGGTGACCGGCAGCGAGAAGGGCCGCGGGGCGCGGGTGATCGAGGCGGCCACCGAGGACCTGCGTGAGGGCCGCTACACGCCGGTGCCCGCGGGCCGCGGCAGCACCCTGGTCGGCTCCGGGGTCCTCCCCCGGGACAGCGCGCTGCGGATCGTGGACCCGCGGACGGGACGATCTCTCCCGCCGGACCGGATCGGGGAGATCTGGGTGGCCGGGGACCATGTCGCGCGGGGCTACTGGGACCGCCCGAGGGAGAGCACCGAGACCTTCCACGCCGAGCACGCCGACGATCCTGGCCGCGGCTACCTGCGCACGGGGGACCTCGGCCTGGTGGTCGACGACGAGCTGTTCGTCGTGGGACGACTGAAGGACCTCGTGATCATCCGGGGTCGGAACTACTACCCCCAGGACCTCGAGCACACCGCGCAGTCCGCGCATCCCGCGCTGCGGCCGGGCGGGTGTGCCGCGTTCTCCGTTCCGGGTGCCGACCGGGAGAGGCTCGTCATCGTCCAGGAGGTCAGGGGCGAGTTCCGGCGGCGGGCCGACCCGGGTGAGGTCGCCGGGGCCATCCGGGCCGCGGTGGTGCGTGAGCACCAGGTCTCCGTCGGGGATCTCGTGCTGACGCTGCCGGGCCGGCTCCAGAAGACGACCAGCGGAAAGATCATGCGAGCCGCGGCCCGACGCCGCTACCTGCGGGACGCCTTCGACCGCTGGACGCCGTCGACCAGCCCGTCCACCGACCCGGCCACCGGCCTGGCCACCGGCCCGTCTCCCAGCACCGACAACCCGCGTGAGAGGACCTGAAATGGACTCGCCACGAGCGCCGAACCCCGATTTCGAGCGGGCCGTGAGGGACGCGGTCCTGAGCATGCCGGCAGCCCGGCGCCTCGGCTTCCAGGTCGGCAGGCTGGCGCCGGGCGAGGCCGAGCTCGTCCAGCCGTACCGGGCGGAGCTGACCCAGCATGACGGGTTCGTCCAGGGCGGCGTGCTGGGAGCGCTGGCGGACTTCGCCGGCGGGTGCGCGGCCGGCACGCTGCTGCCGGCCGGCTGGGCCAACATGACCATCGACTACACGGTCAAGATCGTGGCCCCCGCGCGCGGGGAGCGGATCGTCGCGCGCGGGCGCGTCATCAAGGCGGGGCCGACCATCAGCGTCGCCGCCGCCGACGTCTACAGCTCGACCGCCCGCGGCCGGGAGGTCGAGACGCTGTGCGCGACCGCATTCGTCACTCTGCGCAACATCAGGGTCCCCGACCCGAGGAGGGGCGCCGACCGGTGACCGACACCCGAACCCCGCGGGCCACCAGCGGGCAGTACGTCTTCAATCCGTTCGCCGACGGCTTCGCCGAGGACCCCTACCCGCACTACGCCCAGCTGCGCGAAAACGCGCCGGCTCACCGGCACCCGCTGGGATTCTGGATTATCTCCCGGTACGAGGATGTGGCGAGAATCCAGCGCTCCGGGCATTCCGTCGACGAACGGCACATCACCGAGCTTCCGGAGTGGAAAAGCGAGTCGCGGACCCTGGGCAAGCAGAACCGGCTCATGCACGGCCTGTCCATGCTCGACCAGGATCCACCGAACCACACCAGGCTGCGCCGGCTGGTGACGAAGGCGTTCACCCGGCGCGCCGTCGACGCGCTCGAAGGGCGGATCGAACGCATCGTCGACGACGCTCTCGACCGGATGGCCGAGGCGGGCCGGGTCGACCTCGTCGCGGAGCTGGCCTTCCCGCTCCCGTTCACCGTGATCTCCGAGCTGCTGGGCATCCCGGTGATGGAGCACGGCAGGCTCCGCGAGCTGACCGGGACGATGGTGCGGGCCCTCGAGCCGCTGCCCGACCCGGGGCTGCAGGCCGAGATCCGGGCGGCGAACGACGAGGTGGCCGCCATCATGCGCATGGTGACCGACTGGAAACGTGACAACCCCGGCGACGACCTGCTGACCGCGCTCATCGGCGCGGAGCACGACGGTGACGTTCTCAGCGCGGAGGAGCTGGTCGCGCAGGTCATGCTGCTGTACGTCGCCGGCCACGAGACGACGGTGAACCTCGTCGCGGGCGGGATCCTCACGCTGCTGCGCCACCCCGACCAGATGCGCCGGCTGCGCGACGAGCCCGCGCTCGCCGGGAACGCGGTGGAGGAGCTGCTGCGCTACGACAGCCCGGTGCACCTGATGCGGCGGATCACCCTGGAGCCGCTGTCCGTGCGTGGCACGGAGATCCCGCCCGGCGTGTTCGTGACGGTGTGTCTCGCGGCGGCCAACCGGGATCCCGACTTCTGGGGCCCGGACGCCGACGAGGTCCACCTCGACCGCGCCGACGCGCACCGGCACGTGTCCTTCGGCGCCGGGATCCACCACTGTGTGGGCGCGGCGCTGGCCCGGTTGGAGGCCCGGGTGGCCATCTCCCGCTTCGTCGGGCGATTCCCCGCGCCGGTGCTCGAGGACGTCCGCTGGAACGGCCGGATCAACGTCCGCGGCCCGGCCTCACTGACGGTCGCCGTCCGGTAACGGCGTCTCGGGCCGGCGGCGGTCCGGGCCGCCACCAGCGTCACGGGCCGGCGGCGCCCTGGAACGGTGGGATCACGCCCCGGCGACGAACCCGCGCAGCAGGCCGGTGATGACGTCGGGCTGCTCCAGCGGGCTGGTGTGTCCGCAGTCGGCGACGACCTCGAGCCGGGCGCCGGGGATACGGGCCACCATCCGCTCGGCCCGTTCGGGCGGGGTGGCCACGTCGTCGGCGCCGACGACGACGAGCGTGGGCACCGCGATGCCGGGGATCTCGTGGTCGACGGGCGGGCGGTCGGCCACCCCGAGCACCGCCTTGCGCAGGGCGGAGCGGTCGACTCGGCCAAGCCGGCCGGCCCACTCCGCGACGACGGGCCGGCCGTCCGGGTCCGCGAGGAAGGAGGGGCCGAACATGGTCGGACGGACCCGGCCGAGGACCGGCCGGACGCCGACCAGCCGAGCCACCAGGGCCAGGCGCCGGTAGGCACCGGCCTCGGTCGGCTCCTCGGCATCGGCGCTCGAGTCGAGCAGCGTCAGCGACCGCAGCAGCTCGCCGTGGCGGGCCGCGATCCGCAGGCCGACGAAGCCGCCCATGGACAGTCCCACCCAGTGCACGGGTGCGAGGCCGAGCCGCTGGATCACGGCGACCGCGTCGGCGGTGAGGGTGTCCATGTCGTACCCGCCGGGGGTCGGCGGTGTGTCACCCTGGCCGCGCCAGTCCAGGGTGACGCAGCGGTAGTGCTCGCGCAGCGCCGCGACCTGCGCGCGGAACACCCAGCCGCCGAACAGCAGGCCGTGCCCGAACACAATCGTCGGCGCATCCGGCCGACCTGTTGGAGAACCGGTATCTCCATAAGCGATCGACACGCCCCGGACATCGATGGTCGACACAGCGCTCCGCTCCTTCTTGAGATCTTGTCCCACGCCAGGAAGCGGGAATCCAGGCTACCCGCCCCAATATTCTCCACGRCACCCGGAAAACATTCAGTTAATATACGGAAAAGTAAGATCGAAAAGATTAGAATATTTCCCGTAAGGCGATTCCGGTAAGCGCTCCCGGTAACCCCGAAGTGACGTCCTGGTCGGAGGTGGCCGATCCCGCGCGCCGCCCGGCGCGAGCGACATCCTCGACCCGGAGTGCGCCGGCCGGGTCTCCGCCATCGGCGCGGCCACCGACGCGGGCGGGCCGGCCGTCGGCGACGAGGTGTGTGCCCTGCTGACCGGTGGCGGGTACGCGGCCCGCGTCAACGTTCCGGCGACGCCGGCACCGGAACACCGAACACCGTCCCGTCGTCCGAAAGCCGTGCCCACCGACGGATCGTGAAGTACTCTTGCGGCCAACCTCGCTATCCGGCTACTGTCACTGACGGCTATTGTCACTGACAATTGGCGGTCAGATGATTTGGCGGTCAGATGATGGAATCCCGCACTCGGATCGTCTTATCCGAGCGAGGCTGACATGGTGACGCGCGACGCCTCGGCCCTGGACCCTCGACGGATCCGCGAGCTGTTCGATCTCCGTAGTGAGGTGTACGCCGCCCGCGGCGGGGCGTTCGAGGGCGACATCTACCCGGAGTTCCACCGGCTGCGCGAGACCGGCCCGGTGCATCCCGGCATCGTCGGTCCTCTGGTCGGGTTCCACGGCGACGCGTTCTTCCCGGGCCTGCCCTATCCGGAGCTGCCGCACTTCTCGGTCTTCGACTACGCCACCTGCCAGGCGGTGCTTCGGGACACTGAGACCTTCGCCTCGGCGCCGGCCATCCCGGGCTTCGAGAACGAGCGGAGCGAGACTGTTCTGCTCTTCATGGACGGCGCGCGGCACCGCCGCTACCGGGCGCTCGTCCAGCCGTCGTTCGTGCCCAAGCAGGCTGGCTGGTGGATCGACCGGTGGATCAGCTCCACCGTGCACATGCTCATCGACACCTTCGAGGCCGCCGGCCGGGCCGATCTCAACGTCGAGTTCTGTGCCGCCATTCCGCTGCTCACCATCTGCGGCAGCTTCGGTGTCGGCGCCGCGGACGCGTTGCGCATAAAGGCGGCGGCGACCTCGGACGGGCGCAGCCCCGACGCGTTCGTCGACATCGTGATGCCCATCGTCGCGGCTCGTCGCCGCGATCCGCAGGACGACCTGATCAGCGTTCTCGCGCAGGCGGAAATCACGGATGAGGACGGCGAGCGCCACACCCTCACCGACGAGGAGATCCTGGGCTTCGCGTTTCTGCTGCTGACCGCCGGCTCCGGTTCGACGTGGAAGCAGATGGGCATCACGCTCCTCACCCTGCTGACCCATCCCACCTGGCTGGAAGCCGTACGCGCGGACCGCGCGCTCCTGCGCCCGGCAATCGACGAGGCCATCCGCTGGACGCCCACGGACCCGATGTTCTCGCGTTTCGCGAGAGTGGACACGACGCTGCGTGAGGTCGCGATCCCCGCCGGGTCGGTCGTACATCTGTGCTTCGGCGCGGCCAACCGCGATCCCGCGCGCTGGGAGCGTCCGGACGAGTTCGATCCCACCCGCCCGGCGGGTCCGCATCTCGGCTTCGGTGGCGGACCGCACATCTGCCTGGGCATGCACGTGGCCCGCGCGGAGATCCACACCGCGGTCTCCGCGCTGCTCGACCGCCTACCCGGTCTGCGCCTCGATTCTCATGCCGAGACCCCGCGCGTCATCGGGATGTACGAGCGGGGACCGTCCGCCGTGCCGGTGGTGTGGCGATAGGAGCCACGTCCTCGTCGCCCGGCCGGACGGCACGAACGCCGTCCGGCCGCGGCACGGCGTGACCCGCACTCAGGCGGTGGGATCGTCGATACGCCGGCCGGTGGTCGCGTCGAACAGGTGGAGATGCGCGGCCGCGACCCTGGTCCGCACCCGGTCGCCGACGGCCGGCTGGTCGACGCCCGCCCGGACGGCCACCGCCCAGCGGCCGAGCTCCCCGGCGCAGTGCACGACGACGGCGTCGCCGGTGAACTCGACGACGTCGACCACGCCGTCGGCGTGCAGCCCCGGCCCGGTCGACTCGCCCCCGGCGCCCAGCCCGGCGGCCGGTCCGGCGTCCGGTAGCCGCTCGAGGACCCCGTCCCCGGGACGCCACCCGAGCCGGACCTCGGCCGGCAGCCTGTCGCCGGGGATCACCACGCGCAGGCCGGGCGCGGTCAGCTCGGTCCCGGCGGGATGCGTACCCGCCCGCACGTCGTGCAGGTTCATCGCCGGGCTGCCGACGAAGCCGGCGACGAAGGTGTCCGCCGGGCGCCGGTAGACCTCACCGGGCGTGCCGGACTGGACGACCTTCCCGCCGTTCATCACCACCAGGTTCGTGCCCATCGACAGTGCCTCGAGCTGGTCGTGCGTCACCAGGACCACGGTGTTGCCGAGTTCCCGGTGCAGCCGGACGAGCTCGGCGCGCGCGTGCTGGCGCAGCTGGGCGTCCAGGGCGGACAGCGGCTCGTCGAGCAGCAGCACCGAGGGGCGACGGACGACCGCGCGGGCCAGTCCGACGCGCTGGCGCTCGCCGCCGGAGAGCTGAGCCGGCCGGCGTCCGCGCAGCTTCTCCAGGCCCAGCATCGCGCATGCCTCGGTGACCCGGCGGGCGATGTCGGCCTTGCTCGGCCCGTTGCGCCGGTCGTGGCGGGCCTCGAGCCGCAGGCTGAACGAGATGTTCTGCTCGACGGTCAGGTGCGGGTAGAGCGCGAAGTCCTGGAAGACCATCGAGACCCCGCGCCGTCCCGGCGCGACGTCCGTGACGTCCACACCGCCGATCACGACCCGGCCCGTGTCCGGGGTCTCCAGGCCGGCGACGACCCGCAGCCCGGTGGACTTGCCGCAGCCCGACGGCCCGACGAGCACGGTGAACGAGCGGTGCGGGACCTGCAGTCGCGGCACGTCGAGGACGGTCTGGCGGCCGTAGCGCTTCGTGACGCCGTCGAGCAGGACTCCGGCGCCGTCCGGGGTGAGGTCATTCGCGGTGCCGCCGTCCGTGGTGACGCCGGCAGTCATCGGGGGGGTCTCAGTCGTCAACTGGCTACCGCAATCCGGCCTGGAGGAAGGCGTCGGCTATCCGCCGGGACGCCAGGACATACGCGGCGGCGACCGGGAGCGTCGCGAGCATCGCCGCGGCGAGCATCGGGCCGTGCTCGGGCCCCTCTGTGGTCTCGAAGAGCTGGAGCCCCATCTGGATCGTGGTGTGCTCCGGACTGGGCGCGGCCAGCGAGGGCCACAGGTACTCGTTCCACGTCGTGATGAACACGACGATCCCGACCGCGCCGAGGGCGGGGCGCAGCAGCGGCAGCACGATCTGCCGCAGCGTCTCGCCGTGCGTCGCGCCGTCAAGAGTGGCGGCGGCGATCAGCGTCGGCGGTATCGCCCGGATGTGCTCGCGCAGCAGCAGGACGGCGAGCGCGCAGGTCGCGAGCTGCGGGACGATCAGGCCGACGAAGCTGTCCCGCAGGTCCAGCCGGGTGATCATCAGGAAGTGCGGGATGATCAGCGACTGCGGGGGGACGACGAGGGCGACCGTGACCAGGCCCAGCACCAGCCGCTGGCCCCGGTGGGCGAAGCGCACGAACGACCAGGCCGCGAGCACCCCGGCGACCAGGTGCAGCAGGGTCACGCCGATCGCGGTGACGAAGGTGTTGACCAGCAGCCGCCAGAGCGGGAACTCCCGCAGGGCGTACCGGTAGTTGTCCAGCGTGCCCGGGAACGGCAGCGGGTTCGCGTTGTAGATGTCGGTGCCGGGCTTGAACGACGCGGACAGCGCCCACAGCAGCGGGAACAGCATGACGAACGCGGCCAGCAGCARCACCGCGTGCCGGCCCACCGTCGCGCCCCGGCCACCGGACAGGGCGCGGCTTCCGGTCAGTGCGCGGCTACCCGAGGGCACGGCGCCTCCTCAGCAGGGTCGACAGCCCGAACAGCGCGGTGAGGATCAGCACGATCAGGACCGCGGCGGCGGCTCCCGTCCCGGCGTCGAAGAAGGTGAACGCGTAGGTGTACAGGCGGTAGTAGATGTTGTCGGTGCTGGCGTCCGGGCCGCCCTGGGTCAGCACGGCGACGTTGGTGAAGGTCCACTGGCCCGCGAAGACCACGCAGAGAAACGACAGCAGGACGGTCGTGTTGACCAGCTGGGGGACCACCAGATGCCGGGTGATCTCCCACTCGGTGGCGCCGTCGATGCGGGCGGCGTCGAACGCGCGGCGGTCGAGCGCGGCCAGCGCCGCGCCGTACAGCAGGATGTTCAGCGCGACGAACCGGCTGGACGTGATCAGCGAGATCGCCCAGATGGCGGTGTCGGGATCGCCGAGCCAGTCCTGCTCGGGCAGGCCGACGGCGCCGAAGACGTGGTTCGCCACGCCGCCGAGCGGGTCGAGCACGAACCGCCAGGACAGCGCCGTCGCGACCGGGGCCAGGACGACCGGCAGGAACAGCAGCGACCGGTAGTTGTCGCTGGCCCGCCCGGGCCGCTTCCACAGCATGATCGCCAGCGCCATGGGGACGATCGTGGCGAACGGCAGCAGCGCCAGGACGTAGAGCCCTGTCCGCGCGAGCGCGTGCGGGAACTCCGGTTCCTCCACCAGGCGGCGGTAGTTGTCCACGCCGACGAACGTCCTGTCCGGCGACACCAGGTCCCAGTCCAGGAGGCTGAGCACCATGGTGAACACCAGCGGGCCGTACACGAAGACGAGCAGGGAGATCAGGACCGGGGCCTGGTAGGCCCAGGGCGTCAGTCGGGCGCGGACGGCGGCGGCGGGGACACGCCTGTTCGCGTGCCCCCGCGCGTCGAGCGTCGAGGCGCCGGCCTCGAGGGTGGTCATCGTCAGGCGCTGAGCTTCCGGATCTTCTCGGCGACCGAGGTGAGCGTCGGCCCCGGGTCCGCGCCCCGCAGCACGATCGGTTCGACCGCCTCGTCCTGCAGCGCGACGACCGCCTGGTTCGCCTTCGTGCCGCGGAAGGCGGTGTACGGCGCGACGGTGTCGAGCTGCTCCAGCGACGGGGCGAGGAGCTTCACGATCGCCGAGTCCTCCAGCTTGGTGGCGACGGACTCGCGCAGCGGCAGGTAGCCGATCTTGGAGGTGATGATCTCGAAGCCGGCGTCGCTCGTGACGAACTTGATGAACTCCCAGGCCGCCCGCTTGTGGGCGTCGTCCTTGGCCAGCACCGCGAGACCCGCGCCCGAGTAGGTGGGCCGGGCGGGCTTCGAGCCGAAGGTCGGGAAGCCCGCGGTCCGCAGCTCGAACTTGCCGTCGGCGGCCTTCATCGCGCTGGCGAGGACGGCGGTGCTGGTGACGAGCATGCCGAGTTTGCCGGTGGTGAAGGCGGCCAGCGCCGTCTCGGTGTTCACCGCGGGCATCGCCCCGGACTTGACCAGGTCCTGGATCCCCGTGAGTGCGCCGACCGCCGCCGGCTTGTCGAGGGTGACCTCGCCGTTGGCGTCGACCAGGCTGCCGCCGTTGCCGTTCACCACGGACTGGGTGAGGAAGTCGGACTTCGCGGAGTCCACGACACCGTAGTAAACGCCCTCGGACCCGGTGCCCTTGATGGCCAGCCCGGCCTTCTTGACCTCCTCGAGCGTCGTCGGCGGCTTGGCCGGGTCGAGCCCGGCGGCCCGGAAGAGGTCGGCGTTGTAGTAGAGGACCGGGATCGACATGGTGTAAGGCATCGCCTTCACCTGGTTGTCGACCGAGACGGCGGACAGGATGCTCTTCGACATCCCGGCGACGTGCTCATCCCACTCCGCCGTCGGCGGGATCTCCTGGACGGGCACGATCGGCAGGGCCTGCACGGCCTCGGCCATCTTGCTCCAGCCGATCTGCGCGACGTCCGGCGGGCTGCCCGCGGCGGTGTCGGTGCGCAGCCGGGTCAGGACGTCCTTGGTCGCCACGCCCTGCGGCTCGATGGTGATGTTGGGGTGGGCCTTCTCGAACGCGTCGATGAGGGCCTGCGTCCCCGTGCCGCCCAGCCCGGGGGTGCCGTAGTTGTAGGAGAGGAACTTGATGGTGACCTTGGTCGCGCTGTCCAGCGGGGCCAGCGCCCCCGCGGCGTTCTCGGTGCCCGAGTCGCCGTCGCTGCTGCCACACGCCGCCGCGGCGAACACCGAAACCGCGGCGAGCAATGCGGGAATCAGCCGCCGACCACGCACGCGCCCTGTCCGGCCTGTCATACTGTTACCTTTCCGAGGTTCGTGCACACCCGTGTCACCGATGTGCGTGAGGCCAGCGCAACGCACTGGTGGAATCGCCGGGGAGAACCGTGCCGGCCCGCCTTCCGATCCGCGTCCGGCGGCGGGATGTCACCGCGATTCCYGAGGTCCAGGTGGAGCATGACGGCCGGTCCCCCCCGAGCAGGCAGGCAGGCGGATCCCTGGGAACGGAACCAATGCCCGTTCCCCCGCCCCCTGCGCACCGGACCCGAATCGGGCTGTTCGGGCCGCCGCGAGCAATCGTGCTACCGCGGATTCCCGATCGCAAACGTAACTTCGAATCCGATCATCACGTATTCCAATCGACGTCGGCCTCTAAACCATCCGGCCAATACGCCGATAAACGTCGGATGAACAAACCGGGTCGGTTTGATGACAGCCGCCAGCCGCGGGCGGCTGGCGGCTGGCTCGGTTACTACGCGGACCTGGCAGGCTGACGGGATGGCAGGTCGGGAAACGGCGCCGGACGAGGTGGCGCCCGCGGTCGCCGCCGCCCGGCTGGCCGCGCAGGGGCTCGCGGGCACGGCGTGGTGCACGGCCGTCGACACGGTGGCGCATCTCCTCGCGGTTCAGGCGCAGGACCCGCGCGGCATGCGGCTGGCGATCAGATCACGGGTGGCCGGCTCCCACGCCGCCGACGTCGACGAGGCCCTGACCACCGACCGCTCGCTCGTCGTCACCTGGCTGAACCGGGGGACGCTGCACCTCGTCCGGGCCGAGGACTACTGGTGGCTGCACCCGCTGACCGCCCCGCGGATGCAGGCCCAGATCCGGCGTCGGTTCACCGAGGAGGGCGTCTCCCCCGCCCAGGCCGAGAGGGGCGTCTCGGTCGTCGAGCGGGCGCTGGCCGCCGACGGGCCGCTGGGCCGCGACGCGCTGCGCGAGCGTCTCCGCGGTGCCGGCGTACCGGTGGACGGGCAGGCGCTGATCTACATCCTCATCGAGGCGTCGGTGCGCGGCCTGGTCGTGCGCGGCCCGGTGGCCGGYACGTGGGCCGTCCGCGCCGGGCGGGTCGAGCTGACTGCCTTCGCCCCGCTCTCCCCTGCCGTCACCCAGGCGCTGCGTTCCGAGGCCGCCGACGTCGAACGGTTCCTGCGCCCGGCCGGCCAACAGGCTTCCGTCAGCTCCCGGCGCCCATGACGAGGCAGGTGCTGCTCGCGGTGGCCACGACTCGGCCCTGCGCGTCGCGGACGTCGCCCTCCGCGAATGCCGCCCGGCGGCCGGGACGGGTGACCCATCCATGCACGGTCAGTGTGTTCACCCGGCCGGGGAGAACCTGGACCGGGCGGACGTAGTTGACCTTGATCTCAAGAGAGGTGTACGCGACACCGACCGCCAGTGTCGTGTGCACCGCGCAGCCCGCCGCGGTGTCGAGAAGGGTGCAGACGAGACCGCCGTGGACGAGCCCGATCGGGTTGTACGCGGACTCGTCCGGCTCGCAGGTGAAGACCACGTCGCCGACCTCCGCCGTGACCGGGCGGAAGTCGAAGACTCGTGAGATCGGCGGAGGCGGGACGGTGCCGTCGACCATCGCCCGCAGGAACTCCAGGCCGGACATGGTCAGGCTCGACCGTGCGCTGGCAGCCGGGTCGTACCAGGTCACGGTCTTGCGGCGCAGGTCGCCCCACCTGGGGTCCGCGCCCGGCGGCGCGGCGACGGGCTCCGCCGGTGCACCGGCGGACCGGGGTGCGGGCTCGGATACGGGCTCGGGCTCGGGCTCAGACGCGGGCTCGTTGGGCGCGGCGGGTGGCATGAGCAGGAGCCTAGCCACCCAGACCGTCTGAGTTGGAAATTGCTTCCCAGCCACGCCTCGCCCCCGTGACGCGATCAGGTCGACGGGCTCCCGGTCGACGACTCCGCTCCGGTCCGCACGGACCGGGGCGGGTCAGGCGGCGCGGATCGGCAACGGCGGGCCACCCGAGACCACCCGGGAGACGGTGAAGACCACGCGCCGGCCGGTTCCGCCGTCGTCGTCCGCCGGGCCGGGGTCCGCCCATTCCACATGCGCGCGGCCCGAGAGCTGCACGGTGTCGCCCGTGCCGAAGTCGACGAAGGCCAGCGCGGCCGTGTCGTCGACCTGCAGGTTGCCGAGACTGTTGAACATGTTGTTGCCGGGGTAGTCGGGCCACGCCAGGTCGCCTCCGGCGACCTGGACGAACCCGGCCGGGCCACCGCGGTGTGACGCGTCGGCACCGCGTTCCGGATGGATGGTGCCGAGGAAGAAGGTGTCGGCCGCGCGCACGATCCGGGTGGCCGACTCGTCGAGCCGATCACCGACCAGCGGAGCCGGGTGCTCGGTCCGGCGGGTCGGCCCCGTGCCGATCGTGCGCTCCTGGATGTACTGCGGGCAGTTGCCGTAGGCCTCGCCGACCTCGACCACCAGGCTCCCGGGACGGGCCGAGATCAACGTGCCGTTGACGCGCATTCGGCGCCGCGCCTGTGGATCGATCGCCACGATCCCGACCGGCTGGTCAGCACCGAGGTCGGACAACGGGTCGCCGGGCGCCGGAGCCGCGCGGATCCGCAGCAGCTCCCCGGCACCGTCGAGGAATCCCGGTGGACCCGTCAGGACCGAGATCCACAGCGTTCCGGCGCGGTCGCGCGCGGTCAGCGCCGCCAGCCGCAGACCTGCCAGGAAAGCGGTCGAGCCGGGGCGCAACCGGGTGGGCCCGAGCATGCCCGCGAGCCGAGCCGCCTCCCGGGCGACACCAGCCCGCTGCTGCACCGCCAGTTCGCCGTCATGGAAACCCCGAGCCGGGTCGGCTGTCATCGGAACGTCACCTCGTGGTCTGTCGAATGCCGACTACGCCGCCGAGAGACGGACAATCGACCCTCGGTCGCGCCCCGCTCGGCAGCCGAATGCTCCACACCACCGATCGTCCCGCCGACGCCGCCTACGGGGAACCGTCAGATGACGGTAGCTGGAGGCCTACGGAACTCGCTCGACTTCACCGGCGGATGAGTCCGGCGGCCGTCCGGGCCTGGTTCACCCCGGCCTGGTAGACCGGCCGCCAACGGCTCCGGTCACCCAGGTCGGGGCCGAAGCTGTTCCGCGCGGCCTCGTCGGGGGCGATCCGCACGACGGCGGGCGTGGGCCGCACGGCGGCCGCCACAGGCGACACGGCGGCCGGCACGGCGGGCCCGGGCCTGGGAGCCCCCGGTTCGATGACCACGATCGGGTCGGCGCCGTCAGCGAGGTGGATGTTGGATCCGCCGCCCAGCGCGCCGTCCATGTAGCGCCGGCCCTCGATGGTCACCGGCGGGTAGGCGGCGGGCATGGCGCAGCTGGCCGCCACGGCGGAGGCCAACGGGACGCCGCTGGCGCGGTCCCAGACGACGGGCCGGCCGGTCTCGACGTCCACCGCGGTGATCAGCAGCCGCCGGTCCGGCCAGTCGTGGGTTCCGATCAGCCACGCCATCCGGGCGACGTACACGTCCTCGGGAATGGCCGGGACGGTGAGCGCGATCCGGCCGACGCGACGGACCCGCTCCGGATCGGCCTGATCGGCGAGGATCGCGAACACCTCGCCCATCAGGCCGGGGTCCGGGCGGGTCCGCGGAGCGGTCGGGTCGGGACTCGGATCAGGCAGGGCGGAGAGGCGCTCGGGTTGACATCCTCCCCGGCGTGAACGCCGGGGATTCCCGTACCTCGCGATCCGGGTTCCTGCTTCGTCAACGGACGCCTCCTCGCTTCAGGAGCGA
>NZ_MAXA01000276.1 GCF_001854695.1 Parafrankia soli
CTCCCTGGATCCTGCGGTGGCCCCAGGTCGGATTCTCCCGCGCGAGGCGCAGAACCAGCTCGCGGATCTCCCGGCGGGCCGGCGGCCGCCCGGGGGTCTTGCGGGGGTAGGTCCATTTTCGTGCGAGGAGCTCACGGTGCCAGCGCAACCCGGTGGCCGGGGTGACGAAAAACGAACCCCAGCAAGCCCGGGGCGGGAGCCTGGACAGGGCTGCGAGGATCACCCGATCCGCCGGTTCCAACACCGGACGGTTCACCTGCCGGCGCAGCACCGCCACCTGATGTCGCAGGACGAGGAGCTCCACGTCCTTCGCGGTGTCGCCATGCACGCGGAGCAACATCAGTCCGAGAGCGTTGCGTGTCAGGGCGTAGAGCAGCGACCACACCATGACCATCCAGCCTGCCCGATGTGGGCCCTGTCCGGCGGGCAAACACGCAGGTCACCGCCCGAATCGGGGTTCTGGAGCCCCACAGGTGAAGTGCCTGGCAATACAGATATTCGGGGCATCGCCTCCGTGGTGGCCGGCGGGTTCGACGCGCAGCCACGGACACCAGGGTGCTGGCAGTTGCCCGGATTGAGCGGGATTCGCCCACTACCGTCGCCGCATCTGCATCGGCTACACATCGTCACCACCGAATGTGCACCAGAGCCGTTGGCGACACAGTCCCCACATCTTCCACCTGGAGCTTTGGATGATCCGTCTGTCCGGGTCTGACCCGTGGCGGCGTCAGCTGGCGAGGCCACCTGTCGGTCGGGTGCGGACCTGCTCCTGCGCGTCGTCCACTCGTTCCAGCAGGGCCATGACGTCCTCGAGCGAGCGCAGGGTGTCGTTGAGGTGCGTGCAGGTGGACGGGCCGACAAAGGTGTCGCGTACCCGGCCGCGCAGGCCCTCGGCCGCCTCGCCCGCCAGGCGGGTGGCGCTGGCCGCCGCTGCGGGGCACTCCGGCCACGGGAGGGCACCGATGTCCGCTTCGCACGACAGGAACCGCCGTGTCGCTGGATCGACAGTGGCATGGACCGTGTACTCGTGCACGATTGTCTCGACGCCGTCGTCATCCACGTGACTGTCGCGGAAGAAACACTCCACCGCGGCGATCTCGCCTTCCCTCCAGACGTCGAGCCGGCGACGACGGCGCATACCGTGCGGAGGGAGCAGGTCGAAGGTGTGCCAGCCGAGCGGGTCGTCGGAGTCGACCGACGGCGCATGCGGACCGACGTGGACCGGGATCTTACCGGTCCCGGCGAATCCGGACACGAGCGTGCCTCCGGCCACCCAGCCGGCGCAGAGGTCCGGATACTGCAGCGTGAGCTTGGGACGAGAGCGGTGCGCGCCGGCGGCCTGCACCGCGTAACCACTCACGAGCAGTGCCGTCGGTAGATCGTCGAGGAGCTGGAACCGCACCGACCGCGACGTCCGCTCGCCCGGCATCGCGGCGTCGACGGCCTGCCGGAAACCGGCAGACACCGCCACCCCCGCGAGCGCCGGCAGACCTGGGTGAGACGGGTCACCGGCGATCCGCCGTACGAGCCGCTGCGGGTGGCCCACCTCCAGGTCAAGGCGTGCCGTGCCGAGAACGGTACTTCCGCCGTCGGGCGCGGTGCGCAGGTCACGACCGCGCGCCATGACGGTGACCGGTCCGAGTAGCCCGCCCGGCCGCAGCGAGTCGTGGGTCGTGGTCCGTCGTACCGAGCCCCGCCTACGCGTCGGCGTGGCGGATGCCGGGCGTGCGTCCTGCGTGCTCATGGAGCCTCCATCGCCGGGGGTGCCCCCGCAGCTGTCGTACCGCCTCGGTGTGGTTAAGCCCCTGACACGTCCCCGACTGAACCCGCCGCCGTTGCGTCMGGCGGCTCGGTCAGATGACTGTCCGCATGGATGATCAGTTCCGGTGCGGGCGTCATCTTTGCCCTCCTGGATCCACCGGCAGTGCCTGTCGACTCATCATCGGCGACCGGGCTGTGGATGTCTTTGCGCCTTCGGTCAATTTCCTACCCACAGCGGCGAGAGTGTCCCCTCGACTACCCGTTCCCCTGCTCACCGGCTGGGGCAGGAGTCGGCCGCCCAGCCGCGGAGAGCGCGGAGAGCATTGAGCACCGGTGTCAGGGCCACGCCCGCCTCGGTGTGCTCCTACTCGGCGCGTGGGCGCCTCGGGATAGGCGATGCGGCGAACCACCCCGTCAGCATCCAGACCGCGCAGCTGCTCCCGCCGGCGTGGGACCGGATCCCCGGGCCGAAAAGAGCAAGTACCTGGCCGAGCGCGCAAAGACGGCTATCGCCCAGCCGCCGATGATGAGCCGACGGACACCTCCGGTGATTCGGCGGGCGGGGCTTTCGCCCGCACCTACACCGGTCGGCGACCCTGGCTCCCGGTGCTGGAACCCGGGGCCCAGGCTGTCGGCGGGTGGACGTCGGGTCACGGGCCCGGCGGCGGCAGGGAGGCGGCATGAACAAGGACGATCTGATCCTCACTGGCCTGCACGACCACGTGATCGAGCCACCCGCCCCGTCGACGAACCCGCCACGGCGGGCGACCCCCGCTTCGCCGGCATCGACGCCCGCAGGCGCAACGACGGGAGTGCGCCGAGTGGCTGGAGGCCATTCTCCAGAGGGGCCGGGCTGATGACGACTCCGCTGGTCCTTGTGCACGGTGGCGGCTTTGACAGCCGCTGCTGGGATCTTCTACTGCCCTGGCTGGCCATGCCGGTGGTCGCCGTCGACCTACCCGGACGAGGGCGGCGTCCGGCGCCCCTGGAGTCGGTGACCTTTGCCGACTGTGCGGATGCCATTGTCGAGGACGTCGACGCGGCCGATCTYGACGAATTCGTGCTCGTCGGTCACTCTCTCGCCGGGTGCTCGCTACCGCGAGCTGTGGCCCGGCTCGGGGACCGCGTCCGCCATGTCGTCTTCCTCGCCGCGATGGTGCCTGCGTCCGGGACCGGCACCATGCACGAACTACAATCGCACGTCAGGGCGCACGTCAAGAAGTCCGTGGCCGAGCGGCAGCTGACGATGGATCCCGAGCGGGCGAAACGGTTCTTCGGCAACGACCTCGACGACGGCAGGTTCGCCTGGTGCCTCGAGCGTTTGGTTCCCGAAGCGGAGCGGCTCACGACCGAACCGGTCGACCTGACGGGTCTACGCCCACCCATCCCCCGGAGCTGGGTGCGCACCACCAGAGACGCCATTCTCCCGCCCGAAAAGCAGACACGCTTCGCCGCCCGCGTCAACGCCAACCCAGTGATCGACCTGGACGCCGGACACATGTGCATGATCAGCCAGCCGGCCGCGCTGGCCGAGATCCTTCATCGAATCGCCGACACCTGAGGTATTTTCCGCCGGACGCGGACACGTTCGAGCCTTACGCCGAAGAAGTACTCGAGTACTGCGACCGATTCCCGACCGGGGACGCCATGCCGGAGGTTGTTCCGACCCTGCTGCGTGTTCTGCGGGCCGGTCCAGGCGTCGTCTACAAGAGCGTGTGACGGGACAGCGACGGCGGGACCCCGTMTCGATCAGTATTTCCGGGGCCGGTCCCGGTGGCTGGACATTGGCTGCTACGGGAAGGAATTGACCGAATACGCAAAGACCCCACGGTGCCGCCCGCCGATGATGAATTGAGAGGGCACCGCCGGTGGACCCAGGAGGACAAAGATGACGCTCACGCCGGAACTGAGTGCAAATGTGGACAGCCTTACCGCCGAGCCGTCGGACATCTGGACCGCTCGGGTACCAGCGAAGTACCGAGCGAAGGTGCCGCAAGCGGCGCCGCGGGGCACGGCAGAAACCTGGATGCTGCACGATGAGCGACTCGCGCCGATCGGCGTGACGGCGACGGCGGGCTGGCCACCGTTCTCGCCCGGGTATCCGCACCGGATCGGACAGCCGACGGCGGCGTGGCGGGTGGCGGCGAGGGCGGCCCGGTGAACGAGTGCCCGGCGGCGGACTTAGCCGACTTAGCCGAAGGACTGGCCGAGCTCCGGACGCGGACCGTGTGGCAGACGCTCGTCGCGTCGGCGGAACGGGTCCCGGATCACGCTGCGCTGGTCGCCGCCGCCGACGACGGGAAGGTCCGACGGCTGACGTACAGCACGTTGGTCGAGCGGGTGCGGGCGCTGTCCGTCGGCCTGGCCAGCATCGGTGTCCGGCGCGGGGACCGTGTCGTGTTGTGGCTGACGAACACGCCGGAGTGGATCGTCTCGCATTTCGCCTGCATGCGGCTTGGTGCGGCGACGGTGCCCGTCAACACCTTTCTGAAACCGGCCGAGATCTCCTACATCATCACCCAGTCCGGTGCCCGTCACGTGATCCTGCTCGACGGCTTCCGGACCTTGTGCATGCCCGCGATGCTCACCGAGATCTGCCCGGAGGCGGCGACCGCGGACAGGCCCGGGCATCTGCTCAGCGCCAAGGCTCCGGACCTGCGCAATGTTGTGATCTTCCATCGTGACGGGGGTCACCACGATTGGGCCTACGACCTCACGGAACTGGAGACGCTCGGGCGCGATCCGAAGGTTGCGCAGGCCCGGGCACTCGCTGATCGCATGGAGCGGCAGGTACTGGGCAGCGACCTCGCAATGGTGAAGTACACGTCCGGCAGCACCGGGTTCCCGAAGGGCGTGATGCTCGAACAAGGCGGCATCGTCGCCAACGCGGCGCTGCACTCCCGGCGCGTCGGGATCGACGGTTCCGACGTGTTCTTCAGCATGATGCCGTTCTTCCATGCCGGCGGCAGTATCTATGGCCTTATGACGATGCTGGTCAACGGCGGCACGCTCGTCTTCACCGAGGCGTTCAACGCCCACCTCGGCGCGGAACTGATCGAGTCCGAGCGGGCCACCGTGATGTTCGGGGTACTTCCTGCGGAGGTTGTGCGGGCCGCGATCGAGGACGGACGCGACCTTTCGTCGGTCCGGATCGCCCACGTTCCGAACGAGGACGCGCGTCGGGCTCTGCCCAACGTCACGTTCATGTTCGTCCCCTTCGGACTGACCGAGACGTACGGGCCGGCGTCGATGACGGCTCCGGACGATCCGCCCGACAAGCGGCGCACGACGGGTGGCCGCCCGCTGCCGGGTAACGAGGTCCGCGTCGTCGACCCCGCGACCGGCCTCGACGTCCCACCTGGGGCTGTCGGCGAGGCATGGGTACGCGGCAACGTCATGCGAGGCTACTGGAACAAGCCCGAGGAGAACGCCCGGGTTCTCGATGCCGACGGCTGGCTGCACAGCGAGGACCTCGTCTCCATGGACGCCGACGGCTACATCACCTATGCGGGTCGACTGAAGCTGATGCTGAAGGTCGGCGGTGAGAACGTCTCGGTCGAGGAGGTCGAGAAGGTCGTCGCCAGCCACGACGCAGTGGCCTACTGCGGAGTAGTCGGCGTACCCGACCGGCGCAGGGGCGAGGTGGTGCGGGCTTACGTCGTCGTGCGCCCCGGCCACTGCCTCGACGCCGACATCTTGCACTCGTGGCTCAAGACGCGTCTCGCCCGGTTCAAAGTTCCCAGGGACATCGTGTTTCTCGACGAACTCCCGCGGTTGGCCAACGGCAAGCTCGACCGGGTCGGCCTGGCCGGACGGGCCAAGGAAGAGGTGACGGCGTGACCGGTGTGACCGACGCGGATGTCTTCGCCGCGTTCCCCGCGGTGCTGATCGACCGCGACAACATCGAGCATTACCGCGGGCTGCTCCAGCAGCGGCTGCTGATCAATCGTTGCTCGTCCTGCGGCTACTGGGTGTACCCGCACCGCCCGCTGTGCCCGGAGTGCTGGTCGTGGGACATCGTGCCCACCGAGGTGAGGGGCGAGGGCTTCGTGTTCCTGTGCACCCTGATCCACCAGGAGCGGGACCCGGACGCCATGCTGCCGGAGCCGGTGCCGGCCGCCGCCGTGGAGCTTGTCGAGCAGTCGGGGCTGCGTTATCTGGCTCCGATCGTGAACTGCCCACGCGAGGCGATCCGGCTCGACATGCCCGTGCGCCTGACGTGGGTGGATCGCGGCGGGCTCGCCTCGCCAGCGTTCGAACCGGCGGGCCCGATCCAGAGCGGAAGGTGAAAGGGACATGGCGCGCAACCCGCTGAAGGACAGCCTGGCCGTGGTGGGTGTCGGGTCGACACCTTACGGCCGCGATCTGAAGCGCACCGAGCTGTCGCTCGCCCTTGAGGCTGCCATCGGCGCCATCGAGGACGCCGGCATCGACCGGCAGGAGATCGACGGCGTCTGCGGCACGGGCATGGATCCGCTGGCCATGGGAGGATCCGGATTCCTGACGCTGCAGGGCGCGCTCGGAATCGAGAAGACCACCTGGCAGAAGAACGGGTGGCTCGGATCATGCTTCGTGTATGCGGCGGAAGCGGTGTTCTCTGGCCTGTGCGACACGGTCCTGGTGGTGCAGGCGTATACCCGCGGCCCCGGGATGTCACGGTCCGCCGCGAACGACCCGTTCCGTCTGCGGGCGGCACAGCAGCGGATGGCGGGCCAGGTGCTCACGGGCCAGAGCGACTTCGCCCGCCGCTGGATCCACTCCGGCGAGCCGTACGCCGCCTGGATGGCGCGCTACATGCACGACTACAAAGCGACGAAGGACGCCTTCGCCCGCATCGCGGTGAACAACCGCACCCACGCGACAAGAAACCCCAGGGCGGCCATGCGCACCCCGATCACGATGGAGGATTACCACGCCTCCCGCGTCATCTGGGAACCCATGCAGATGCTCGACATGGACGTGCCCGTCGACTGCGCGGAAGCTCTGATCATCACGACCGCCGAACGGGCAATGGATCTGCGTCACAAGCCGGTGTACATCCACGCCATGTCGCTGGGCGGTTCACGGGTCGGGGAATACTACGACAACAGCCTGGGCTGGACCGATAACTCGCTGTGGATCTCCCTGGCCGGTCTCTGGGAGCGCAGTGACGTGACCATCGACGACCTCGACCTCTTTTTCCCTTACGACGGCTACACCATCGACACCGTCGGGTGCATCGAGGCAGCCGGGTTCTGCAAGCCGGGCGAGGCCGGCGACCTGTTGGCGTCATCCTGGGACGCCGAGGCGAACATCCTTCGCCTGGGCGGACACACGCTCCTCACAACCAATGGGGGTGGGCTTTCGCAAGGACGTGCCGGGGGCTTCAACTTCTACACCGAGGCGGTACGACAGTTGCGCGGCGCCGAAGGGGAGCGCCAGGTTCCTGACGCTCGGACGGCGCTGGTCTGCCCCGGCAGCAGCTTTTTCCATGACCCGGCGTCGGTCATGTTGCGCACCGACTGAGCGCCGAGATGAAGGCGCGCACGCTCGTCAGCTTCGACATTGACGGCACCCTTGAGACGGGCGACCCCTCCGGACCGGTCCCGATGACCTTCGTCCAGTGGGCACAAACGCAGGCCTGTKTGATCGGGAGTTGCTCCGACCGCACCCCCGGCGAGCAGTTGGCGATGTGGGCACGCGCCGGGATTACCCCTGACTTCGTCAGCCGCAAGCACGAGCTCCTGAGGGTCCGGACATCCTTCGACTGCCAAAGGTTCGTACACATTGGCGACACCCGCGTTGACGAGCACTTCGCCGCACAGGCGGATTTCGAGTTCATCTTCGTGCGYGATCTCGCGCTCCGGCTTGCCGACTCCCTGGCCGCCCRCTCGGCGATGTGGGAACCCTGGAGCAGTGCATGAACGAGCCGGACATGTAAACGACCTGAGGACCATCAGAATCAGGCGGCAGGGGTTGGCTCGCTGCCTACGAGGAGGTATTGCACGATGGAGAAGCTCTGGGCCAATTCGGGTGACTCGCACCTCGTCGAGCCGGACGATCTTTTCGACAGGAGCTTGTCCCGGTCCCTCGCAGAACGCATGCCGCGCAGTGTCAAGGACCTCGATGGCGGCTGGGAGACGATCCACGTCGACGGACAGGAGTTCCGCCGTCGCCTGCCCCGGCCCGGCAGGAGACTCACCGACGAGAACGGCCTCACCGTCCCCGACCGGGCGCCCGGCGCGAACGACAGGAAGATGCGCCTGCTCGACCTGGACTCCGAAGGCATCTGGGCCGAGCTCATCTATCCCTCTCTGGGGATGTGGACCTCATCGATCCGTGACCCGGAGCTGCTCGCGGCCGGCGCCCGAGCAATCAACGACTGGGCCATCGAGTACCAGCGGTTCTCACCCCGCTACGTCAGCGCGGCGACGATCCCCTTCCTCACCGTCTCCTCCGCCGTCGCCGAGGTCACGCGGGCCGCGAATCTCGGCTTCCATGCCGCCTCCCTGCCGGTCGTGCCACTCATCGACGGGGACGACTGGCATCGTGAGTCGTGGGAGCCGCTGTGGACCGCCCTCGCGGAGACGGGTCTTGTGGTCGCGTTCCACATCGGCAGCGAGCCCCATGAGGCGTCCAGCCGTAACGGCACCTACTACCGCGGTCCCGGCGGGGCGCTCCTCAACTACCTGGAGACGACCTATGGCGGCCAGCGGGCGGTGGCCAAACTGATCGCCAGTGGCGTGTTCGACCGGCACCCGTCCTTGCGTGCAATCGTGTCCGAGGGCGGAGCGACCTGGGGGCCGTTCGTCGCCGACCGGCTCGACGAGGCGTACCGGCAGCACGCGTCGGCCGTCCGCCCCCGTCTGCGTCGGCTCCCCAGCGAGTACCTGTACGAGAACGTCTACGCGTCCTTCCAGCATGATCGCTCTGCCGTCGCCGCCGTGACAGCCATGGGCTGGCGCAATGTGTGCTGGGGCAGCGACTACCCGCACATCGAAGGCACCTTCGGCCATACCCAGAAGACACTCCATGAGCTCGTCGGCGACCTCGATCCCGCTACCCGCCACCGCATCACCCAGGGCGCCTTCCAGGAGCTGTTCCCCCACGTGCCGCCCGCTCCAGACGGGGAGTCATCGCCTGGTCCGCTCGACGCGGCGGCGAGATGAGGCCACCCGGCGCGGGAAACCCGGGCGATCCGCGGTTGAACGCGTGACGTCGCCTGGGATGTGCCGACTACCGCACCGCACACACAGCCGTTCCTGCCGGAACCCAAAGCCAGAAACCATCGCAGAGACCAGAACTCCCACCACCGGTGGAATCCCGCCTTTCTTCGTCGATCCTGACGCCGATGAAAGGATGCGAGATGATTTCGTAGGACACGATTATCCGCCGCCGTCGCATGCTGCGTGGCGCTCTTCCTGGGTGCCTGTGGCGGCGGTGGCGGCGATACTGCGGCGTCCACAGGGCCCTCAAACGAGCCGGTGGCGGGCGGCGAGGCACGGATTCTCACCCTGAGTGACCCGCGCACCCTGGATCCGGCAATCCTGGGCGACGCGTATGCCTCCGGCGGCTTCCTGGGCAATGCCCTGTACGGGACCCTGATGACCAACGATGAGGCAGACGAGGTCCAGTACTCGATGGCCGAGTCGTTCACCACGACCGACAACGGCAAGACCTTCACCCTGAAGCTGCGGCCGGGGCTGGTGTTCTCCGACGGCACCCCGCTGAACGCGGAAGCTGTGAAGTTCAACTGGGACCGGACCAAGGACCCGGCCGTCGGCTCGGCCCACCGGTCGGAGGCGGCGACGATCGAGTCGTCCGAGGTGGTGGACGACGTCACGCTGAAGGTCACCCTGGTCACCCCCGTGCCGAGGTACGCCCTGTCCGTCCTCGCCTCCTCGATGAACTGGATCGCCTCACCCGCGGCCCTGCAGAAGGGCCAGCAGGCCTTCGACGCGAAGCCGATCGGCGCGGGACCGTTCACCCTCGAGAGCTGGACTCGTCAGGCCGACATCCGGCTCGTCAAGAACACCCGCTACTGGGACGGACCCCGGCCCTACCTCGACCGCCTCACCCTCCGCGCGGCGCTCGACGGCAACCAGCGCTACAACACGCTGCTCACCGGAGGTGCGGACGTGGCCATCGACTCGAGCTGGATCAACTTCGACAAAGCTGTCAGGGCCGGTCTACCGACCGATGTCATGCATCTCAGCGGCGGAATCCTCGTGGCTCTGAACATGCGCAGGCCACCGTTCAACGACATTCGTGCGCGTCAGGCGGTCGCGACAGCACTCGACATGGACGCGCTGAACCTCGCTGCCTACAACGGCACAGCGCAGCTTGCTGACACGTTGTTCACCAAAGCGTCCCCTTTCTACTCGCAGACGCCACTACGGAAGACGGACAAGGTGACCGCCCAGCGGCTCTTCGACGAGTTGGCAGCCGTTATCCTTCACATTCACCAGCTCCCCCAGTATCGAGAACAAGGCATTGGCGGAGAATATCCAGGCCCAGCTCGGCAGCTTCGGCAACGTCGAGGTCCGGATCAGAACCGTCGAGCTCGCCGAGTTCGTGCAGTTGCGCGCGACCCACGACTTCGACTCGATTATCACCTCCGCGCTCTTCCAGGACCCCGAGCCTCGGTTGTCGACGGTCTTCGGTGGGGACTCGCCTGCGAACATGCCCGGTATCGACGACCCAGCGCTCAATGACGCCCTGCTGTCCGGCCGGACCGCGACATCGGAGGAGGATCGCAAGAAGGCATACAACGCCGTGCAGGAACGCCTGACCGAACTGACCCCGATGTTCTTCGTCGCACGGGGGGGACCCGGTGCCATCTCGGGCAGGAACGTCGGTGGCCTCGTGCAGTACGGCCTGGTTCCCTGCTGCCCGAGGAACTGTGGATCAAGCCGTAGCCATCCGCCCGGTGTCCAGTCCTCATGGCGGTGCCGGGGTGCGGGAAAGCCATCTCCACCCGATTACGTCCGCGCCTGTGGGGCTCCAGAACCCCGATTTGGGCAGTGACCTGCACGTCTGCCTGTCGGACGGGGCCCGCGTCGGGCAGGCTGGATGGTCATGGTGTGGTCGCTGCTCTACGCCCTGACGCGCAACGCTCTCGGACTGATGCTGCTCCGGGTCCGCGGGGACACCGCAACCTGGGGCCCCACCGCAGGATCCAAGGCGAACTCGCCGGGCTGGGCTATCCGGCCGGGGTCACCACCGTCTGGCGGATCTTGGGCCGCGCCGGTGTCGATCCCGTGCCCCGTCGGGCCGGCGCCTCCTGGCGCACATTCCTGTCCGCCCAGGCATCCGGCCTGCTGCCCTGAGATTTCTTCACCGTGGACACCGTGTTCCTCCAACGGATCTACGTGTTCTTCGTCGTCGAGCACGCCACCCRCCACGTTCACGTCCTCGGGGTCACGAGACATCCGACCGTGGCGTGGGTCACCCAGCGCGCCAGGAACCTCCTGATGGACATCGAGGACCGCAGCCACCGGTTCCGGTTCCTTATCCGTGACCGCGACACGAAATTCACGGCTTCCTTCGACGCCGTCTTCGCCGTGGGGGGTGCTAGAAGTCGGCTTGGGTCTGTGAGCTGGGGTGATGCGGCAGTGCGGCTGTCGGCATGATGGTCGGCTATGTCCGTGAGGCTGCTCTATCTGATCTTCGTGCGGGTGTGCGGGTGGCTGGTTCTCCTCGGCTGTTCGTCGGCGTCCAAGAACATCGAGCTGCTCGTGCTGCGGCACGAGGTCGCGGTGCTGCGCCGTACCCAGCCCAAGCCCCGGTGGGACTGGGCGGACCGGGCGGTCCTTGTCGCACTGATCCAGCTCCTACCAAAGAMGCTGCGAGCACACCGGCTGGTCACCCCGGCACCGTCCTGCGGTGGCACCGTCGTCTGATCACACGGAAATGGACGCACCCGCAGCGGACGGGACGACCACCGGTCAGCGCGGAGATCGCGACCCTCATCGAACGGTTCGCGACCGAGAACACGACATGGGGCTACCAGCGGATCCAGGGCGAGCTCCTCACACTCGGCCCCCGGGCCAGCGCCTCCACGATCCGCCGAGTCCTGACGTCCCTCGGGCTGCCCCGGCACCGAAACGCCAGACCGACACGATGTGGCGACAGTTCCTGCGTACGCAGGCATCGACCATGCTGGCCGTGGATTTCTTCCACGCCGACTGCGCCGTGACGCTGCGGCGTCTGGACTGCTTCTTCGTCCTGGAGGTCGGCTCCCGGACCGTGCACATCCTCGGGGTCACCGCCAACCCCGACGGACGATGGACCACCCGGCAGATCCGCAACCTCCTCATGGACCTCGGCGACCGGACGGCCGACTTCCAGGTCCTGATCCGCGACCGCGTCGGACAGTTCACCGCCTCCTTCGACGCGGTCCTCGCGGATGCCGGTATCGACGCGGTCGAGATCCCACCCCGGACTCTGCGGGTGAACGCCTACGCGGAACGGTTCGTCCGCACGGTCCGAACGGAAGTCACCGACCGGATGCTGATCGTCGGTGCACGGCACCTGCGCACCGTCCTGGCCGAGTACGCACGGCACTACAACGGACGACGACCCCACCACGGCCGCGACCTTCAACCACCACGGCCCGACCACCCCATCGCCGACGTCACGACGACACGGATCAAGCGCCGACCCGCCCTCGACGGCTTGATCAACGAGTACGAACGGGCCGCCTAAAACCCCAGGTCAGCGCCGATGGCCCAGTTCTGACGCCCCACAGGGTCGGGGCCTTCCTTCCAAGGCTCCCGCGTCGCGGGCCCGGGTCCACTCCACCAGATGCGAGGAGAACAGACCCTCCCGCCGCAGGATCGCGCCTTTCTCTCCATGCGGAGCGCTCTCGTACTCGGCGACGATCCGCAGCTTGTACGCCGCGTTGAACACCCGCCGCGACGGACGAGGAGCGGGATCACGCCGAGACGACGACCCGCCAGGGTGCTCCGGGGACTCTGACTCCACGAACACGAGGATCTCCGAGCACGCCCTCTGTAGCCAACCCGCACCCATCGGGTGTCTCACCCGAGGCTGACACGGAGGGGCCAGCGCACTTCGACTCACCACCTGATCTGCCCGGCCGTCGCCACGGGGTCCCGCTACCGAGCAACAGAGCCCCTGTGGGCTACTTGCGTCCTACCCCGCAGTAGCCGCAGACCTCGGCATCGGAGAGGTGATCTGCGGTGCCGTCAGGGCGCCACCGGTGGATGACCTGCACTCCTGGATCGACGAGCGTCAGTCCGTCGAACAGTCGCTCCACCTCCGCGCGGCTACGGAACTGGCACTCCAGGCCCCGCTCACGGTAGCTGGTCTCGATGCGTTGAGCGTTGGGATCGAGGTCGGCGGTGCCGTGGCTGAGGACGAGGTAGCTGCCAGCGGGAAGAGCATCGAGGAAGTTGCGGACGATGGTGTAGGGTGCGTCGCCCTCGACAAAGGGCAAGACTGCGAGAAGAGACAGCGCGACAGGGCGGGTCAAATCGAGAGTGTCGCGCAGCGCCGGGGCGGCCAGAATTTGATCAACGTTGCGTACATCGGCGTCGAGGTAGACAGTGCGACCTTCGGGGGTGCTGGTCAGCAGCGCCCGGGCGTGGGCAAGGACGATCGGGTCGTTGTCGGCGTAGACCACTCGGGCGTCCGGGGCAATGCCCTGGGCGACCTCGTGCAGGTTCGGGCTGGTCGGGATGCCTGTCCCGATGTCCAGGAACTGCCGGATACCCGCCTCGCCGGCCAGATACCGGATCGCGCGGACCAGGAAGGCCCGGTTCTCTCGAGCGGCATCACGCAAAGTTGGGAAGACGGCGATAGCTTGTTCGGCGCCTTCCCTGTCGGCCGGGAAATTATCCTTCCCGCCAAGATAGTAGTCGTACATGCGCGCAGAGTGCGGGGCATCGGTCCGTAGTTCGACCGTGTCCACCTTGTCTACCAGGGTCTTCCAGCGACGGTGACCCGTCGGAGTGTCGCTCACGCCCCGCCCTCCCAACATCATCAGTGATGTTCAGGTTATCTCTCCGCGCTCGCTGTGGGCCGGGTGGCCTACGATGCCGCCGGGAGGCGACCAAGAGTCGAGGCCTCCCAGACTACGGTGCTTCGTCCGCGGACCGTACTGGTAGGTGGGCGACGTGGTGATGGCGTGTGGCGTGGTGGTGGGTGTGCCACGATCGGCCTCGTGTCGGTAACCGCAGGCAGGGTCGACGCTGTGGCGCGCCGTGAGCCGTTCTCGGGCGACGCGGCAGCTTGAGCTCCGCGGCCGACGGCCTGTTGCGCTTTTCGATTGCCGTGTGTCGCGATTTGCCGCCTGGCGGCGGTCAGCGTCCGCTGGCTGTTGTTCTTGTGTTGAAGTGGCGGCGAATGTGAGTCCGCATCGACTCGTCAAAGACAAGGAAGCGACCTGGACCCTGCCGCTTCGCTGCGTACATCGCCATGTCGGCAGTACACAGGAATTCGTCGGCGTCGATGGGCTGRCCGTCGGAGTGTGCGATCCCGATGCTGGCGGCAACCGTGATCGGCTGGCCGGCGAGAACGATCCGTGGGGCGGCGAGGGTGGTGACGATGCGCCGGGCGATGGCCTGGACGTCGGGTAGCGCGGGGTCGCGGTCGCAGAGCACAGCGAACTCGTCACCGGAGAGGCGGGCGACGCTGTCCTCGGGACGGACGGCCCGCTGGAGCCGGGCGGCCACCTCGCGGAGCAGGTCGTCGCCGGTCTGGTGACCATACGAATCGTTGACCCTTTTGAAGTTGTCGAGGTCGATAAACAGGAGCCCGGTGCGACGGCGGTCGTGTCCGGCACGGGTCAGGGTCCGCTGCAGGCGGTCCAGGAACGCGGTTCGGTTCGGTAGCCCGGTGAGCCCGTCGTGCCGGGCCTGATATTGGGCGTCACGTTCGATGCGGAAGCGCTCGTCGGCCGCTGCCAGCACGGTCGCCACCATTTCGAGAAAAATCACCTCATGCCGCGCGAAGGAATCGGGGTTGCGGCGGTCGATGGTGAGCAGAGCGCCGGGGTTGTCGGGCTGGCCGATCGGGATGGTCAGGGATGAGGACGCGCTGTCCGCCGCGATCCCACGGGGCGGGTCGGTACGGCTGCCCGCGAGCGCCGTCCCGTCCGGCGCGGCTGACGGTGGGGGAGACGGGTAATACGGTGCCGCCGAACCAGCCGTGGCAACGACGTGTGGTAGACCGGAGTGCGGATCGGCCGCCCTGATAGTCACCTGATCGGCACACAGGTGGCCTGAGATCGCTGTCGTCGCCTGATGCCAGAGAGATGCCGGATCGGGGCTGCCCAGCGCGCACCGCCCGATCTCCGCTACCAGTGCCTGTTCAGCGGATCGGGCGCGCAGCTCGGCCAGTGCGATCTCCCGCTCGGTCACGTCGTGGGACACGATGGCGACCGACTGCACGACACCCTGCGCATCGCAGATCGGAACCGTTTGTGATTCGTACCAGTGTCCGTAGGCGGAGAAGACGCCGCAGGCGCGCTGGCCTGCCAGCGCTCGGCGGGTCAGATCCAGGGCATCAGGTAGATCTCGGAAGACCTCGAAGATGCTGCGCCGCCGCGCGATCTCCAGGCGTCGGACCGCGTCTTCGCCTATCGCACCCTCGTTGAACAGGACGCAGCCGTCCCTGTCGACCAGGGCCAGGGTGACTGGGGTGTTTTCCATGACGAGCCGAAGGTGGCGGTGTGACGCCAACTGCTGGCTGAGATCCTGGAACTGGACGAGGAAATAGGGCCGTTCGGCTTCCGCGGGGGCCACGTCGTCGGTCAGGATCATCGACGTCGCCAGAACGTGCACGACAGACCCGCTCGGCTGCACGAAGCGGACGACACCCTGCCAGTGGGTCTGGCCAGCGGCCTGGTTCTGTCGCGCTTCTGCCAGGTGAGCCTCCCAGTCATCTGGATGGACCAGCGTCTCCCACCGGACACCAACGAGTTCATCCTCGTTCCGTCCGAGGATCCGGCAGGTGGCCTGGTTCACCCTGCGCACCCGATAATCGGCGACCCCAATGATGCCCAGCCCGATCTCCATCAGGTCGAACAGACCCGAACCTTCTCCCCCCTGTCGCACCACAGCGCCCACCACCTATCTTGACCGAAGGCCGGACGAACCCACCTGTATCCGGCATACCGAATGTGATGCGGTCCAACAGTATGCACTGGTGTCAACTGCTGTAGTTGGACATAGGTCGGGCGTTCGCCGGAGGGCCGCGCAATCCGGCAGCCCCCGAGGCGCGTAACGCGTGACGCCGCCCTGCGCCCCTGCGCCTCGGCAAGCAGGACGGCGCTGTTGCATCGGCGGAGTCCGCCATCGTGCAGACCGCCGAGGACGCGCCGGCGTTTGATCGTCCAGCAGCAGGCGCTCCGTGACTTCGACACTGCCATGGCAAACTTCTTCCAGGGCACCCACCGGAAGCCGTTGTTCCGGAAGCGCGGGCAGCGCGAGGGTTTCCGGATCGTTCGTGCCTGGGGCCGCCAGTGGGATGTTCGTCACCCCAGCCGTCGCTGGTCCGAAGTACGCGTTCCTAGGTACGCCTTCCGACTCGACCACCACAGCCGGATAGAGGCCTTGCCTTCGGGCGCGTCGCGGGTGCGCCGGCGCACCGCCCCTGGAGCCGCCGGCGGGCTTGCCACCTACGCCTATGCCAGGTTGTCCCATCGATCGGTCAGAGCTCGTAACCTGCCGCTGCGGCAATAGGGCTACCCGAACGGGCTAGCACATCTGGGCTATCCCTTCACGATCCGAGGATTTCGTCCGTACTGTGAGGTATCCGCAAGGTGATCTTTATCGTTCTGCTGTTTCCTCTCGCGCTCATGGCAATGACGGTGGTCATGGACGCAGTCGAGGACTGGCTGAGCTCACGTCTGGTGCCGACGGGGCGGCCGGGGCTCGCGGAGGCAGCGAGGGCGAGGCGCGCAGTCACCGGTGCCGTGCGGACAGCGGGCGAGATGGCGCCGTCGACACCGGCACCGCTGCCGCCATCAGGGTCAGCCCTGGCGCCGGTGCTACCAGCGGCAGTACCGCCGCCACCGCTCGCGCCTAAAACGCCACCTGCGGATGGGCAACAATCGATACCCGCGCAGTACCGGCCCGCGGCGGCACGGGCCGCGGGCTGGAGCTGAAACGGTGGTCCGGAACGTCCACGCTGATGCTCGGGACGGCGATCGCGGTGACGTTCGCGCGTGACCGGGCCCAAGCCATACCTGGCGGTCAGCTGACCAGTCCGCGTAGCCGGACCGTCACGACACTGGAGCCCACACTACGGCGACCCGGTGGCTCCATCAGGGGCCTGGCGGATCTTGGCATAGTGGCGGGCGGCTCGGGCCCGGTTGCCGCAGCCAGCCGAGCAGTACTCTCGCCGCGGCGCGCCGTGGACGAAATAGAGGACACAGCCAGGCCCGTGGCAGGCCCGCACCTCGGCGCCGGCGGGTCCGCCGAACAGGCACACCGCGTCGTCGGCCAGCGCGGTGAGCGCGAGCGTGACGGGTCGGTCCGCGCAGCTCACCACCACCCGGGGTTCGGGGTCGACGCGCAGCTCGCGCCACCACGGTGTTCGCCGGGCGAGCTTGTTCAGGGCGGCAACCGCGTCGGGATCCGCCTCGCGGCCGTTCGCCGCCGCACCGGCCAGCGCTCGGACCGTGTCTCGTAGCTCGCGTGCCATCCGCAGGTCATCCTCGCCGACAGCACGCAGGTCGTCCTCGGTGAGCGCGACCGTGAGCCGCGGACGCATCGCGCGCATCCAGTCGACCAGTTCCAGCACCGTCCGCAGGGCGTCGCGGGGACGGCCCCGCATGGCGTAGATGGTGTTGCCCAGCTCGATGGCCGGCGGTTCACCGAGCATCGGGGCGCCGTCGTACTCAGGAGGGGCCTGCTCCATCAATCTAACGTTACCTCGGGTTGACGCCGTTAGAAGGCTCGGGCATCTTTCTAACGGGACGGGTGCAGTCGGGTCGTTAGAACGGCTGATCCGCGAGTCGGAACCAGATCCACAAATCGGAGGTACACATGGGCAATCCTGGGCCGCAGACCGGCCACGTCGGTCTGAACGTGACCGATCTGACCCGCTCGACCGCCTTCTACCAGCGGGTCCTCGGCCTCGAGGAGCTGGGCGGGCAGACCAACGGCGACCGGAAGTTCGCGTTCCTCGGCCGGGATGGCACGCTCCTGTTCACCCTGTGGCAGCAGAGCGAGGGGGCGTTCCCCACAGGGCTGCCCGGGCTGCACCATCTGTCGTTCCAGGTCGCCGACCTCGAGGCGGTCCGCCAAACGGAGGTGGCGCTGCGCGAGATCGGCGTCGAGCCGCTCTACGACGGCGTCGTCGCGCACGGCGAGGGCGCGTCGTCCGGGGGCGTGTTCTTCACCGACCCGGACGGCATCCGGCTGGAGATCTTCGCCCCAACCGGCGCCGAAGCTGCACCCGTGCCAACCCAGGGCGCCCCGACCTGCGGCTTCTTCTAGCAGCCGGGATCCCGACGCGGCCTGTGGTGGCTCTGGGCGTCCCGCCCGGGCCACCACGGCGGCCATCCCGAACCCCCGCGACGCCGGGAGCCGACACGAGCTGGACCGCCTGCGCGGGCCAGGCGACGAGCCAACCCGACCTGACGGAAGGAACCAGTCATGCTCCACGCGGGCGAACGTTCGGTACAGGCGCGCGCGAGCCTGCCCCCTGGCCCGCGCGGATCGGCCGTCGTCGGCGCCACCATCCCACCAGTGGCCGCGGAGTTCCTCGGGCAGCAACGGATCCTCCTGCTCGGAGCCGCCGACGAGGCCGGCGCGGTCTGGGCCAGCCTGCTGACCGGCACGGCCGGCTTCGTCGCCGCGGCGGACGAGGAGACCATTGTCGTCGATGCCCTGCCCGGTGCCGGGGATCCCCTCGAAGGCGCCTTCGCCGCGCGGCGGGACGTCGGCCTGCTCGCCCTCGACCCAGCCAGCCGCCGACGGATGCGGGCCAACGGGAAGGCCCGCTGCGACGGCGGCCGGATGGTGGTCAACACCGACCAGGTCTACTCGAACTGTCCGAAGTACATCCAGCCACGCCACCTCGCGCGGGACGACGCCGAGGCGGCGCGCGGGCCCATCGTGGTGACCACCGGGCTCACCGCCAGCCAGCGGCGCTGGATCGCCGAAGCCGAACCTTCTTCGTCGCGACCCAGGCCGCCGGCCTCGGGGCGGACACGTCGCACCGGGGCGGGAAGCCGGGCTTTGTCGCGGTCACCGACCATGGTCGGCTGACCTGGCCTGAGTACCGCGGCAACTCGATGTACATGACGCTGGGCAACATCGAGCTCGACCCGCGCTGCGGTCTGCTCTTCCTCGACTGGGAGCACGGCCACACCCTGCAGCTCACCGGCCGCGCCCGGGTCGACTGGAATCCCGACCGGGCCGCGACGGTGCCCGGCGCGCAGCGCGTCGTCGACTTCGAGGTGCAGCGGGTCGTCCAGGTCTCGGCGGCCATCCCGCAACGCTGGTTCATCGCCCGATTCCCCCGCGACCCGCGAGAACGAGCTCACCGGACAGAGCGACCGGTGCCGGGGTAATGATTCGAGTCCCCTTGGTGATGTTGACGCCGCGCTGGGTGCGCCCTCGAGTCGGCCAGAGATCTCGACGCGCGTCGACGCCCTGGCCACCGGTCCTTGTCAGCGGGGCCAAGACCGGGGCGGTCATACTGGGGCGATGCTCGCGATCCTGGCCGGCAAGCTGGATCCCGCTGCCGGGACAGTGTCAGACCGTTCTGAGGACGCGCTGACCGACGCGGTGTTCGGCGCGATTCGCCACCTGCCCTATCGGCGGGTGCTCGGGGCGGTGCTCGCCGCCGTCGGCGTGCTGGTCGATCCGGAGACGTTGGACCACGCGCGGGTTGAGTTGTGGCCGAGTTACCAGGTTCCCCAGCTGCCGGGGATGCGGGTCGAGCCGGACGTGGTGGTGACCGCCGGGACGACGGTGGTCGTGTTCGAGGCGAAGTACACCTCCCCGTTCTCGGTCTACCCCGCAGACGGGCCGGCCGGCGGTGAACCGCTGCACCAGTTCGCCGCCCAGTACGCCGCACTGCGTACGGTCACCGCGGCTCGCGGTTGGCCGGACCCGGTGGTCGTGGCCGTGACCGTCGGAGCGATCCGGCCCAAGGCAGACCTGGAGTTGGCCGAACGGTCCGTCCGTCAGCTGGTACCGGACGTCGGTGCGGGGCGGTTCCGCTGGCTGCCCTGGCACCGGATCGCCACCTGCCTCGACACCGCCGACGGGCTGGCTCCCCACGAACGGTGCCTGGCCGACGACGCCCTGAGGTTCATGGAAAGCCGGGAGGTACGGAGGTGTTCCACCGCCTGGATCTGGCCGCCTTTGAGCAGGTGGCGGCGGCACAGCGGACCGCGATCGGACAGCTCTATCCTCAGCTGCGGCTGTTCTTCGACAGCTTCACCGCCGCGTTGCAGGCGGAAAGGGTCGACTACTCGACCCCGGGATGGAAGGGCATGCAGTTCGCCGGGGCCAGCACCTCGGTCAGTCGACCAGCCGAATGGGCACGGGCCGCGGTCGGGGTCGCCTACTGGCCCGGCTACTGGCCGAAGCGGCCGGGGACCTCGTCGAAGACGCCGTCGATTCTGGCGTTCTTCGACTTCTACGACCCCGCGTTCGAGGTCAGCCTGACCGTCCCCTCGCCGAACGTGGCAGTGGCGATGGAACACTGGCAGCCGCACGCCGCCGCACTCGCCCATGAACTGGCGACGCTCCACGGCTACGACGTCGTAGTCGACAACCCCGACCCCACCGGCCTCCGCGTCCAGGTCGCAGCTGGCAACGTCCATGCTGCCTGGCTCATCGACGTCTTCGGCCGGCTCACCGGCAGCAGCCGTCTACGCCTCCGGCGCCGGACGGAGCTGGACGCCCTCACCGTGCAGACAGCCCGAGACCTGTTCCTCGATCTGTGCGCAGCAGCTGGGAGATGCCCCTCGCTGTGGGCCATGACCACCGCCAGCGGCCAGACCGAACCCCCTTCCCAACCGGCTGAGGCGCCAACGAGCGAGCGGGCGACCACCTGACGGTGCCGCCGCACCCGTATGAGGGTGGCCCGTCGGATCTGGTGCAAACGCCGAGGCAGCGCCCGGCCTGACAGAACCGTCCTGACAACGAATCCGGGCCGCCCCGTGGGGCGAGGGCCGCGTCCGTTTGTGCACTGTGGGCGACCGGCCCAGATTTGACGCTGCTGCTTCGACGCCCGGTCCAGTCGCCGGGCCGACTGCGGCCGTTCGGCCCGGATGGTCAGCTGCCTCAACGAAGGGCGGCTCCCGGAGGCGCCGCGACGTCAGGGTTCGAGCCCCTGTCGGTCCACCACGATGAGTAACAATTCCCTGACCAGGCAAATAGGTAGGACCTACTAGATTCGGCTACGAAGTGTAGTGATGGTGGGTCCGGCTGGTCGACGAGTTCGGACCTAGTGTCCCGGTCCGGAGATTCGCGCGCAGTAGTGTCCGATCGCGTCGATGATCTGGTCGGCGGTCCTGGTCCACTTGAAGGGCCTGGCG
>NZ_MAXA01000277.1 GCF_001854695.1 Parafrankia soli
CCGCCACGCCCCGCCACACACTTCGGCCGGCGGTCTTGAAGGTCGCACTGCCCTCGCCGAACAGCGCGACCGGATCCCTGCCAACCACCGAGAGCCGTCACGCCTCGGAACGCGTTGACCATCGGGGTGGCGCTGTGTGTCAACTCTCCTGACGGGCGACCAGGTCAGATCCGATGACGCAGGACCAGCGACGGGCCACCACCACCGACGCGAGGCCAGATACGGCGACGCCTGAAAAGGAGCGACGCTCCGTCACGTTCTACGGCGGTGAGTCTGGGCGAGCTGCGGAGGACCCCGCACTGCCCCTGACCAGTACCACCACGGGCCGGCGAACGTCCTCCGGCTCCAAGAGCCGGAGGACGTTCGGAGCCCCCTACGCGGGGTCTACGGAAGGGGTTCGGCGGCACGCCCCAGGGCCCACGGGCAGCGTACTTCCGCCCTGTCGGGGATCTCGCTTACACCGCCCGCGGTGCGTCAGCCGAGGACGATCCCGCGGGCGTGCCCCCGGCCCGGGGGGCTGTCGACGATCGTCGCGTAGCAACGGCCGCCCGATCAGCTGATGTAGACGGATTGGATGCTGTAGTCCCGGTTCATGGTGATGGTGGCTTCGTCGCCGTCGAGTTTGAGAACGCTGACCGTGACGTAGTCGGGGTCGAGGCTGACGCTCTGGACATGACCGCCGCCGGTGTAGTCCAGTGCCGCAACCTGGGCGTCGTTGATGATCCTTTCCGCGGTGGCGGCGTCCAGGCCGGTGCTGGCAGCGAACGCCGTGGGTGTTCCGACGCCAAGCACGCCGGCTGTCATGACGCAGACGAGGGCCTTCCTGACACACATCATTGCAATGAGGTACCCGACAGCCCGTGACACACACGGGGAGGCTCGGCGCACAGGACGTAATGCTGAAGGGCCGGGGTATGAAGTGTGATCACCCCCGGTAACTGGCAGGGTTCCAGTCGTTGCATGGCAGGGCGCGACCAGGGGCACCTCGCCGCGAGACGCAGCGGCCCCAGGCCCACCGAGCCATCGGACCCTGCCATCCGGCGCGACCGAAACCCCGCCGTTTACCGGGGCCGATCACAACCTGACCGAAAACTCGGCTCAGTTACTCGCCCTTTGGTTTCTTCCTCGCTGTTTCGGGGGCCGATCTCGGCCGAATCCGGTCCGAAAGGGTGAGAAGGAAATCAAAGGGCGAGCAGGCCGCCCGATGTGCGGAGCTTTTGTCTGATTGACGGGAATTGCGGCTGTGGGCGGGGATCACATCGTGGCGCCGTCGCTGGGGTAGACATCGAGAGCGTCCTCGTGCACCGTGAGCCAGACCGGTGTTCCGCGGACCAGCCGGAGCAGGCCCAGCCGCGCGGCCGGGATCTCGGCCCGCACGGCCGGGGTGCTGGCGACGAGCACCCGGACCTGGTCGCCGAGCGCCTCGACGGAGACCACCGGCCCGGTCAGGACGTTCACCCGGGTCTCGGGCGGCGGCTCCCGCAGGTGGACGCCGACCTCGGCGGGCCGCAACGCGACCAGCACCGCTCCGGGCGGAGCGTTCGGGGCCACCCGGAGCGCCCCGTGCACCGGTGCGCCCGGCAGACCTCCGCCGCCCCCGGCACCGGCGGTGCGAGGGTCGCCGCCGGCTGTCGGGCCGAGGGTGACCGTTCCGTTCGCGGCGGTTCCCGGGTAGAGGTTCAGGCCGGCGAGGCGGGCCACGTACGGCGTACGCGGGCGCGTGATCACCTCGGCCGGCTCGCCTCGTTGGACCACCCGGCCGCCCTCGAGGACGGCCACCTCGTCGGCCAGGGTCAGGGCGTCCACCGGGTCGTGGGTGACCATCACGACCGGGACGTCCAGGGTGGGGAGCAGGGCGCGGATCTCGGCGCGGACCTCGAGCCGGGTGCCGGCGTCCAGGGCGGAGAGGGGCTCGTCGAGCAGCAGCATCCCGGGCCCGGGGGCGAGGGCCCGGGCGAGTGCCACCCGTTGCGCCTGCCCGCCGGACAGCGCGGCGGGGCGCAGGTGCGCGAACTCGGCCAGGCCCAGGCGGGCCAGCCATTCCAGCGCCGCCGCGCGGGCCGGGCCGCGCCGGGTCCGGTGGCGGACCCGGGGCCCGAACGCCACGTTGTCGACCGCGCTGAGATGCGGGAAGAGCAGGTAGTCCTGGAAGACGTAGCCGGCGTCGCGCCGCTCCGGGGGGACGTACCGCCCGGAGGCCGGCTCGTCGAGCACCGTCCCGTCCAGGGTGATCTGCCCGTGGCGTAGCGGGACGAGGCCGGCCAGCGCGCGCAGCAGCGTGGTCTTGCCGGCGCCGTTGGGCCCGAGGACGGCGAGCGTGCGCCTGGGGGCGACGGTCAGCGCGGCGTCGAGGCGCAGGGTGCCCAGGTCGACGCCGATGCGGGCGTCCAGGCCCGTGGATTTCTCCGTCATGCGAGGCGCTGCGTTCGTCGGGCGTCCCACCAGTGGCCACGCAGGGCGACCAGGACGACGATGCTGACCACCAGCAGCACCAGCGACAGCGCCACGGCGGCGTCGGGGTCGGTCTCCATCGCCAGGTAGACCGAGAGGGGCATCGTCTGGGTGGTCTTCGGGAAGTTGCCGGCGAAGGTGATCGTCGCGCCGAACTCGCCCAGGGCCCGCGCCCAGCTCAGCACGGCGCCGGCGGCGACCGCCGGCGCGACCATCGGCAGGGTCACCCGGAAGAAGGCCGTCGCCCGGCTGGCGCCGAGGGTGGCCGCCGCGTCCTCGAAGCGGCGGTCGGCGGCGCTCAGGGCGCCCTCGACCGACAGCACCAGGAACGGCAGCGCGACGAAGGTCTGCGCGATGATCACGGCGTTGGTCGTGAACGGGATCGTGACGCCGAACCAGTCGTCGAGGCGGTTGCCGACGAGGCCGCGCCGGCCCAGCACGAGCAGCAGCGAGACGCCGCCGACGACCGGCGGCAGCACCAGCGGGATGGTGACCAGCGCGCGCAGCAGGCCCCGCCCCGGGAATGAGCCCCGCGCCAGCGCCCAGGCCAGCGGCACCCCGAACAGGACGCAGAGCACGGTCGTCACGGTGGCGGTGCGCACCGACAGCCACAGCGCGTGCCTGGTCGAGGGATCGCTCAGCAGATCGGGCAGCGCCTCCCAGGGAGCCCTGATGATCAGTGCGACGAGTGGCAGCAGGAGGAACACGGTGGCGAGCGCCGCCGGCACGGCGAGCGGCCAGGGAGCGCGGACGCGCACCTCGCGCCGCGCGCCCCGGCTGCCCCGCCGGCCCCGGCCGGCGCCGTCGCCGCGTCGGGGGAGCTCCGGTTCGACACCACCGGTCACCGCGGCAGGCACGGGCGGTGTCGAACCGGCCACCTGCCGTGCCGGACGGCCCAGAGTCACGCCGGCGGACCGAATCCCGCCTCGGTGAGCACCTTCGCGCCCTCGGTGGACAGCAGCGAGTCGACGAACTGCTGCGCGGTCTCGGCCTCGTCGGAGTCGGTCAGCACCGCGATCGGGTAGCTGGTCGTCGCGTTGACGTTCGCCGGGATCTCCACGCCGACCACGTCGGCGCCGGCGGCGGCCACGTCGGTGCGGTACACCAGGCCGGCGTCCACCTCACCGAGGCGCACGGACGTCAGCACGGCCTTGACGTCCTGACCGTAGGTGACGGGGGTGACCTTCTCGCCCGCCTTGTCGAGGACCGTGGTGGCGGCGACGCCGCAGGGCACCTGTGCCTCGCACAGCGAGACCTTCACGCCGGGCGTGTCGAGGTCGCCGATGTCGTCGATCCTGGCCGGGTTGTCCTTGGGTACCGCGATCTCGAGTGAGTTCGTCGCGAAGGTCGTCGGGTCCTTGGCGTGGCCCGCGTCCACGACCTCGGTCATGTTCTTCGGGCTCGCCGAGGCGAAGACGTCCGCCGGGGCACCCGAGTTGATCTGCTGCGCCAGCGCGGAGCTGGCCGCGAAGGAGAACTCGACCTTCGTCCCCGGGTGGGCGGCCTCGAACTGCTTGCCGAGCTCGGTGAACGTCTCGGTGAGCGACGCGGCGGCGAAGACCGTGATGGAGTGGGATTCCGGCGCGGCACCGGTGGTCGTGGCGGCCGGGGTCGCGGTGTCATCGTCGGACCCGCAGCCGGCGGCGACGAGCGCGAGGACGGGCACGAGGACGAGGGGAACGGCGAGGCGCGAAACGCGGGTGGACCCGCGAGAGGCTCGGATCATCGGCACGGATGCACGATACAGCCGCAATCGCGGTTTCTGAGTGGTGTATGTGCCGCGTTTACGGATAGGTAACCGCTGTCGCGCCTGGTGAGAGGGTGTAGGGGTGTCCAACGACCTGCGCGGCCGGGGCGCCGCGTTCCTCGACTTCTGGCGTGAGCGGCATCTGTGCACCCTGACGACGGTGCGCCTGGACGGCACGCCGCACGTCATCGCTGTGGGCGTCACGCTGGACGCGCAGGCCGGTGTCGCCAGAGTGATCACATCCCGCCGGTCACGCAAGGTCAGGCTGCTGGCCGGGCGCGGCGGGCTGGACGCAGCCGGGCGGGTCGCGGTGGCGGACGCGGGCTCGCGGGTCGCGGCGGTTCCTCCCACGACTTCCGGCGCGGGCGAAAAGCCTTCTGTTGACGGAGAAATGCCTGGTCGGCCGCTGTGGAACTCCCTGGCCGACCGAGGTGTGGAGCCGGTTGGCGGTGCGTCCGTTGCGGCGTCGGGTCGGGTCGGTGTGCCGGTCGCGGTGTGTCAGGTCGACGGCGGGCGGTGGTCGACGCTTGAGGGGTTGGCGGTCGTCCGGGACGATCCCGCGTCGGTCGCCGAGGCGGAGCGCCGTTACGCCGAGCGGTACCGCACCCCTCGCGTGAACCCCGACCGGGTCGTGGTGGAGATCGAGGTGACCCGGGTCCTCGGCTCGGTGTGAGGCACGCGTGCCCGTGCCGAGTGTGGGTGGTCGCGGAACACGCGGGTTCTCGGGAAATTACCTGTCCGTCATGAGTCTGTAACACATGGGGTCGGGAACCGGTGCCGCGTGGCACGTCCCGGTCAGCACGTCCCAGACGGCATCGACATCCCCGGGAGCCCAGGCGCCACAGGCGTCACAGGCGCCGCAGGCCGGTGAGCACCCGGCCGAGYAGCCCAACCTCCTGGGTCGCGTCGGTCGTGTCGAGCTGCGAGATCTCCACCAGACCCGCCGACTCGGCGTCCGTCACCAGCACCCGCACGACGCCGACCGGTAGCCGCAGCTCCGCCGCGATCTCGATCACGGACTGCGGGCGCAGGCACATCTCGACGATCGAACGTTCGTCGAGGAGCAGCTCCGGATGCCGGCGCCGCCCGTGCGCGGTCGTGCAGACCATCGCCTCGAGTGCGAGCAGGCGGCTGGCGTGAGCCCGCCCGCGGGTGGCTGTGTAGGGCCGGACGAGTTCGCCGGATGGATCTGACCAGTCGTCGGTCACCGGGTGCGAGCTCCCGTCCCGCTAGAGGCCCGCGGGTGGTTCGTGGCGTCTGGCCGGGGTCAAGGCGTCGCGGGTGCGCTTGACCAGCACTGTCATCTCGTAGCCGACCAGTCCGATGTCGCAGGTGTTGCTCGCGAGGACGGCGAGGCACGATCCGTCGCCGACGGCCATCAACAGCATCGAGCCCTGGGCCATCTCCACGATCGTCTGTGTGACGGAGCCCCCGTCCACGAACTCGGCCGCCGCCAGGGTGAGGCTGAAAAGACCGGAGGCGATGGTGCCGAGCTGGCCGGCCTGCTCCCGTGGGAAACCGTCACAGACGGCGAGGAGATGCCCGTCGGACGACGCGACGATGGCGTTGGCGACGCCCGGTACCTGATCAACGAAGTTGTTGATCAGCCAGTCCAGTGACGGGCTGTCGGGGATCGTCTCGGTCACTCGTCCTCCAGCCTATCGAGGGGTGAGCCGAACGGACGTTCGGCCCGGGTCGCGCCGGGGGGCACGACCGGAGGGGACGCGCCGGGCCCCCCGAGGCCGCGGGAGTCGGTGGTACGGGAATCGGTGGCATCGGTGGCATCGGTGTCGCGGGCGTGGTTCACGCCTTCGTACAGCCGGGAGAGCCGGCCCCGGATCCACTCCGGCCGCACCTCGGGCGCGGGCTGCTCCCAGCCGGAGCGGTCCGGCGTGCTGCCCCGTCCCGCCGGGCCCGGGATGTACTCCGCCCCCGTGCCGCCGGACCGGGGGCCACCGGCCGCTGGGACGCGCATCGGCAGCCCCGCCCGGGTGGTTGGCAGCGCGGCGGGATCGACCCGCTCCGGCGGGCCCTGCAGCCGTGGGATCGGGCCCGTGGACGCGGCGCCGCCCGCGACCGTCCACCCGGCTCCGCTGCGCACCACGCGGTCGGTGGCACCCGGAACCACCGGGCGGACGGGCGGCGGGAGCGGCGCCGCGGCGGGCCGGGTGGGCAGTGCTCCGGCGGGCATGGACGTCGTCGGGTCGGCGGGGGTGGGCGGCGTGGGCGCGAAGCCGGCCGCGGGGGGCACCGTGGGCGGGCCGGCCGGGGTGCCCGTGCCCGCCGCCGGCCGGTCGAACCAGGTGAACGGTGTCTCGGGCGCTTCGGGCGGGAGCGGTTCGGGCGGGAGCGGTGCCGCGGAACCGCCCACCGGGTCCGGCACCAGCGGGTCCGGCGTGATCGAGCCGGATGCGGACGAGCCGGGCGAGGGTTCGCCAGGAACAGACGAGTCAGGCGGGGGCGGGCCGGCGGTGACCGGGTCCGGCGCGGCCCGTTCGCGCTCGCGGGCGCGGCCGGCCACGACCTCCTCGATCGGCGGCAGGTCCGACTCGCCCGCGGCGCCGGCGGATGCACCCGTCGCCGCTGCGGCCGCGGCGGAGGCGGCGGCTGTGCCCGGGGTGCCACCCTCGGCCTTGGACGCCGTCCCGCGGGGCTTGAACCACGGGACCACAGGCGGGTTCGGCACCACCGGGGGCAGCGGAGCCAGGCCATGCGACGCCGGCGTCCGGGTGGCCGGGGAGCGAGGCGCCGGCTGTGCCGGAACCTCCGGAGGCGCGGCTGGCGCGGCTGGCGCGGGGGGTGGGAGCGGGGCCGCCGCCGCGGGCGGCTGGGTGAAGGGGTCGGCCGGCATCCCCGCAGGCCTGTCGGTGAGCCCGTTCAGCGCGAGGAGACGGTTGAACTCATCGGTCGTCCCGCCGCGTTCGCTTGAGTCGAAGGACGCCATGCGGGGCCGCTGGGGGAGTGGGCCAGGTACGCCCGGGTGCACCTGGCCGGCGGCACCGGCACCGGCACCGTGGCCGTGGCCGTTCAGTGACGCTGGCGCGCTCGGGCCGTTCCTGTTCGGGGACAGCGCCAGCGGCTGTCCCCGAACGCCTGCCGCGAGCGCCGCGCCGCCGCGCGGTGCGCCGGTTTCCTCGCCGTGCCGCGGGACGGCCGCGCTCGCCAGCAGGTTCGCCGGCAGGCCGACCAGCGCCTGCACCCCACCGCCCGACGCCGCGTCGAGCCGAACGCTGATCTCGTGCCGCTCGGCGAGCCGGGCGACGACGAACAGGCCGAGCCGCTCGGCGATGGAGAAGTCGAACAGCGGCGGGTGGGCAAGCCGCTCGTTGGCGGCGGCGATCTCCGCCGGGGGCATCCCCAGGCCGCGGTCGGTGATCGAGACCACCATCCCGCCGTCGGGGGAGCGGCGCGCCACGACCTCCACCGGCCGATGCGGCGGCGAGAACTGCGCGGCGTTCTCCAGCAGCTCGGCGATGAGGTGCACGACGTGGTTCACCGCGCCGGCCGTGATGCGGGCGTCGACCACCTCGACGATCTGGATCCGCTGGTACTGCTCGATCTCGCCGACGGCGGCCTGGAGGACGGCGGCGATCGACACCGGGGTCGCGCGGCGCCGGCCGGGCCCGGTGCCGGCCAGGACGAGCAGGTTCTCGCTGTTGCGCCGCATCCGGGTGGCCAGGTGGTCGAGCCGGAACAGGTTCTCGAGCTGCGCGGGGTTCTCCTCGGCCCGTTCCAGCCGGTCGATGAGGGCGAGCTGGCGCTCGATGAGGCTCTGGCTGCGGCGGGACAGGCTCAGGAACAGCGTGTTGACGCTGCGCCGCAGAACGGCCTGCTCGGCGGCCAGCCGCACCGCCTCCCGCTGGAGGTCGTCGAACGTCCGGGCCACCTCGCCGATCTCGTCCTTCGACCGGATGCCGATGGAGTGGATCCTGGTGTCGACCTGGCCCGCGCCGGCGGTCTGCAGCTGCTCGATGATGCGCGGCAGCCGCTCGTGCGCGACGTCGTGCGCGCCGTCGCGCAGTGCCCGCAGCGGACGGGTCATCGTGGCGGCGATCGCCATGGTCAGCAGCACCGCGGCCAGCGTGATCGCGATGATGAAACCGCCGATGAGCGCCGTGCGCGCCCAGGCGTCCGCGCGCAGCTTGTCGGCCTCGTCGATGACGTTCTGCGACAGCCCCGACTCGACGGTGCGCAGCAGCTCGATGTGGGTGGTGCTGGCGGCGAACCACTGCTCCGGGTCGACGTCGAGGTCGAGCAGGTGCTGGCGGCTGATGGCTCGGTCGGAGATCCGTTCGACGGTGAGCACCGCCTGGCCGTTGACCACCCGGTCGTAGCGGGCGCGGTCGTCGGCGTCGGCGACGTCCCGGAACGCCGCGCGCGCGGCGTCGGTCTGCGCCAGCAGGCTCGAGAGCGCGTCGGCCTGCCCGGTGTCGAAGTGCCCGACCTGGGCGACGGCGTAGAGCTCGGCCCGGACCTGCGACTCGACCTCCTTCACCTCGGACAGGTCGCGCAGCACCGTCGTCGTGTAGCCGAGGTCGCCGTCGACCCGGTCCGGCCCGATCCGCCGGTCGACCTCCCGCAGGTCGGCGATGGTCGTGGAGTACTGGTTCAGCACCGCCCCGAGGGGCAGGCCCGCGCCGTCGGCCGCGGCGCGGGCGCGCGGCAGCTCGTCGAGGCTGCGCAGCGCGCGCTGCGCAGCCGGGCCGGCGGCCGGGCCGAAGTTGTCGGACGCCTTCGCCAGCGCGCCGCGCACGGTGGCGACGGCCGCGTCGACCGAGCGGTGCTGCGCCGCCAGCCGGTTGACCCACTGCTCGCCGTCCGGCCGGTTCTGCCGCCCGCCGGCGACGAAACCGGCGGTGAGGTCCCGCTCCATCTGGAGCTCGTGGACCGTTGCCGCGATGTCGCGGCCCAGGGTGGCCGCGTGCACACCGCGGCCGTAGCTCGCCGCGTCGGAGATCCAGGTGACGGCGCCGAGGATGGCGACGCTGAGGAACGCCGCGGCGGGGATTGCGATCGACAGCAGCAGCCGGCGACGCACCGGGAGGTCGGCGACCCGGCCGCCCAGATCCCGCCGGCCGGCCCGGGCGACCCGGGTCAGCCGGGTGGCGCGCCGGCGTCGCGCCGAGGGGCGGACGGTCCGCGGAGACCTGCCGGACCCGGCGCGATGAGGCGCCCGGGAGCGCCGGTCGGCCCGGGACCCGGGAGCCCCAGGGGTGCCCTGCGCTCCCTGCGTGCCCGGGGCCGCGGATGCCTCGGGGGCGGCCTGCCCAAGGCTGGAAAGCTCGGGTGCCTCGGTCATCGTGCTCCCCCGTCCGATGTGGTGGGCGGCGTCGGCCGGTGGCCCGACAGCCGCCGGCAGACCGCCGCCGCGTCGTGCCCTCCGCCGCGCAGCAATACCACGTCGCCCACCTCTCGGGGTCCGTGCGCCCTACTGGCTCCACGCACGTTCAACCATGCCGGCCGGGAAATCGTATTTCCCGGTGCAGTCGACACTATGCGAGGGGGGCGAGCCGGAAGGAACCTTCCTTTGTTGGGGCTTGATCCGCCTCCCRTTGTTCTTGTCGGGGGGTGAACTGGCTAGAGTGGCCTCGCATTGCGCGGGTCCTTGTCGGCGCCGCGCCGTCGGTACTCTGACCGCTGTACCGCGTGGAGCGCTGTACCGCGTGTCTGAACGTGCGCCTGGAAGATGACGACGTGGGGGACGAGCCATGGCCATCGTGTCGCGGTCGCGCGTCCTAAGCGTTGCGATCGCAGCGGTTCTGCTGCTGGCGACCGGCTGCTCCGGGGATTCGAATTCCAACGGTACCGGGGTTTCCGGCATCGTCAAGATCGGCCTGTTGGCTCCGCTCGGCGGAGCGAACGCGGAAGCCGGCCGGGACGCTCAGCGCGGCGCGGATCTCGCCGCCTCGGTCGTCAATGCCGGCGCGGACGCCGATCTCGCCTCGACGGGCATCTGGGGCGCCAGCCGCGCCGCCTCGCTGTCCATCGTGACAATGGACACAGAAAGTGATCGGCAGCGTGCGGTTGATGCTACAGACCGCCTGGTCGCCGAAGAGCGTGTCGCCGGCATGGTCGGCGCGTTCGACGCCGAGGCGACGCTGGATGCCAGCCAACGCGCCGAACGCCTCGGAACACCATTCGTAAGCGGTGACGTTCAGTTGAGTGCGCTAACAGAACGTGGGCTGAGCTGGTTCTTCCGTTCCGGTCCGGACGTGCGGAGCTTCGGTGGCGCGTTCCTTTCCCTGCTGCGTGGCGCGGAACGGGACGGCGTCGCCCGTCGGCGGGTGGCCGTTCTTTACGGCGACCGGCCGGAAGGCCACGACCTGCAGGCCATGCTCCAGGAACTGGCCGAGGAGACCGACGTCCAGCTGGTCGCGCAGGAGCGCTACGCGCCGGCCGACGGGGACCTCACCGACGAGGTGGGCAGGATCCGCGCCGCCGCGCCCGACATGGTGCTCTTCGGGGCGCTGCCCGGTGCCGGCCGTGTGCTCGGCGACGCGCTGAGCGGCCTCGGCTACGCCCCGCCCGGGATCGTCGTATACGGGGCCGCGGCGGAGGCGGTGCCGCTGGCCTCGATGCCCGGTCTCGACGGGCGGGTGAGTCGGCAGGTCGGGTGGTCGTCGCTGGTCGCGCAGGCGAACCCGCTGGCGACCCAGGTGTCGAAGCGCTACCAGAGCGCCTACGGCGGGCCGATGACAGAGGCCGCCGCGGCCGCGTACACGGCGGTCATGGTGCTGGCCCGGGCGATCGGCGCCGCGGGCGGTCTCGAGCCGGAGCGGATCAGGTCGGCGCTGGTGGCGACGAACGTGCCCGGCGCGGAGACGGTCATGCCCTGGGAGGGCGTCCGCTTCGACGTGACGCACCAGAACGCGCTGGCCGCGACGGTGGTCGAGCAGGCCACCGGCAGCCGGTTCGCCGTGGTCTACCCGCGGGAGCTCGCCACGGCCGCCTTCGCCTGGCCGGCGACGGACCCCGGCGGCCGACCCGCCGACGCGGGCGCGACCACCGGCTCCAGCGGGGGCGCGGGAACCGGCTCGGGCCGCGCCGACGCCCGCAGCGAGGGATGAGTGGTGTCGACACCGAGCGAACCATCCCCCACCGGCCCCGCGCCGCTGCTGACGCTCACGGCGGCCGGCAAGCGCTTCCCGGACGGGACGACCGCCCTGACCGGTGTCGACCTGGCCGTGAGCCGCGGTGACTTCGTCAGCCTGGTCGGCCCCTCGGGCTGCGGGAAGAGCACGGTGCTGCGGCTGGCCTCCGGCCTCACCGAGGCCACGGTCGGCGCGGTCGACCGGGGGACGGACCGGATCAGCTACGTCTTCCAGGACCCGACGCTGCTGCCCTGGCGCAGCGTGCGGCGCAACGTCGAGATGCTGGCCGAGGTGACCGGCGTCCCCCGGGACGCCTATCGGCCCACCGCGGCCGAGCTCATCGAGCTGGTGGGTCTCGCCGGGTTCGAGCGGCACCGGCCGAGGTCGTTGTCCGGCGGCATGCGGATGCGGGTCTCGCTGGCCCGCTCACTGGTGCTCGCCCCGGAGCTGCTGCTGCTCGACGAGCCGTTCGGCGCCCTCGACGAGCTCTCCCGCGAGCGGCTCAACGACGAGCTGCTCCGGTTGTTCGGCCTGGGCCGCTTCGGGGCGGCTGTCTTCGTGACGCACTCGGTCGCCGAGGCGGTGTTCCTGTCGACGAAGGTGATCGTGATGTCTCCCCGACCGGGCCGGATCGTCGCCGAGCTGGACGTCCCGTTCCCCTACCCGCGGCCGGCGGACATCCGCTTCACCGACGAGTTCACCCGGCTGACGGCCCGCGTCTCGCGGCTGCTGCGCGCGGTGGAGCCGGCATGACCGCGGACACCACCGCCCCCGAGGACACCACCGCCCCCGCGGCGATCGCCGGCCCCGGACGGGCCGGGCGCCGCCCGTTCTGGCGGTCGGTGAACGTCCTCGGCCCCGTGGCGATGTTCGGGCTCATGATCGGTGTCTGGTACCTGGTGAGCCTGGTGCTGCTCGACCCGAAGCGCCGGTTCCTGCTGCCCCCGCCGCACGCCGTCGTGGACGTCGCCTTCCTCGACCGGTACAACCTCGAACAGCTGCTGCGCGCGTTGTGGCTGTCCACCTCGGTCGCGCTGACCGGCCTGGGGATCTCCATCGTTCTCGGCATGGCGCTGGCCGTCCTCATGAGCCAGGCGCGCTGGATCGAGCGTTCGGTGTATCCRTACGCCGTGGTCCTGCAGACGATTCCGACGCTCGCGATGGTGCCGCTCATCGGTTTCTGGTTCCACTACGGCTTTGTCAGCCGAGTGATCGTCTGCGTGCTGATCGCCCTCTTCCCGATCATCAGCAGCACGCTGTTCGGGTTGCAGTCCGTCGATCGCGGCATGCTGGACCTCTTCGCGTTGCACCGTGTTCCGAGGTGGGTGCTGCTGGTGAAGCTGCGGCTTCCCGCGGCGCTGCCGGCGACCTTCTCGGGTTTCCAGGTGTCGGCCGGCCTGGCCGTGGTCGGTGCCGTGGTCGGCGACTTCTTCTTCAAACAGGGTGACCCAGGGATCGGTGTACTGATAGATCTGTACCGGGCTCGGCTGATGACGGAGCAGCTTCTCGGCGCGGTCATTCTCGCGTCGCTGCTCGGGGTGGCCGTCTTCGTCTTCTTCGGCTACCTGTCGCGKCTTGTCACCGGGGCCTGGTACGGCTCCGAAATCCCCTGAGACGCAGCCGGTACACCGTGTGCGCGAGACCCCGCGTGCGCGTGCTCCGGCGCGGGCGGACCGGCCCCGGATTCGTCCGGCCCGCCCCTGGATTCGGGCGGCCCGCGCCCGGATTCGGCCCGTCTCCCACTGTGCCGGCGCCCTCCTGGACCCCGTGAAACGCACACTTCCCTGAAAGGCGAGAACATGAGACGAACAAAACTGGGCGTGGTGGCCCTGGGTGCGACGGCGGCACTGGCACTGGCGGCCTGCTCCGGGGACTCGACGACGGGCGAGAGTAGTTCCGGCGGTGAGCGGGCGCCGGCGGCCGAGGCGGGTGGCGCCCTCGACCTCGCCGGGGTCTGCCCGGAGAACGTGGTGATCCAGACCGACTGGTTCGCCGAGTCCGAGTACGGCTTCCTCTACGAGCTGATCGGCCCGGACGCCAAGATCGACACCAGTGGCAAGCGCATCTCCGGCTCGTTGGTCGCCCAGGGCAAGGACACCGGTGTCAACGTCGAGGTGCGCTTCGGCGGGCCGGCCATCGGCTTCGAGCAGGTCAGCTCCCAGCTCTACCTCGACCCGGAGATCGACCTGGGCCTGGTCTCCTCGGACGAGGCGATCCAGAACTCCAAGGGCCAGCCGACCACGGCCGTCTTCGCCCCGTTCGAGGTCAGCCCCATCATGATCATGTGGGACAAGGCGAAGAACCCGAACTTCCACACCCTGGTCGACATCGGCCAGACCGACACGAAGGTCCTGTACTACGAGACCGACACCTACATGCAGTACCTGCTCGGAGCGGGCATCCTGCGGGCCTCCCAGGTCGACGGCAGTTACGACGGCGGCCCGTCGCGCTGGGTGACCGAGGACGGCGCCGTCGCGCAGGGCGGGTTCGCCACCTCCGAGCCCTACATCTACAAGAACGAGCTGGATGACGGGCGCAGCTACGACGTCGACCTCCAGCTGATCAACGACACCGGGTACCCGGTGTACGGGCAGGCCCTGTCGATCCGCACCGGGGACAAGGAGACCCTCGCTCCCTGCCTGAAGAAGCTGATCCCGATCGTTCAGCAGTCGCAGGTCGACTTCGTGAGCGACCCGGCCGAGACCAACGCGCTCATCATCAAGGCCGTGCAGGCCGACGACGTCTCGGTGTGGAACTACTCGCCGGGCCTGGCCGAGTTCGCCGTCACCACGATGAAGGAGCGTGGCCTGGTCGCCAACGGGCCGAACGCGGCCGTCGGCGACATGGAGGAGGACCGGCTGACCCGGATGATCGAGATCCTCGAGCCGATCTTCACCGGCCAGCGCAAGGAGCTCAAGGCCGGCCTGGCGCCCGGTGACCTGTTCACGAACGAGTTCATCGACACCTCGATCGGCCTCAAGTGACCCCACCACCGGCGGGTCCCGCTCCGCTGCCCGCCGACTTCGTCGTGCGGGCCCGGCACGTCCTGACCATGGGGCCTCGCGGCCACCTGCGGGACGCCGCGGTCGCCGTCGTCGGCGGGCGGATCGCCGCCGTCGACACCACGGCGGACGTCCGGGCGCGGTTCGCGGACCTGCCGGTGGTCGGGGACGGCGGCGGGATCCTGATCCCGGGGCTGGTCAGTGCGCACGGCCACTTCTCCGAAGGGCTCGTCACCGGCATCGGTGAGACGCACACGCTGTGGGAGTGGTTCGTCCGCGTCGTCGAGCCCATCGAGGGGCACCTCACCCGGGACATGGCCTACGTCGGGACGCTGCTCAAGGCGGCCGAGCTGGCCTGTTCCGGGGTGACGACGGTCGCCGACATGTTCTGCTCGGCGGCCGGGACCACCCCGGTCACCCCCGGGGTGGTCGACGCCCTCGACGCCGTCGGCCTGCGCGGCGATGTGTCGTTCGGCCCGGCGGACTCGGCGAACCCCCGGCCGGTCGCGGCCGTCCTCGCCGAGCACGCCGCGCTCGCCGACGCGGCCCGCAACTCGCGCCGCACCACCTTCCGGGTGGGCCTGGCGACCGTGCCGTCGAGCAGCGACGAACTGCTCGACGAGACGGCCCGGCTGGTCGCGGAGACCGGCCGGCTGCACGTCCACCTGCACGAGATCCGCGAGGAGGTGACCGCGTCGCGGACGACGCGCGGCACCGGGTCGATCGAGTTCGCCGCGCGGCGCGGGCTGCTCGACGCGCAGGTCGTGGCCGCGCACTGCGTGTGGCTCGACGACACCGACGTAGAACTGCTGCGCCGGCACCGGGTCGCGGTCGCGCACTGCCCCGTCTCGAACATGATCCTCGCCAGCGGGGTGTGCCAGGTCCCGCGGCTGCTGCGCGACGGGCTCACCGTCGCGCTCGGCGTGGACGGCGCGGCGAGCAACGACAGCCAGAACATGCTGGAGACGATGAAAATCGCCGCCCTGCTGCAGAAGGTGCACCACCTGCAGGCGACGGCCCTGACGGCGCCGACGGTGCTGCGGATGGCGACCATCGAGGGTGCGCGGGCGCTCGGGCTCGCCGACGAGGTCGGCTCCCTGGAGGTCGGCAAGGCCGCCGACCTGGTCTACCTCGCCGAGGCGAGCCCGTCGCTGGCACTCGTGCACGACCCCTACCAGGCGGTCGTCTACTGTGCCTCCCCGCGGGACGTCACCGGGGTGTGGGTGGCCGGTGAGCGGGTCGTCGTCGACGGGCGACTGGCCACCGTCGATCTCGGGCCGGTCCTGCCGTGGGCGCGTGAGCTGGCCGTCGAGCTCGCCAGCCGGGCCGGGCTGGACTCCGAGCTGCGCTCCGCCGCGGCCGGCCCGCCAGTGGAAGTAGTGCCCGGCGCGGCGCGGTGAACGACGGTTGGGGTCCTTTCGGACATTAGACTGCGCACTCCGGGCGGCGCGGTGCGGGAGGTGCGGTGATCGCTGGGGTTGCGGGGCTGGCCGCGGCGGCTTCCTCTGTCGGCATGCTGATCGTCACTGCGGACGGCCGGGTGGCGTGGGTCAACGACGCCCTCGTCGACCTCGTCACCGGGACGCGGAACCCCGACTCGCCGTTCGAGGCGCGGCTCGCGGTCGCCGAGGCCGGCCTGCCGCTGACCGGGCTGCATCCGGCGGCCCCGCCCGCCGTCCTCGACTGGGCCGGCACCGACGGCGAGCCGCGCCGGCTGCGCATCAGCTGCCGCGACATGAGCGCCGGGCAGCCCTCGGAGCTGCTGCTCTTCGAGATCGTCGACCTCACCGGCGAGGCCGCCGACGCCGCGCGGGCCGCCGAGGTCGCCGCCACCGAGGCCGCCCTGGCCGCCCTGGCGGCCGGCCAGCGCCCGGCGCCCGCCGACTCCGGCCTCGCGGAGGATCTCCCACCCGCCGGGTCCTCCGGCCCGGCCGCCGGCGGCCGGGACACCGACGCGGCGGGCGGCCTCGATCCCGAGGACGCCGCCTGGCTCGACGCCGCGGCGGCGATCGTGCTGGCCGCGGGCACCGAGGCGCCGTCCCCGGCCCAGCCCGGCGGCGGCCCCGAAGCGGCGGATGCCGGGTACGCCCTCGACCACCCGGACAACGCCCTCGACCACGTCACCGACCACGGCGTCGACCACGGCGTCGACCACGCGGCCGGCGGCGCACTTCCGGCCGCCCCCGCCGTCGACCCGCTCACCGGGTTCGCCACCCGGTACGCCATGGCCGAGGAGCTGGACGGCCGTATCGCGGCCGCGGCAACCGCCGCCGCCGCCGGCACGGCGGTCGAGGCGGAGACCTCGGGCCCGGCGGGCCCACCGGGCTGCCTGCTGCTGCTCGACGTCGACCACCTCGCCGACGTCAACGACCTGCAGGGCCACACCGCGGGCGACGCCGTCCTGCGCGGGCTCGCCCACAGCCTGCGCGCCGAGCTGCCCGAGGCGATGCTCGGCCGGCTCGGCGGGGATGAGTTCGCCGTCCTCCTGCCCACCGGTGGCGGCGGCGAGGGGCTGGCCGTCGCCGAGCGGCTGTGTGCCGCGCTCGCCACCAGGCCCGTCGCGCCCGGCGAGCTCCCGGCCCGGGCCACGGTCAGCATCGGCGTCGTCCCGCTGGACCTGGCGGCCGGCAGCGAGGCCGCGTTCGCCTGGGCGGATCTCGCACTGCGGGAGGCGAAGCGGGCCGGGCGCAACCGGGCCCGGCTGTTCACCCGGGAGCAGTACGACGAGGCCGCGCTGCGGGTGACGGTGACCAGCCGGGTCGCCGCCGCGCTCGACAGCGGGCAGATGTCGCTGGACGTGCTGCCCCTCGTCGATCTCGCCAGCCGCGAGGTGGTCGGCTTCGAGCTGCTCTCCCGGCTGCGGGACGGCGTGTGGCCCGAGCTCGGGCCGCGGGGCTTCCTCGCGGCGGCCGAGCACACCGACCTGGGCCTGCACCTCGACCRGTGGGTCGTCCTCCGGGCGGTCAACGCCCTGGTCAGCGGCGTGCCGGGCCGGCTGTACGTCAACCTGGCCGCGCGGTCCCTGCACGACCCCGCCTTCGGTGACTTCGTGCTCTCCACCCTGCGGGACGGCCGCGTCGACCCCTCCCGGCTGGGCCTGGAGATCTCCGAGAGCGCGGCGGTGGCCAGTCCGGACGCGGCCCGGCGGCTCGCCGAGCAGCTCGGCGCCGCCGGCTGCCCCGTCCTGCTGGACGACTTCGGGATGCAGACGGGCGCGGTCGTCGCGCTGCGCAACCTCCCGCTGTGGGCCGTGAAGATCGACGCGAACGTCGTCCGCAACGCCGACGCGAACCCGCGCGACCGCTCCCTGGTGGAGGCGGTCGTCCAGATCGCGCGGACGGCCGGCATGCTGGTCATCGCCGAGGGGGTGGACCGCGCGTCGCTGCCGCAGGTGCTGCTCGACCTTGGTGTGGGCCTGGCGCAGGGCTATCACGTCGGCCGCCCGCGCCGCCTCACCGAGCTGCTCGGCGGCCCGGACGGCGACGACGTCACGACGGTGATGAGCCTCGGCAACCGGCGGTGACGGCTGTCCTCTGAGCGGCCGCACGCCGGGCAGACGGGGCGATGCGGCTTAGAAGGGCCGCGCCGCGCACCAGGTGCTGTCACTGTGCGTAGTGTCAGCCGCATGGTGGGAAGCGCCGGAAGCGGCGCGGTCGTGCCGCGTGCCCTGCTGGTGGCCGCCCTGCTTCTGGGGCTGCTCCTCTGCCTGTCCGGCCCGCCGTCCGCCGGCCCGGCCCGGGCAGGCGTGGTCCTGGCCGGCGGGTCCACCGGCGTGGCACCGCCCGCGGCGCCCGATGAGCCGGGCCCGTTCACCGCCGGCTACCAGACCCTGACCGTCTCGGATCCGGGGCGCCCGGGCCGGCTGCTGACCACCTCGGTCTGGTACCCGGGCGCTCCAGCGCGCCTCGGCCCGGTGGCGCTGCCCCCGGCCGCGCGGTACCCGGTGGCGCGGTACCCGGTGGCGCCGGGCGTGGACGTGTCGTCGGCGCTGGCCCACGAGGAGATACCGGTGGCGCCGGGCCGCTTCCCACTCGTGGTCGTATCGCACGGCAGCGCCGGCAGCCGGGTGCAGCTCGCCTACCTGGCCGAGGCATTGGCGACGCACGGCTTCGTCGTGGCCGCGCCGGACCATCCCGGCGACACCATGATCGAGGCGGCCGAGGGCCGGCAGGCCCCGCTCGTCGAGCTCGCCAGCGACCGGCTGCTCGACGTCTCGGCGGTGATCAGCGCGTTCACGAAGCCGGACTGCCCGCTGTCGCGGATGGTGCGCGCGGACGAGGTCGGCGTCGTCGGGTTCTCCTTCGGCGGGCTGACCTCGGCGGTCTCGACCGTGGGCTTCCTGCGGGCGCCGGCCGACCCGCGGGTGCGGGCCGTGGTCGGGATCGCGCCGGCCACCGAGGTCGTACCGGAGCGGGAACTCGACCGGGTGCGCGTCCCGGTGCTGCTCGTCGGCGGCAGCGACGACCTGGCGGCGCCGGTGGAGCGCAACGCCGGGCGCACCTTCGACGGGCTCCACGGCGCGCACCCGCGCTACCTGGTCACGGTGACGGGCGGGATGCACAACTCGTTCACCGAGATCTGCGCCCAGGCCGCGGCGGTGCGCGACCGCCCGGTGCCCGAGGGCGTGCGGGTGCGGCTGGAGGTGACGGCGGAGGTGACCTGCCGGCCGCCGGCTGTCGACATCGACCGCGCCCACCGCCTGACGACCTACTACACGGTGGCGTTCCTGGAGCGCCGGCTGCTCGGGGCCACCACCTACGACTCGTTCCTCACCCCGGCCGCCGCCCGCCGGTTTCCCGAGGCGCTGTTCCACGCCGCCGGCTGAGCGCCCGCGGGCTCCGCGGGCCTTCGGGGTCCGTACCTTCGGAGCCCGCCAGGGCCCACGGCGTCCGCGGAGCTTGGGGAGCCCATGGTGTGCCAGGGCTGTCAGGGTGGACACTGCTGTGGTCTGATCAGGTGGGCGTGCGCGTGTGACCTGCGACGACGCCCTGCACGTGCGGGCGCGCCGCGGCCCGGCGCGGCGAAACGGGTGACCGCCGCCGACACCGGCGGCTACGGTGGCCCGACCAGCCGGTGGCCGGGTGGCCGCCGGTGGGGTGTAGGGCAACGCTCAGGGGCACGGCGATGTGACCCGCGAGGAGGTCGGCCAGTATGTCCGCTCGCCAGGTACGGCGGTTTCATCTCGAGCGTGATGTCGACGTGTCCGGAGTGTCCGGCACGGGTTCGGTCGCCTTCGGGGCGCAGGCTCCCGATGGCACCTGCGTCCTGTGGTGGAACTCCGAGCACGGGTCGGTCGCGATCTATCCGTCGATGGAGACGCTGCTCGCCATCCACGGCCACGCCGGGATGACGAGAGCGGTCTACATCGACTCCCCGCCCGCGAGCCCGCACGGCGCCGGTGCGCAGCCGGCGCCCCGGGCTGCCCGCACCGGCGGCTGGCGGTCGGTGGCGGCACGGGGCGGCCGTGGCGGGCGCGCCGCCCGCACAGGAAACGGGCGGCCGGCCCGGCCGTCGTGGAGCGTCACCACGGGATCCGTCGCCGCGCGGATGGTCGCCCGGGGCGGCGCGGCGCGCGCCCTGTCCGTTCAGGTGAGCGGTCGGAAGCACGGCACGGTCGGCCCGTCCGGGTCGATCGTGTAGAGCGCGAGGGTGCCCGCCATGTCCTGCGGGTCCACGCCGATGATGTTCATGTCGTCGACGACACCCGCCATCACGCCGAGTGCGTGGCGCAGCAGCACGGGCGCCAGCCCGCGCGGGTTGTCGACGCGTGAGTGGAACTCGACGGCGGTGTCACGGTCCGCGGTCAGGGCGGCCAGGGTGCCGAGCCTGATCCGGTCGGTGAGGATCTCCCAGACCCGTTCCGACTCCGGCGCCTCCGGGCTGCGCCACACCGTCCGGTAGGACATCGCGGAGATCACCGCGGACGGGGACTGCCCGGTGCRCAGGTGGATCGTGACCGTCCACATGGCGAGCAGCCAGCACAACGCCCCCATCGTTCGGTGTGGATCGTCATCGGCCCGTTCGGCCAGGTGTTGTTCGGCGGCATACCGGGTGTGTGGCGACAGCCACGCCACGACAAGGCGTTCGACGTCGACCACGTCAATCATGGGGAGCTCGTTGGGATGGGGACGGGCAAGTGCTGCAGCCCGCCGTGAACTTGTGTCGACCAGGGCCAACGCCCCCGCATCCGGGAGAGTCTGCCAGGCGAGTCCCGACAGCGGCATGGCGCACACCGTAACGTGGCGTGCGCCATGCCACCACCAGCGTTGGTGAAAGGTTGGGGTCGTTCGTGTTTCCGACCCCACCCTTCTGTGCCAGCCGAGCCGTTTTTCGTGCCGGCAAAGCCGATTCTGTTCCCGGCTGGTCGCCCTCGGTTCCGCCTGTGCGACGTCGTGTGCCCACCGGCGTGCCCTGCGTGGTGACGCGAGGGCACGCCGGGCCCACCGAGGTGCTTGTCCGTTGGTGCCTGTCTGTCGGTCTCTGTCCGCCGGTGCCTATTCGCCGAGCAGGTCGATGACGGTGCTGGGTGGCTGGCTGGGTGTGGTGGCGATGTGGGTGCGCCAGTGGGCTTCGGCGGCGTCGGTGTCGTGGCGGG
>NZ_MAXA01000278.1 GCF_001854695.1 Parafrankia soli
GTGAGTTCGATGGTGCCCGGGAGCAGGTCGCGGGCGGTGTCGTACAGGCGTTGCTCGGCGGTGGCGAGCAGCACCTTGTCGATCGACGTCTCCGGCCCGAGGTGGGCACCCTCGCCGAGGTGGCGCTGGGTGGCATGCGAGCGGCAGCGGATGGTGTGCAGCGCCAGGTAGGCCGCACCCAGATCCGCGTCCGCCTGATCACCCGGCACGGTCGTCTCGGTCACCAGCCGGTCGAGCCGGGTGAACAGGTGGGCGACCCTGTGCCAGAAGCAGGTGGAGCGCTCGTGCGGGAGCAGGTCCATCGCCATCTGCCAGCCGTCGCCGGGCTTTCCGAGCATGCGGTCGCCGGGGACGACCACGTCGTCGAAGAAGACCTCGGCGAACTCCTCGACACCGTGCATCATTTCCAGCGGGCGGACGGTGATGCCAGGGGTGTCCATGTCGACGAAGAACGCCGTGATCCCGCCGTGGCCCGGCGCGGTGCGGGTGAGCAGCACGCAGCGCTCGGAGTACTGGGCCAGGCTCGTCCAGACCTTCTGCCCGTTGACCACCCAGTCGTCGCCCCGGGGCTCCGCCCGGGTGGACAGCGACGCCAGGTCACTGCCCGACCCCGGCTCGGAGAACCCCTGGCACCAGCTCTCGGTACCGGACAGCAGCAGCGGCACCATCTCGGCCGCCAGCGCCGGCGACGCATAGGAGATCATGGTCGGGACAAGTACCTCGACCATCGAGTAGATGCCCGGTTCGGCCAGACCACGGCTGGCCACCTCCTCGCCAAGTACGGCGCGCAGGACCGCCGGGCCACCGAGGCCACCCACCTCGGCGGGCCAGCCGTGACGCATCCAGCCCGCGTCGTACAGGGCGCGACGCACCCGCGCGAGCTGAGCCACCTGCCCGTCAAGGGAGTGGTCAGGTCCTGGGGTCAGGTCGTTCTCGGCAAGCCACGCCTGGAGATCCGACCGGAAGTCCGCGACGTCCATCTCACGCGACCTCGGCGCGGAACACGGCAGCTACCGTTACGGGCTGTCGGTCTGCGAACTCGGCAGGTATCGGCATCGCGGTCCTCCCTGACCCGGCGGCGGAGGACCCGGCGCGGACGGCGGAGCGTACGACGCACCAGTCATCGGCGGCCGGCAGGGCTCCTACACACCACCCGGCTCCTGGCCGCCCACCCCATTCGATTCTCACTGGATGAGAAGAAGATTCTTTTCGGTGAGAGGAAGCTATCACTACACCACGCCTCCCGTCACCGCCGTCACGAGCTCGTACCCTCCCCTGCGCCGGGACGGCAACCCTGCCCAGGTCCCAGGCGTGCGCCAGCCTTCCTGGAGAGATCTTGATGGCTGGACTGGGACGGGAGCAAAGCGTGACGATCGGCGGCGAGCAGGTGCGTCTGCTCGCGCCGTGCCGCATCGACGACCTGGAGACGATCTCCCAGTTCAAGGAGGAAGCCCGCGAAGCGGTCCACCGGACACGGAGGCCCACGCGATGCTCCGCACGGTCCGTCGACACGTCGTATCCGATAACCCGTACCTCAAAATTAATGCACCCCATTTTCTCTTCCTACGCGCGTATCGACTTCGATATATGTGTGGGGTTGGTGATGCTGGTTCGCCCGAGAGGGCTGACCCACACGAAGGTCCCTTCCTCTGGTTGGGTGACTTTCCAATGGCCGCGCCGCCGACGAGTTCGGTTTTCCGTCCACCGTGATCGCCGTGAAGACCCACGCGGTAGAGGACGCCCTGCTACCGCTCCAGCGTTCCGGCCCGACGGGCGCCGGGCCGGAACGCACGGTCAGAGAGTCCGGAAGAGGCCGCCGTCGACGAGGATCTGCGCGCCGTTCACATAGCTGGCCGCAGCGCTCGCCAGGAAGACGCAGACGCCGACCATGTCTCCGGGTGCCCCAATCCGCTTCATCGGATTCATCTCGCCGGCCAGGCGCTTCGCGTCCGGGCCCCATGCCTTGGTTATGTCGGTGTCGAACGCGCCGGGAAGCACCAGGTTCGCGCGTACCTTGGGCGACCACGCGCCGGCCAGCCCGAGAGTCAGGGCGTTGAGGGCCGCCTTCGCCATGGCGTAGGGGAGATCGCTCGCGTTGGGGCGCAACGAACCCGCCGTCGTCACGTTGATGATCGACCCGCCGTCGCCGGCCGCCATCCTCGATCCCACGAGGGCGCTCAGCCGGAACGGGCCGCCCGCGTTCACCGCGTGGACCTTGTCGTAGAGCTCCTGGGTCACCGAGGTGAGGGTGTCGTAGACGGGGGACATCCCTGCGTTGTTCACCAGGACGTCGCAGCGGCCGAACCTGTCGTAGACCGCGTCGGCGAGGCGGTCGCAGTCGTCCCACCGGCCGACGTGGCAGGCGACGGGAAGCGCCCGCCGACCGGTCTCGGCCTCGATCTCGGCGGCCGCGGCCTGGCAGGCCTCGATCTTGCGGCTGGCGACGACGACGTCGGCGCCGGCCGCGGCGAGCCCCCCGGCCACCGCGCGGCCGATCCCCCGGCTGCCGCCGGTCACGACGGCGACCCGGCCGGTGAGGTCGAAGAGCTGGTCAGGTGTCTTCATCGTGTCGTCTGTCACCGTGCGAGTCTCGCCGATCGGCCGCTCGCATGGAGCGGGTCACCCCCGTGGACGAGGTCGACGGCGAGCCAGCGCGGACCGTGCCGCCGCGCACGCCGGTGGCACGCCGATGCCACTGCTCCCGGCCGCCGCACGCCACCCGCCGGCGCTCGGGCCCTTTGGCGGTGTTCAGGCGACGACGTCCGCCGGCCGGCGCCCGGTGGACGCCCGGACCACCAGCTCGGGTGCCAGCACGACCTGGCTGTGCTCATGTCCCGCGCGGTCGCGCGTCTCCGCCAGCAGCAGCTCGGCGGCGGTACGTCCCAGCAGCTGGCGCGGCCGCGCCACGGAGGTCAGCGGAACCGCCGCCACGGCGGCGAGCTCGATGTCCTCGTAGCCGGCCACGGCGAGATCGTCGGGGACGCGCAGGCCGAGCCGCGTCACCTGCTGCAACAGACCGAGGGCGACCATGTCGTTGGCGCAGAGCACGGCCGTGGGACGTCCGCTGCCGGACAGACCGGCCAGTCGTTCCCCGGCCCGGCGGCCGGCGGCGACGTCGGCGCCGCGGGTGTCGACCCGCAGCAGGCTGTCCGGGTCGGCACCGGCGTGCAGCAGGCCGCGGCGGGCGCCGGCGAGCCGGTCGGCGACCCGCCACTGACCCGGGCCTCCGACGAAGGCGATCCGGGTGTGGCCACTGTCGAGCAGATGGGACACGGCGAGCTCACCGCCGGCCACGTCGTCGACCGTCACCGAACAGATCCCCGGCCCGCCGGCGCGGTCGACGAGCACGACCGGTGTCCCCCGCCGCGCCAGCGACACCAGGGGCTCGTCGACCTCGCCCACCGGAGTGAGAAGGACTCCCTCGACGCGCTGCTGTTCGAGCAGGCTCAGGTAGGTCGCCTGCCGGCGGGACTCCTCGCCGCTGTTGCACAGGAACACCGCCAGCTCGGCGCGATCCGCGACCTCCTGGACACCGGCGCCGACGTCGGCGAAGACGGGATTGGCGGTGTCGGGCACCACGTAGGCGAGCAGCCGGCTGCCGCCGGCCCGCAGTTGCCGCGCGGACTCGTTGCGGACGAAGCCGAGGGTGGCGATCGAGGCGAGCACCCGTTCCCGGGTGGGCCGGGCGACCAGCTCCGGCCGGTTGAGCACGTTCGACACCGTGCCCAGCGACACCCCGGCGTGCGCCGCGACGTCCTTCACGCTCGGAACGTCCGTCCCGGCCATCGCGCCCCCTCCGGTCGTCCCTGGCCCTTCCCCCGATTGTCGTCCGGATCTCCCCCACGGTTGGCGTTGGCCATCTCGATGGCCTCAGCCGACGGTCGGTTCCTGGAAGACGTCGGGGATGCCGTCGGCGTCGCGGTCGACGGCCTCCCGCTCCGCCAGCCGGCGGTACACCCGGTTACGCGCCCGCAGCACGATCGAGGCGAGCAGTGCCGAGGCCAGCGAGCCGATCAGGATGGCGGCCTTGACGTGATCGTTCTCCGCTGTGTCGGCGCCGAAGGCCAGCTCGCCGATGAGCAGGGAGACAGTGAACCCGACTCCGGCGAGCACGGCGACGCCGGCGACATCCCACCAGGACAGGTCGGGGTCCAGCTCGGCCCGGGTGAACCGGGCGAGCAGGACGGTGGCACCCATCACCCCGATTGGCTTGCCCAGCAGCAGACCCATCACCACACCCAGGCCGGCCGGATCGGCCAGCGCGGCGCCGACGCCGCCGCCCGCGAGCGAGACCCCGGCGGCCATCAACGCGAACACCGGAACCGCGACGCCCGCCGAGACGGGACGCCAGGCGTGTTCGAACCGCTCGGACATCCCGGCGTGCTCGCCGGAGCGAGGGCGGGCCGGCACGGCGAACCCCAGCAGTACCCCGGCGATGGTCGCGTGCACCCCCGAGGTGTGCATGAGGGCCCAGGCGACGAGCGCGAGCGGGATGAGCAGCCACCAGCGGGTGACGCCGCGGTTCACCAGCAGCGCGAACACCGCGATGACCGCGAGGGAGCCCGCCAGCGGCGCGGGGCTGAGCCGGTCGGTGAAGAACACGGCGATGATCACGATCGCGAGCAGGTCGTCGACCACCGCCAGCGTCAGCAGGAACGACCGCAGCGCCGCCGGCAGATGCGTCGTGATGATCGCCAGCACCGCGACCGCGAAGGCGATGTCGGTGGCCGTCGGCACCGCCCAGCCCTCGGGGGAGCCGTCCACGGCCAGGCCGTTGACCAGCGTGTAGATGAGCGCGGGCACGAGCATCCCGCCAAGGGCGGCCACGATGGGCAGCGCCGCGCGGCTCGGTGATCTCAGATCGCCGAGGACGAACTCGCGTTTGAGCTCGAGGCCCACCACGAAGAAGAAGATCGCGAGCAGCCCGTCGGCGGCCCAGTGCTCCAGGTCCAGATGCAGGTGCAGGGACGCGGGGCCCACGCCGGTGTGGACGACGGTGGCATAGGCGTCCCGCCACGGTGAGTTCGCCCAGACCAGCGCCACCACGGCGCCCGCGAGCAACAGCAGGCCGCCGACCGTCTCACTGCGCAGGATCCCGGCGACGTACCGTGCCTGCGGCCAGGTCGGCCGGGCCAGCAGCCGCGGCCGGGACACCGACGAGCCGGAGCCCGAGGCAGGGCCGGGCGCGGGGGCTGGGGGAACGCTCGGCATCGGCTGGTCTCCTCGGTCGGCGCGGTCGCGCGGCGCCGCCCCGACCTCACGAAGGGTGACCATCCTGAACCGGTCGTCCCTGGCTGTGAGGGCGCGACGCGCCACCTCGCCGACCAGACTTCCCGGCACACCGGGACCAATCCTACCGAGCGCACCGCGACGCTGCCGGCCAACCGGGCGCGCCGCTGGATCGAGCCCGGATCCGGCGGACCGCGGCGGTCAGCGCGACCGCGGCGGCGCCCAGGACGTAGCCGCCGGGCCGGGCGTAGACGTCCTCGACGGCCAGGTCCCGGAACAGCGCCATGTACAGCACATACGGGCCGACGGCGACCGCCGCCCATTCGAGCCGGCCGGCGAGGACGGCGAGCGCGACCAGCAGCACCCCGTACCAGGGCTGGGCCGGGGTCGCGACGAGGAAGGCCGCCCCCACCAGCCACAGCGCGCCACGCTCCACCGGCAGGCGGGCGGGCTCCGAGCGCCACACCGCGAGGACGACGCCGGCGAGCACGACGCCCGCGGCCACCTTCGCCGCCGTCCCGGTCAGACCCAGCAGGCCCAGCAGGAGGAAGCGGTGTCCCTGCGCGTAGCCCTCGACCGACAGGTACTTCGGCAGGAAGCCGACCACGTCCGTTCCCACGGCCGCCACGTGCGGCAGATAGGACAGGCCGACGACCGCGGCCGCCGCGCCGAGGACGGCCACGGGGCGCCGCCGGGCGGCGGCGGGCAGCAGCAGCGCCGGGTAGAGCTTCACCGCCACCGCGGCGCCGAGCAGCGCGCCGGCCGCCGCCGCCGTCCGGGTGGTCGGGCGCGGGCGTGGACGCGCACCGGGCCGCGCGAGCAGCGCCAGCGCCGCGACAGCGAAGATCACGGCCAGGACGTCGACATGGCCGTCCATGCCGATGTCGATCCCGGCCGAGGGCCCCCAGGCGTAGGCCGCGGCCAGGCCGGGATGGTGGCCGAACCGCGGCAGCACCCGGATCAGCAGGCCGGTCAGCAGCAGCGACAGCACCGCGGCGTAGAGCTGGATCTTGTTCTCCCGCGGCGGCCCGGGCAGGTGGTGGACGGCCACGAAGTACGCCTGGGCCACCGGCGGGTAGATCGTGTGCGCGGTCGGGTAGTTGATCCGCGTGCAGCCGGAGCCGCGGCCGAGGGCGGCACAGCCCACCGGGTCGGGCCACAGCCAGCTGTCGCGGAGCCCGGCCAGCTCCGCGGAGTTGGTCGCGTAGTGGTACGGGTCGATGCCCGCGGCGGAGACCTTGCCGTCCCAGGCGTAGCGGTAGAGGTCGTCACTCATCCGCGGTCCGGAGGTGAGGGCGAGGAGGTGCACGGCCACCGCGCCGACCAGCAGCACGGCGGTGACACCGCGTCGGGGCGCGGCCCGGACGAGGGCGGCCACCGCGGCCAGAGCCAGCGCCCACCAGCCGAGAGCCAGGTAGAGGACGGCCGGCCCGCCGGGCAGGGGCCCGGGCTGCGCGATCACGGCACACTCGGTGGCGAGCGCGCCGGCCAGCAGGACGACCGCCACAGCCAGCCATCGGCGCCCGGCGCCCGGCGGGTCGGCGGCAGCCGGCACCGGCCCCTCGTCCCGCGCTGGGCCGCCGAGACGGATCGCGTCGTCTCGGGTGCGGTGGGGGCTGACGGCCATGGGGCCAGCGTGCCCACGCTCAGACCCGCCCGGGACGACCGGCGCGCGACATCCTCGAATCGTAAGGAGATGATCAGCGGCCACGGCGGGCCGGCGTGYCTACGGTGCGCGCGTGGATCTCATCGACCGCGAGCTGCCGGCGCCACCGGAGCGGCTGCGCCGCGGGCCGTTCCGTCCCGGCGCCTTCAGCAGCCGCCTGCACGACCCGCGGCTGGCCTCGCTGCTCGGCATCTGGCTCGGGGTCGCGTTCGGCACGGCGTTCGCCACCGGGCTGGTCTCGCACTTCATGCAGCATCCGCCGGGCTGGTTGCAGTGGCCGTCCCGGCCGGCGTGGCTCTACCGGCTCACTCAGGGCGTGCACGTCGCCACCGGGCTCGCGTCCGTTCCGCTGCTGCTGGCGAAGCTGTGGACGGTCTACCCGCGGCTGTGGGAGTGGCCGCCGGTGCGCACCGTCGCGCACGCCCTGGAGCGGATCACCATCATCCCGCTGATCGCCGGGGCGATCTTCCAGCTCGCGACGGGCATCGCGAACATCGCCCAGTGGTATCCGTTCCGCTTCTTCTTCACCGTCACGCACTACTGGGTCGCCTGGATCACGATCGGCGCGCTGGTCGTGCACATCGCCACGAAGATCGTGGTCGTCCGGGCCAACGTGGGGCGCGGGCGGGCCGGGCGCGCGGGACTCACCGACCGCGTGAGCCAGCCCGAGCCGGCCGGCGACGGGCTGTCGCGGCGCGGGTTCGGCCTCGCCGTGGGCACCGCGGCCGGTGTGATCACGGCGACGACCGCGGGACAGTTCGTCCCGGGCCTGGGTGGCACGGTGCTGCTCGCGCCGCGCCGGCCCGATCTCGGGCCGCAGCACCTGCCGGTGAACCGGACGGCGGTCGCGGCCGGCGTGCTCGCCCTGGCCCGCGACCCCGGCTACCGACTGACGGTCGGCGGCCCGCGGCCGTTCACCCTGTCCGCGGCCGAGCTCTTCGCGCTGAGCCGGGCGACGGTGGATCTGCCGATCACCTGTGTCGAGGGGTGGGCGGCCGACGCGACGTGGACGGGGGTACGGCTCGTCGACCTGTTGGAACGGGCCGGGATACCGGCCGGCGCGACGGTGCGGGTCGAGTCCCTGGAAACCCGTGGCGGCTACCGGGCCAGCGAGGTCGACCCGCCGCACGCGCGTGATCCCAGGACGCTGCTCGCGACCCGGCTCGGCGGCGAGCCGCTCGACCTCGACCACGGCTATCCGGCGCGGCTGATCGCGCCGAACCGGCCGGGAGTCCTGCAGACGAAGTGGGTGCACCGGGTGGTGATGCTGTGACCGGCCACGACGCTGCCGAGGCCGAGGCCGAGGCCGGGGCCGGAGCCGGAGCCGGAGCCGGAGCCGGAGCCGCTCCTGGGCGAGGCGGCGGCCTCACGCGGCTTGCGGTGGCGCTGACGGCGCTCGGCGGGCTCGCGGCACTCGGCTACGGGATCGACGGACTGCTGAGCGAGACACGGGCCACCAATCCGCACAACTCCCTGCGGTGGCTGATCGCCGGCGTCCTGGCCCACGACGTGCTGCTGGTGCCTGCGGTCGCGCTGGTCGGGCTGCTGCTGAGCCGCGCCGTCCCGGGTCCGTACCGGGCGGTGGTCCAGGGTGCGCTGATCGTCTCGGGCTCGGTGGCGGCGGCGAGCCTGCCGCTCTGGCGGGGCTACGGCGGCACCCCCGGCAACGCGACGGTCGACGCGCTGCCCTACGGGCGGAACCTGCTGATCGTGCTCGGGGCGGTCTGGGCCGCCGCCACGGTCATCATGGTGTTCCGGCGACGGCGGTCCCGGCGGTCCCGACGGACTGGACCGGCTCGAGGCATGTGACGTACCGACTCGCCCGCTGCCGCACCTCGGTCACGGTGAGCCCGGCCTCGGCCGCCAGCGGGCCGATGCCGTCCACTCCCACGGCGGCCCAGCGGAACGGCGCGCTGGCGAGGGCGGCGGTCTCCAACGTGGTCCAGTAGCACTCCGTCGGCCGTCCGGGGCCGTCGACCTCGACCAGGATCCTGCCGCCGGCGGCGAGCAGCTCCGCCGCCCGGAGCAGCAGCCGCGCGGGATCGCCGCCGATGCCGATGTTGCCGTCCGCCAGCACGATCTCGCGCCAGTGGCCGCTGCCCGGCACGGGGCCGAAGACGTCCAGGCACATCGCGGCCGCCCCCGCCCGGCGGGCCAGCGCGACCGCACCGGCGGCGATGTCGATACCGAGCGCCCGCACGCCGCGGCGGGCGAGCGCCGCGGTGATGCGCCCGGGGCCGCAGCCGACGTCGAGCGTCGGGCCGGCGCAGCCGTCGACCAGCGTCTCGTCGCCCGGGGCGAGCCCGCCGAGCCACAGGTCCAGCGGCAGCGGGCGGCGCCCGCCGGGGTGCGAGGCCCACAGCCCGTGGCCCGGTGCGCGCAGGGCCGCCTCGTAGACCCCGCGAGCATGCGGACGTTCCCTGGTCGAGTGGGTGGTCACCGCTCCCCCGCCGGTCTCGCCGCGACACCGGGGCACAGCCCCAGCTCGTGGACGGCGGCCGCGAACCGCCCGCCGGGAGCAAGCGCCGCCACCGGGGCCACGTCCGCGGCGGTGTCGACGTCCCGTAGGACGGGCAGCTCGACCACGCCCAGCCCCGCCGCGCGCAGCCGGGCGAGCTGGCAGGCGCCGGTGTCCGGTGTGGACGTCGCCACTCCCCGCACGAGGCCACCGGCCGAGGCGCGCAGTCCCAGCGCCCACCAACCGCCGTCGAGGGCCCGCCCGAGGACGGCGTCCGCGCCGGCGCGCAGCTCCAGCAGGGCCGCGACCAGCTCGTCCTGGCCGATCTGCGGAGTGTCCATCCCGATCAGCAGGGCGGGCTGCCCGCGGACGGCGTCGAAGGCCGCCGCCAGCCGGGTGTCGAAGGAGCCGGTGGCCTGGGCTACGACGGTGAACCCCGGCGGCAGCCAGGGGCCGGGCTCGCCGTCGAGGACGACCATCGGCCGGGCGCCCAGCGAACGGCAGGCGCCGGCGACCGCGTCGAGGGTGTCGGCGAGGGCCGCGGCCGCCAGCCGGGCGGCCTGCACCGGGCTGTACGGCGGGGTGAGTCTGGTCTTGACCCGGCCGGGCACGGGTGTCTTGGCGATGACGAGCAGGTGCGGCCCACCGCCGGAACCAGACCGCCTTCGATCAGCCCTCCCGGGAGCGGGCCGGTCAGGCACCGGCCGGTCGGCCGCCGGAGCCCGCTGGCCGCTCACGGCAGCCGGCGCAGGATCGCCGACATGTCCCGGACCGCGCGGACGGTGCCCGTGGCGGTGCCGGTGACCTTGGATTTCCCGCTCCGCGGCAGATAACGGACGTCGGTCTCGACGATGTTCCACCCGGCCGCGGCCGCCCGGGCGACAAGCTCCAGTGGATAGCCGAAGCGGCGGTCGGTCACCCTCAGGCCCAGCAGGTCGGCCCGGCGGGCCACCCGCATCGGCCCCAGGTCGCGGATCCGCACGGCGCAGCGCCGGCGCGCGGCGGCCACGACCACGGCGTTGCCGGCCCGCGCGTGCGCGGGCCAGGCCCCGGCGGTGACGGGCCGGCGCCGACCGAGGACGAGGTCGGCCGGCCCCCCGCCCGCGCCACCGCCGGGGCCCGCGGTCAGCAGCCTGACGAGGCGCGGCAGATCGGTGGGGTCGAGGGACGCGTCGGCGTCGCAGCAGCAGACGATCGGCGCGGTCGCCGCGAGCAGGCCGGCGTGGACGGCCGCGCCGTAGCCGCGCTCGGCGGCCTCGACCACGGTGGCGCCGAGCTCCCGGGCCAGGTGCGCCGAGCCGTCCGTGGAGCCGTTGTCGGCGACGATCGCGCGGTACCCGGCCGGCAGGCGCGACAGCACCCACGGCAGCGCGGCGGCCTCGTCCAGGCACGGGAGGATCACGTCGACCGCGCCGGGCGGCGCACCACTGTCAGCGACCATGGGCCGCACGCTAGTCACCGAACGTGCTCGCACTTCTTACGAAACGAGGACGTCCGGGGCTCGCGACGCTGGCCGCCGCGGCCGCGGCGGACCGAAGATTACGAATCCCGAACGTCCGACCGCGCCCGCCGGCCGGCCTGCCTCGCGCGTCTACCGTGGGCCCGTGGCCCGTGTCCTGCTCGTCGACGACGACACCACGGTGTCGGACGTCGTCAGCCGCTACCTGTCCAACGCCGGCTTCGAGGTGGACACCGCGGCCGACGGCTGGGCCGCGCTCGCCACCGCCGAACGGCGCCCGCCTGACCTGGTCGTCCTCGATCTGATGCTGCCGGGCCTGCCCGGCCTGGAGGTCTGCCGGCGGCTGCGGGCCCACGGCCACGTGCCGGTGGTGATGCTCACCGCCCTGGGCGCGGAGTCGGACCGGATCACCGGCCTGGAGACCGGCGCTGACGACTACGTGACCAAGCCGTTCTCACCGCGGGAGCTCGTGCTGCGGGTCCAGTCGGTGCTGCGGCGCACCCACGAGCCGCCGCCGGGTGTTGCGGGCCGTCCGGTGCTGCGCGGTGGCGGCCTGGTCGTCGACGTCGCCGGGCGGACCGTCTCCCGGGACGGCCGGGAGGTGTCGCTGACGGTCCGCGAGTTCGACCTGCTCGCGTTCCTGCTGCGGCATCCCGGTGAGGCGTTCTCCCGGGCGGTGCTGCTGGAACGGGTGTGGGGCTGGACGTACGGGGACACCTCTACGGTCACCGTCCACGTCCGCCGGCTCCGGGAGAAGATCGAGCCGGATCCGACCTCGCCGGCCGTGCTCACCACCGTGTGGGGCGTGGGCTACCGCTGTGACCTGGCCACCGTCGCCGGCCCGGCTGTCGGTGCCGACCCGGCCGCGGGCGGCTGAGCCGTGGGAGCGAAGCTGGAGATCGCCGCGATCGCGCTCGCCTGCTCGATCGCGGCCCCGGCGATCGCGGCGCCGGTGCTGCACCGGTTCCGCCGGGCGTCGCTGGGCGTCTGGGGAGCCGTGGTGATCGCGGTCGGCGTGATCGGGATGGCCGCCGGGGTCGCCGTCACGGCGCGGATGATGTTCCTCTCCAACCATGATCTCGACGTCGTGCTCCTCGTCGTCGCCGTCTCCGGCACGGTGACCGCACTGATGATTTTCTGGCTCGGGCTGCCGGTCGCGCGGGCGTCCTTCGCGCTCACCGAGGCGGCCGGCCGGCTCGGTGACACCACCTACCGTCCACTGGCGACGGAACCGCCCAGCGCCGAGCTGGCGGCGATCTCCCGGGCCCTCGACGCCACCCACGCACGCCTGCTCGCCGCCACGGAACGTGAGCGGGCGCTGGAGGCGAGCCGTCGGGAGCTGGTCTCCTGGGTGAGCCACGACCTGCGAACGCCCATCGCGGGGATCCGGGCCGTCGCCGAGGCCCTCGTCGACGGTGTGGTCGACGACTCTGAGACCGTCGCCGCCTACCACCGGACGATGGTGGCGAACAGCGAGCGGCTGACGACACTCATCGACGAGCTGTTCGAGCTGTCCAGGCTGCACTCGGGCGCCCTCGAGCTGAGCCTGGAGAACGTCCGCGTCGCCGACGTGGTCTCCGATGTGATCTCCACGGCCGACCCGATCGCCCGCGCCAAGGGCGTCCGGCTCACCGGGCGCGCCGATGAGACCGACCGCTTCGAGGTGGACGTCGTCGAGGTCGGCCGGGTGCTGACCAACCTGGTGGCCAACGCGATCCGACACACTCCGAGCGACGGCACCGTCGCCGTCGCCGCGACGGTGGTGGACGGGCGCGCCGAGCTCTCCGTCTCCGACGCCTGCGGCGGGATACCGGCGGCAGACCTCGGTCGGCTCTTCGACACCGGATACCGCGGCGAGCGCGCGCGGACACCACCGGGCGCCGGGATCGGGCTCGCCATCGTCCGGGCCGTCGTCGAGGCGCACGGCGGCGAGGTGAGCGTCCACAACATCACCGGGGGATGCCGGTTCGTCGTCGGCCTGCCCGTCGCGTCCTGATCCGCCGCCGGCACGGCGGCACGGCGGCGCGCCGGCACGGCGGCGTCAGCGGTTCGTAAGATCCCGCACCGGAAACCGGCGGTAGCGTCCGCGACGTGCGCGTTCTCGTCACCGGCGGCGCCGGTTTCATCGGCTCCCACATCGTCGACGTCCTGCTCGCCGCCGGCGACGAGGTGCGCGTCCTGGACGCGCTGCTGCCGGCCGCGCACCGCCACCGGCCCGAGATCGACGACCGCGCCCAGTTCCTGGAGGGCGACGTGCGCGACGCGGGCCAGGTCCGCGCCGCGCTCGACGGGGTGGACGCCGTCTGCCACCAGGCGGCCATGGTCGGGATGGGCGTCGACCTCGCCGACCTGCCGGCCTACGCGTCGCACAACGACCTCGGCACCGCCGTGCTGCTGGCCGGGATGGTCCGCGCCGGGATCCCGCGGCTGGTCCTGGCGAGCTCGATGGTCGTCTACGGTGAGGGCGCCTACCGGTGCGCGGCGGACGGCCCGGTGCGCCCCGCCCCCCGGCGGGAGGCCGACCTGGCCGCGGGGCGGTTCGAGCCGCCCTGCCCGGCGTGCGGACGTCCACTCGAGCCCCGGCCGGTCACCGAGGACGCGCCGCTCGACCCGCGCAGCGTCTACGCGGCCACCAAGCTGGCCCAGGAGAACCTGGCCTCCGCGTGGGCGGCGGCCAGCCACGGAACCGTCATCGCCCTGCGCTACCACAATGTGTACGGCCCGCGGATGCCGCGGGACACCCCGTACGCCGGGGTCGCCGCCATCTTCCGCAGCGCGCTGGAGCGGGGCGAGCCGCCGGCGGTGTTCGAGGACGGCGGCCAGCTCCGCGACTTCGTCCATGTCACCGACGTCGCCCGCGCGAACGCGCTGGCGCTGCACCGGCGCGAGGCGGAGCCCGGCCGACTGACGGCGCTGAACATCGGCAGCGGCCGGCCGCGCACCATCGGTGACCTGGCGCATGCCCTCTCGCGGGCCCACGGCGCGGCCGAGCCGGTGATCACCGGGCGTAGCCGCGCGGGGGACGTCCGGCACGTGTTCGCCTCCTCCGACCGGGCCGGTGACGTCCTCGGTTTCCGGGCCGCCGTCGACTTCGACAAGGGCGTCGTCGACTTCGCCCACGCACCGCTGCGCACCTGACCAGCGCCGGGAAGGACGTTCTACCCGCCGGCACCGGGCCGAAGAGCACTTCCCGCCCGACCCCGTGGTGAAGAAAGTTGCGGGGTGGAAATCCGACGATCCGCAGGCAGCGGATCAGGCGGGAAGGCGATGAGGGCCGTGACCGGTGATCACAGGGCCGCCGCCGACGACGCGCGGCGGTCCAGACGGCTGGAGCGGGGCGTCGGGCGGCTGTCCGCGGCGCAGGAACGGGCGGAGGACTCCCGGTTCGACCAGGGGCTGGCCGCGTTGCGGGCCTACGCGCACGCCCGGGGCGACACCCTCATCCCGGACGGCTACCTCGACTCGGACGGCTTCCCGCTGGCGGCCTGGAGCACGGGCTCCACGAGGCCCAGCTGGACGGGCTGATCGCCTACTGGAACGCGGCGAACTACCTGACCGCGGCGCAGATCTACCTGATGGACAACCCGCTGCTGCGCCGGCCGCTGCGCCGCGACGACATCAAGCCGCGGCTGCTGGGCCACTGGGGGACGTCCCCGGCCCTGAACCTGGTCTACGCCCACCTGAACCGGCTGGTCCGCCGGACCGGCCAGGATGTGCTCTACGTGGCCGGCCCCGGGCACGGCGGGCCGGCGCTGGTCGCCAACACCTACCTGGAGGGCACGTACTCGGAGATCTACCCGAGCGTGTCGCGGGACGTCGCCGGGCTGACCCAGCTCGTGCGGAGGTTCTCGACCCCCGGTGGTATCCCGAGCCATGTCAGCGTCCCGACGCCGGGGTCGATCCACGAGGGCGGCGAGCTCGGCTACGCGCTCGTCCACGCGTTCGGCGCCGTGTTCGACCACCCCGATCTGCTGGTCGCCGCCGTTGTCGGCGACGGCGAGGCCGAGACCGGCCCGCTGGAGGGCAGCTGGAAGGGCGTCGACTTCCTCAACCCGTCCCGCGACGGCGCGGTGCTGCCGATCCTCAACCTCAACGAGTACAAGATCGCCAACCCGACGGTGCTCGGCCGGCTCTCCCGGGAACGGCTGAACCACCTGTTCGCCGGCCACGGGTACGACGTCCTGTGGGTGGAGGGGGACGACGTCCGCGCGGTGCACCGTGCGTTCAGCGCCGCGCTCACCACAGCGCACAGCCGCATCCGCGACATCCAGCGGACGGCCCGACGTCCAGGTGCCACCGTCACCGAGGCGCCGATCTGGCCGATGATCGTGCTGCGGACCCCGAAGGGCTGGACCGGCCCGCACGAGGTGGACGGCGTCCTTGTCGAGGGGACGTTCCGAGCGCACCAGGTGCCGCTGGCGGGGGTGCGGGACAATCCCGAGCATCTCGCCCAGCTCGAGGCCTGGCTGCGCTCCTACCAGCCCGAGCGGCTGTTCGACGCCGACGGCCGGCTGGTCCCCGAGCTGGCGGCGCTCGCCCCGGACGGCCCGGCCCGGCTCGGCGCCACCAGCTACGCCAACGGCGGCGTGCGCACCGAGCCGCTGCGGCTGCGCGACTGGCGGGCCCACGCCCTCGACGTCGACCCGGCCCGCCGTGGCAGCCTCGTCCACGAGACGACCCGGCCGCTGGGCGAGATGCTCGCCGACGTCTACCGGGACAATCCGACCACCTTCCGGGTCTTCAGCCCGGACGAGCTGGCCAGCAACCGCCTCGGCGCGATCCTGGACGTCACCGACCGCTGCCTGGTCGCGCCGATCGACCCGCGCGACGACCGGGTCAGCCCGGCCGGCCGGGCGATGGAGGTCCTCTCCGAGCACCTGTGCGAGGGCTGGCTGGAGGGCTACAACGGCTTCTCCCACCAGGGGCCGGGGCTCATCGACACGGTCGTGCCGCTCTCGCCCGGGTCGCCCGGATCTGGCTGCCGCCGGACGCGAACAGCCTGCTCTCGGTCGCCGACCACTGCCTGCGCAGCCGCGACCACGTCAACCTGCTCGTCGCCGACAAACAGTCGCACCTGCAGTACCTGACCGCCGACGAGGCCGCCGAGCACGCCGCCCGCGGCGGGTCGGTCTGGGACTGGGCCGGCACCGAGACCGACCTCGACCGTGAGCCCGACGTGGTCCTCGCCGGGATCGGCGACGTGCCGACACTGGAGATCCTCGCGGCCGCGGACCTGCTCCGCCGGTACGTGCCCAGCCTGGCCGTCCGGGTCGTCAACATCATCGACCTGATGGCCCTGCTGCGCTCGGACCTGCACCCGCACGGGTTCTCGACGCCGATGTTCCGCGCGCTGTTCACCGACTCGACGGACGTCGTCGTCGGCTTCCACGGCTACAGCCGGGCCGTCCACCAGTTGCTGCACGGCCGGGCGAACCCGCAGCGGTTCCACGTCCGCGGGTTCACCGAGCAGGGCACGACCACGACGCCGTTCGACATGGTCGTCCGCAACGGCCTGAGCCGGTACCACCTGGCCCAGCTCGCCGTGGAGTTCGCCCGGACCACCCGTCCCGGCACCGACCGCCTGGTCAGCCACTGCCAGGACCAGCTGACCCGCCACGAGGCCCACGTCACCGAGCACTTMGAGGACCTGCCCGAGATCCGGGAGTGGACCTGGCCGGGCCGCGATGCCTGAGCCGGACCGCGGGCTTGCGGGGCCGCCACCGGGCGGGGCGGACGTCTCCCGGAGCTCGCCGAAGGTCATGCCAGCGGGTGACCCCGCGCCGGTGAACGCTCTGACGGCGCGGGGCACCCTGAACTGCATGCGATGGAGCACCAGCAACGGTTACCGGGTCGAGGAGACGATCATTGCGATGGACGGTGGGCGGCGCGCTCGCGTCCTTCGCGTCACCCGTGACGGTCTGGCCGTCGGGGATTTCGCGGCGTGGGGTGAGCTGCTCACCGACATCGACCTCGGCCTCCCCTTCGAGGAGCACGGCGAGGCCCCGGGCGCGGGCAGGCCGCCGGCAGCGGACCGCACCGCCGCGTGACGTGAGGAGCACTTCCACGCCGCGGTGCGGCTGACCCCGCGGTTAGCCGGCTGCCCGGACGACGGCGACCGGGCAGCCGGCGTGGTGAACGCACTGGTGGCTGACCGAGCCGAGGAGCAGCCCGGCGAACCCGCCGTGCCCGCGGGAGCCGACGACGAGCAGGCTCGCGTCGGTGGACACCCGGAGCAGGCCGGGCGCCGCCGCGTCCTCGACCAGCACCCGCTCGACACGCAGGCCGGTGTTCTCCACCTGTGCCCGCGCGACGCAGTCGTCCAGCAGCGCCTGCGCCGACTTCTCCAGGGTCGGGACGTCCAGCCCCGCGTACGCCCCCGGGTAGAGCGGGGCCGCCGGGAACCAGGAGTGCACGACACGCAGGCTGGTCTCACGCGACCTGGCCTGCGCCGCCGCCACCCGCACCGCCGCGACCGAGGCCGCGGAGCCGTCCACACCGACGACCACCGGACCCGTCGGCCGGAGGTGACCGGCCCGCACGACGACCACCGTCGACCTCGCCCTGTGCAGGCAGACGTCGGTGACCGAACCGGCGAGCAGGCGGTGCTTCCGGTTGGCCCCGTGCAGCCCCACGACCAGCATCTCCGCCTCGGCGGAGGCGTCGAGCAGCGCCTCGGCCGCATCCCGTCGCTCCACCTTCTCGACCATCGCGGTGGGCCGGGAGAGCTTGGCGGCGCGGCCGATCGCGGTCTGCAGCACGTGGTAGGCCGCGGCCTCGGTCTCGTGTTCGCCCGCCGTCCCGGCGCCCGCCTTCTCCGCGCCCGCCGTCGCGGTCGCCGAGGACACGGCGGGCGGGCAGTGCTTCGGATCCCAGGCGAGCATGACGGTGAGCGGGGAGTCCTGCCTGCGCGCCTGCGCCATCGCCCACCGCAGCGCCTCCTCGGCGTCGGCCGACCCATCCACTCCGACCACGATTCCGGCCATCCCACTTCTCTCCTTCACTGCGGGACATCGACGCGAGGGCATCTGTCAGGGATCCGCGTCCACCGGTGCGTCGGTCGGTGAACCCCTTCGGGGGACGGCGGCGCCAGGCGCCGCCTGAAACTCAGCGGCGACGCCGGGCACCGCCCGGGTGTCAGTCGACGACCCGCCGGGCGGCGGCGACCGTCTCCTCGACGGACCCCGTGGTGTCGATCTCGAACGCGGCCGGCCAGAGGTCGGCGCGATCGGCCATCGCCGCGTGAATCACGCCCGTCGCGTCCGAGGCGTCCGCACCGGTCCCGCGAGCCCGCATGGACCGCCGGGACTCGATGCGGGCGACGGCAACCGGCGCCGGGGCCACACAGCGCACCTGCGCCAGGTCGGCGCCGGTCGCCTTCGCGGTTTCGGCGGCGAGTTCCCGGAACAGCCCGGAGGACCAGGATGCGTCGAGCACGACGCTCTGGCCGCGCTCCAGCGCCTGCCGCGCCCTCGCGATCAACTCGGCGTAGCTGTGCTCGGTCGCCTCGGCATCGTAGATCCCCGCACCGGGGGCGACGTCGACCGCGACGTCCGGGGCCAGTCCGGCCAGTTCCTTGCGCACCACGTCCGAGCGCAGCAGCACCCATTCGTCCTGCCCGTCGACCAGGCCGCTCGCCAGCGTCGACTTGCCCGTGCCGGGCAGCCCGCCGACCAGCACCAGCCGCACCCGGCCCCGGCGGAGGTGCGCCAGCGCGATGTCGGCGAGCCGGCGCGCCTCCTCGGCGGCCTCCGGATCGCCCTGGTGGTCGCGGATGCACGCGATGCGCACCCGGACGAACGCCCGGTAGGCGATGTAGAGGTGCTCCAGGGACGCCGGATGGGTCTCGCCGGAGAACTCCCGGTACGCGTCGAGGAACGTCCGGGCCGCCGCCGGGGCGCCGAGCCGCTCCAGGTCCATCGCGAGGAACGCGACGTCGGCGAGGACGTCACCGACCCGCAGCCGGCGGTCGAAGTTGATGCAGTCCAGCACCCGCGGGCCGTCGTCCAGGCAGTAGATGTCGTCGGCGAGCAGGTCACCGTGCCCGTCGCGGATCCGCCCGGCGCGCTGCCGCTGCGCCAGCAGGGGCGCCCGGCCGGCCAGGTACCGCAGGGCCAGCCGGCCGATCTCGTCGACGGTGCCGGCGTCCAGGATCAAGCCTCGGAAGGGCGCGACGGCGTCCATCGCCTCCAGCCACAGCGCCTCCAGGTTGGCGAGCCCACCGGCCCGGGAGATCTCCGGCGAGGTCTCGCACCGCTCGTGGAACGCCGCCATCGTGCGGGCGATCACGCGCAGCTCGTCGGTCAGGTCGGCGCCGCCGCGCACCAGCTCCGACAGCCGGCGGTCGGCGGGCATCCGGCGCATCACGACCATGTGGTCGCGCGGGTGACCCTCTTCGTCCCGAATGTCGGCGACGCCGAGGTACACGTCCGGGGCCAGCCGCCGGTTGAGACGCACCTCGTCCTCGCAGGCCGTGAGCCGCGCGTGCCGGGTGCGGAGATCCACGAAGCCGAGGTCGACCGGCTTGCGCAGCTTGTAGACGCGGTCCTCGGTCAGGAAAAGGATCGCAGTGTGCGTCTCCACGGTCTCCCGGTTGTCCAGATGGAGTTCCGGGGCCGGCTGCTTCTCCGTCGCCCCGACCTCCAGCTCTCCAGAGAAATCGGAAGCGAGATCCGCTTTGTCCGGCACCGAATTCTTCTGAACCAGCATCCGATGTCTCCAGACGTGTTCGGGACGATATCGCCACGACCATCGACGTGTGGTTCACCGGTGCCGGCCGAGCGGTCCGGGCTCCGGGATCGTCCGTCGTGGTCCGACTCCCTCCACGGGAAACGATCCCCTATTCGGGCCGGGCCGTCAGGGGACGATCGGGACGCCGGGCCGGCGGACCTCCAGCCCCGTGACGACGGGACCTTCGGGCAACCCGCCCACCCATCGCCTGTGCGGGGGGCAGCCGGCGGCCACCCCCCGCACACGCCCGGGCTACTCCCCGGTCTGCTTCATCAGGTAGACGGCGGCCTGCGTACGGCTCGCCAGGCCGAGCTTCTCCAGAATGCTCGACACGTAGTTCTTCACCGTCTTCTCCGACAACCCCAGCCGTGTGCCGATCTGCCGGTTCGTCAACCCGTCCGCGATCAGCTGCAGGATCTCGCGCTCCCGCTGGTTCRGCGTCGCCATCGCCGGGTCCTCGCTCGGCCCGTCCCGCAACCGCTCCAGCACCCGCCTGGTCACCGACGGAGCCAGCAGCGACTGCCCCGACGCCACCGTCCGGATCGCCCCCACCAGGTCGTT
>NZ_MAXA01000279.1 GCF_001854695.1 Parafrankia soli
CGACGGCCTCCTCGGCAGCACCCGCGACCTCACCCGCCAGGCCGGCGCCCACATCCGCCAGAACAACCACGCCCCACGCCTGGTCAACCTCTGACGCTGACCTGAGAACCGAAGCTGGAGCCCGAGACCGGAATCCGGAAGGAGCGAGGAGCCAGGAGCGGCCAGGACCCGGTGCCGATTTTTCGATGACGACGACCGGGTGACCCCCGCGGTAGCAGTGAATGGTGAGCCAGGGAAAGAATCCTGTCGGAACCGAAACTCTCGAGAATCTGAACCACGCGGATTTCCGTGGAAATCAGAAGGACCCGGGCGCTTCGAGCGCCCGGGTCCTGGCCGACCGGTTTCGGAGAAGCCGGGGCGGTCTGGGCGTGCCGTCCGGGACCGCCGTCCCCTCAGCTCTTCTGCTTCTGCTTCGCGGAGAGCCGCTCGACGATGGAGGCGAAGTCATCGGTCTGGAACGACGCCTCCTCCGCGGTTGTCGCGAAGTCGAGCGAGGCGATCACGGCGCGCTCGACGTGCAGGTTGAGCAGCCGCTTGGTGGTCTCCACCGCCTGCTGCGGCAGCTCGGCGATGCGCTTCGCGCACGCCAGCGCCTCGGCCACCGGATCAGCGGCGATGTGGTTGGCCAGCCCCATCTGAACGGCCCGCTCGGCGGAGATGCGCGCGCTGGTGAACGCGTACTCCTTGGCCAGGTGCATGCTGGTGTGCAGGGGCCAGGTCAGCGGCCCGCCGTCGGCGGCCACCAGGCCGACCTGGATGTGCGGGTCCGCGAGGAAGGCCTTTTCCGCCATGTAGACGATGTCGCTCAGTGCGACCAGGCTGCAACCGAGACCGACGGCCGGGCCGTTCACCGCGGCGACCACGGGAATCCGGCAGCGAACCATGCCGAGGACGATCTCGCGCCCGTGCGCGATGGACAGGGCGCGCAGCTCCTTGTCCTTGAACAGCTCGTTGAGGTAGGCGAAGTCGCCGCCCGCGGAGAATGCCCGGCCGGCCCCGGTGAGCACGGCAGCCCGCGCCGAGCGGTCCTCGTTCAGCTGCGGCCAGAGCTTCGCCAGCCCGACGTGCAGGGGATGGTTGACCGCGTTGAGATCGTCGGGCCGGTTCAGCGTGATGATCCTCAGCGGCCCGTCCGCGCGGACCTCGATCTCCTCCGGCATGTCGTACACGTCATACGTCCAATCGATGATCCGGGTAGCGATGTTGTCGGTGGCCGGCCCCGGTGCGTGACCCTCGACGATGTGCTGCCGGGCGCCGCGGCCACCGCCGTGGCGCCCGGGGATCGCATCTCCTCGTTTCCAACCCCTGCAAACTACATTCTCGTTGGGGGTGAATCAACCAATGACCGGGCAGAATGCCGGGTACGGTCATATCGGAGTCTTGACCCGACGGGTCGGGTGTGCTTGTCCAGTGTGTCGTCGGGGATGAAGGTTTTCGCGCGAACGCAGTGGATGAATGTTGAATCCATGGCAATGTCGATTTTTCTTGATCGTACCGCCTCTGATCGTATGCGGAGATCGTCGCTTCACGGAGTCCGGCCTTCACGGAGTCCGGCCGTCATCGATGCCGACCCGCGCCGCGCGGGTGCGGCCCTGGAACGAGAGCGAGACCGACTGTGTGGGAGTTCGAGACCGACCCGGCCTACCAGGAGCAGCTCGACTGGGTCGACACCTTCGTCCGGGACGTCGTCGAACCGCTGGACTTCGTCCTCGACAACCCGTTCGACAAGCGGGACTCCCGGGCGCAGGCGATCGTCCGGCCGCTCAAGGAGGAGGTGAAGGCACGCGGCCTGTGGGCCTGCCATCTCGGGCCCGAACTGGGCGGTCAGGGCTACGGCCAGGTGCGGCTCGCCCTCCTCAACGAGATCCTGGGCCGCTCCCGGTGGGCGCCGTCGATCTTCGGCTGCCAGGCCCCCGACTCGGGGAACGCCGAGATCCTGGCCCACTTCGGCACGCCGGAGCAGAAGGCCAGGTATCTGGAGCCGCTGCTCGAGGGCGACATCGCGTCCTGCTACTCGATGACCGAGCCGCGCGGCGGTGCCGACCCGACCCTGTTCACCGTCCGCGCCGTGCGCGACGGCGGCGACTGGGTGATCAACGGCGAGAAATGGTTCTCGACGAACGCCCGGCACGCCAGCTTCTTCATCGTCATGGCCGTCTCGAACCCCGACGTGGACGCCTACAAGGGCATGTCGATGTTCATCGTGCCGGCCGAGACGCCCGGGATCACGATCGTGCGCAACCCCGGCGTCGCCACCGAGCCCCCGGAACAGGGCTCGTTGGGGGGCGTCCGGCATGACCACGGCTATGTCCGCTACACCGACGTCCGGGTGCCGGCCGATCACCTGCTCGGCGGGGAGGGCGACGCGTTCGCGATCGCGCAGACCCGGCTGGGCGGCGGGCGGGTGCACCACGCGATGCGGACGGTCGCCCTGGCCCGTCACGCCTTCGACCTGCTCTGCGAGCGGGCCGTCTCCCGCCAGACCCGGACGGGGCCGCTCGCGTCGCTGCAGATGACCCAGGAAAAGGTCGCCGACAGCTGGATCGACATCGAGTGCTTCCGGCTGCTGGTGCTGCGCACCGCCTGGCTCATCGACAAGCACAAGGACTACCGGAAGGTCCGCAAGGACATCTCCGCGGTCAAGGTGATGCTGCCCCGCGTCCTGCACGACGTTGCCCAGCGGGCCCTGCGCATCCACGGGTCGCTCGGGGTGTCCAACGAGATGCCGTTCGTGAGCATGATGGTGACCGCGGAGGCGCTCGGCATCGCCGATGGCCCCACCGAGGTCCACAAGGTCACGCTGGCGCGTCAGGTGCTCCGGCAGTACACCCCGGTCGAGACGCTCTTCCCGTCCGGTCACCTGCCCACCCTGCGGGAACAGGCCTTCGCCGCCTTCGCCGACCGCCTCGAACACGAGGCCGCCGAGCTGTGACGACGCGCCTGACCGAGCGGCGACGGCACCTGGTGGGCCACGCCGCTCGGCAGGCTAGGCCCTCCGAGTGAAGGACACGCCCTGCCGGACGCGTGCCTCGACCTCGGTCGCGAACGTGGGTAGATCGTCGGGCGGTGTGCCCATCTTCCCGTCGAGGTAGCGCCGGTACACGCCGGCCAGGATGGCGGCGGCCCGCCAGGCGGTGAACGCCATCCAGTAGTCGAGCTCCGCGATCGAGCGGCCGGACTGCCGCGCGTAGCGGGCGGCCAGCTCGTCCGTCGTGGGGAACCCTGGCAGCGCGGACGGCAGCCGCTCCTGGCTCGCCCGCGCGTCCGGCGTCGACCAGGTGCGCAGCAGGTAGGCGACGTCGGCGAGCGGGTCGCCCAGGGTGCACAGCTCCCAGTCCAGCAGGGCCAGGACGTCCCCGTCGGGGCCGAGGAGCGCGTTGCCGAGCCGGAAGTCGCCGTGCACGAGGCGCGCGGTGGACTCGGCGGGCCGGTGGGCGACGAGCCAGTCGTGCAGCGCGGCCATGCCACCCATGTCCCCGAGCTCGCAGGCCGCCCACTGCGCCGACCAGCGCCTGAGCTGCCGGTCGAGGAAGCCGTCCCGCCGGGACAGGGCGCCGAGACCGACCGTGTCGACGTCGACGGCGTGCAGCGCGGCGAGGGTGTCGACGAGCGCGTACCCGGCGCGGCGGCGGGCCTGCGGGGAGGGGAGGAGGGCCTCGGAGTCGGCCGCGGTGCGCAGCACGAGCCCGTCCACGTAGGCCATCACGTAGAAGGGCGCGCCGGTCACCTCCGGGTCGTCGCAGACGCCGAGTACGCGCGGCACCGGCACGCCGGAGCCGGCGAGCGCGGCCAGGATCCGCGCCTCGCGGGTGACGTCGTGGGCGGTCGCGAGCAGCGCGCCGACCGGCGGCCGGCGCAGCACGTACCGCTGGTGACCGGCGTCGCCGACGAGGTAGGTGAGGCACGAGTGGCCGCCGGCGACCCGGTCGTAGCGCAGCGGCGGCACCGCGCCCGCCACATGTTCACCGAACCAGCGGTCAAGCGCCCCGGCCTCGATACCGAGGGGTTCGGGTGCCGTCGGGAGGGCATCCATCTGCGACCTGCCTTCGGCTCGGTGCGGAGATCGACGTGGCGAGAGTGCCGCGATTTCCCAGCATCTGACCCTACCGTCACCTTGCACGGTGGCGCTCCCGACGCTGCTCGGTCCGCCGTCGCGATCTGCTGGCGTCGCGGACCACCGAAGTGTAGGGAGGATAGGGACGTCCATCACAGACAAGCAAGGGAGGGCCCGTGGCTCACGCCGGTATCTCGGTGTTCGACGCGGACAACCATCTGTATGAGACGAAGGAGGCGCTGACCAAGTACCTGCCCGCCCGGTACAAGGGCGCGGTCGACTACGTCGAGCTCAACGGGCGCACGAAGATCATGGTCCGGGGCCAGGTGAGCGAGTACATCCCGAACCCCACGTTCGAGGTCGTGGCCCGGCCCGGTGCGCAGGAGGACTACTACCGGAATGGGAACCCCAACGGGCTGTCCCACCGGGAGATCTTCGGCAAGCCGGTGAAGTGCATCGATGCCTGGCGCGAGCCTGCCGCCCGGCTGGCGAAGATGGACGAGCAGGGCCTCGACCGCACGCTGATGTTCCCGACGCTGGCCAGCCTCATCGAGGAGCGGATGCGGGACGATCCGGACCTGATCCACGCGGTCATCCACTCGCTCAACGAGTGGATGTACGAGACCTGGCAGTTCAACTACGAAGGACTCGACCGGATCTTCACGACTCCGGTGATCAGCCTTCCGTTCGTGGACAAGGCGATCGAGGAGCTCGAGTGGGTCCTCGAGCGGGGCGCCAAGGTCGTGCTGATCCGTCCGGCGCCGGTGCCCGGGCTCCGCGGCCCGCGCTCGTTCGGCCTGCCCGAGTTCGACCCGTTCTGGGCGCGGGTGCAGGAGGCCGGCATCCTGGTCGCGCTGCACTCCTCGGACAGCGGCTACGCCCGCTACACGAGTGAGTGGATGGGCGCGAGCACCGAGATGCTTCCCTTCCAGCCGAACACCTTCCGCATGCTGCAGGCCTGGCGTCCGGTCGAGGACGCCGTCTCGGCGCTGGTGTGCCACGGTGCGCTCTCCCGCTTCCCGCAGCTGAAGATCGCCATMGTCGAGAACGGGATGAGCTGGGTCGAGCCGCTGCTCAAGTCCATGAAGAACCTCTACAAGAAGATGCCGCACGACTTCCTGGAGAACCCGGTCGACGTGGTGAAGCGGAACATCTACGTGAGCCCGTTCTGGGAGGAGGACCTCGGCGAGCTGGCGCAGCTCCTCGGTGAGGACCACGTGCTGTTCGGCTCGGACTACCCGCATCCGGAGGGCCTGGCCAACCCGGTGAGCTACATCGACGAGCTGTCGCACCTGCCCGAGGAACTCGTCCGGAAAATCATGGGTGGCAACCTCACCCAGCTCATGGGCATCGGCGTCCCCGCCTAGCGCGGCCGGCGACAGCGCGGCCGGCGACAGAACGAGGAGCACTACCGAGACCGCTGACGAACGCGGTGGGCCCCCTGGGCTCGCCGCGCCGTTCGGCGGTTTTTTCCGGCGCCCGCCGCGGGCGTCATTTCACCGGCGGCGTGCCGCAGCCTGAGCGCGGCATGCCGCAGATGCACGGCGAAGGGGAGTCCGGATGCTCGACGACGGGATAGTGACGGCTTTACGGCGGCACTGGGAGGACGGATTCAACGGGTACGACGTGGATGTGGTGATGGGGGCCGTCGCCCAGGACGTCGTTTTCAGCTCGCCTTTCGTGCCGCGGCTGACCGGTGATCCGCGCAAGGTGACGATCGAGGGCTACGCGCCGTTCCGGGAGTACATCGCGGACTCGATGCGCCGGGTACCGGACATCCGCTATTCGGTCGACGCCGCCTACGTCAGCACGCAGACCGTCATCTTCGTGTACTCCTGCCACTTCTCCGACGGCCAGGTGCGCACGGGCGCCGACTCGATCCGGGTCGACGACGAGGGGAAGATCGTCGAGTGGCGCTGTCACTACACGTTCGAGCCGAAGGCCCTGGACAGCCTCATCGAGGACTGAGCCGCCCGCGGGGCGCGCCGCCAGGCGGCCGCCGAGCGGGCGCCGCGCTCACTTGTCCGCGGGCGGACGGGAACCGGGTCGGCTCCCTCCGTCCGCGACAAGTGGACGAGCAGGCCGCGGTGGTCAGCCCGCGGCCGGCGCAAGGATCAGGTGTTGCGGCCGCCGTTGACGCCGATGATCTGACCGGTGATGTACCCGGCCTCCTCGGAGATGAGGAACGAGGCTGCGGCGGCGATGTCCTCGGGCTTGCCGGGGCGCCGCACCGGGGTGCGCTCGGCGTGGTCGGCGATCGTGCCGCCGATGAAGCCCTTCGCCTCGACGTCGCGCAGCATCGGGGTGTCGACGAAGCCCGGCGGGATCGTGTTGACCGTGATGCCCTTGGGGCCGTACTCCAGGGCCAGCGACTTGGTGAAGCCGATGAGGCCGGCCTTCGTCGACACGTAGTGGACCATGTACTGCTGGCCCGAGTGCGCGCTCGACGACGAGATGTTGACGATCCGGCCCCAGTGGGCACTGATCATGTCCGGGAGGACGGCCTGGGTCAGGTAGAACGGGCCGCTGAGGTTGACGGCGATCATCCGGTCCCAGAGCTCGTCCGTGATCTTCTGGAAGCCCAGGGTGCCGGTGAGACCGGCGTTGTTCACKAGCACGAGGACGGGGCCGAACGTCTCGCGGATGCGGTCGATGGCCGCGTCCACCTGCGCCCGGTCGGAGACGTCGACGCCGCCGAAGGCGGCGGCCTCGTACCCCAGTTCGCGAGCTTCCTTGGCCACCTGCTCGGCGCTTTCGGTGTTGATGTCGAGCACGGCGGTGGCGAAGCCGTCCTTGGCCAGGCGCAGGCTGATCGCGCGCCCGATGCCTGATCCTCCGCCGGTGACTACGGCCGTCTTCCGTTCGGTCACGTGCCGAACCTCCCTCTGGTAGCTGCGTCGCTGGTGATCGGTCGACGGCGCGAGCGCCCGTGAACCGCCTCGTCAGCGGCCCACGGGCGCAAACCCCGTACGAACAGAATTACGCGACCGCTTCCTCACCGGCCAGCGATGCGCGGTGCATCAGCCGGCTCGATGACGGTCCGTAGGGGAGGGCTCGGTGCAGCATCCCGGTGTTGTCCCAGATCACGAGATCGCCCTGGGTCCAGCGGTGCCGGAGGACGAACTGCGGCTGGGTCGCCCAGGCCAGCAGGCGGTCTAGCAGCGCCCGCCCCTCGTCCGCGGGCAGGCCGACGACCTCGCCGGCGGTCGAGCCCACCAGCAGCGACTTGCGGCCGTTGCGGCGGGTCCACACGATCGGCTGCTCCCGGGTCGGGTTGCGATCCCAGGCCGCCCGCTCCTCGGGTGAGGGGTTCGGGTTGGCCACGAGCTGGGAGGCGGTGAAGCTGTGCAGGGCCCGCACGCCCTCCAGCTGCGCCTTCTCCTCGTCGGACAGCGCCTCGTACGCGGCGTAGGTGTTGGCGAACTCGGTGTCGCCCTCCGGGTCGCCCGAGATCTGCCGTGCCGTGAGCAGCGTGGCCTTGTCCGGTACCTCGCCGGTGGTCCCGTCGATGTGCCAGTAGAACGTGGCCTCGCGGTACGCCGCCAGCTTGCTCTGCGACGCGTCACGGGTGATCCGCTGGATTTCCTTGATCTTGTGGCTGCCCATCGGGAGCGGCAGGACGTTGCCGAGCAGCCGGGCGAAGGCGACCAGGCTCTCGTCGTCGATGTCAGCCTCGCGGAAGACGACGACTCCGGTCTCCTCCAGGGCCGCCAGGGCGTCGTCGGCGACGCCCTTGTCGACGAGCTGGGTGCCCGTCAGCCCGCTGAACTCCGTGCCGGTGCTTTCAGTGATCTTCCTGGTGGTGGTGCCCATGGCAGGTCGCCTTCTCAGAGGGCCGGTTCGACGGCGGTGTCGAAGAAAGCCGCGCCGGAGTCCGGGATCCGGGGCTGCTTGAAGATGTTCACCGGGTACGACACGATGATCATCGAGTAGAGCAGGCGCAGCAGCCGGGTGTCCTCGTCGGACAGGGCGTTCACATCGCGCGTGTCGAGGTAGGCGATGGCCTCCTCGGCGAGCGGCGCGATCGCGTCGTAGAAGTCCTGCAGCTCGTCGATGGTCTTCGACAGCCGCTTCTCGTAGCGCTCGACCCGCGTCGCCAGGTCCCAGTCGGCGACCCACGGCTCGAGGGCGCGGAACCGCTCGGGCAGGGATGTGTCCACAGTGGTGGTCATGTCGAGGGGTTCCTCTACTTCTCGCTGCCGGCCTGGTGCGCCGCGACGGCGTCCCGGACGACCTTGTGGAACTGACGGATCATCAGCTCCATGTCGGACAGGTGGAACGTCTGCAGCGCGCGGTTGTTGAGCTGCGACCAGGTCGCCTCGACCGTGTTCGTGTCCTGCATCGCGAACTCGATGGTGCTGTCGACGACCAGCTCCTGGGCCAGCCGCTCGGAGGCGGTCTTCGGCTCCGGGAAGTAGATGTCGACCTCGTAGGCGTGGGTGCCCACCGTCTCCGGGATGTACTGGTAGGTGATGTAGTATCCGCGGCCCCAGAGCTGGACCGACAGGTTCGGGAACAGCCAGTACTGGTCGTTGCTCCAGGACTGGACGTTGCCGGGGTTGCGGTCCGGCGTGAGGTGGCCGAGGTCCTCGCGGACGTCGTCCGGGCCGAACAGGCCGGCGCGGAACAGCCGGTAGGCCCAGTTCATGTCCCGCTTGGCCGGGCCGACCGAGCCCTCCTTCTTCTTCAGGAGCGGYGGGCCGGGCACCGAGGTCAGYATGTGCGGGGTGAACAGGTCGTAGTGGTAGGAGTCCATCGGCGGGACGAGCTTCTCCGCCTCGGCCACGTTGGTGTTGAGGAACCGCCCGTGGACGTACGCCGGGTGGTACCACTCCAGCAGCGCGTCGATGCCGATCTTCCAGTTGCCCTTGACCTTGGTCCGGAACGACCAGTGGTTGGTGAACTTCTCGAACGGCCAGCTCTCCAGCTCGGTGGTCAGCTTCTCACCGAGGAACTGGCGCAGCGGCGGGGCGTCCTGGCTGAAGTTCACGAAGATGAACCCGGCGAAGACCTCGCAGCGCAGCTGCGGCATGGCGAGCTCGTCGTCGGGCAGCGACTCGAAGAACTCGTTCCGCTTGGTGACGTACGTGCACTTGCCGTCGAGGCCGTAGCGCCAGCCGTGGTACTTGCAGGAGAACTGCCGGGCGCTGCCCTGGGTCTCGTTGGTCGGGTGCTCCTGCCAGACGACCTTGTTGCCGCGGTGCGCGCAGATGTTGTGCAGCGCGTACACTTCGCCGTCGGTGTGCCGGGTGATCACGATCGACCCGAGGCCGACGAACTCGCGGGTGAAGAACGTGCCGTTGCGGGGCAGCTGCTCCATCCGGCCGACCTTCAGCCAGGTCCGCTTGAAGATCGCCTCGCGCTCGGCCTGGAAGAACTCCTCGGAGATCGAGTCCTCGTAGTCGACGGGCCCGGTGTCGAGGTTCGGGTAACCCGGTGTGTACTTGCCTCTGCCGGTCGCAAGTTTTTCCTGGATGGCCATCGGCTTCAACCCCTCTCGCAGGATGGTTTCGTTCCCACCGCCGGYGAGCTCACGCTGGGCCGGGGCTTCGACGTCTGGTGTCAGATCACTCCGCCGGCGCGCAGCCGCGCGATGTCCTCCGGGGTGCGGTTCAGTAGTTCGGTGAGGACGTCGTCGGTGTGCGCGCCGAGTTCCGGCCCCAACCAGCGGATCTCACCCGGGGTTTCGGAGAGTGCCGGGATTACTCCAGGCACTGCCAGCGGGCCGATCCGGGATTCCTCGACGGTAATGGTCTCGCGGTGCTTGTACTGCGGATCGTCGAAGATGTCGGCGATGGAGTAGAGCTGGCCCGCCGGAACCTGGGCCTGCTTGCACCGGGCCAGCACCTCGTCGCACGGCAGCGACCCGACCCACCCGCCGACCAGCTCGTTGACCAGGTCCCGGGCGGCCAGGCGTTTCGCCTTCGGGCCCAGTTCGTCCTCGTCGGCCAGCTCGGGGCGTTCCATGGCCCGGGCCAGCCGGGCGAACATGTCGTCGTTCGAGCAGGCGATCGCGATCCAGCGGTCGTCCTTGGTCCGGTAGTGGCTGTGCGGGAGCACGTTGACGGTGTCCGCGCCCATCCGCTCGCGGACGAAGCCGAACTGCTGGTAGGCGGGCGCGATCTCGTCGAGCGCACGGAAGATCGTCTCGTACAGGGCCAGGTCGACGACCTGGCCCTTCCCGGTGCTCTCCCGGGCGCGCAGGGCCATCAGCACGCCGATGACGCCGTACAGCCCCGTCATGTAGTCGGCCAGCGAGGTCGAGCCCGGGGTGACGGGCGTCCCGCCCGGCTCGCCGGCCAGGTAGGCGAGCCCGGAGAAGGCGTGGGCGATCCGGGCGAAGCCGGGGAGGTCCCGGTTGGGCCCCGACTGGCCGTAGGCGGAGACCCGCAGCAGGATCGCGCGCGGGTTCAGCTCCTGGATCACCTCGGGGCCGAGCCCCCAGCGCTCGAGGACGCCGGGGCGGAAGTTCTCGATCACGATGTCGGCGGTGGCGATGAGCTCCCGGAGGATCTCGAGGCCACGGGGATCGCCGAGGTTGAGGGTCACCGACCGCTTGTTGCGGCTCTCGCTGAGCCAGACCAGGGTGTCGCCACAGTCCGTGTCGGTGCCGAAGCGGCGAAGGTTGTCTCCGGTGCCGGGCCGTTCGACCTTGATGATGTCGGCCCCGAACTCGCCGAGCACTGTGGCGCAGAACGGCCCCGCGAGGTAGGTGCCCAGGTCAAGGACCCGGACTCCCTGGAGTGCGTGCATGCTGTCAGCCTCCGGTGGTCGGCGATTCGACGTCGAGGTCGATTCTTAGTCCGACCAGGGCTGTGCGTCCCACGGTCTGTCCAGTGGCTCCATGCCGCCRCCGAACGGGAAGAACTCCCGCTGGGCGTAGGTCTCGCGGCCCAGGCCGTGGCCGAGCTCGTTCAGGAAGGCCCGCTTGAGGTCCTGGGTGAACAGGTCGCGGGTGTAGCGCAGCACGAGCGGTGGCTTGCGCACCAGCTCCCGCGCGAGCTTCCAGGCACGGTCGAGGAGCTGGTCCTTCGGAAGCACCTCGGCGACGGCGCCCCACGAGAGCGCCTCCTGGGCGCCGAGCTTCTTCCCGGTGAGCAGCAGGTAGCGGGCGCGGTTGTGGCCGACGAGGAACGGCCAGATGACGTGCTGTCCGTCGCCGGGGACCTGGCCGCGGGGGAAGTGCGACACGTCCTGGAAGTAGGCGTCCTCGGAGGCCAGCACGATGTCGCCCATCAGCGGGACCTCGGAGTGGATGTTGCAGGGGCCGTTGACCGCRCTGATCATGGGGACGCCGACGTCGAGGACGTTGTTGATCAGGTTGCGGTTGTACCAGGCCTTCTCGTCGAGCTTGCGTAGCCCGCGGTCGCCCGGCATCAGCCGGTACTCGGGCTTCTCCGGGGGCTCGCCGTTGGGGAGGGTGCCCCAGTTGGCGTTGTAGTTCTCGCCGGTGCCGGTGTGGATCAGCACCTTGATCTCGCGGTCGCCCGCGACGTCGGCGAACGCGTCGGCCATGTCGTCGTGGGACTTCCAGTCCCACACCAGGCTGCCGCCGTTGGTGTGGCACTGCATGAGCAGGATGCCGTCCTCGTCTAACTGGAACCGGTAGTTGGCGTACCGGTCCTCGTACTCCTTGAACCTCGTCCGCTTGACCATCCCCATGTCCCTTCGGCGCGGCCGGGAGAACGTCGATCTTCCCTCGCGGAAGTGACGTTACCACATATCTAAGGTCGTCCTATAGTCGGACGCGCATGTTATTCTCCGTCGATGTCAACCTTGCGGCCGTTCCGCTTCGCTGTCCAGGCCACGAAGGCCAAGTCCGGGTCCGAGTGGCGTGACCTCGCCCGCCGGGTCGAGGATCTCGGGTACTCGACGCTCTTCCTGGCTGATCACTACCTGGGGCACGGGCCGGCGCAGAAGGAAGCAAGGTGGCCACCGCAGTACCTGGCACMCATCGCGGCGATGGCCACGGCCGCGGCGGTCACCGAGACGCTGCGGGTGGGCTGCCGGGTCTTCTGCGTCGACTACCACGTGCCCGCGGTGCTGGCGAAGGAGACGGCGACGATCGACCTGCTCTCCGACGGCCGCCTCGAATTAGGGATCGGCGCGGGCTGGAGCGAGCCCGAGTACCGGGCGATGGGCGTCCCCTACGAGACGCCGGGCCAGCGGATCAAGAAGCTGACCGAGGTGATCGCGCTGCTCAGGGCCCACTGGTCCGGGCAGGACCTCAATCAGCACGGGGAGTTCGTCAACGTCACCGGTTACGCCGGCCTGCCGCGCCCGGTGCAGCAGCCGCACCCGCCGATCATGATCGGCGGCGGCCGTCGCCGGGTCCTCTCCCTCGCCGGGCGGGAGGCCGACATCGTGAGCATCTCCACCGTGCCGTTCGCGGCGGTGAACGAGGACGGCCTGACGCCCGCCGAGGAGGCGGCGCGCCGCTTGGGCTACGTCCGCGACGCGGCTGGTGAGCGCTTCGCCGGCATCGACATCGAGACCTCGCCGTTCTTCACCCGGATCACCAAGGACGCCGAGGAGGCCGACGCGGCCGTCGCCCGGGTCGCGGCGGCGATGCGGGTCGACCCGGTGAGCCTGCCGAACCATCCGAACATGCTGGTGGGCTCCCCGGACGAGGTCGCCGAGCGCCTCCAGGAACGCCGCGAGGCGTTCGGGATGAACTACATCACCGTCCAGCAGTCGGAGATCGAAAGCTTCGCTCCCGTCGCCGCGCGGCTGAGCGGGCGTTAGGGGATGGCCGCGGGCCGGCGGACGGGGTCGCGGTGGGACGGGTGACCCGCCACCGGCGCCGCGGCGACCCGTCCGCCGGCCCGCGACTCAACGGGCCACGTACCCGCCGTCCACCGGGATGGCGGTGCCGGTGACGAACGAGGACTCGTCACTGGCGAGGAACAGCGCGGCCGCCGCCAGCTCCTGCGGCCGGCCCCAGCGCCGCATCGGCTGGGGCAGGTTGGCGACGGGGGGCTCGGAGTCGTCGGCCGCGTGCGCCAGACCCGTCCACGTCATGCCCGGGCAGATGGCGTTGACCCGAACGCCGGACTCGGCGAAGTCCAGCGCCGCGGACTTGGTCATCTGGACGACCCCGCCTTTTGCCGCCGAATATATGGCCTGGTCCTTCCAGCCGACGAGACCGGCGGCCGAGGCGGTGTTGATGACTGAACCGCCGTCGCCGCGCAGCATGGCGGCGATTCCGTACTTCATTCCGAGGAAAACGCCCTTGAGGTTGACCGCGATCAGCTTGTCGAAGGTCTCCTCGTCGAACTCGGTGATCGGTTTGCGTGGGCCGCCGCCGCCGGCGTTGTTGAACAGCACGTCGAGCCGCCCGAACTCCTGCACGGCGGTGTCGATCATATTCTGCACATCAGCCGATGATGTGACGTCGACATGTACCGGAACGGCGCCTTCACCGATGATGGTCGAGGTTTCCTTCTCCCGGCCGCTGAGGTCGGCGCAGACCACCCTCGCTCCCTCGCGCGCGAACAGCAGGGCGGCGGCCCGGCCTATGCCGGAACCCGCGCCGGTGACCACCGCGACCTTCCCCTCGAGGCGTCGCGCCGGAATGGAATCTGATAAACGCTCACCCATGGCCGTCAGTCTACACATCATGTCGCGGAGGTAAAGATGCCGCTCGAATAGCCGGGCGGCATGAGGGAAGAGGCCGGCGATGTCCGGTCAACCGCGCGGGGTAACTCCGGTAAAACCTCCGCGCGGTTTTCGGTATGCACGTTTCCGTGCGGACGGGGCAGCCGCCCCACCCACGGGTGAGGGCGGCGCCGACCGTGGGTGAGGGCGGCGCCGACCGTCGGTGAGGTAGCCCGCCACCAGAGACGGCTCAGCTGGGCGGGGCGGCTCAGTTCGCCGGGGCGGTTCCGCTGGCGAGGGCGGCCTTGTGCAGGACGTTCTCGGCGAGACGCATGTGGGCGGCGTCGACGAGCCGGCCGTCGCGGCCGATCGCGCCGACCCCCTCCGCCTCGGACTCGCGGTAGATCTTCATCGCCTCGTGCGCCTCGGCCACCTCCTGCTCGGTCGGCGCGAACACCTCGTTGGCGATGGGCACCTGAGCCGGGTGGATGGCCCATTTCCCGTCGAAGCCGAGCAGGCTCGCGTGGGTGGCCGACCGGCGGTACCCGTCGACGTCCTTGTAGGCGGGGTACGGCGCGTCGATCGCGTCGATGCCCGCCCCGCGCGCCGCCGACAGCACCTGGACACGTGCGAAGTGCCAGAAGTCGCCCGGGTACTCCCCGACGGGGTCGAAGTTGCCGTCCACCCGGGCGCGCAGCGACGCCGAGAGGTCGCCGGCGCCGAAGATTATCGCCTCCAGCCGGCTGCTGGACCGGGCGATCTCGGCGGCGTTGGACAGGCCCTCCGCCTCCTCGATCAGTACTTCCAGCCCGATCCGCCGGGTCAGTCCGAGCTTCGTCTCGAGCTGGGTCAGCAACACGTCGACCCACCAGACGTCACGCGCCGAGCGGGCCTTGGGAACGATGAGCACGTCGAGCGACGCACCCGCCCCGGTGACGACCTCGATGATGTCGTCGTGGCACCAGGGTGTGTCCAGGCCGTTCACCCGGACGGCGCGGACGGTGTGTCCCCAGTCCAGGTCGGTGAGCGCGGCGACGGCGATGCCGCGGGCGGACTCCTTGGCTGACGGCGCGCACGCGTCCTCCAGGTCGAGGAAGACGAGGTCCGCTCCGGAACCGGCGGCCTTCTCACACATCCGCTCACTGCTGGCCGGGGTCGCCAGTTCCGAGCGGCGGGCGCGCGGCCGGGTGACCTTCGGTTCTTCCGCTTTTCCGGGCATAACTGCCTCCTATGTCCGTGAATTCGATGTCAGCCGTGCGCTGTACACGGAGTGCCGCCAATCGCCCCGCAGCCGCCGTCGGTGTCTTCCGGCAGCCCGGCCCAGGGCCGGCCGGGGCTGCCGGCGGAACGGTCTGAGATATTCCTGGGAAAGGCCTGGAGTCACCGCGTGAACTCCATTCCGGTGGCGTCGGGTGTCTTTCTGGACTGTGTTTTCGAAGTCGACGTGGAAAGGTCGCTGTTCCGGCTGGCCGCCGGATTTCACGCCCGCCGCCGGCGGTCGGAGGTCTCCTATTCGGGTCGGGTGCCCGTGGGGCAGCGGTGGCAGCGCCTGGTGAAGGGTTCCGTGACGCGGGTGAAGTGCCGGGAAGCCGGTGTTCGCGCGGGTGTTCGCGCGTGTCGGCTCCCGCCCCGGGGTATTCGCGGCCGGTGTTCTTGGCGCTACGCTGAGTTCGATCTTCGGGTCGGTGTCGGGCGGGACCGGGGATGATGATCAGTCATGCCCGCGTGGCCGGGCGGGCACGGCTGAAATATGCGCCGAGTGGATCACATTCCCGCCCCTGGGGCGTGCTGGATCCGGTTGTTCGATTTAGGCGCCAACGTTAGTGTTGTCGTATGACGACCGCAACTGTCGACGGCCGCGGGGCTCGGGCCCGCACCTGTGTCGTCGACCGCGGCGGCCCCGGCTCGTGAGTTCGATCGCCCGCGGGAGTCGCCGCGGGCCGCGCACAGCCGTCCCACCGCTCGCCGGCCGGCGGGGTGCGTCGGCTGCCCCGGCCACCCGGGTGCCGTGGTGCGCCGGGCGGCGCGGTGCTCCGTCATGCGGGAATTCCGGCCCGCCGGCCCGGGGTTCGTCACCATGCCTGAATCTGTCAGACCACAGCTGATCGTCACATCGTCGCGGGCCGTGTCCGGAGGGACTCATGCAGGAACAAGATCGTCTGTTCATCGGGGGCGAATGGGTCGCGCCCAGCGGCACGCGCACGATCGAGGTGGTCTCGCCGCACAGCGAGCAGGTCATCGCTCGCGTCGCCGCGCCCGGCACCGAGGATGTGGACCGGGCGGTGGCCGCCGCCCGTACCGCGTTCGACGAGGGGCCGTGGCCGCGCCTCGACCCGGCCGAGCGGGTCGCGGTCATCCGGCGGCTGGGCGCGCTGCTCAAGCCGCGGCGCAAGGAGCTCTCCGAGCTGATCAGCGCCGAGATGGGCGCGCCGATCTCGTTCGCCAAGCTGTCGCATGTGACGCTGCCGCTGCTGATGATGGGCGCGTTCGCCGACATCGCGGAGAACCTGGCGTGGGAGGAGCCGCGCAAGGGCTTCTACGGGCAGGACGTTCTGCTGCGCAAGGAGCCGATCGGGGTCGTCGCCGCCATCGTCCCGTGGAACATGCCACTGTTCCTGACCATCGGGAAGCTGGTGCCGGCTCTGCTCGCCGGGTGCTCGGTCGTCCTGAAGCCGTCGCCGGAGACGCCTCTCGACGCCTACGCGCTGGCCGAGAGCCTCGCCGAGGCCGGGCTGCCGCAGGGCGTCGTCAGCGTGCTGCCCGGTGACCGGGAGATCGGCGAGTACCTCGTGGCGCACCCGGGTGTGGACAAGGTGTCCTTCACCGGGTCCACCGCGGCCGGTCGCCTGGTGGCCGCGTCCTGCGGGTCGAACCTCAAGCGGGTCAGCCTCGAGCTCGGCGGCAAGTCCGCCGCGGTCGTGCTCGACGACGCCGACCCCGCCGCCGTGGCCGCGGGCGTGGAGATCGCCGGCCTGATGAACAGCGGGCAGGCCTGTGTCGCCCAGACGAGAATCCTCGTCCCGCGCGCGCGGTACGGCGAGTTCGTCGACGCCCTGGCCGCGATGGTCGAGGCGCTGCCGGTCGGCGACCCGTCCGACCCGGCGACGAAGGTCGGCCCGCTGGTCGCCCGCCGGCAGCAGGAGCGGGTGCGCGGGTACATCGAGGAGGGTCAGAAGGAGGGCGCGCGGCTGGTCGTCGGCGGCAGCGACCTGCCGGCCGGGGTCGACCAGGGCTGGTACGTCCGCCCGACCGTCTTCGCCGACGTCGAGAGCAGCATGCGCATCGCGCAGGAGGAGATCTTCGGCCCGGTGCTGACCGTGCTGCCCTACTCCGACGACGCCGACGCCGTCCGCATCGCGGACGACACCGAGTACGGCCTCTCCGGCTCGGTGTGGACCTCGGACGTCGAACGGGGCCTCGCCGTCGCGCGCCGGGTCCGCAGCGGGACCTTCGGCGTCAACCAGGCGTACAGCATGGACCCGAACGCGCCGTTCGGTGGGGTCAAGGCCAGCGGGATCGGCCGTGAGCTGGGTCGCGAGGGCATCGAGGGCTACCTCGACGTGAAGTCGATCTCGGTGGCGCCGCCCTCCTGACCGGCGGCACCACCGCGGGGGCTCACGGTTGCCTCGGCGACACCGGTCTCTGCCACGTGACCACCGCGGTGGTTGTACCGGACGGCGTTGTCGACGAGGTTGGCGGTCATGCGCTCCAGCGGCGTCGGCTCGCCGTCGACCGGTGCGGGACGCAGCTCGGCTCGGCGCGGCTACGGCTTCCTGGACCGGCGGATCGACGGGATCCGGAAAGCGGGTACGCCGTGGCCATCCTCGCGAATCAGGATCAGGTCCTGCTGCCCGCGCCACAGCGGGCGGAGGAACCGCTGACCTGACAGGACCGGAAGGTCTCGCCGGTTCGTCGCGTGACCGGTCGCGACGAACCCGGTGCGGAACCGCCTCGGCGATCCGCGCTCAGCCGAGCGCGCCGCGGGCCCGGGGCTGCGCCGACACGGGCTCGTGGCCGCGGGACGCCCTGACGGCGGCCGTCACGGCAGGTCTGGACCGGGCTGTTCACGTGCGGGGGTTGCCTGGCCGGGGTGCTCGTGGCCCGGCTGGGGCTCCGGCTCCGCGGTGGCGTCCACGGCCACCCAGCGGCGGGCGTGGGAGAGCGCGGCGCCGACGTCCTGCAGGCGGCGCAGGCCGGCGGTCACCTCGGCGGCGGGCAGGCCCAGGTCGAGGGCGAGGACCCGTGCGCGCACCGGGTGGTCGGCCCGGGCCAGGGCCTCGCGGACCGCGATGACGGTGCGGTCGGCTCGGGTCACCTTGTCCCGGTGCCGGCGCTGGGGCTGGCGCGGGACATCGCCGGTTAACCGGCTCTTGGTCGGGGTGACGTTCGTGGGGGAGGTCACAGAATGCATTGCATCACCTTTCTCGATTTCGCTTAACTCCAACAATGCCTAGTTCTGTCGCCGTCGTCATGGTGAGGTTCGCCGCGTCACGCTAAGTGTTTGCATGAATACAACCTGCCGAAAGGTGTGTCCGTCGCAACACATGCGTTGCTGGTTCCCGCGCGTCGGATGTGTGACGCGCGCGACTCCGGGCGGCCCACCCGGCAGTGGCCCGGAAGTGCCCGGGCCCGGTGGCCGGTGTGCCCGGCCGCGACGTCGCCGGCCGGATGTGGGCACCTGTGCCCGGGCTAGATTTCCCAGTCTTTCCGAGTTGATTCCATCGACCATTCTAGCGGCCCTTTCTCGAACGCCGGAACGTTGTGCCGGCGTCCTGATTGCGACAGTTCCGCCGGAATCGAACGAGTCGGGTCAGGGTTGTCGCGACCGGTGTGGGGCAGGGTGTGTCGTGGCCAGGTGTGGGCCGGTGCGGCTCGGTGCGGCTCGGTGTGGTCTGGTGGGCCCAGGGCGGCCCGCCCGCGGTGGACCTTGTGCGGAGGGCGGTTCGCATCTCCGGCCCCGCGGTCTGTGTTGGCCTGTGTGTGCCCTCATGTTTTCCATACGTCGGGTCGTGTCGGTTTCGGGGCGGCTCGGACGGTGGTTGGATCAATGGTGGAACGACGCGGGATCGGCGCCGCCGGCCGCGGTCCGCCACCGGGGGCCGGAGAGTCGTCCGACCACCCGGTGCAGGTCCTCGACCAGCAGATGCGCCAGATCCCGGCTGAACTCGGCCCGCACGACGATCCGCAGTACCGCCAGCTCGGCCAGATCAGGCGGGAATCGGTATGCGGGCACCAGCCAGCCACGGGCACGCAGCGCCTCGGAGACCTCGAAGACGCTGAACTCGGCCGCATCCCTCGTCGTGAACGCGAAGGCCGGGATCCCCGAACCGTCCGAGATCAGCTCGAACGGGCCGAGCTTCGCGATTTCATCCGCCAGCCAACGCGCATTGTCACGGCACGTGCGGGCGGTATGCCGGTAACCGGCCCGGCCGAGTCGTAGCAGAGAGTAGTACTGCGCGACGACCTGTGCTCCCGGCCGGGAGAAGTTCAACGCGAAGGTGGGCATCGAGCCGCCGAGATAGTCCACGTCGAAGACGAGCTCGGCCGGAAGGTGCCGGGCGTCGCGCCAGAGCGCCCAGCCGACCCCGGGATAGACTAGCCCGTACTTGTGTCCGGAGGCGTTGATGGAGACCACGCGCTCGAGCCGGAAATCCCAGACCAGGTCGGGGTCGCAGAACGGGGCGATGAACCCGCCGGAAGCCCCGTCGACGTGCACCGGGACGTCCGGGCCGCCCGAGGCCGCCAGCTGGTCCAACGCGGCGACGATCTCGGCCACCGGCTCGTATGTCCCGTCGAACGTCGAGCCGAGGACGGCCACGACCCCGATCGTGTTCTCGTCGCAGCGGGCGACGGCCTCCGGGGCGGTGAGGTGGGTCCGCCCGGGCGCGAGTGGCATCAGCCGGGGCTCGACGTCCCAGTAACGGGCGAACTTCTCCCAGCACACCTGCACGTTGGCACCCATGACGATGTTCGGCCGCGCACCGGTGCCGCGTTGCCCGCCGCCCTGTTCCCTGCCGTGGGGCTCCCTGGTCGAGCGCCACCGGCGTAGCATCGCCAGCCCGGCGAGCATGCACGCCTCGGAGGACCCGGTCGTCGAGCAGCCGACGGCGTCGGTGGCGTCGGGGGCGTGCCACAGGTCGGCGAGCATGTTGACGCACCGGGCCTCGAGCTCGGCCGTCTGCGGGTACTCGTCCTTGTCGATCATGTTTTTCGCCGCGCACTCGGCCATCAGCCGGTCGGCGTGCTCGTCCATCCAGGTGGTCACGAACGTGGCCAGGTTCAGTCGGGCGTTGCCGTCCAGCATCAGCTCGTCGCGCACGATCTGGTATGCGGTCTCGGCGGACAGCGAGGAGCGCGGCATGCGGTACCGGGGGACGGGCCCGTCCTCGTCCGGGATGACCAGGTGCGGCCGCACCTCCACGGCCTGGTCGCCGCGCCTGCCTCTCGCCCGGCCGTGTAGGGCCATGGACGTCCCTCCCTCGGCCGCGTCCGTCGTCGACCAGAGTCTGCGACGAGATCGGGAATCACGCCAGGTGACTTTCCGAGTGCGATGCGTAATCGAAGTTGGGTGCTGGAACGCGACCGGTGCCGCGCGTCGGCAGAGGCCCCGCGCTCAGGCGCCGCCGACCCGCTGCGGCGGGCACCAGCGGATCTCGACGCAGAGCTGGCCGTCGCCGCTGTCGTCGATGACCTGCGTCCAGGCGGACGGCGCCGGGGTGACGGGCGGGCCCGCCTCGGCCACCGCCGGGTCGTCGGCGGTGACGAACGCCTCGCCGGTGTCGTCCGTGCCGGTCAGGGTGACCGTGACCGCGGTGGCCGCGGGGGTGACCGTGGCCAGCACCGCCGAGAGCGCGGCGACCACCTCGTCGCGGGCCGTCCCGGGAACGGCGTCGAAGGTGCCGGCGACCTGCATCCGTACCGCCACCCCACGTCGCTCGGCGGCGCGCAGCGCCGGCTCCAGGCCCTCGAGCAGGTCCGAACCGGCGACGGGGCTGGTCATCGCGCGGCGCAGCTCCGCCGCGCTGGACGCGCAGCGCGCGCGCACCTCGTCGGCCGCGGGGTCGAGCCGGCCGTCGCCGATGGCGGCCAGCAGCGGCAGCGTGTCGGCACGGAGCCGGTCGAGCCGGGCCCGGCGATCCTGGGTGATCTTGGCGGAGGCGACCAGGTCGGCGGCGAGCTCGGCGTCGGCGCGGGCGATCTCGGCGGCGGCCGCCGCCGTCCCGCGCCGCATGGGGCCGAGCGCGCCGACAACCGACTGGACGACTGCCTGCGTGTAGAACATCACGCTGAGGTAACCGACGATCCCGGGCCCGCCGCTGTACCTGGTGGCGACGATGCCGCCCGCGCACGCGGCGATCGCCGCCGAGGCGGGCAGCCACTGCCGGGCGGGGCAGGCCGCGGTCAGGAAGGCGCACACCCCCAGCCCGCTGACCAGCACCCAGTTGAGCGGTACCCGCGAGCCCTCCTGGCCGAGGGCCCCGGCGGCGATCTGGGTGACGAGGAACAGCCCGGTCAGCCCGGCCACCGCCGGCCCGCGCAGCGGGCCGCGGCGGCTGGCCCGGCCCGCCCATACCAGCGCCGCCCCGGACGCGGCCCAGGCCAGGGCGACGAGGCCCGGGTGCTGGTAGTAGGAGAGCCGCATCACGAGCACGATCCCGAGCGCGAGCTGCCAGACGACGGCGCCCCGCCCGACGGCCCCGGCCGTGTCGCGGGCCAGCCGCTCCTCGAGCTCGGCGACCTCGACCGCCGGCGCGTCGGGCGAGCGACGGGACCACTGCAAGGTCACGATTGTCGGGCCTCCCGGCGTCGACCGCACGGTCGCGGACCCGCCGACGTCGCCCATCGGGTCGATGATCGACCGGCGCACGCCCAGCTGGTCGGCGCGGTACCGGCCGGGGGTGAAGCCCACGCCGTGGTCGGTCACGGTGACCAGGACTCCGGTGGGGTCGGTGCGCGCGTCCACCCGTGCCCGGGGCAGGCCGGAATGGCGGCGCACGTTAGACAGCGCCTCGCTGACGGCCATGGCCACGGCGGCGGCGACCTCGGCCGGCGTGTCCGTGGAGCCGGTGAAGGAGAACTCCACGCCCAGCCCGGTGGCACGAGCCTGGTCCAGAGCCCGGCCGAGGGCGACCATCAGGCCGTCCTCCCAGTCCCGCCCGCCGGCGAGGAGGTCCTCACAGATCGCCACGCTCTGCCGGCACCGGGCGTGGACGCTCTTCCCGCCCGCGTCACGTGCTCCCCAGGCGATACCGGTGAGCGTGTTCAGGACGGTGTCGTGCACGAGCCGGTCCGACTCGGCCACGTCCTGCCGCCGTGCCGCCACGATGCCGCGCCCGCGGCGCCGCGTGTGGGCCAGCGCGAGCCACTCGTCGCAGCGCCGGGCCCCGCGGCGCATCCGCCCGACGACCGCGGCGAACGCGAGGGGGACGGCGATGACCGCGCCGGCCGGCAGCGCCGCCTCCAAAGCGGACGGCGCGGCGATCTCGTGGACGACGGCCGTGTACAGGGTGACGAACGCCAGCACGGCCGGCAGCCAGACCGCCGGCGGGAAGCACCACACGATGGTCAGGCCCGTCCCGATGAGCCGCAGCAGCACCCAGTTGGGGCCGGTGGCGAGCTCGCCCGGCGGCACGGCCCAGGGCGCGCAGCCCGCCACGACCAGGCCCATCAGGAGCTCGCCGGCGGCGAGGTCCCGACCCAGGCCACGGGTCAGGCAGACCACGCCAAAGACCACGCCCCAGCAGGCGGCGACGGCCGGCAGTGCGAGCCGGGCCGGAGATCCGTACCATCCCGCGTCGGCGAGGAGTACCGCGATGCCGAACAGGACCGCGACCAGGCGCAGGAGCCCGAGGGTCCGCGACATTCTGACGCCGAGCCCGGCCTCGTTCGGGCCGACGTCCCCGCCCGCCGCGCCGCGCCGGTCGCGTCCCCCCTCGCTCCCGGTCCGGCGGGTCACGCGCTGGTCACCGGGCCGCCGGAATACGTGCCAGCGCAATCGTCAGTACCCACGCCGCCCCCCGCGAGCGCTGCCCCCGGCCAGCCGACCGGACAGCAAGATCCATCGACTGGCTTATCACGATAACGGACCCGGACACATCGTCAGGTGCCGACGTCCGTACGGGCGCCCGGCACGGCCCGGCAGGCCTCAGCCGGGCTCGGCAGGCCTCAGCCGGGCCCGGCGAGCACCCGCAGGCCGAGGATCGCGACGTCGTCGTCCTGGCGCCGGCCGGTGAGCATCTGGTCGACGATCAGATCCACCAGGGCCTCGGGCCCGTCCTCGGGGGCGTGCTTCTCCGCGGTGAGCCGCAGCCGCTCGAGGCCGTCGTCCAGGTCGAGATCCCGGGACTCGACCAGCCCGTCGGTGTAGAGGACCAGGTGGGAGCCGGCCGGGGTGCCAGTGGGCGGCGCGCCGGTGGAACCCAGCAGGCGGGCCCGCCCGTCCGGAGTGAGCAGGAGCGGCGGTAGGTGGCCGGCGTTCGCCCACCGCGCACCAGTCCGCGGCGGTGGGCACCACGGCCTTGGTGAGCCGGTCGAGCGCCTCACCCACGTCGAGGGTGCCCGAGAGCAGCTCGCTGACGTCGGCGAGCAGTTGCAGCTGGGCGGTGGCGCGCTCGGCGTCGCCGCGGGCGGCCCGTTCGCGCTCGAACAGCCTGTCCCGCTCGAGCTGGGCCTCGACCCGTTCGGTGACGTCGGTCTGCACGCCCACGAAGTGGGTGATCTCCCCCAGCGGGTCGAACACGGGGCTGATGGCGAGCTCGTTCCAGAACGGCGTGCCGTCCCGCCGGTAGTTGCGCAGCACGACCACCACGTGCCTGCCCGCGGCCAGCCCGGCGCGCAGCTCCGCCAGCGCCGGCTGGTCGTCGTCGCCGTTCTGCAGGAACCGGCAGTTGCGCCCGACCACCTCGGCCAGGCTGTAGCCGGTCACCCGCTCGAACGCCGGGTTCGCCCAGATCAGCGGGTTGTCGGGTTGCCGCGGGTCGGTGATCGTGAAGCACGCCCCGGTGGCCTGCAGCGCACGGTCGCGGATCTGCAGATCCAGCCACTCCGGCACGGGGCCGACTGCCGACGCAGGAAGGTCGGCACAGTCGGTAGCCGGCCGCGGATGGCCGTTACCGGCTCCGTCGGGCGATCCCACGTCGACAGCGTGCATCCCCTGGGCCCTGTCCAGGTCCGGCCCGACAGAACATGTGGATCGCGATAGGTGACCTAAGTCACATGGGGCGACTGGGTAGGCGGGTCATGGACGGCAAGATCGGTGTTCGTGGGTGTAGCGGGGGGCAAAGCCGGAAAGGACCCCCGTGCCCCACATCTTCCCTGGAGGTAGTCATGGGACTGCGTTACACACGCCGGCCGCGCTACGGCCCCTTCCACGTGAACGTCAGCGAGAACGGGGTCTCCTCGGTGACCCTGAAGCTTGGCCGCGTCTCCTGGCGGGTGTGGTCGAAGAACCGCCGCGGCGGGCTCTCCAGCGTCGACCTTCCCGGTCCGTTCTCCTACCGCCGGGACGGCCGCCGCCGAGCCTCCGCCGGCCGCTGACCCGCCTCGCGCGTCCCACGGCGCGCATCGTCTATTCCGACATCGTGGCCGCGCTCGCGTTCGCGGGAGTGGCCGGGAGCGCCCCGGCGGACAACGGCGCCTGGGCCGTGGCGGCCAGCGCCGCGCCCGTCGGGCGCCGCTCGACGAGCAGCAGGGCCAGATCGTCGTGCAGGTTCCCACCCACGTGCCTGGTGAGGGCGCTGGTGAGCCGGTCGAGCGCGGCATCGGGCGGGACGTCGCGCAGCAGGTCGACGTGCCGCTCCAGCGGGAAGAAGGCCCGCTCGCCGTCCCGGGCCTCGATCAGCCCGTCGGTGAACAGCAGCAGGCGGTCGCCGACCGCCCAGTCCGCCGTCGCGGTCGCGAAGCGGTCGCCGAGGCCCAGCGGCGGTGAGGACGGGCAGGTCAGCGTGGTGGTGGTGGTCGCCCCAACCAGCAGCGGCGGATGGTGGCCCGCCGAGCACAGGCTGAGCCGGCCGTCAGGGTAGATGTCGACCAGCAGCGCCGTCACGAAGTCCTCCGGCTCGGCCTCGCGGCCGACCGAGCGGGCGCAGGCGGCCGCGACCTGCCCCTGGTCCAGCCAGGTCACCGCCGCCTCGCGGAAGGCGCCCAGGACCACCGTCGCCAGCCGCACCGCGGGCAGCCCCTTGCCGCGCACGTCACCGATGATCATGCGGATCGTGTGCGGCGTCGCGACCACCTCGTAGAGATCGCCGCCGACCGAGGCCTCCTTGGCGGCGGAGAGGTAGCGGGCCGCGAACCCGGCCCCGTGCAGCGCGATGGGCACCTCGGGCAGCAGAGCCCGCTGGGCGACCTCCGCCACCGCCCGGACCTGCTGGAGCTCCGAGCTGCGCCGGTTACGGCTCACCGACACGTAGACGGCCACCGCGACCTGGGCCGCGACCAGGATGCAGGCCGCGATGTGCTGACCGTTGCCGAACCGGTGGTCCCACCACCCCGAGGCGACGGCCACCACCTCGGCGGCGAGCCCGACACCCAGCGTCGCCGCCGGAGGACAGGTCACCGCGGTCACCAGGGCACCGAGCCCGAAGTAGCCCGCGGTCGACAGGTCGGTGACGGCGCCTACCGCGACCGCGGCACCGAGAACCAGCAGACCAGCCCCCAACTGACCCACGAAGTCCCCGATCCGGGGTACCACGTTGCTGAGCATGCGCCATTGTCCAGGGCGCAGAGGCCCGTTCGCGGGCGACCTCCAATTTTGTACCCCCGATGGCACCTCCGGAGGTCACCTCGAGTGAGCTACAAGGTGCTTCACGTGCCGGTGTCCCGCTGTGTGCATCCGGCGGTGACGATCCGGATCGGCCGCCAGCCTCCGGCCGCAGGCGCCTCCAGCTCAGACGCCTCCGGGTCAGGCGGGCGTCGAAGCCTCCAGGCGGCCCGGCCGGCGCGTGTACCAACGCTCGACGTCCTCCAGCTCGGCGGCCAGGGAGATCAACGGCCCCTCGCCGCCCGCCGGGCCCATGAGCTGGGCGCCGACCGGCAGCCCGGCAGGCGTCAGCCCGGCCGGGACGTTGACCGCCGGCCAGCCGAGGACGTTCCACGGCCAGGTGTACGGGCAGGCCGCGACGATCGCCTGATCGGTCTCCCAGTTCGTCTCCCGGTTCAGTTCGCCGACCCGCGGCGGCGGCACCGCGGTGGTCGGCGCGAGCAGGACGTCCACCGTGCGGAAGACCCGGCCGATCCACGCCCGGGCCGGTGCCTCGGCGGCCCGGGTCAGCCCGAGCACCGGCCGCAGCGCCCGCCCGTTGCGCGCGTTCGCCACTGTCCGCGGATCGAGGAGCTCGGGGTTGGGCACCCGGTGCGACCAGTCCCGGATGCCGTCCATCGAGCGGGGCAGGAACAGCAGGCCGAGCAGGCCGTACGGCGGCTCGACCGGCACCACGTCGTGCCCGAGCCGGGCCAGCACCTCGGCGAGGCGCTCCACGGCGGCGCGGACAGCCGGATCCAGCGCGGCCGACATCCCGCTGTAGGGGACGCGCAGCGACAGGCCGATCCGCAGCCGGGGCGGCGGGTGCTCGGCCGAGCGCAGGAAGGTCTCCGCCGGCACCGGCGGGCGGTCCCGGTCCACCGGGAGGCTTCCGCTGAGCAGGTCCAGCAGGAGGGCGCCGTCCGCGACGGTCCTGGTGAGCGGGCCGAAGGTGGTCAGCCCGTTGAACTGCTCGGTTACCGGCGCGCTGGAGATGCGCCCGCGCTGCGGCTTGATCCCGACGAGATGGGTCCAGGCCGCGGGGATGCGGACCGAGCCGGCGCCGTCCGACCCGATCGCGGCGGGGACCAGCCCGGCCGCGACGGCCGACGCCGCGCCGCCGGACGACCCACCGGGGGAGTAGTCGAGGTTCCAGGGGTTGCGGGTCGCGCCGAACGCCGCCCCCTCGGTGAACGGCCACTGCCCGAACTCGGGCGTGTTCGTCTTGCCGACGATGATCGCGCCGGTGGCCCGCAGCCGCCGGACCATCTCGCAGTCCTCGGTGGCCGGCGGGAAGTCGCCGGCCGCACCGAAGGCGGTGGGGAGGCCGGCCATGTCGGTGTCGTCCTTGATGGCCACCGGGACACCCAGCAGGGGGAGCCGCTCCCCGGCGTCGAGCCGCCGGTCAGCCTCCTCGGCCTCCGCCAGCGCCTCCTCGGCCCGTAGCACCCGGAAGGTGTTCAGGGTCGTGGATGTCGCCTCGATGCGCTCCAGGCAGGCGGCGACGAGCTCCCGGGAGCTCATCGACCCGGCCGCGAGTCGCCCGGCGAGCTCACGCAGGCCGTACAGGCCGTCGAGCCGGCCGTCGTCCGCACCCACACCCGCGGTATCCGACATCAGCCACCTCCTGGACGCGACGCGCGCGGCGGAAGCCGTGGGGGAACGGTAGCCGACCTCGCGCCGCGGCCCCCGCCCTTTGTCCAGCACGAGACGTACATGGCATATGCCGGCCGGCGCCCCGCTCGCCTCCTCCGGTGTGTACTGGGCTACATCGGCCGGTGGACGTCCGGGCCGTGGGCGGGGGCCTCGGGGGCCTCCCAACGGGGCGGAGCCGGTGGCGCGCAGGACATCCGCGTCGGCGGCCATCGCGGACAACGGTGTGTGGTGACGGCGATGCGTGGACACATCGCGTTATCTACGGCGGATCCATGGGTAGTTCGTCGGCAGGACGCGTGCGGGCAACCCAGAAGTCGCCTCCGTTCAGGCACGCGAGAGTCCCCGATTCTGCCGAGGAGAACCAGAAGATGAACGAGGGCATGAATCCCCCGCGTACCGATCTGACAGGCCCCCGACCGCCGGTCGTGGCCGCGCCCGAACCGGCCGCCGTTCCTGGTGCCACGAACACCGTTCCTGGTGCCGCGAACACCGCCCCGGGTGCCACGAATACCGCCCCGGGTACCGCGCACACCGTTCCTGGTGCCGCGAATACCGTGCCCGCAGCCGGAGCCGCGGTCACCGAGGACGCCGCGGTCACCGAGGACGCGGAGGGTGCCGACATCCGCCGCAAGTTCAACGAGATGACCGCCGGGCTCGCGCCGCATGTGGCCTCCGCCACCGAGAAGACGCGCGACGCGGCCGAGAAGGCGGTGGGCGCGGTCCGGGAGAAGGTCGGCCACAACCCCACGCTCGCCTCCGCGGCGGAGAAGACGGTCGAGGTGAAGGACCGGGCGGTCGGCACCGTAAGGGAGCAGATGGAGCAGCACCCGCAGGTCGCGGCCGCCGCGGAGCGTACGGCGGCCTCCAGCGGGAAGGCGGCACGGACGGCCGGCCAGCAGGCTCGCCGGCATCCCGGTGCCACCGGGGGCGCGGTCTTCGGTGGCGCCGTGCTGCTCCTGCTCCGGCGGTCGGTGCGCCGCCGCCGGGCCACGAAGGCGGCGAAGTCCGGCAGCTGAGGCGGCTTCGTGCCGAGCCGGTCCGGCGGCGTGGGCGCTGAAAGCATCCGCAAAGCGGTGGATCCGGTTCTCGCCGGACAAAGTGTTTGCGAGTTCCGGCGCGGGGCAAAAAGCTGCCAACAACCTCGGTAAAGGAGAAACCACTGATGCTGACTTTCCTCGTCGTCATGGTCCTGCTCGGTCTGATCGCCGGCGCGGTCGCGCGTCTGGTTCTCCCCGGCCCGGATCCGATCGGAATTCTCGGCACGATCGCCGTAGGCATCGTCGGGTCTTTCGTCGGGGGTTTCCTCGGCTACGTCCTGTTCAACAAGGACATTGGTGAGGGCGCGCTCCAGCCGTCCGGCATCATCGGTTCCATCATCGGCGCGATCATCGTTCTGGCGCTGTGGAGGGCCTTCAACGGCCGTGGCCTCTCCCGCACCTCGCACAGCCGTCGGTACGCCCGGCGGTAAGTAACGGCGAGCCGGCGACTGACAGCGGTTTGGCGCCTGACGACGGAAAAGGGCCGCTGCCCCGAGATCTCGGGGCAGCGGCCCTTTCGGTGTCCGCCTACCGGCGGCTCACCTCGACGAGGGACGGTCAGGCGCGTGGCTGCCGTCCGCCTCGCGGGGGTTGGGAGCGGTCAGACCGGAGCCGTCGGTCGGGCCGGGGGCGTCGGTCGGGCCGGGGCCGTCAACCAGGCCGGAGCTGTCGGCCGGGGAGTGCTCGCCGGTCTCGCTGAACGCACGGGAACGCTCCTCGGCCTCAGCACTGCCGGCGAAGAGCCGGGCATCGGAGAGATCCTCCGGCTGGGCGGCCGTCGTGCCCGGCTCGGCCCTGCCCCGCTCGGCCTCGCCGGCCCTGGCCTGGCCCAGACCGGCCTTGCCCAGTTCGACGCGGTGCCCGTTGGAACGCGCGCCGCCCTGGACTCCGGCGCGGGCGCCGGCCGCCGTGGCGTCGATCTCGATCCGGGTACGCGGCAGCGCCGCCGCGTGGTTGTGCCGCAACCAGTCGACCAGTGCCTCGCGTACATGGCAGCGCAGGTCGAAGACCGTCGGCCCGTCGTTCCCGCTCACCAGCACCCGGATCCGTACGTGGTCCCCGACCGCGTCGGTGACCTGCAGGACGCTGACCCGCCCGTCCCAGAGGTCGGTGCTCTCGACGATCCGGTGCATCTCGGTCCGCATGTCGGCGACGGGCACCGACCAGTCCAGGTCGAACTCCACCGCGCCGAGCACCGCGGACTCCCGGCGGGTCCAGTTCTGGAACGGGTTGGTGGTGAAGTAGGTCGACGGCAGGATCAGCCTCCGGTCGTCCCAGATGTGCACGACCACGTAGGTGAGGGTGATCTCCTCGATCCGGCCCCACTCGTCCTCGACGACCACCACGTCGTCGACCCGGATGGCGTCGGTGAAGGCGAGCTGCAGCCCGGCGAAGACGTTCGCCAGCGACGTCTGCGCCGCGAGCCCGGCGATGATGCCGACCACGCCCGCCGACGCCACGATGCTCGCGCCGGCGACCCGCACGCTCGGGAAGGTCATCAGCATCGAGGCGACCGCGATCACGGTGATCACGACGACGGTGATCCGGCGCAGCAGGATCACCTGGGTACGGATCCGCCGCGCGTGCCGGTTGTCGGCGACGTCCATCCGGTAGCGCGACAGCGCCAGGTCCTCCACGACGAACGCCAGCACGCCCACCACCCACGCGAGCGCGGCGATCTGCGCGAGGCCGAGCACGCGGATGGTGGCCGGCGTCCACGACTGCTCCACCGTCGCGTTCGCCGCGATGAGCAGCCCCAGAACGACGAGCGTGAGCCGGGCGGGCCGGCGCCCCCGTTCGGCGAGATCCTCCACAATCCGCGAGTGCCGACCGATCCGCCGCAGGATCCGGTGTACGAGCAGGGACGCCAGGTAGCCGATGACGGCCGCCCCAGCCATGATCACGAGTACCGCGAGATCGGAATCCGTGCCATCCATGGTGTCCATGCTGGAGAACGGGTCGAGCGCAGTCCGGTCCGCCACGGGCAAAGCTCCTTCGAATCGGGTGCGTTTCCCGAACCCGTGCCCGTTTCGTTATGGTCTGACCAGGTGATGCCCTTCACAGCTTCGCTGGCGGAGCACCGGCCCGGGGTGGCCGCCGCGGGCCTGGGGCCGGCTCGACCGGCGACGTCGATCGACGGCCTCACCGCGGTCAACCCGGCCGCCTCCCTCTCGGCCCCTCCCCCGGCCGCTCTCAGCCGTCCCCGGGCCCGCCCTTGGCCGCCCGCGGCCTCCAATTCTTGTCAAAAGTTCGTCCTGTTGCTTTAAAGCAGCTAATCCCGCCATTTGGCGGTGACTGTATGTCGGCTGGAAGTCATCTGTTTTACGGATTGTGCGCATCCAGTGAGGCATCATCGTTGTATGCCGTCGTATCCGGTTGGGTCAGCGCCAGGCGCCTTCGTGCCCGCCGAGGACGCCTCCGACCTGCGCGGTAGTCTTCCAAGCGCGGCCCTCCGCCGAGGCGTGGCGCACCGAATGCCGGAAGGCCGCGGGGGTAGCGGGAGTACTGGATGGTCCATGGGCCGTCTCAGGTCGACGGGTTCGCGCTCTTGTCTCCCGCGGGCCGGCATGTCGACAGGCCGGGAAAATCCAGGAGGGGCGAGCCGTGAACACGGTCAAGGTGAGGACGGTCGTCGAGGCGGACCTCTCCGCGCTCAGCCGGATCGACCGGCAGATCTTTGGCCGGCTCGCGTACCCCGAGTTCGTCCTTCGCCAGCTCTTCGACGTCCACCAGCAGGAGATCCTCGTCGCCGACGAGGCGGGCGAGCTGCTCGGGTACTCGATAGCCGTGCGTTCCGGGTCCGATGCCGAAACGGATCTCGCCCACTTCCTGGCCCTTGGGGTGGACGGCTCCCGCCGCTGCCAGGGTGTCGGCCGCCTGCTGGCGCTGGAAACACTCGAAAGTCTCTACCTTCGTGGTGTGCAGCGGGTGCGCCTCGCTGTGGCACGCGACAACCCGGTCGCGATACACCTCTACCGCTCACTGGGCTTCGAGCAGACTGCGGACGTCGACAGCTATTACGGAGCGGACGAGCCGCGCCTTCTGTTCGAACTCAACCTGGACCGGAATCCGCAGGGCGGCGCGGACACGGTCCGTCACGTGCCGCGCTCTGCCACGCACTGACCGAAACGGCACCGACCCGTTCCTGGACGGGTAGCCGAGCCCGGTCTGTTCGGGAGCGCCAGGCGGACCACTGTTCTCCCACGCCCTTTCACCGCCGCCGCTCTGTGTCCGCCGCGGCGCCTGCTGCCGCGATGTTTGGCCGTGGGTGCGGGCCGTCCGCGGTCGGCTGTGGGCGGCCCGCCGCCACGCGGAGCGTGTGTACGCCTGCTCGTGGCCGCTCTTGCTGGCCCTCGGCCGCCGTCCGGCCCGACTGTGGCCCGGTTCAGAACAGTGACGCGCGCAATTCGTGGGAGCCGCTGTGCACGTAGAAGAAAATGAGAACCCGATGGGCAACGCCGGGCAGCGGTGGGACGAGTTCGATCCCGACCTGTACCACGCCCACAACTACGCCGTCCTGCGTGACGACGACCAGGAAATCCTCGAGGGCGTCCGGGATTTCTTCGCGACCTTCGCCGCGGCCGCGGCGACCGCCGCCGATCGCCCGCTCAACGGGCTGGACGTGGGCACCGGCAGTAACCTCTATCCGGCGCTGTCGATGCTGCCCTGGTGCGAGCGGATCACCCTGCGGGAGCATTCCGCCAGCAATGTCACGTGGCTGGAGAACGAGGTCCGGTCCTACGGCACCGCCTGGGACCCGTTCTGGAAGGTGCTGACCCAGGAACGGGCCTACCTCGGTGTGGATGACCCGCGCCGGGCGCTGGCGGAACGGGTGGTGGTCGAACAGGGAAGCGTCTTCGAGTTACCCCGCTCCAGGTGGGACATCGGCACGATGTTCTTCGTGGCGTGTTCCATCTCCGAGCAAAGGGAAGATTTTCACCGCGCCTCCAGGTGCTTCCTCGACGCGCTCATGCCCGGCGCGCCCTTCGCGATGGCATACATGGAGAATTCCAGAGGGTACGAGGTCGGCGAAATCCGCTTCCCGGCGGTCTCGTTGAAGATGGACTACATCGTCGAAAGCCTTGAGGCGACGGCGACCGATGTGAAGGCGGACCGGTTCGTCGGTGCCGAGATGCTGCGCGAGGGATACGAAAGCATGGTCCTCGTCCGCGGCCGCACGAGAAGACGGGAGCCGGACGGCTCCACCACGGCCGCGGACGCCTAGCGGGCCCGGACGTCGAGGAAGAAGGGGGACGGCGTTGGATATCCGACCTAGGCAGCTTCTGCTGGAGATGTGGGAGGCCGCCGCCGAGTACTCGTACCAGGGCGGCGGATGGAAGTTCAGCGGCCGGGCCGAGTCGAACTCCACCAGCGACGCAGAACAGCTGCTCTGCCTCATGTACCCGTCGTACCAGATGCCCGGGATGGAGATCGTAAAGCCGGACGAGACCGCCAAGGACGTGCGAGTGGCGCTGGAACGCATCGGTGATGCGCGCCAGATCCCGCAAGTGCTGGTGCGGGCGCTCAGTGAGTATCTCGAGCGGTATACGAACGAGCGGGGTGCGCCGGTCTTCTCCGGCGGTTCGTATTTTCAGCCGGTCGGCCAGGGCGAGCCACTCACCCCCGAGCAGCGTGCGTTGGAGATAGTCGACTCGTTCTCGATGTCCATCACGCTGTCACTCGCCATTCTCGGTTTCGTCCGCGAGTTCCGGCCGACGGTGCGGCGCGACGCGTTGCTCGCCGAGATGCGGGAGCTGGAGAAGGCCGCATCGCGTCGGCTGACCGCGTCGATGGTGGGAATTCTGCGTAGTTTCACGGTGCGGACCTTCGCGGCCTACTCCGAGGAGGGGCGGGCGTTGTGCGACCTGGTCAACACCGAAGGGAAGTCGACCGAGAAGGTCCTCGACGAGGTCCGCGACGCGCTGGTCCCGGCCCGTACCTCGTTGCGCGAGCTGAAACTCGGTGTGGAACTGTCCGCCGAAGCAGTGGACGACGACAGCGTGCTGTTCGAGTGCGGCTGGTCCTGGGGCATCATCCGGGATGCCCCCCCGGTCGACGCGGGCACGGGCGTCGTGGTCGACCAGTCCCCGGGTGTCGCTCAGGCGAAGCCCTCCCTGTACTTCACGGTGGTCGCACTCGACGGCATCTCCGACCTCTTCTCGGCGCGCACCCGACAGCTCGGCCTGATCAACCCGGATCAGGAGGGCCTGGTGGGTGCCCTCCAGCTGCGTTCGAACCTGGCGCAGCTCTACTGGTCGACCATCGCGCGCCTCGGCCGGTCCCGCTGGCCCGTCGAGGAGGTTCCCTGGCGGAGCGCGAACCCTGCGGATGAGGGGCCTGAGACGGACTACGACACCCTGCTCGCGGCCTCGATCACGATCGAGGCGCTGGCCACCGAGCGAGCCCGGGACGTCGACATCGCGCGTATCGCGGACGTCCTGGCGGAACTGGCCGTGCGGGGTCGGGTCACCAGGCGGGCGAGGCTGCGCGAGCCCGCGATCGAGCTGCACGTCCCGGGGGTACGGCTCCCGCTCACCGGCGCCGAGGACCTCGGGCCGGCTATGGAGTGGCCGGTGGCGGACTTCTCGACCGCGTTGCTCAAGCGGGTGGCGCGGACCGCGGCCGTCACTCGTGACAGCGCGCTGCGAGATCGGTTGGTCGGCCTTGCGGACGAGATCTGGGACCGTCACGTGCGGCTCCGTCAGCTTTCCGACGGTCCCGGCGCCGGGCTGTGGGACGACATCAGCCTGTTCAAGCTGTCGCCAACGGACAAGGGGCCGTCCTGGTACTTCACCGAGCGGGTGATGGAGGCGCTCGTCACCGTCGCGGCGGTCTCCGTCGCGCGTCCGTACAGCGCCCGGCTGGCCGACCTGGCGCTGGACATGCTCGCCGAGGCCGACCACCTGCACACAGCCGAGCTGCTGCGGGAGTCTCCGACATCCACCGTCCCGGCCAGAACCCAGCTGCACGGCATTGGGGCGAACCTGCAGCGGGCGCGTGAGCTGCGTGAACGCCAGCCGGCGACGTCGATCGCGATCGTGCAGGCGGCGCTGCGCGATCTCGACGCGCTCGCCATGGCCCGGCGAGCCTGAGGGCCCGGCTCCGATGATCATATTTGCGACGTCCGACAAAGGCGGCACCGGTCGCTCCGTGACGAGCTGCAACGTCGCCTATCGACGCGCGATGCAGGGCAGCGACGTCTGCTATCTCGACTTCGACTTCGGCTCGCCTACCGCGGGCGCCATCTTCGGTGTGGAGGCGGCAGGGCAGGGCACGGCTACCGGCGGCGGGCTGCACGAATACCTCGCCGGGCGGACGGCCGAAGTGGACCAGCTGGACGTCTGGGGGCAGTCGGAGCTGGGCGGGCCGCGGGCAAGACCGCTCGGAGCCGGCAGGCTCACCCTGCTGCCGGGTGACTCCGGCGGTGGGGAGTTCCCCGTCGACGCGACCATGGCCCGGCGGTGCAGCGATCTGTTCCTGCGCCTCGACGAGGAGTTCGAGCTCACCCTCGTCGACCTCAGCGCCGGCCGGTCGTACGCGACGGAGCTGGTGCTGCGTGCCACGGCCGACCCGGCGCTCGCTGAGAAGACCGCGCGCTGGCTGGTGTTCCACCGGTGGACGCGCCAGCACATCGTCGCCGCCGCCGGCCTGGTGTTCGGCCCGCACGGCATCCTCGAGACGGGGATGGATCGCGGGCACAGGCGCCGCGAGCTGGAGGACACCATCCGGTTCGTCCGCACCGCCGTGCTCGAACCAGACTCACCACAGTTGGCCGTCCTGCGGGCGGAACAGTCGGTGTGGCTGCAGTCGTACAACACCGACCTGCAGAAGCTGGCGGCGAAGCTGCGCCTCGGCCGCAGCGTAATGCTCGGCTCGATCCCGCTCGACCCGGTCCTGCAGTGGCGTGAGCAGATCATCGTCGAGGACGACATCTCGACCACGCGGATCGCCAACGAGGAGACCGGACAGGCGTTCGAGGACCTCGCCAAGCGCCTGACAGACGACAGCGCGTGGGAGGGGCTCTGACACACGTGGAACCATTCTCCGGCGGGCCGACGACCGTGCCCGGGTCCGCGGTGTTCCGTGAGACGAGCGCCGTCGAGCGCACCGTGGAGGTCCCGCTGGCCCATCTGTCGGTGGAACTCGGCCATTTCTACCCGGAAGACCTGGCGGGCGGCGCCGGCGTACTGGCGGAGCATTTCCGGCGGATAGCGCCGTGGGTGGACCGGCCGCGGCTGGGCTCGCTCGCCGGCGGCGCGGGTGGCGCCGCCCGTGCTGGCCGGGCCCCCCGGGTGAGCACCTGCCTGCTCGTCGACGACTACTCCGACCAGGGGAAGATGCCGCCGCCGGCAGCAGTGGTGCCACAGCTGCTCGCCGCCGCGCGAGCCCAGGACATCGTCATCGACTACATCGCGCGGGAGTCGGCGTGCGCCGCCGCCGAGAACGTACCGTTGGCGCGCATCGTCGAGGGAGCGCTCGTCGCGGACCCGCCCTACGGGGCGAACGGCTCGCGTCCGACGCTGAACGAGACTGGCTGGCTGTGTAACGGAGCCCGCTCGCCGTCCACCACCGGGACAAGGGCGATGGGAGTCGCGGAGCCTTGGCAGCCGCCGACGGAAAACGGCTCGCGCCGCCACTCGGTCTTCCTCGATGTGGAGCTGTGGAGCGAACACCGCGGGCACCATGCCTGGTCGTGCGCCTTTCTGGCGGCGGTGTGGCAGCTCCTGCGACTGGGCCTGCTGCGGGCCGGTGGCGAGACGGTGGTCCGCCCGGTGACGGTCGATCCCGCGGACCTGCCGGACCGCTGGGCCGACTTCCCATCGATCGGCCGCCTAACCCCGGCCCCTGCGCCTTTCTGCGCCTACCGGACCTTCTCCGTGCTCGATACCGGCTACCTTCCGGTCGAGCACGCCGTGCGGGTGATCCTCGGCCAGGTGGGGGTCGACTCGGCAGCGCTCTCGGCCACGGAACGTCGTGCGGGAGCCGAGGGCATCGCGCTGCCGCCTGAGCCCGCGGACCGTCTTTCCTACTTTTTTCTGGGCCGTTGATGGCCGCTCCGAAGGCGACGGCTGTTCCGAGGGCGCCCAAGGCGCGCGAGCCCGCCGAAGAGCTGGACATGTTGGTCGGCGAGGTCCGTACCACCCTGCTGCAGAACTCCCACCGCGTCGGCGCCACCACCGTCGCCGCGCTGCTGGACATCGTGCCGGGAGGCCGGGTCCGCAGCGCTACCAGGCCCGTCGCCCATGCGTTCTCGCCCGACGTACGGGTGGGCGTGCACTGCCCGCTCGCCACCATCTCGGGCACCAGAGCAGACGGTGCGGGAACGGCCGTGGCCCGAGCGTCCGTCACCGGGGGCACAGTCCTGCAGGCCTCCACCCGGGCCAGGCTCACCCGAGCCGCGGGCGAGCGCAGACTGCCGTGGTCGCACTATGTGGCGAACCCGGGGATAATCGAGGTCGCCGGGCGCACTGACGCGGACGACCTGGCTGCGGGATTCCTGACAACACAGACCCGGGCATCCCTCGATCTCGGCGCGGTCAGCAGCCGATTGCTCAGCCGCGTTCAGCGCAGGCCGGGTATCGACCGAGTCACCTCGTTGCGGGCGCGCCGAACGCAACTACGATTCGCCGTCACCTGGCGGTCTTCTGATTCGGCCGTGCTGCCACAATTATTGGGTGCGCAGCGGAGGATTTCCGATTTCCCCTCGGTCCCCACCGGGTCGGCGGAGTCGTTTCACCGGAACAGCGAGCCGGCTGCTTCCGTCTCACCGGTGAGCGTCGAGTTCACCATCCAGGATGAAACGCTGCGTACGCTGCGGCTGCGGCTCGGGAGATGCGATCCGTCCGACGTCGTGGCCGCGTGCGAGGACCTCGCCCTTCACGACTGGCTGCTTTCCACGGTGGAGTCCCTGCTCGATAACAGTCGGATCGGGGTTGATTCCGCCCAGGAGGTGGTGCGGCGCTTCCGTCCGGTGATCGATCACCTGCTCCACCTGTGGATGCCCGGGGCGAGGGTCACCGAGGAGCTGGCCGAGGTGTGGGCCGCGCTGGAAAGACGTCCCGGCTTCTCGCGGGAGTGGTCCAGCCTGGTCGGGCGGATCAGGGATCAGCTCGCGCTGGCAGGACTCGAGTCGTCGTCGAGCCTGTCCGCCTTGGCACGGGTCGCGGGCGTCTGCCAGGCGGGAGCTGAGGAGGACTCCGTCGGCGCGTGACCGAGGTCGAACAGGGGGAGGTGCAGGTGAGCGCGGCGTTCGGATGGTTCGGCTTGGCGGTCGCCGTCGGGGGCGCCGTGTTTCTACCGGGTTTTCTGCTCGGTGGGGAGATCGCCTGGGTGGCCATTCTTGCTGTCCATCCAGGCGGCGTCGTACCTGTAGCGCAGCGTAAGGATTTGTCATGCTCAGGTGCGTGCCGGGGTGGAGGTTTGGGCGGTTGACGTGGGCGGGGTGGCGGAGCCGTCCGGCGCGGAAATTCCGGGCCCGATTCCGGACAATTTCATGTTTTTTGATGAAGAAGTGAGTTGTGGGGGCAGTGGTGTCGAAGGCTTGACAATGAAGATCCGCTCCAATCCAATTAATATGCGGGAACGATCGACTCAGTCCTCCTGTCTCTGGGATGCCGCTATCAGTCTCGATCATTTTGGGTGCTCCTCGCCGGACTAGAAGCCAGCTCCTCCTGGATTTCGGGCGGACACCGGCCGAGGAAGGCGTTCGCTGGAGCTTCGGAAACACTCCTACGGCGTGTTGAGAGGAAGGGAAGAGTGTCTGTGGTCAGGATAATCAGGCAGGTTGCGGTGGCGGTCGCGACCGGCGGTGCTACTTTTCTGCTGAGCTATTTACTCGACGGAGAGATGACCTGGACAATGATGCTCTCCGTCTTCATCGGCGGTGTCGTCCTTGTCGTTCAGCACCTGGTAGACGTCGAGAGCAAAGTGGAGGCGGCCGCGGACGCGCAGGCCGAGCGCCTTTCGGGGTTCGAGCGGCGGCTGGACCGGGTCGACCGCGGCGTACGCCTGCTGGAGTCGCTGGAGAGCTCGGCCGTCGAGGCGGCTGTCCCCGGAGCGCGGCCCATCAGCGGGCTGGTCGAGCGGTCCGCGAAGTTCGTTCCCCCGTCGCCCGTTCTGGGCCGGCTCGTGGCCGAGGAGATCCGGGCCATGAACGAGCTTCTTCGCGGCCTCGAGGGCGATTCCGCGACCTGTCAGGGAGAGGACCGCGACTGGATCCTGGCGCTCACCCGGGGAGCCCAGCGGACGATCTCGGCGACCAGCACCACCGCTGCCGACGGTGGGCGACGCAGTTTCAGCGACGGATTCTGGAAGAGTGAGCTGGGCCGCGCGTATCTTGCGGCGCAGCGGGAGGCAGTGGGTCGCGGCGTTAGCGTCCGGCGGGTTTTCATCCTCAACAGCGAGAAGATCCGGCGCAATTCGGATTTCGTCAAGATCTGTGAGGATCAGCGTAACGCGGGAATCATCGTGCACAGTGTCGTGGTGCCCGGCGGCGACCAGCTCGGCAGCGGCGGGACGGGCTGGCGCAAGACGTTCCGTGACTTCATTCTCTTCGATGACGAGGTCAGTTACGAGGTGGAGGTCGGTGCCCTGCAGGGCGCCAGCATCACGAGCACCCACCTGAAGTTCGACCGGACGCGCATCGGTGAGCGCATCGCGCTGTTCAACGAGATCTGGGCCGAGGCGCAGGCGGCCGCGGCCGCGGACGAGGCCGCCCGGCGTTCGGCGAGCTGACGTCGACCGGGGCAGGCAATCCGCCAATCCGCTCAGGCCGCTCAGGCGAGTACGCGGGGCGCGGGGTTGCCGGGTGGGAGGAAGCGGTGCATGACGTAGAGGTCCACGTCGCCGTGCCACGGGTGGCGGTACGCGGCGGGCAGGGTGCCGATCACCCGGAACGCCAGTGATCTCCACAGCGCCACCAGCCGGGTGTTCGCGGCGACCACCGAGTTGAGCTGCATCGCGCGGTAGCCGAGGTCGGCGGCGTAGTCGACCATGCCCTCGGCGGCCGCCCGGCCGATCCCGCGGCTGCTGGCCAGGTCGGTCCCGTAGCCGCCGGGGCCGAACGCGCCCCCGCCGAAGTTGACCACGGTCGGGTCGACCAGCAGCTGGGCCAGCGCCACGTGGTCACCCAGGCCCGGCTGGCTGGGTGTGAGCAGCGCCGTCGCGACGATGCGGGTCGAACCGGGGCCGTCCTCGACCTCCATCACCAGCACGTGCGCGGGTGCCGGCAACATCCACAGGCCCCGCGCGCTCCGCTCGTCGGTGCCCGGTGCCCACATGCACGTCTCACCCTCGGCGACGACGGCCTCCCAGACCGGCCAGATGGCCGGCCAGTCGCCCTCCGCTGCCCGACGTGTCCGCACATACCGATCCTGCCCGTGAACGCACCGAAATGGGACGTCAGCTCTCCGCGGGGGTAGCGCGTTCGACTGAGAATCCCGTGCATCCGCCCACCCCGCGGACGCTGCCTTCGACGCGGTCGGGCGTGCCGGCCCTCGGGGTGCCCGTGAGATTCACCATCTCGTAGCCGGCGGGGCGACTGACCCATTCGTGACCGTCGAGCCTTATCTGACCGCCCTGAACGGAACCGGTCATGGTGAACGAGCCACGGGGAACAGTGGGGTTCTCCGGCAGCGGGTAGAAGTCGAAGGTCGCGGTGAGCGCGGCCGGGCCGGTCCCCGCGATCCGCAGCGACAGACCGGTGGTTCCCTGAGCACAGGCATAGCTTCCCCGCCACGCCCCGTCGACCGCCACCCCGGCCACGACCGGCCCGCCCGCGGACGGCGGCCCGCCGGCGGCGGCCCCCGTCCCGCCCGGACGCGAGTCACCTGGATCCGAGCCGCCGGCGTTGCCGCGGTGTTCCGTGCCCGGCGGCGGAACCGCCGCCGCGCCGACGGGGCCATCGACCCCGGGTGTGGCGCTCCCGCCGCCGCAGCCCGTCAGGGCGAATGCGAGGCCGGCGAACAGAACGACCGCCAGCGATCCCGTATTTCGAAGGCTTCTCGGCTCGCGTCGCATTCGGAGTGCCTCCCATTCGCCAGTACCGCCGTCACCGGTCGTCAGCACGCGCCGATTTCCGGGGCGCCAGACGATCCGCGATGTGACTGTCGCATCCTCGACGCTGCGCCGCACCGAGGTACGGCGCCGGATCGCCCGCGTCGGCGCACTACTATTGTGGTCGACGCCGTTCGGCGGGTAGCCCGGAGGGTCCGCGTGGGCGTCGGAATGCAGCAGGCACCGGCATACGATGCACGAGCCGGACGGGGGAGTCCATGGCCAGGTCCTTTTCCGAATCCGAGCTGGGTGAACTGGCGAGGGTCTACCATCGGCAGCGTTCCGCGACATTGCTGTTGGCGCTCGCGGGTATCGACCGCGAACGCCATCCCAGCTGGGACAGCACCACCTCCCGGGACTTCTGGCAAGCGGTGGGTGAGCAGGTCGCGTCGGGATGGGGCGGGCCGGATGCCGCCGACCGCATCCTGGCCGTCGCGGCCGAGGAGTATCCCGCTAACGACGTCTTCCGCCGCTCGGTGGGAGCCCTGTCGTCCAGCTCCCCGGCCGCGGTCGGGAGCGCCGCCGCTGTGACGGGCACCTCCGCCAGGAGTGGTCGCGTCGCCGACCCCTTCGGGAGTTCCGGCACGTCCGACTCACCCGGTCCGCTCTCAGTCCTGGGGACGATCGTCGTGGTCGACGCGGTGAGCTTCAGCAAGAACGGCGCGCTCGTCCATCTGGAGTGGCGCAGGGGCATCAGCGCCGTCACGGCGCGGGCGGCGTCCGCCGCGGGTATTCCGGCGGAGTTCATGCACTTCAACGACCGCGGTGACGGATTCATGCTGATCGTCGACGGCCGGATACCCGCCGAGACGGTGGTCGCCGACTTCACCCGGGAGCTTCGGATCGACCTCGGCAGATACAACAGCACCCGCAACAGCACCGGCCGGATCCGGCTGCGCATCGCGGTGCACGAGGGCCGGGCGTTCGTGGACGGCACGGGCCTTGCCGGCACGCCCGCGATCAACACGGCGAGGCTGGTCGACGCCGACGAACTGCGCGAAGTCCTCAGGAAGTCCGACGCCCTGGACACCGCACTGATCGTCTCGGACGCGATCTACCAGTCGACGGTCAGTGAGCGGCTGCGCGGGCTCGACCCGGACGACTTCGTGCGAGTCGAGGTCAAGACGGAGAAGTACAAGGGCGTCGCGTGGATCGCGGGGCGCGGGAACGCCGACGCGGCCCGCGCGGCCGGTTCGGGGGAGGAGGCCCGTCTGATGGCGGTCGAACAGCTGTCCGTGCCCGAGGCGACGACCGGCAGGTGGGACTTCCTGATCTCGTGCACGGCCGCCGACGAGGACTGGGGCCAGTGGATCGCCCATCAGCTCCAGACCGCGAAGTACAAGGTGCACCTGGACGCCTTCGACATGGTGGCGGGCAGGGGACGCGTCGCGGAGTGGCACGACGCGGTCCGGTACTCGACCCGGACGATCGCGGTGCTGAGCGAGAACTACCTGACCGCGGCCAGGGAGATCCAGGCCCAGTGGCAGGCAGCCTGGGAGGGCGATGGCACCGGCGCCGGGAACAACTCGGCCGGCGACGGAGGCGGCAAGGGCGGGGAAGGCGGGGTCGAGCGTCGGTTGATCCCGGTGGTGGTCCGGCCGTGCTACCCGGACGGCCTGCTCAAGGGCATCACGCCGATCGACCTGACCAGACTGCGGGACGACCGGGATGCCGCCCGCGACCATCTTCTGGAGGAGGTCGCGGCCTCGCTGAGCGGGCGGCGCAGGCGCTCGGAGGACCCGCCCCCGTTCCCGGGAGAAAGCTGACCGTTCCGGGTGGTGYTGACCACCGGTTCCGGGTGGTTCAGTGCCAGCCGAGTTCGTCCAGGCGGTCGTCGCCTATACCGAAGTGGTGCGCGATCTCGTGGATGACGGTGATCCGCACCTCACGCACGACGTCCGCCTCTGTGGCGCTCATGGCGCAGATCGGGTTGCGGTAGATCGTGATGCGGTCGGGGAGCACGCCGCTGTACCAGTCGCCCCGCTCGGTGAGGGGGATTCCCTCGTAGAGGCCCAGCAGGCCGTCCGCGGAGTCGTCCTCGACGAGGACGGCGACGTTGCGCATCCGTCGTCCCAGCTCGGGCGGCAGGCTGTCCAACGCGGCGACGACCAGTTCCTCGAACCGCTCCGGGCTGACGGTGACCACGGCTCCCATCCTGCCGTGCCGGCACGGTGCCGCCGGCGCGGCAGGACGGCCGGGTGTCAGGAGAGGGCGACCAGGGCGCCGAGGGCGAATCCCACGGCGGCGAGCCAGACCAGGGTCGGCAGCGCGCGCAGCCAACCGCCCAGGGCGGGCCTCGGCGCGGCCCCGCCACCAGCTCCAGCCCCGCCACCAGCGCTGGCCCCGGCCCCGGCGGAGCCGGCCCCGGCACCCACTGGTTCAGGCGTCCGAGCGGCCGGGACGGGCGGCGCGGCCTGCCCGGGGACCGGCCGGCGGCCCTGCCCGGCCAGCATGGTCTCGGCATCGGCGTTGTCGAGCTTCGGCCGCGGCGCCGCGGCCGGCGGGCGCTGGACCGGCCGGAACGCCCGGAGCAGGACCTCCGGACCACTCAGCCCGCCCAGCCGGATGCGGATCTCGCCGTCGACGGCGAACTGCTTCGCCCGCGCCCCCTCGCTCCAGACGCCGTTGGTGCTCAGGTCACGCGCCGTCCAGCCGTCCGGGCCCGGGGCGAGCTCGACGTGCCGGCGGGAGACCTTCGTGTCCTGGACGGTGATGTCCGCCTCGCGGCTGCGGCCGATCACGTAGGACCGGTCCGGGGTCAGCTCGACCGTTCCCGTGGCCGTGGTCACCCGGATGGTGCTCAGGTCCATGTTCTCCCCCTTCTCAGCCGCGGAAGACAGCGTCGTCGCGCACGGTCACCGGGATCGGCGCGAGYGGCTCGCCGGCCGGCCCGGCGACGGGAGCACCGGTCTGCGCGTCGAACTTGCTGCCGTGGCACGGGCAGATGATCTTCCCCCCCTCGACCGAGCTGACGTTGCAGCCCTGGTGCGTGCAGACGGATGTGAACGCCTTGACGCCGTTCCCGCCGTCCCGGGTCAGGACCATGCTGGCGTCCTCGAGGACCAGGCCGCCGTTCGCGGGGATGTCGGCGAGGTTGGCCAGCGGCGTCGCGGTGTCGCCCCCGCCCGCGGCCGTCCCCACCGCGTTGGCCTCGGCGGCGGGCGGCTTGGGGTCGGCCGCGCTACTGCCCGAGGCCACCACATAGCCGGCGGCGGCACCCGCCGCGGTCACGATGAGGCCGGGTACGACCACGCGCCGGGTCGGAGCTTCCTGCGTCATGCCGGCCTTCCTCAGAATTTCGGGATGTCGGTACGGGTGAAAAACCACAGCGACGCGCTCAGCCAGAGCACGACGAGGGAGAGGAGAACCGCCGATCCCAGTACCGGCAGTGCCCATCCCGGGAGTTTTCGCGTCCGCAGGCCGAGCATTTTCGCCGCGTAGGCGCCGTAGAAGACACACCCCGCGAGGCTGTGCACGAGCACGCGAGAATCGCTGCTGGCGAATCCGAGGGCCCAGATGCAGTGGAAGGCGACGGGCAGCGTCAGCACGAACGCGACCGTGCCGCTCCAGCGGTGGACGGGTGCCGTCCAACCGGGTGCCCGGCCGGCTCCGGGCAGCCGTCCCCACATCCACAGGGCGGTCGTGAGCTGGATGAACAGGAGGACGGCCGCGGCCGTGGTGAGCCAGGCCTTCATCGGCAGCATGCCGGAGAAACCCAGGGTGAACAGCGGCCGACGGGCGGGGTCGTGGGTCTTCGAGTAGACCGCCAGCGCCAGTGTGACCGCCACTCCGGTCAACAACGCGACGGCGATACCGAGCCCCGCCGAAGGCGCGCGTGTGCTATCCGGAGCCGTATTCGAACCGGAACTTTCTGTACCCAGTGCCATCCGCCCCCCCGTTCGCCAACATTCCCGCTCGGCGCACTATGCAGCAAAAAGGGGGGTGCGGTCTAGCTTCGTCGCTCGGCTGACAGCCCGCCGGCGGAACAGCGCCGTCGCGGCGGAAAGCGGAATGAGGTTTCCGGAAGGGTCCGGAGACGCGGGCCGAGCGGCTGGCCGGTGGTGCCGACAGGCGAGGCGGTGGGCGGCGGTGCCGACAGGCGACCGGAACGGTCTGCGGCTGCGGCTGCGGGTGACGTGCTCGTGTGCGCGGGTGTGCCGCGCGTGCATACGGGGCGGGAAGGTCCTCCCGGCCGGACGGGCCGATCCGGCCCTTCCGACCCGTCCGGCGGACGTCACGCTCGGGTCGTGACCTTCCGATGCTGACCGAGGGACCGGGAGCGGACCTCCGGGGGAGCCCGGGTGCCCTGCCCCGCCCTACCGCGGGCGGCCGGCGTCAGTGCAGCGGACCCTGGCAGTCCTTGCACCGCTCGCTGAGGATCGACAGGAGCTCGACCGCCTTGATCGAGGCGTCCCGCACCTTGGCGAGGTCCTGCGAGGAGTTCAACCGGAGCAGCGCGGACTCCGCGCCGTCGGTCGCACCCTCGCTGAGCGCGTCGACGATCTCCGCCGCCGGGGTGCCGTACTGGTACAGGAGAACCTGCTTGTCCTGGTAGGACGGCAGCTCGGCGGGGAGGTGGCCGAGGCCCACTCCCGCGAGTTTCCGGCTGAGGATCTGCCGTACATTGGTGCCGAGCCGGCCGTAGCCGCCGATCTCGCGCAGGACTGCCATGTCGATCCGATAGACACCGTTGTTGCCGACGACCGCGGTGCGCAGTTCTTCCCATGTGATGGGCGAGCCGGTCCAGGCGTCGACGGCCTGAGCTTCCGTCACTTCCTACCGTCCTGGCTTTCGGTACCGCTGCTGATGGGACCGAGCTGTTTGCTGGGTGCTGTTTGCCGGGTGTTGACCGGTGCTTTTATCCCGTGTGCGCGAGGCAACGCTATCCGACCTCTCGGACCTGGTCCAGACAGGACCGGCACGGGTGGTTTCGGAAACGTAAAGGCGCGGCCGGCCCGCTTCCGGGGGAGCCCTGCCGAGGGCGCTCGGGAGGGGCCCGCGACCCCCGTTACCCGCAATTAGGACGATAGTCAACCGCGAACGCGGCAAAATCTGGTGGTAGAGTTCCGCAAACACGGATATGTATGGCCTCGCCGGGCGCAGGTGCGGGGGTGACCGAGCACTCAGGGCCCGTGATTCGGTGTTGTACGTCACACCAGAGCCGGTATATCGGGGGCGGTCACCAGGGAGGACACTCCTGATTAACGGCCCGCTGACCCGGCTGAAACCGGATCGGCCGCCGAGTGGGGGTGCCCCCGGTGGGCCTGTGCCGCGCCTTCCGCCGCGGCCCGTGCCGCCGCACGTGCAGGTCGCGGGGCGGCCCAGGAATCGCATCAAAAACTTATCCTCGGAATTATCCTTCAGGCTTTCCTGAGTGGTGAGGTAGCACCCCGTGGGGTCGATTTCTTGTTAACGGAGCGGTTACCGACGTACATGCGTCCGAAATGAATCCCTCCTACGGTTTCTACATATCGCGGCAAGCCGGGAGGGCGAGCTACCAGCGCCCAGTCGGTTCGCGGGGCCACGACCGCAACCGATTTCCGAACCGCGGGACGCACTGCACGAAACCGTGCGTGCGTACGCAGCTCCAGGAGGAGAATGCAATGCGCCAGATCGCGTTCTACGGCAAGGGTGGTATTGGCAAGTCCACCACCCAGCAGAACACCATGGCTGCCATGGCCGAGATGGGCCGTCGCGTCATGATCGTCGGCTGCGACCCCAAGGCTGACTCGACCCGCCTCATCCTGCACTCGAAGGCCCAGACGTCCGTCATCCAGCTCGCGGCGGAGAAGGGCTCGGTCGAGGACCTGGAGCTGGACGAGGTCCTGGTCGAGGGCCAGTGGGGCATCAAGTGCGTCGAGTCCGGTGGCCCGGAGCCGGGCGTGGGCTGCGCCGGCCGTGGCGTCATCACCTCCATCACCTACCTGGAGGAGGCCGGCGCCTACGAGAACCTCGACTTCGTCACCTACGACGTCCTCGGTGACGTTGTCTGCGGTGGCTTCGCGATGCCGATCCGCCAGGGCAAGGCCCAGGAGATCTACATCGTGACCTCCGGCGAGATGATGGCGATGTACGCCGCGAACAACATCGCCCGCGGTGTCCTCAAGTACGCGCACTCCGGTGGCGTGCGTCTCGGTGGGCTCATCTGCAACAGCCGTAACACCGACCGCGAGGACGAGCTGATCATCGAGCTCGCCCGCCGTCTCAACACCCAGATGATCCACTTCATCCCGCGTAACAACGTCGTGCAGCACGCCGAGCTGCGCCGGATGACGGTCATCGAGTACGACCCCGAGAACAGCCAGGCCAACGAGTACCGCCAGCTGGCCAAGAAGATCGACGAGAACGACATGAAGACCATCCCCACCCCGATCAGCATGGACGAGCTCGAGGAGCTGCTGATCGAGTTCGGGATCATGGAGCAGGAAGACGAGTCGATCATCGGCCAGAAGGCCAACGCGACCGTCGCCTGAGGCTCCGGCCACCTGCTCTGACACTGTCGAGGATGAGGTCCCGATCATGACGACGACTCCGGCTCCGCAGCGGGCCGAGACCGAGGCGATGATCGCCGAGGTCCTGGAGCAGTACCCCCAGAAGGCGGCCAAGTTCCGGGCCAAGCACCTCAAGGCCAACGACCCCGAGGGGTCGAAGGAGTGCGAGGTCAAGTCCAACATCAAGTCCCGCCCCGGGGTCATGACGATCCGTGGCTGTGCCTACGCCGGTTCCAAGGGCGTGGTGTGGGGCCCGGTGAAGGACCTGGTCACGATCAGCCACGGCCCGGTCGGCTGCGGCCAGTACTCCTGGGCCACCCGGCGCAACTACGCCCGCGGTCCGTGGGGTGTCACCAACTTCACCGCGATGCAGATCACCACGGACTTCCAGGAGAAGGACATCGTCTTCGGCGGTGACCCCAAGCTGGAGCAGGTCTGCGACGAGATCAACGAGCTCTTCCCGCTGGCCAAGGGCATCTCGGTCCAGTCCGAGTGCCCGATCGGTCTGATCGGCGACGACATCGAGGCGGTTTCCCGCACGGCGTCGAAGAAGCTTGGCAAGCCGGTCATCCCGGTCCGCTGTGAGGGCTTCCGCGGTGTGAGCCAGTCGCTCGGCCACCACATCGCCAACGACGCGGTCCGCGACCACGTGCTCGRCACCGGCGGCGAGTCGTTCAAGGAGACCCCGTACGACGTCGCGCTCATCGGCGACTACAACATCGGCGGCGACGCCTGGGCGTCCCGGCGGATCCTCGAGGACATGGGCCTGCGCGTCATCGCCCAGTGGTCCGGCGACGGCACGCTGAACGAGATGGCCTCGACGCACCTGTCGAAGCTGAACCTGATCCACTGCTACCGCTCCATGAACTACATCTGCACCACCATGGAGGAGCGTTACGGCACTCCGTGGATCGAGTTCAACTTCTTCGGGCCGACCAAGATCGTCAACTCGATGCGGGCCATCGCGGCCAAGTTCGACGAGACGATCCAGGCGAAGACCGAGGCCGCGATCGCGCGTTACCAGAAGCGCTTCGACGAGATCACGGCGGCCTTCAAGCCGCGTCTCGACGGCAAGCGCGTCATGCTCGCCGTCGGCGGTCTGCGCCCCCGCCACACCATCGGCGCCTACGAGGACCTCGGCATGGAGGTCGTCGGTACCGGTTACGAGTTCGCGCACAAGGACGACTACACCCGCACGTACGCCGAGCTCAAGGAAGGCGTCGTGCTCTACGACGACCCGACGGCGTTCGAGCTGGAGGAGTTCGCCAAGCGGCTCAAGCCGGACCTCATGGGTGCGGGCGTCAAGGAGAAGTACGTCTTCCACAAGATGGGCATCCCCTTCCGCCAGATGCACTCCTGGGACTACTCCGGGCCGTACCACGGCGTCGACGGCTTCGCGGTCTTCGCCCGCGACATGGACATCGCGATCAACAGCCCGACCTGGGACCTCATGGAGACCCCCTGGTCGAAGGCCGGAGAGGTGTTCTGACCGGATTTTCCGGTCTCCGCCGGCGATCGCCGGCGGCCATCAGTCACGGTAGAAAGGAGGATGTCCGGTGACGACGACTCCCGAGACAGGCAGTTCCATTCCGTTGCGGGTCCTCGACCACAGCGAGCTGTTCAAGGACGAGGTCTACCAGAAGCAGTTCGAGGGCAAGGCCGAGTTCGAGAACGGCAGTGAATCCGCCGAGGTTTCCCGCGTCCTCGAGTGGACCCGCGGCTGGGAGTACCGGGAGAAGAACTTCGCCCGGGAGGCGCTGACCGTCAACCCGGCGAAGGCCTGCCAGCCGCTCGGTGCGGTGCTCGCGGGCCTCGGGTTCCAGGGCACGCTGCCGCTCGTGCACKGTTCGCAGGGCTGTGTCGCGTACTTCCGCAGCCACTTCGCCCGGCACTTCAAGGAGCCCGTCCCCGCGGCATCCACGTCCATGACCGAGGACGCGGCGGTCTTCGGCGGCCTGAACAACCTGGTCGAGGCGCTGGAGAACGCGACCAGCCTGTACAAGCCGAAGATGGTCGCGGTCAGCACCACCTGCATGGCCGAGGTCATCGGTGAGGACCTCTTCGCCTACATCGGCGCGGCCAAGGACAAGGAGGTGATCACCGCCGACTACCCGGTTCCCTACGCCCACACCCCGAGCTTCGTGGGCTCGCACATCACCGGGTACGACAGCATGCTCAAGGGAATCCTTGAGAACCTGACGAAGTCGGCGGACGCGACGGAGCCGGCGACCGGTGGGAAGCCCCGGCTGAACATCATCCCCGGTTTCGAGACCTACACCGGTAACCTCCGCGAGTACCGGCGCGTGCTCGAGCTGATGGGCGTGGACCCGCTGATCCTCGGCGACCACGCCGACTCGCTCGACTCGCCGGCCGACGGGGAGTACGACCTCTACCCCGGTGGCACGCCGCTGGCCGAGGCGGCGAAGGCGAAGTTCAGCCGCGCCACCGTGCTGCTGCAGGAGTCCGCCACCCGCAAGACCACCGAGCTGATCCGGGACGTGTGGAAGCAGGACACGCTGGTGCTGGAGACCCCGATCGGGGTCCGCGGCACCGACCAGTTCCTGACCGAGATCGCCCGGCTGGCGGGCGTCGAGATCCCGGCCGAGCTCACCGTCGAGCGCGGCCGTCTCGTTGACGCCCTGACGGACTCGCACGCCTACCTCCACGGCAAGAGGGTCGCCATCGCCGGCGACCCGGACCTCGTCGTGGCGCTGACCCGCTTCGTGCTCGAGCTCGGCATGATCCCGGTGCACGTGCTCAGCACGAACGCCGACACCACCTTCAAGGCCCGCATGGAGAAGGTGCTCTCGGCGAGCAAGTTCGGCGAGGCGGCCACCGTCTGGCCGGAGAAGGACCTGTGGCACCTGCGGTCGCTGGTCTTCACCGAGCCGGTCGACCTGCTCATCGGCAGCACCTACCTGAAGTACATCTCCCGGGAGGCGAACGTTCCGCTGGTGCGGGTCGGGTTCCCGATCTTCGACCGGCACCACCTGCACCGCTTCCCGATCGTCGGCTACACCGGCGGGCTGCACCTGCTCACGCAGCTCGTGAACACCGTGCTGGACGAGCTTGACCGGACCAGCCCGGACCATAGCTACGACGCCGTGCGCTAGGCCCCGTCCGGGGGACGCCTCCTGAGCGTCCGGTGTCCCCCGGGCGGCGCGCACGGCCTTCCCAGTGGTCGGCCGGCTGGCGGCCCCGAGCCCCCGCTCCGCCGGGGCCCCCGCCCGCGCGCTGGGACCGCGCCCCCCGCGCCGCGGAGGCAGGTGCCCCGCCACTGCCGGGGCCGGCGCCCCAGCCGGCCGGCCACCATCCCACCGGCACCATCCGCCAGCACCACCCCGGTTCAGAAGAACTGCTGGTCCATCGAACGGCCCGCTCACCCAGCTCACCGAGGGGACGACCCTCCCTAAGCCGAGAGATCGCCATGRCCGCCACTGACCGTGCAACGCTATTCACCGAACCGGCATGTGATCACAACCGCGAGAAGTCCGCCAAGGAGCGCAAGGCCGGGTGCCCCAAGCCCGCGCCCGGCGGCACCAGCGGCGGATGCACCTTCGACGGTGCGATGATCACACTGGTTCCGATCGTCGACAGCGCCCACGTCGTGCACGGCCCGATCGCCTGCGCAGGAAACTCCTGGGACGGGCGGGGGAGCCTCTCCTCCGGCCCCGACCTCTACCGCCGCGGCTTCACCAGCGACGTCGGTGAGCAGGACGTCATCTTCGGCGGCGAGCAGCGCCTGTTCGACACCATTCTCGAAGCCGTCCGCCGGCACCACCCGCCGGCGGTGTTCGTCTACTCGACCTGCGTCACCGCCATGATCGGCGACGACCTCGACGCCGTCTGCGCGGCGGCCGCCGCGCACACCGGCGTCCCGGTCATCCCGGTGCACGCCCCGGGGTTCGCCGGCAACAAGAACCTGGGCAACCGCCTCGCCGGCGAGGCCCTGCTCGAGCACGTCATCGGGACGGTCGAGCCGCCCGACGTGACCGAGCTCGACGTGAACCTGGTCGGCGAGTACAACATCGCCGGCGAGCTGTGGGACGTCCTGCCGGTGCTGGCCAAGATGGGCATCCGGGTCCGGGCCTGCATCAGCGGCGACGCGCGTTACGCGGACGTCGCCGCGGCGCACCGGGCCCGCGCGACGATGGTCGTCTGCTCCCGGGCGCTGCTGGGCCTGGCCCGCGGCCTGGAGGATCGCTACGGCATCCCCTGGTTCGAGGGCAGCTTCTACGGCGTCCGCGCGATGAACGACACCCTGCGCGAGTTCGCCCGCCTGCTCGGCGGCGCGGAGCTGGCCCGGCGCGCCGAGGAGGTCATCGCCCTCGAGCAGACCGCCGTCGACCTGGCCCTGGAGCCCTACCGTGAGCGGCTCGCCGGCAGGCGCGCGGTGCTCTACACCGGCGGGGTCAAGAGCTGGTCGATCGTCTCCGCGCTGCAGGACCTCGGCATCGAGGTCGTCGCGAACGGCATCACCAAGAGCTCCGACGGCGACGTCGAGAAGATCCGCGAACTGCTCGGCCCCGACGCCAGGATCGTCTCCGAGGGCAGCCCGCGAGAGCTGCTGCGCATCGCCGAGGAGACCCGCGCGGACATCCTCGTCGCCGGCGGCCGCAACCAGTACACGGCGCTCAAGGGCCGGCTGCCGTTCCTCGACATCAACCAGGAGCGGCACATCCCCTACGCGGGCTACCGCGGCGCGGTCGAGCTGGCCCGCCGCCTCGACATGGCGCTGTCGAACCCGGTGTGGGAGCAGGTCCGCGCCCCCGCGCCCTGGGACGTCGAGGGGGTGGCGTGATGGCGAGGGTCGTCACGAGTGACCGCCGGCCCGGCCTGGACCCGCTGCGGTTCAGCCAGCCGCTCGGCGGGGCGCTGGTCTTCCTCGGCCTCGCCGCGGCGATGCCCGTCATGCACGGGTCGAAGGGCTGCGCCTCGTTCGCCAAGGCGCTGCTGACCCGGCACTTCAACGAGCCCGTCCCGCTGCAGACCACCGGTGTCACCGAGGTGTCCGCGGTACTCGGTAGCGGCGACGACCTCGTCGCCAACCTGGACGGCATCCGCGCCAAGCAGAACCCGCGGATCATCGGCCTGCTGACCACCGGCGTCACCGAGGTCAGCGGCGAGGACGTCGCCGGCCAGGTGCGCCAGTACATCGCGATGATGAACCACACCACGCCCGAGGGCGCGCCGCTGATCGTGCGGGTGTCCACGCCGGACTTCGCCGGCGGGCTGTCGGACGGCTGGTCGGCCGCGCTGCGCTCGCTGGTCACCACCGTCCCCTTCGACCACGCCGACTCCGACGATTACCCGGGTTCGCGCTCCGGTCCCGGAACCGGTTCCGCGCCCGAGACGGTCGCCGTGCTCGTCGGGCCGTCCCTGTCGGCCGCCGACCTCGACGAGCTCTGCGCGCTGATCCGCTCCTTCGGGATGGCGCCGGTGCTGGTCCCGGATCTCTCCGGCTCCCTCGACGGGCACYTGGCCCCGTCCTGGCAGCCGACGACGACCGGTGGCACGGGGCTCGCGCAGCTGCGCCGCCTCGACGAGGCCGGACTGATCATCACCGCCGGCGCGACCGCCGCGGAGGCCGGGGTTGACCTGGCCGCGCGGACCGCCGCCGACCTGATCCACCACGACCACCTCAGCGGCCTCGCCGCGGTGGACAGGCTGGTCACCGAGCTGATGGCCTACTCGGGACGCGGACCGGCGCCCGAGGTGCGGCGGGCCCGCGCCCGGCTGGCGGACGGCCTGCTCGACACCCACTTCGTCCTCGGCGGGGCGCGGATCGCGCTCGCGATGGAGCCCGAGGCGCTGGTCGCCGTCGGCTCCCTGCTGCACGACGTCGGCGCGGAGATCGTCGCGGCGGTGTCGCCGACGGACGCTCCCGTGCTCGCCACCGCCCCCTGGGACGAGATCGTCATCGGCGACCTGACCGAGCTGGAGGAACGCGCCCTCGAAGGCGGCGCGGAACTGCTCATCGGGTCGAGTCACGTCCGCACGGTCGCCGACCGCATCGGCGCCGCCCACCTGGCCGTCGGATTCCCGATCTACGACCGGCTCGGATCGGCGCTGCGCACGACCGCCGGGTACGGGGGCAGCCTGCGGCTGCTCGTCGACGCGGCGAACCGGCTGCTCGACCACCACCAGGCGGATCACCGGGCCGATCACCGCCCGGGGCGCCACGACGTCCGCGAACATCCGCTCGACTCGTTCGACCAGCTCGACGTTCTGTGCCAGGAGTCCCCATGTTGAAGATCGCTTTTGCGACGAGCGACGGCCACGCCGTGGACCAGCACTTCGGCTGGTGCCGCCGGTTCGACGTCTACGAGGTCGGGCCCGAGGGCTTCCACCTGTTCGAGACCAGAGAGCTCGGGCCCGCGGAGGACGACGAAGAGGACAAGATCGCCTCGAGGCTCGCGGCGGTCGTCGACTGCGCGATCCTCAACGTCTGCGACATCGGAGGGACGGCGGCGGCGAAGGTCGTCAAGGCCCGGATCCACCCGATGAAGGTCCCCGTGGGCACCGAGATCGACGCCCTGCTCGCCAAGTTCGTCGGCGTGCTCGCGGGCAACCCGCCGCCCTGGCTGCGCAAGGTCCTTCGGGCGCACAGCCCGCAGGTGGCGCCCGCCTGGACCCCGACCTCCTCGCCGTCGGCCACCGCCGCGCCGGTCGCGCCGGCCAGGCCGCAGTAGACCCCGCCACCTCGAACCCGATGACCATGGGAGGAACGGCATGACCACACCGGCCCCCAGCGCAGGCGGCCAGCTCGAGGGGTTCCTGCGGGACCTCGTCGATCAGCTCCGCGCCGGCGACACCTACGGCAACCTCGACCGGCTGCCCGACGAGCAGCTGCTCGGCCCGTTCATCCTGACCCGCGAGCAGCGGCGGCAGATCGCCTCCAACTGCGACATCGACGCCGTCATCGAGGGGCGCGTGCGCTCCTTCTACCAGGCCGTCGCCGCCTCGGTGGAGAAGGCGACCGGGGTCATCACCACCACCGTGCTCGACCTCAACCACGAGGGCTTCGGCCGGGTGATCGTCTTCGGCGGGCGGCTGGTGGTGCTCTCCGACGTCCTGCGCGACGTCCAGCGCTTCGGCTTCAACTCGCTCGAGGACCTCGCCGCCCGTGGCGAGGCCATGGTCACCGCCGCCGCCAAGCTCGTCGAGCAGTGGAGGGAGGTCGCCCGCGATGACTCCTGAGACCAGCACCAGCACCGATGTCGCCGCCGTCACGACCCGGCTGCGCAAGCTGAACAGCAAGGCCTCGCAGCTCAAGCTCGACCTGCACGACCTCGCCGAGGACCTCCCGATCAACTGGGAGAACATCCTCGACCTCGCCCGCCGTACCTACGACGCCTACGCCGAGATCGCGCTGCTGGAGAACGAGCTGCGCGCCGGCGCCGCCGGTGGCACCGGGAAGGGAGCGGGAGCATGAGCGCGCTCACCAGCCAGCTCGAGGAGTTCCGCCGCTGCTCGACCGCCGAGCAGTACTTCGAGCTGCTCGACGTCGACTACGACCCGCGGGTGGTGGCCGTCAACCGGCTGCACATCCTGCGCTTCTTCGCAGAGGAGATCGCCGGCCTGCACGAGGGGGCCGACGCCGAGGTGTCCCCCGAGGCGCTGCTGCGGGACTACCGGGCAGCCCTCGTCCGCGCCTACGAGGCCTTCACCACGGCCACCGCGCTGGACCACCGCCTGTTCAAGGTGCTGAAGGACCGCGCGCCAGAGCCCGCCGGGTTCGTCCCCATGTCCGAGATCACGGTCGAGCGACCGGCGACCACCCAGACCGACGAGAAGGGCCAGCAGCGATGAAGTCGACCTTCGACGTAGGTGACGTCGTCGCCACCACCAAGGCCCTGCGCCAGGACGGGACCTTCCCGGACCCGAACATCGCGACCGGCCAGATCCTGGTCGAGCCCGGCACCCGGGGCGAGGTCATCAACGTGGGCCTGTACCTGCAGGAGCACATCGTCTACGCCGTCGCGTTCGAGAACGGCCGGGTCGTCGGCGCCCTCGAGCGCGAGCTCGAGGCCGCGGTGCGGGAGACCTCCCCGTCCAGCCGGGCCGCCGCCACCGCCACCGCCCATGCCACAAGTTCCGCGGCTGACAGCAGCGCCGCCGTGACCAGCGGGACCACCGACAAGGAGGAGGGGCTGTCGTGAACAACGAGCCCGTCATGCTTCCGGTGCTGCCCGCCGCCACGGCGGAGCTGCTGACCGGTCGGACGGCCACCCCTGGTCAGAACGGCTCGCCCGCCCAGGGCGCGGCGCCCGCCCCGGGTGGCGGCTGCGCGTCCAAGAAGAGCTGCGGCAGCAGCACTCCGGCCACCGATCCGGAGATCGCCGAGAAGATCGCCAACCACCCCTGCTACAGCTCCGAGGCGCACCAGTACTACGCCCGGATGCACGTGGCGGTGGCGCCCGGCTGCAACATCCAGTGCAACTACTGCAACCGCAAGTACGACTGTGCGAACGAGAGCCGGCCCGGCGTCACCAGCGACCTGCTCACCCCCGAGGACGCGCTCGCCAAGGTCAAGCTGGTCGCCAGCGAGATCAAGCAGATGAGCGTGCTGGGCATCGCYGGCCCCGGCGACCCGCTCGCCAACCCGAAGCGCACCTTCCGCACCCTGGAACTGGTCGCCCGGGACTGCCCCGACATCAAGCTGTGCCTGTCGACGAACGGGCTCACCCTGCCCGACCACGTCGACCGCATCGCCGCGCTGAACGTCGACCACGTCACGATCACGATCAACATGATCGACCCCGAGGTCGGCGAGCGGATCTACCCCTGGGTCGCTTACAAGGGCAAGAAGTACACGGGCCGGGAGGCGTCGAAGATCCTCTCCGAGCGCCAGCTCGAGGGCCTCGCCATGCTGGCCGAGCGCAAGATCCTCGCCAAGGTCAACTCGGTGATGATCCCGGGGGTCAACGACGAGCACCTCGTCGAGGTCTCGAAGACCGTCCGCGGGCTCGGTGCCTTCCTGCACAACGTGATGCCGCTGGTCTCCGCCCCGGAGCACGGCACCGTGTTCGGCCTCGCCGGCCAGCCGGGCCCGACGCCCCAGCAGCTCAAGGCCCTGCAGGACCGCTGCGAGGGCGAAGACGGCGCCGACATGAACATGATGCGGCACTGCCGGCAGTGCCGGGCGGACGCCGTCGGCCTGCTCGGCGAGGACCGCGGTGACGAGTTCACCCCGGAGACCTACCAGGGCCGCGAGATCGCCTACGACCTGGAAGGCCGCCTCGCCGCCCACGCCGAGATCGAGCGGTGGCGCCAGGAGACCCGCGCCGAGCGCGAGACGGTGACCGTCGCCGGCCCGGCGACCAGGCCCGACGACGTCGTCCTGGTCGCCGTCGCGACCAAGGGCAGCGGCGTGGTCAACCAGCACTTCGGCCACGCCTCCGAGTTCTGGATCTACGAGGCCGGCCGCAGCTGGGCCCGGCTCGTCCAGACCCGCGACGTGCAGCGCTACTGCGAGGGCCCGACCGAGTGCGGGGACGGCGCCTCGGTGCTCGACAAGACCATCGAGATGCTCTCCGACTGCTCCGCCGTCCTGTGCAGCAAGATCGGCCCGGGGCCGTACGACGCGCTCGAGGCCGCCGGGATCGAGCCGGTCGAGGTCTACGAGCTGATCGAGAAGGCCGTCGCCACCGTCGGCGGCCGGCTCACCGCGGCCGCCCGCGCGGCCGTCCCGGTGAACCCCGACCCCGCCGGCACCGGTTTCACGGACCTCGACGAGATCGACCTCGACGAGGTGGAGGCCGAGATGGCCGAGGCCGAGCTGGTGCGCGCCGAGCTGGTGCAGGGCGAACTGGTGGACGTCGACCTGCTCGACCCGGACCTCATGGACGACGACCCGTTCGAGTTCGCCGTCACCGTCCGGCCCGGCTCCTGCTCGGGTGAGGGCGGCAAGTCCGGCTCCTGCTCCGGCGGCGGCCACCGCCACGACGCCGGTTCCGGCCACCGCCACGACGCCGAGCACGCCCGTACCGACCCGCGCACCGAGAAGTCCCGCGCGGAGCGGACCACCCCGGAGAAGGCGCGCGCCGACGGTGCCCGCCCCGCCCACACCCGTTCCGTCGGCACCGGCTCCCACAGCGCCGGCACCGACGTCACAGACCTGGAGGTAGCGCGGTCATGACCCTCGTCCAGAGCACCATCGAACTGACCGAGCGCGCCCGCGCCCAGGTGCGGACCCTGCTCGGCGGCAGCGCGGAGACGGCCGGCTTCGGCCTGCGTGTGGGCGTGAACCCGGGCGGCTGTTCCGGCCTCACCTACAACCTGGCGCTCGCCCCAGGAGCCGAGAGCGACGACATCGTCATCCACTCCGACGGGTTCGACGTCTTCGTCAACTCGTCGATGATGGGGCACCTGCGGGGGCTGCGGATCGACTATGTCGAGTCGCTGACCTCCTCCGGGTTCACCTTCACCAACCCGAACGCGACCAGCTCGTGCGGCTGCGGCAACTCGTTCGGCACCCCGGAGGAGCCCGAGCGCGCCGAGGCCGACGACCGGCTGCGCGGCCAGGTCGAGGACGTCATCGCCGAGATCCGGCCGTTCCTGCAGGGCGACGGCGGCGACGTGCAGCTCGTCACCGTGCTCGCGGGTAACGGGGAGCCGGGCACCGCCGAGGTCCACATCCGGCTTGTCGGCGCCTGCAACGGCTGCTCCAGCGCCTCGGCCACCGTCACCGCGGTGATCGAGAAGCGCATCAAGGAGAGCCTGCCCGAGATCGGCCGCGTCGCCCTCGTCTCCTGACGGCGAACCCCGGCCCACCACACCGACCCCCCGACGGAACACACGGACCAGTCATGGAGCGCAGCATGATAGTGACCCGGCGTAGTTCTCCGCCGGCGTCCGGCCCGGTCGGTCCGGTCGATGCCCGCGGGGCGTCCGAGGCCGCGGTGCCAGCAACGGCGCTGGCACCGACGGCCCTGGCCCCGGCGCAGCGCAGCGGGGGAGCGAGCCCGCCCGGTCGGTACGACCGGCAGCTCGACCTGCCGGGCTTCGGCCCGGCGGCCCAGGAGCGGCTGCGCGGCGCGACCGTGCTCGTGGCGGGCGTGGGCGGCGTCGGCGGGGCGGCCGCGACCTACCTCGCCGCCGCCGGGGTCGGCCGGCTGGTCCTGGTCCACCCGGGCGCGCTGGAGGAGCCCGACCTCAACCGGCAGACCCTGATGCGCCCCGAGTGGATCGGTGGCTCCCGGGTGGCCTGCGCGGAGCAGACCCTGCGCGCGCACCACCCGGGAGTCGAGATCGTCGCGATCGACCGCGAGCTGTCCCAGCTCCCCGAGCTGGGCCGCCTCGTCGCCGGGGCGGACGTCGTCGTGGACGCCCGCCACAACTTCCCCGACCGCTACCTGCTCAACGACGCCTGCGTCGCGACCCGGACCCCGGCGGTCGTCGCCGCGATGAACGCCACCGAGGGGAACCTGCTGGTCGTCCAGCCCGGATCGCCCTGCCTGCGCTGTGTCTTCACCGAGGGCGACCCGTCCTGGCAGCCGCTGGGCTTCACCGTCCTCGGCGCCGTGTCGGGGATGGTCGGCTGCCTCGCCGCGACCGAGGCGATAAAGATCATCTCCGGGTTCGGTGAGCCGGCGGCCGGCAGGCTGCTCCAGTTCGACCTCTGGGACCTGGACTTCCGGGTGCTGCGAGCCCGACGTGACCCGCACTGCCCGTCCTGCGGCGGCCAGGCGCCCGGCTCCGGGGAGCCACGGTGATCTACCTCGACCACAACGCGACCACGCCCGTCGACCCGCGGGTGGTCGAGGTGATGCTCCCGCTGTTCACCGAGCGGTTCGCCAACCCGGCCAGCAAGCACGCCCCCGGCCAGGAGGCGACGCGGATCGTCGAGCGGGCCCGGCGTGAGGTCGCGTCGCTCGCCGGCGCCCGCCCCCGCGAGGTCGTGTTCACCTCCGGGGCGACCGAGGCCGCCAACCTGGCGATCGGTGGGGTCCTCGCCACCGCCGAGCCGGGGCGACGCCGGATCCTCGTCGGGGCCACCGAGCATCCCGCGGTACTCGGCGCCGCCGACGCCGCGGTGTCGGCTGGCGACGCGACAGCCGCCGAGCGGATCGCCGTCCACCCGGACGGCACCATCGACGTCGACGACCTGCGGCGCCGACTCGGGCCGGACGTCGCGCTGGTCGCGGTGATGGCGGCGAACAACGAGACCGGGGCCGTGAACGACCTGCGGCCACTGGTCGAACCGGTGCACTCCGCCGGGGCGTTGCTCCTGTGCGACGTCACCCAGGCCCTCGGCCGCATCCCGGTCGAGCTCGAGCAGACGGGCGTCGACCTGGCCGTCGCGTCCGCGCACAAGCTCTACGGCCCCAAAGGCGTCGGCGCGCTGATCGCGTCGAAGGACGCCTGGCCACGCCTCGCGCCCAGGGTGCACGGCGGCGGCCAGGAACGCGGCCTGCGGGCCGGCACCCTCAACACCGCCGGGATCGCCGGCTTCGGAGCGGCCGCCCGCATCGCGGCCGAGTCGATGGCCGACGACGGCAGGCACCAGGGCGAGCTGACGGCGCTGCTGACTGCGCTGTTGACAGAGACCCTGGCGAAGCGGCTCGGGCCCGGAGCCGTCGAGCTCAACGGCCCGGACCGCGCCAGGCTGCCGAACACCGTCAATCTCCGCTTCGTCGGCGCCGGTGCCGACGAGGTCCAGGCCTGTGCTCCGCGCGTGGCGATCTCGGCCGGCTCGGCGTGCAGCGGTGGCGGGGACGAGCCGTCCCATGTCCTGCTCGCCATGGGCCGCACGGCCACCGAGGCCCGGGAGAGCCTGCGCTTCAGCCTGGGCCGCGCCACCACGACGGAGGAGATCCGCACCGCCGCGGATCTGGTGGCCCGCGCTGTCCTGCGCGTCCGCTCCCTTTCCCAGAGCACCCCCATCCAAGACGAGGTTCGAGATGACAACCGAGCTCTTCGAACAGCCTGAATCGCGGGTACGCCGCCTCAAGGGGGTCGTGATCCGGTTCGCCGGCGACTCCGGCGACGGCATGCAGCTCACCGGCGACCGCTTCGGCGCGCAGGCCGCGGAGGCCGGCAACGACGTGGCCACGCTGCCGGACTTCCCGGCCGAGATCCGGGCGCCAGCCGGAACCGTCGGCGGTGTCTCGAGCTACCAGCTGCACGTCGCCGACCACGACATCACCACCCCGGGTGACCAGCCCGACGTCCTCGTCGCGATGAACCCGGCGGCGCTGAAGGCGACGCTGAAGGACCTGCGTCCCGGGGGCGTGCTGATCGTCGACTCGGGCGCGTTCAACGTGCGCTCGCTGGAGAAGGCCGGGTACGACTCCGACCCGCTGACCGACGGCTCGCTGGGCAACTACATCGTGCACGCGGTCGACCTGACCGGGCTCGCCGTCGGCGCCACCGACGGCCTCGGCCTCAAGCGCAAGGACGCCGCCCGGACGAAGAACATGTTCGCCCTTGGCCTGGTCTCCTGGATGTTCAACCAGGGCACCGAGAGCACCGTCGCCTACCTGGAGAAGCGCTTCGCCAAGAAGCCGCCGGAGATCCTGGCCGGCAACCTCGCGGCGCTCAGGGCCGGTGTGAACTACGGCGACACCACCGAGGCGTTCGCAGTCTCCTACGAGGTGAAGCCCGCCGCGCTGCCCCCGGGCACCTACCGGCACATGCGCGGCAACAAGGCCATCGCCTTCGGTCTCGTCGCCGCCGCGCACCAGGCCGGGATGCCGCTGTTCCTCGGCGCGTACCCGATCACCCCGGCGACCGACGTCCTGCACGAGCTGAGCAAGCTCACCTCGCACGACGTCCGCCACTTCCAGGCCGAGGACGAGATCGCGGCGATCGGCGCGGCGATCGGCGGCTCGTTCGCCGGCATGCTGGGCGTCACCGTCACCTCCGGCCCCGGCATGGCGCTCAAGTCCGAGGCGATCGGCCTGGCGATCTCGCTGGAGCTGCCGCTGGTCATCGTCAACGTGCAGCGCGGTGGCCCGTCCACCGGCCTGCCGACGAAGACCGAGCAGTCCGACCTGCTGCAGGCCCTCTACGGCCGGCACGGCGAGGCCCCGCTGCCGGTGCTGGCCGCGCAGTCGCCCGCGGACTGCTTCGACGCCGCGTTCGAGGCGGCGCAGATCGCACTGGAGCGGCGCACCCCCGTCATCCTGCTGTCCGACTCCTACATCGYCAACGGCAGCGAGCCGTGGAAGGTCCCGGCGGTCGAGGAGCTCCCCGAGCTCGGCATCGAGTTCGCCACCGCGCCCAACGCCGTGGGCAAGGACGGCAAGCCGGCGTTCCACCCGTACGCCCGTGACCCGCGCACCCTCGCCCGCCCGCTGGCCATCCCCGGCACCCCCGGTCTGGAGCACCGCATCGGTGGTCTGGAGAAGGCCGACGGCAGCGGCGAGCTCTCGCACGACGCGGACAACCACGACCTGATGGTCCGCACCCGCCAGAACAAGGTCGACGGCGTCAAGGTGCCGGCGCTGGAGGTCGACGACCCGAGCGGGGCGCCCGGCTTCGGCGCCCGGGTGCTGGTGGTCGGCTGGGGCTCGACCTACGGGCCGATCGGCGCCGCCTGCCGGCTCGTCCGCGACCAGGGGCTGGCCATCGCCCAGGCGCACCTGCGTTACCTCAACCCGCTGCCGGCGAACCTCGCGGCCGTGCTGTCGTCCTACGACACGGTGCTGGTGCCCGAGATGAACCTCGGCCAGCTCTCCGGCCTGCTGCGGATGCAGTGCGGGGTCGAGACCGTCGGCTACACCCAGACCCGCGGGCTTCCCTTCCGCGCGGTCGAGCTGGCCGCGGTGTTCACCCGGCTCGTCCACGGGGCCGACCTCGGCGACACCGAGATCACCAGTGAGGACATCAAGGCCGCGGGTGGCGCCAGCACGCTCGGCATCAGCGAGCTGGGCCGCAGCGAGCTCGGATCGGATTCGGAGGCGGGCAAGTGACCAGCTCAGACGCGGTAGGCAAGCAGCTCACGGCGAAGGACTTCTCCACCGGGCAGGACGCCCGCTGGTGCCCGGGGTGCGGTGACCACGCGATCCTCAACGGGATGCGGAACCTGCTCCCGACCCTCGGGATCCCGCGCGAGAACTTCGTGGTGGTCTCCGGCATCGGGTGCTCGTCCCGGCTGCCGTACTACCTCGAGACCTACGGCATCCACTCGATCCACGGGCGGGCGCCGTCCATCGCGACCGGTATCTCGATCAACCGGCCGGACCTGTCCGTCTGGGTCATGACCGGTGACGGCGACTCGCTGTCTATCGGTGGCAACCACCTGATCCACGCGCTGCGCCGCAACGTGAACCTCAAGATCGTCATGTTCAACAACCAGATCTACGGCCTGACCAAGGGCCAGTTCTCGCCCGCGACGAAGCCCGGCACGGTCACCCCGTCCAGCCCGTTCGGCTCGCTGGACCACTCGTTCAACCCGGCCGCGCTGGCCCTGGGCGCCGAGGCGACCTTCCTCGCCCGCACGGTCGACACCGACCGCAAGCACATGATGGAGATCCTCGCCGCCGCCCACGCGCACGACGGCTCGGCCCTGGTGGAGATCCGGCAGAACTGCCCGACGTTCAACGTCGCACCGCGGGACGAGGCCGCGGCCTCCGCGACCGAGCCCACCGCGGCCGACGGGCCGATCCGGCTCGAGGCCGGCCAGCCGATCCTGTTCGGGGCGGACAGCCAGTGGGYGATCCTGCGCGACCCCGAGACCGGTGACCTGAAGTTCGGCCGGTCGACGGAGAAGGGCATCGTGATCCACGACCCGCGCTCGACCAGCCCGACCTACGCCTACGCCCTCGCCCGGATCGCCGACACCCACCCCGAGCTCGCGCCGATCGGCGTGTACCGCGCGGTGGAGCGACCCAGCTTCGACAAGCAGTACCAGGAGCGCCTCACCACCGCCCGCGCGGGCGGCCGCGGTGACCTGCAGGAACTGCTCACCGGCGAAGACTCCTGGGCGGTCCCGGCGCGGGCGTGAACCCCGGCCGCAGACAGCTGAACGAGACCCCACCGGACCCGCGTAGTCCGTAGAAGGAAAGAAGAACTCCGATGCCCTACGTCGTCACGTCACCCTGCATCGACGTCAAAGACACAGCCTGCCTGGACGAATGCCCGGTCGACGCCATCTACGAGGGCGACCGGAAGCTCTACATCAACCCGAACGAGTGCACGGAATGCGGCGCGTGCGCGTCCGCCTGCCCGATCGGCGCCATCATGCTCGACCTGGAGGTTCCCAAGGCCGAGCGCCCCTTCGTGAAGAGCGAGAAGGAGTTCTTCACCAAGGTCCTGCCCGGCCGGGACGAGCCGCTCGGCGATCCCGGTGGCGCCAAGACCGTGGGCAAGATCAAGGCTGACACGCCCTTCGTGGCCGAGTACGAGGCCTCCGCCTGACCGGTACGCGGGCCCACGCCCAGATGACGGGGTAGGGCCGCCCGTGACCCGGGCCGGCGCGGGGAGCAGCCACCACGCTCCTCGAGCCGGCCCGGGTCACGGCCCGGGTCACGGCCGGACCGGGCCGCCGTTCAGATCACGGCCGGACCGGTCACCACCCGGGTCACAGGCCGCTGGGGCTGCCACTGCCGCCGGCCCCGGCACCGAACAGCTCCAGGTACCGCTGCGCGGCCATCGGGTTCAGCGGCGGGTTGATCAGCGAGGAACGCACGTTGTCCGCCTCGGCGGTGCTGAAATACGCCTCGTAGGCGAGGATGTCCCGGTTCCGGTCGAACAGGTCGTGCATCTTCTCGATGAAGAGCGGATTGTCGCCGCCGCCGTTCCCGTCCACCCGGACGAGCCCCCACTCCGGCACCGCGAACTGCTTGCCGTGCGCCCGCGCGAACGCGGCCACGGTGCACGCCCCCGACGGGATGTTGCACTGCTGGTCGAAGGTCTCCGCGGAGCGCGACGGCGGGTAGGAGTCGTAGGCGTCACTGCTGACGATGCTCACGAACTCGTCGCCCGGGTAGGCCGCCCACACGTCGTCACCGTTCGGCATCCGGTCACGGTGCGCGCTGACGTTGAAGTCGATCCGCACCGCCGGCGCCGTCGACCGGATCTGGGTGACCGCCCGCTGGAAACAGGTCTTCCAGGTCGCGGTGTCCCGCGGATACCACCAGAACCAGTTCCCGTTGAACTCCCAACCGAGCCGGACGATGGCGTCGGGTCGGCCGCTACGGGTCAGCGTCTCGCCGAACGCCGCCCAGTAGGCGTCATAGTGACCCCGGGCGCAGGTCCGCTCGTCACCCGACCGCGGGAACAGCGGCTGGGCGATGGAAAGCTGCCCGTTGTACACCCCCGGCGGGTAGTCCGACATCGGCCAGTTGTCGTAGGCGATCCCGTTCCAGTCGTTACGCTTGGTGAAGACGACCGCGACGTTCGTCGGCCGCCCCGTCCAGGCCTCCCAGGCGCGGATGTCCAGCGGCGGGTTCCCGTTCGCCCCGGAGGGCCACCGCACCCCCGGCGCCGCCGGCCCGGTCGGTGCCGGCTCCGGCTGCGGCTGCGCGGGCTGCGCCCCGGGCGCCTTCGCCGTATCCGGGGCCTGACTCGCCGCCGGGGCATCGGCCGAAGGCCGCGAATCCGGGCCGCCGGTGAGCGTCACCAGGCCGATCGCGCCGAGCAGGATGACCATCGCGGCGGCGACGACCCCGAGCACGGTGCGACGTCGCCGGCGCGGCCTACCTCGACGAGCCGTCCCGCCGCGGTGATTCCCGCCGCGGCGGCCGTCCTTCCCCTGGCCTCCGGCCCCTGGCGCCTGGGCAGCTTCGTCCGTGTCCGTGTCCGTGTCCGTGTCCGCGGCTCCGGCTCCGGCTTCGGCTCCGGGCCCGGCTCCGGGCCCTGGCCCGTCCGGGACGGGGTTCTCGCTGGTGCTCCCAACCGGGCCCCCGCCCTTGCTCACGGGGCTGCCCAGGCCGGCAGAGGCCCGCTGGCGGAAAGGGCTGTCCGAACGGGTGGGGCTGCCCGTGCTGGTTGAGCTGCCCGAGTTGGTGGGGCTGCTCTGGCCGGTGGCACTGGTCCGAGCCACGGAGCTGAGGAGAGTCTTGTCCGGCCGCATCGGCGAGCCCGGCGTGCCGAGGCGCTCGTACGGCAGCGTCCGCGCGATCACGTCCTCGCCCGCACCGCTCCCGGCGGGCCCGTCCGTCCCGGCAGCGGACGGGAGCGGGCCCGAAGACCCGGGCACGTCCACGCCTACACCTTCACCAGCGCCGCCGGGGCCTTCGCCGGTCTTCGGCACCGGGTCGGTGCCCGCTCCGGACGCGTTGCCGGGGACCTCGGTGGCGGTGTCCTCGGCGGTATCGGTCACCACGTCGCCTGTGCCGGCGGCTCTCCGGCTCGCGCCGGTGGTCGCCTTGCTCCTGCCGCCGGTTCTCCGGGTCGAGTCGGTGTTCCGGCTTGACCCGGTCTTCCGCTCTGGCGTGGCTGTCCGTTCGGACGCGGCGCTCCGCTTTGTCGTCGCTGCCMGGCCTGGCGTGGCTGCCCGGCCTGGCGTGGCTGCCCGGCCTGGCGTGGCTGCCCGGTCCGACCCGCTCGTCCGGTCTGATCCGGTCTTTCGGTCTGGTCCGGTGTTCCGGTCTGACCCGGTGTTCCGGCGTGTGCCGGTGGCTTCGCGCTCGCCGACGTTCTGGTGCGCGTCGGCACTGTCCCGACCCGCGCCCGCTGTCGGCGGCGCGTCACCTGCCTCGTGCCGTTGCACGTACGTCCCCCATCGAGCCCCCGCCCCACATTCACCGCCCGCGCCGGGACCTGTCGGACCCCGGGTGGCGTGCTGCCGTGCGGCGCTACCGCCGGTCGGCACCGGTTCATCTTCGCAACCTTGTTACGAAGCAACCCTGGCTGACACCCAACAATCCGTCACCCACGGCCACCACTACCGGGCGCTCACCAACGGTGTGGGTCTGGTGCCGCGGCGCAGGCGAGGCATCACCCCCATCCGCCGGTCCCGGGCACGCACCTCGGACCGGATTACCGTGCGTTCCTGCACCGGTGACCCGGTTTCTCGCCCGGGACGCGGGGAGCCGGTTCCTTGACGTTGGCACCGGCTTCCCACTTCGCCGAACCCGCACGAGGTCGCCCAGAGCATCGCCCCGGACTGCCGGGTGGTCTACACCGACAGTGACTCGATCGTGCTCGCCCACGCTCGTGCACTGCTCACCGGAACCGGCGAAGGCCGCACCGCCGGGCTGGGCGCCTGACCTGCAGAGCCGCGATCGCAATGGCGAAAATCTCGAAGATGGCGACGACGAGGAGTTCGTTGAGGCTGAGCCATCCGATATGCAAGCTGAGGGCGAAGGCGGACAGCACGCGACAGGCCATGATCAGCCCGACCGGGAAGATATCGGCGATCCGAGGGCGGTGACGGGATATGCAAGACGCGCTCCTCCCGGAGGCGGTGCACAGTCTCCGGGCCCTGCTGAAAGTCTCGACAAAGATTGTACCCGCGGTCCCGGTAGGCGACTCACTGCTACTACGTTAAGCGAAACGTATCAACCATTCCGTAGAGTCCGCCGCCCGTTCGCAACGAGAAATCTTCCTGGGTGAATGTGGACTTGGTGTGATCTCGTTGGGTTCGCGCTTGTCGGGGTGGCCCGGACACTCCTATGGTCGAACGTGTGTTCGATCTGATTGTGGGATGGGTGTCGGCGCCATGAATACCGCGCGGAGTGCGAAGATCGACGAGGACGGTTCCAGTTCCCGCGACTTCTCGGAGCCGGAGGAGGTGTTCGAGGGGCGGGTGCGTGGGCTGCTGGTGCGGATCGGTGCGGCGGTCCGGTCGATAGCGGCGGGGAACGCGGACCTGCTGGGGCTGTTGGCGCAGTTCGCGGACCTGCGGCCACCGGCGGCCGGTCGGGAGGTTCTGTTCGACGAGTTCGCTCCGGAGGATGTCGCGGCGGTGCTGGGGGTGTCCTCGCAGGCCGGGGGCGGGTTAGATGCTGTTCGCGTGCACGGTGGCGCACCGGCTGCCCCACGCGGTGGAGGCGTTGAAGTCCGGGGTGCTGGACGTGCAGCGGTTGCGCTCGTTGGAGAACGCGGTCCGCCCGCTCGACGACCCGCTCGCCGCGCAGGTCGAAGCACGCGTGCTGGCCGGCGGCGCGCGACCCACCCGCGGAGCGTTCACGGATGCGTGCCGTCGTGCCGTACACCGGCTGGACCCGGCCGGGGCGGCCGAACGCGCGCGGGCGCGGAAGAAGGAACGGCGGGTGTGGGTGTTACCGGGGGAGGACGGGACGAGTTGCCTGTCCGCGGTGCTGCCCGCCGCCGAGGCGACCGCCTGCTACCGGCGGGTCGACCAGATCGCCCAGGGGATCGCCGCGCACCGAGGCGGCGGGGACACCCGCAGTCGTGACCAGATCCGCGCGGACGTCCTCGTCGATCTTCTGTGTGGGCGGACCGAGCACGCGGTGCCGCTGCCGTGTGAGGTGCAGGTCGTGGTCCCGGTGACGGTCCTGCTGGGGTTGGCGGAGGATCCCGGTGAGATCCCTGGGTACGGGCCGATCCCCGCGGTGGTGGCCCGGGAGATGGCCGCACGGCCGGGGTCGACGTGGCGGCGGATCCTCACCGACCCTCAGGGCACGCTCGTCGAGATCGCCGACCGGCGCCTCCCGACCGCGGCCCAGGCCCGGCACGTCCGCGCGCGGAACCGCACCTGTGTCTTTCCGGGGTGCGCCCGTACGTCGCGACGCTCGTCACTCACCCACATTCATACATCGAACCGCAACACAAGGCTGGCCCCGCGGGAGGGGGTGGTGATGAACCGTCGGGCAACACCGTCTCGGGGTGGAAAATACCCCACGACACACAGCCACCATTCTGACCCCCACCACACCCGAACCCAGGCTCCGGAATTCCAGCATCGAGCGCGGTGCGCACTTGAGTGCCCGCTGTGGATCTTGGCGACGTGTACTGCGTGTGATCCGGTCAGCGCCGCCCAGACCGGATTGTCCAGGACCCGGACCGTAGCGCCTGCCGCTTGCCGACAGCTGGGCCAACTCCGCGCCGACAGCGCTCAGATGCCCCGAACGCCGGCGGCGGGGACGAGTCGACCGTGCGCGATGACCGACGCGGCCTGCTTCAGTCGCTGGACTCTGATGCTGACCGCGTAGGTGTGGATGCCCGGGATCCGCGCCAGGCGGGAGGTCAGGTAGTCGTAGAGATCCTCGACGCCGCGACAGATCGCGATGGCCATCAGGTTGTCGCGCCCGCTTGTGGCGCCCACGAAGGCGATCTCGTCATGACGGGCGAGATCCTCGCTCACGCTCCGGATGTGAGCCGGCGAGACGCGCAGCCAGAGCGTGGCGTTGATCTTGTACCCAAGTTGTTCCGGCAGGAGGTCTACTCCGTAGAGGAGAGTTCCCGCGGACTCCAGCGCCTCCAGCCGGCGGGCCACCCGGGACATGGACCATCCGGTCGCGGCGGCGAGGTGGGTGTGGGTGGCGCGGCCGTCCTCGCCGAGCGCCCGCAGCAGGGGGAGATCCTGCTCGGACGGAGTCAGGAGCGGGCCGGGCGGTCTGCGGGGCGGCTCGTCGCGGAGAAGGCAACGGACCTGCTCCGGGGTGAGGTAGGCGCCGTACCCCGTCCAGTCCGGCGCGCCGGGCTCGCCGGACGCGTGGATCAGCAGGTCGACGGTGATGGCGAGGACAGCCGCGGACCGGGGCAGCTGCCGCAGCAGCAGGCCCTCGTGCTGGTCGTCGACGGGTGAGTGGATCATGCAGATGATCTCCGTGCCGCCGGACGCGATGCTGACGTAGGTGATCTCCGGCTGGCGGACCAGGGCGCTGGCGAGCTGACTGACGCGGTCAGGTCGGCAGTGGATGCGGGCGACCCACTGGGCGTGCCCGTGGACCCGGGGGTTGACCAGACCGACCACGCGCACGACTCCGCTGCGACGCAGGGCGTGGTAGCGGCGGGCGGCCGTCTGCTCCGAGACGTCGGTTGCCTCTCCGATGCATCGGAATGACGCGCGTGGTGCGATCTGGAGCGCGTGGAGGATCTGTGCGTCCAGATGGTCTGTCATGAGGGAAGTTTGCATGCCACGGGCGGGCAACCGGGGGCTCCTGCACATTTTCGGCGTCCGCTTTGGAGATTCCTTGATCCGGTCGTGATGCTGGCAGGGCGGCAGCAAGGGCAACAGCACCTCCGGGCCCGCCCCACCACCGTCAGCAGATCTGAGCGCGCGGCGTGAAGCGCTGCAAGGAGAACATGCGAACGCAACGGCGCACACCGCCGTCCGGCGGCCGGTCACCCTGGCCATGGCCTGTCTCGGCGTCTTCGTCGCATACCTGCCGGTCACCACGGTCTCGGTCAGCCTGCCGGCCATACAGCAGGCGCTCGGCGCGTCGACCGCCCAGCTCTCCTGGATCTCCGACGCGTTCGTCCTGCCCATGGCCGCGCTCATCCTCAGCACCGGCGTGTTCGGTGACGTCCATGGCCGGAAGAAGGTCTACCTGGCGGGGCTGGCCTGCTGCGCCGCCGGCGCGGCGATCGCGCTGAGCGCGACGTCCGTGCAGGTGATCTGGGTCGGCCAGGCGTTCTCGGGCGTGGGTGCGGCGGCGCTGCTGCCCACCACGCTGGCACTGATCAGCGACGTGGTCCCGGACTTCCGGGAGCGGGGCAGGTTCATCGGCATGTGGGCGATGTCCCTGATGGGCGCGCTCGCCGTCGGCCCGCTGATCGCGGGCGTGCTGCTCGATCACGTCGGCTGGCGCTGGATCTACCTGCCGTCGATCCCCGTCGCGCTGCTGGCGCTCGTGGTCGGGGCGACGACGCTGGCCGACTCGCGGGCCGCGGCGCACGGTCGCCACCTGGACTGGCCCGGCCAGATCACGGCCGCCGTGGCGATCATCGGACTGGTGTACGGAGTCATCGAGGGCGGAGCCGGGTCCTTCACCGAGGCGCGGGTCGTCGTCGCGCTTGCCGTGGCCGTTGTCGCCGGTGCCGCCTTCGTCATGGTCGAACGGCGCAGCACCAGCCCGATGCTCGACCTGCGGCTCTTCCGCAGCCCGGGGTTCACCGCCACGACGCTCGTCGCGATGATCAGCTTCCTGGGTCTGATCGGCTTCTTCTTCGTGCTCAGCCTCTATTTCGGCATGGTGCAGCAGCTCGACACGCTCCAGGCAGGCTGGCGGCTGCTGATGGTGACGCTGCCGGCGCTTCTCGTTGGCGGCCCGGTCGGACACCTCCTCCACAGAACGTCCGCCCGGATCCTGATCACCGGTGGGCTGCTCGTGGTCACCGGCTCGTTGGCGTCGCTCCTCACGGTGGACGCGGACACCTCGTTCGTCTCGATCGCCTGGCGGCTGGTCCTGATGGGGCTGGGTATGGGCACGGTCATCACGCCGATGACGGCCACCGCCGTCGCCTCCGTGCCCTACCCGCTCGCGGGGATGGCGGCGGCGGGTAACAACGCCTTCCGGCAGGTCGGTGGCGCACTCGGCCCCGCGGTCCTCGGCACGCTGCTCACCACCCGCGCGCTGGACACCCTCCCGGGCCATCTCGCCGACGCCGGTCTCCCGGCCGCGGATCAGCAGCGGGCGGTCGCCCTGGCCGAGGCGGGCGGACTGAACGCCGTCGCCGCGAACGTCGACGCGGGCTCCGCCCGGGTCCTGACCGCGCTGGGGGACTCCTTCCTCGACGGCCTGCACCTGTGTCTGCTGGTGGCCGCGGTGCTCACCCTGATCGCGGCCGTGGTCGCCCTCGTACTGCTGGGGCGCCCGGTCCCCGCGTCGCTCGGCACCTCGCGGCGGACAGGTCCCGGCAGCGAACCCGTCCGGGAGACCGTGCCGAGCGGGCGCCTCTGACCAGCCGACCGGCGGCTCCGGCGCCCGGGATCAGACGGCCGGCGCGGAACGGGGGCCGGGGGTGAAGGTGATGGGGAGGTGCAGGGGCGCCCGGGTGAGGGTCGAGTGGAAGTGGATGTCGGCATCCTCGCGGAGGCGGATGTCGTCCATCCGCCGAAGCAGCTCCTCAAGGGCGATCCGCATGTTCAGCCGGGCGACGTTCGAGCCGAGGCAGCGGTGCGGCCCGGCGCCGAACGCGAGATGGCGGTTCGGCGAGCGGTCGATGTCGAAGGTCTTCGGGTTCGGGAACTCGGCGTCGTCGTGGTTGGCGGAGGCCCAGTAGATGAGGACCCGGTCGCCCTTGCTGATCTGCTTGCCGTCGAGCTCGATGTCCCGGGTGGCGGTCCGGGCGATCGCGATGAACGGCCCGTCGAGCCGCAGCAGCTCCTCCACCCCGGCGGGAATCCGCTCAGGATGCGAGCGCAGGTAGGCGGGGATCTCCGGCTGCCGGCTGAAACGCAGCAGCATCAGACCGAGCGCCCCGGCCGTCGTCTCGAGCCCACCCAGGATGAGGAGCTGGACGATGCCGACGATCTCCTTCTGGGTCAGCGGGCGGCCCTCGAACTCCGCCTTGAGGAGGGCGTCGACGACGTCACCGCGGGGCGGGCGCTGCCGCCGCTGCTCGACGAAACCGTTGATCCACTCGGAGAGACCGGCCCAGCACTCCTTACCGATCGGGTCGTTCGGAATGGAGGCCTTGGAGGCGAGGAAGGAGACCTTGTCGAGGTCCTCGGTGGGGGCGTCCAACGCGAACTTGAAGAACGACAGGCTCGGGAACGGGCGGGCGAAGTCGTCCATGAACTCGCACTCGCCGCGCTCGATGAACTCGTCGATGAGGTCGGTGACGAGCGCGCGTGCCGGGGCCTCCCAGCCCGCGATCGCTTTCGGCGTGAAGTGCGAGTTCACCAGCTTCTTGTAGACGCGCTGCTCCGGCGGGTCGACCTCCACCGGGATGTTGCGGACGTGCGTCGTGCTCGGCGGGATCGCCAGCCCGTAGGCGGAGCTGAACGACTCCCAGTCCTGGGCGACGTTGAGGACGTCCCCGTACTTCGTCACCACCCAGAAGCCGCCGTGCTGCCCGGTGTGCGTGACCGGGCATAAGGTCCGCATCCGGTCCATCGTCTCGGGAAAGACGGCCGAGAGGTCATGCGAGAGGTGGTCGAAGTCCTTCAGGCACCATTCGTCGGGCATCGGGGCGGCGGCAGGCGTGGGCATCTGGTCCTCACTTTCTCCGAGACGTTCACGGGTATTTGTGTTCGTTTCCGCCAGGGCGCCCGCACCCGRCCGCCCGGATCAGGCTGTGTCGATCCAGACCGACTTGACGTTGAGGTACTCGTCGAGCGCCTGGTGCCCCATCTCCCGGCCCCAGCCGCTGGCCTTGTATCCACCGAAGGGAACGGCCGGGTCCATGAGGTTGAAGTTGTTCACCCACACCGTTCCGGCCCGCAGGTCGCGCGCCATGCGGTGGGCCTTGCCGATGTCCCGTGTCCACACCCCGCCGGCCAGGCCGAACTCGGTGTCGTTGGAGCGGGCTGTCACCTCTTCGATCGAGTCGAAGGGCAGCACGCAGGCGACCGGGCCGAAGATCTCCTCTCGCACCACCCGCATCTCGTCGTGCATGTCGGTGAGGACGGTCGGCGCGACGAAGTAGCCCCGGGCCAGGTCGTCGGTCTCGATGCGGGCACCGCCGGCGGCGGCCCGCGCGCCTTCCTCCCTGGAGAGGTCGAGGTAGCCGACGACGCGCTCGAGCTGCTCGGCCGAGACCAGCGGCCCGATCCTGGTCTTCGGGTCGAGGCTGTTGCCGACCTGCAGGTTCGCGGCGAACGTGGCGATCCGCTCGACGAACTCGTCGTGGATCGATCGCTCGACGAAGATGCGGGTTCCCGCGCAGCAGATCTGGCCGGAGTTCGTGAACACTGCCATCGCCGCGCCGGGCACGGCCCGATCCAGGTCCGCGTCGGCGAAGACCACATCGGGCGACTTGCCGCCCAGCTCCAGGGAGACCCGCTTCAGGTTGCCGGCCGCCGCCCGCACGATGTGCTGCCCGGTCGTCGTGGACCCGGTGAAGGCCACCTTGTCGACGTCCGGATGCGCAGACAGGGCCGCGCCGGCCGTCTCCCCGGGGCCGGTCACGATGTTCACCACGCCGGGCGGGATCCCGACCTCGGTGAGCAGCTCACCGAGCCGCAGCGCGGCGAGGCTGGCCTCCTCGGCGGGCTTGAGCACCATCGTGCATCCCGCCGCCAGCACGGGCGCGATCTTCCAGATGGCGTTGCTGACCGGCCGGTTCCAGGGCACGATCGCGGCTACCACCCCGATCGGCTCCTTGAGCGTGTAGCTGAGGACCTGGCGCGGGATCGAGTTGGGGATGGTCTCCCCGTGGATCTTGGTAACCCAGCCGGCGAAGTAGCGCAGGACGCCGGCCTCCCAGGACGAGCCCGGCTTCGTCCCGGGGCGGCGGCGCCCGATCGGCGCGCCCATGTCGAGCGCCTCGAGCAGCTTCAGCTCCTCCTGGTGGGCCGTGACCGCGTCCGCGAACGCCCAGATCAGGTCCTGCCGCTCACTGGGGAGCATGCGCCGCCACGGGCCCTCGAAGGCCGCGCGCGCCGCGGCGACGGCCCGGTTGACGTCCTCGGCGCCGCCCTCGGCCAGTTCGGTCAGCGTCTCGCCGGTGGACGGGTTGATGCTGGGAAAGGTCCGGCCGGAGGCCGCCTCGTTCCATTCTCCGCCGATCAGCAACCGCCGCGGCCCGCCGCCGAGGAACGGGAGCGCCACCGCGTCGGGGGGCGTGAGTGTCGACACCGGTTCTCCTCTTTGTGGCGGGTCAGTGGCGGGGTTGGTTCGGTGGCCTCGGGTAGGTGTCCGGCCCTGGTGCCCGGCACCAGGGCCGTCCCGCCGTGCTAGTCGATGAGCTCGTAGAAGGTCCGGATCGGCGGCGGGTCGGTCTGCAGCGAGCTGCTGCGCCGGACGCGGCCGGCGTTCGACGAGGCGCGCAGGTCCTGCAGCGGCGTGGCGAGGTCGTCAGCCTCGATCTCGTAAATGGTTATGTACTCGAGCGTCCCCGGATCGGCCGTCACGTCGGCGGTGTCGCGAACCCGGTAACGGCGCGCGCCCACAAAACCGGGGATCTTGAGGATGTCGGGCACGTGCTCCTCGGAATACCACTTGTTGTACTCGTCCTCGCGCTCGGCGGAGACGGGACGGGTCTGCACGACCAGAATGCCCTTCGGCACGCGATCCTCCCGGTGTCGTTGGCGGCTGCCCGGGACGGTTCTCCGCGGCGGAAGGCGTCGGTATCCCGGACGAGGTGGATGCTAAGCCGCGCTGTCCCCGTCAGGAGACGTTTCCCGCACCCGGTGTCACGGGGTCGGCTGGRACGCCGTCACGAGCGCGGCGGGAAGCCCGATGCTGCGGGTCTCCAGGAAGCCGGCCAGGCCCTCGGGGCCGAGCTCACGGCCGAGACCGGACTGCTTGAACCCACCGAAGGGCACCAGCGGGAACGGCGGATAGGCGCCGTTGACGGCCACGCTGCCGGTGCGGATGCGCCGGGCGACCTCCACGCCGCGTGCCGGGTCGGCCGACCACACACCGCCGGACAGCCCGTACTGGGAGTCGTTCGCGATGCGGACGGCGTCGTCGAGGTCGTCGTAGGGGAGGAAGCAGAGGACCGGCCCGAAGATCTCCTCCCGGGCGATCCGCATGTTGTTGTCGACGTCGCCGATGATGGTCGGGGCGACGTACCAGCCCTGCGGCAGGTGCTCCGGGCGGACGCCGCCGGCGACCACGCGGGCGCCGTCGCGCACCGCGCCCTCGATGTAGCCCTCGACCCGCGTCCGCTGCCGCTCGGCGACCAGGGGGCCGACGAAGACGGAGGGGTCGTGCGGGTCGCCGACCGAGACGCCCGCGGCGGCCGCGGCGGCGATCTCGAGCACCTTCTCGTAGCGCGCCCGCGGCACCAGGACGCGGGTGTGCGCACCGCAGACCTGGCCGGAGAGGTGCATGCCGCCGCGCACGACAGTCGGGACGACGGTGTCGAAGTCGGCGTCGTCGACCAGGATCGAGGCCGACTTGCCGCCCAGCTCGAGGGAGACCCGCCGGACGGCCTCGCCGCACAGACTCATGATCCGCTGGCCGGCAGCCGTCGACCCGGTGAACGCGACCTTGGCGACGTCCGGGTGGGTGACCAGGTACTCGCCGACCTCGCGGCCGCCGGGGACGACGTTGACCACGCCGGGCGGCACACCCGCCTCGTCCATCGCGTCGGCGAGGATGAAGTTGCTCAGCGGGGCCTCGGGCGCCGGCTTGAGGACGACCGTGCAGCCGGCGGCCAGCGCCGGAGCGGCCTTCCACGCGGCCAGCGTGACCGGCGCGTTCCAGGGAACGATCGCGGCGACCACGCCGACCGGTTCCTGTGTCACCAGGGCGCCGCGGTCACCGGCCAGCACGGTCCGCTCGAACTCGTAGCTGCGGGCCAGCTCGCTGTAGTACTCGAAGACGGGGGCGACCAGGCCGGTCTGGGCGGCCTTGGCCTGGCTGGTCGCGCAGCCCATCTCGTCGGTGGTGACCTGGGCGATCTCGGTTTCGTGCTTGCGCAGGGCCTCGGCGGCCCGGGCGAGGATGTCGGCTCGCTCGGCCGCGGACATCCGTGGCCAGGGGCCGTTCTCGAAGGCGTCGCGCGCGGCGCGGACCGCCCTGTCCATGTCCTCGCGGGTGGCTTCGGGTAACGCGCCCACGATCTCTTCGGTCGAGGGCGACACCACGTTCAGAGTCCCGGAGCCGGCCGGCGCGGCCCAGGTGCCGTTGATATAGAACGCATCCCTGTACATCAGCCGGTCACGCACAGTGCCTCCCTGGGGGTGACTCTCGGCGGAGCCTAACACCATGAGCGAGTGCTCGCTAGCTTGAATTGATCTTCGTTGGTGTGGTCCGCACTGGTCGTCGACCTTATCAACCATGTGAGTGCTTACTTGCTACCAACGTGCCAGATCGTCGGGCCAGGTGCTGGCCAGAGCGATTCGACGAGCCGGGGTGGCCATGCCCTCACAGGTATTCCGGGCTGGCGCGGCCGGCCGGCATCCGACCGTCCGCCGGCGCTCGGGGGCCGGCGAGTGAAGCGAGCTGGCTCAGTCATCCTCTTGATCGCACACACAGCTCACTTCGGCGCTGACACCGCAGCGGGCGCAGGCGTCGGCTGGGAGGTGGGGCGACCGGCAAGGTGGGGCGACCGGCCGGGTGGGGTCAGCGCCGGCGGCGGGAGGGCTCGATGACGGGGAAGAAGCCCTTGATCGTGCTCTCGCTGATCAGGGCGACCGCCCGATCGCGGTTGAACAGGTCGTTGTGGCGGCTCTCCATGGCCAGGACGAGGGCGATGCCCATCACCGCGCGGGCGGAGAGGTCGGGCGACTCGAACTCGAATCCGTAGCGGTCCTCGACGTCGCGCCAGGCATCGGCGAGCCGGTCCATCGCGACCGCGAAGTGCTTGCGGTAGAACCGCCGGCCGACCTTCGGGTCGCCGAAGAGCACCAGGCCCAGCAGCGGGAGGACTTCCTCCAGGGTGGAGATGAGCTGGCGGTAGAGGCCGTTCATCGTCTGCAGCTGCCGCTCGGGGGTCAGCGGCTCCTCGAGATCGACGACCTCGGTCGCGGCGACGAGCTCGTCCACGGCCTCGCGCAGCGGCTCGACCACGGCCTCGTAGAAGAGCTGGTCCTTGCTCTCGAAATGGCGGTAGATCACGCCTTCGCTGATTCCGCCACGCTCGGCGATCGCCTTGATGGTCGTGCCGTTCATGTCGCCCGTCTCGATGAAGGCCTGGCGGGCGGCCTTGAGGATCGAGCGCTTGCGGGCCTCGGCGGTGAGCCGCCGAGGCCGTTGTGACCCGGCGGTGTCGGGGGAGTGGGCTACCTGCTCGGCCATGGTTCCTCCCGGCGCGCCTAGTACCACAGCTAGTGAATGAACGTACACTACTTCAGCTGGGTGAATCACCGGCGCCGAGAAACGCCGCGCCCTCGCGATTTCGGTGTCATGTGCGTCACTGCCGTCCGTGACATTGTTGTCCGTGCCACCGCCTGGCGGGCGCAGCTCGGCGGTCGTAGATCATGTGGGCTGCGGGTCGTCGGCGGCGGGTGCCCGGCTCCGTCGATCCACGAGCGGCGTCCGTGCCGCTTGACGGGACACGGCCAGCCTCCCTAGCATTTTTGATGAATGAGGGCTTACTCATCAGTCGACCGCCCGTCCGGCGGACCGGAGGAACGGATGCCATGCACGACATCGTGATCTATGGCGGCGAGGTGGTCGACGGGACGGGTTCGCCGCCCCGTCGCGCGGACGTGGCGATCGACGGGGAGCGCATCACCGCGGTCGGTGAGGTGAGCGAACCCGGCCGCCGCCGGATCGACGCCCGCGGGCGCCTGGTGACCCCGGGATTCGTCGACATCCACACCCACCTCGACGCGCAGCTCTTCTGGGACCCGGTGGCCAGCCCGTCCTCGTGGCACGGCGTGACCAGCATCGTCCTGGGCAACTGCGGCGTCACGTTCGCGCCCGTGCGGCCCGGCGAGCAGCGTTACCTCGCCGAGATGATGGAGTCCGTCGAGGACATCCCGGCCGACACGATCATGGACGGGATCGACTGGAGCTGGGAGAGCTACGGCGACTACCTGAAGGCGCTCGGCCGCCGGCAGCTCGGCGTCAACGTCGGCGGCATGATCGGCCACTGCGCGCTGCGCTACTACGTCATGGGCGCGCGCAGCCTGGACGAGGCCCCCGCCACCGGCGAGGACATCGCCAGGATGGCGGCGGTCGTCGGCGAGGCGATCGACGGCGGCGCCCTCGGCTTCTCGACGTCCCGCAGCTTCATGCACACCGTGCCGGACGGCCGCGCCGTGCCGGGCACGTACGCCCTCGAGGCGGAGCTCGCCGCGATCGCCGGGGCCCTCGCCTCGCGCGGGCGCGGCACGATCGAGGTCGTCCCCCGCATCGGCGAGCGGGACGGACCGGAGCGGCAGAACTCCGTCGCCGAGCTGGCCTGGATGGAGGAGGTGAGCCGCGCCTCGGGGCGCCCGCTCACCTTCGCGATCATGCAGAGTGACCGCCGGCCCGGCCTGTGGTCCTGGGTGATGGACGAGGTGGCCGCCGCCCGCGGCCGCGGCGCCGACCTGCGTCCGCAGACCGCGGCCCGGGGCAGCGGCATCCTCTACGGGCTCGTCGGCCGCACGCCGTACGACGCGCTGCCGGGCTGGGCGAAGTTCATGGAGCAGCCGTGGGCGGAGCGGCTGGCGGCGCTCCGCGACGCCGAGGTGCGCCGCGCGCTGGTCGAGGAGGCGGAGAACCCGGTCGAGCTGTCGGGCCCGCTGGCGCCGAAGGACCCGTCGAAGCTGTACCTGCTCCCGCCCGGCCCGGCGCGGTACGACGTCGACCCGGGTAACAGCCTGGCGGCCGAGGCGGCTCGCCGCGGGGTCAGCCCGGCGGCGGCGTTCCTCGCCTGCACCCTGGAGACCGACGGCCGCGGGCTGCTCTACTACCCGGTGCTCAACCAGGACCTCGACGCCGTCGCCGCGATGATCACGAATCCGGACGTCGTCGTCGGCGTCGGGGACGCCGGCGCGCACGTGGCGCTCACCATGGACGCGGGCCAGCCCACCTTCCTGCTGCGGCACTGGGTGCGTGACAGGGGCCTGATCGACGTCGGCACGGCGGTGCGCAAGCTGAGCTCCGAGGGGGCCGAGCTGTTCGGGCTCGCCGACCGGGGTGTCCTGAAGCCCGGCGCCTTCGCCGACGTCAACGTGATCGATCTTGATCGCCTCGACCTGGACACCCCCGAGATGCTCGCGGACTTCCCGCACGGCGCGAACCGGTTCGTCCAGCGGGCGCGGGGCTACGACTACACCCTCGTCAACGGCCGTGTCCTGATCGAGGGCGATGAGTTGACCGAGGAGCGTCCGGGACGGATCGTGACCGCATGACAGCGGTTCCCGATCAGTTCGGGTTGTTCGACTTGTTCGCCCTCAAGGACCGGGTCGCGGTGGTGACCGGGGCGTCGTCCGGCCTCGGTGCGGGCATCGCGCGCGCGCTGGCCGCCGCCGGCGCCCGGGTGGCCGTGGTGGCGCGCCGCCGCGACCGGCTCCTCGCGCTCGCGGAGGAGCTGGGCGGCCTGGCCGTCGGCGCCGACCTGCTCGACCCCGCGCAGGTCGACGCCGTGGTGCCGCAGGTCGCCGCCGAGCTCGGTGGCCCGGAGATCCTGGTGAACGCCGCCGGGGCCCGTCTCACCGAGGAACGCGCCGAGAGCGAGCCGATCGACGCCATCAACCGGACCCTGGCGCTGAATCTGGTGGCTCCGCTCCGGCTCAGCCAGGCGGTGTTCCCGCACATGAAGGCGGCCGGGCGGGGCGCGGTGGTCAACATCTCGTCGATCAGCGGCATCGTCGGCATCCCCGGCATCCCGCAGGCGTCGTACGCGGCCAGCAAGGCGGGGCTGTCCGGGCTCACCGCCGAGCTGGCCGTCCAGTGGGCGCGGCACGAGATCCGGGTGAACACCATCGCCCCGGGCTTCTTCCGCAGCGAGATCACCGACAGCCTCTACGACACCGAGCGTGGCCAGAACTGGCTGCGGCGGAACACCCCGCTGCCCGGCGACGGCCGGGTGGAGGACTTCCTCGGCGCGGTCCTGTGGCTGGTCAGCGACGCGGGCCGGTACGTGACCGGCCAGACCATCGCGGTGGACGGCGGCTGGACGGCCCGCTGACCGGCCACGCTCGACGTGCTGGCCCGGGCGCGCCGTACCGCCCGGGCTAGACGCGCCAGATGGGGTTCGGGACGGCGTCCGTCTGCCGGGACCTCGCGTCGGTGACGGTGACCACGCTGTCGTCGAACCGGTCGAGGAGGTAGGCCTGTGAGGCGGTGAGGTGGGCGCGGGTGATGCGCTCGGCCGCCGGCGCGCGGCCGGCCGTGATCTCGGTGAGGATCCGCCGGTGCGTGCGGACGACCTGCTCGGCCTCGACCTCGGCGGGGTACGCGCCCCTGCTGGCGGCCGACTCCGCCCAGGCCTGTTCCTGGGCGGACCACAGCGCCACCAGGCTGCTCACGATGTGGCGGATCGTGGCGTTCGGGGTGAGCGCGACGACGAGTTCGTGGAACTCGCGGGCGGCGTGCGTGAACGCGCTGCCGGTGCCCACGAACCCGGCCGTGGCCTCGACGTTCGCCCGCAGCACGGGGACGATCCGCTCGTGCCGGTCCGGCGCCGCCGCGCACTGTGCGGCGCACAGCGGCTCGAAGGTCTGCAGCCCGGTGGCCAGGTCGCCCAGCGTGACCCGGCCGGCCTGCAACGCGAGCCCGAGATGGTAGGCGGCGGACGCCTCGTCGGGGCGGTGCACCTCGGCGCCGCCGACCTTGCCGCGCCGCACGGTGACCAGGCCCTCGGTCTCCAGGATCCGGATGGCCTCCCGCACGGACGGATAGCTCACCCCGAACTCCTGGACGAGCTGGTCCTGGGTCGGGAGCTGGTATCCGTCCGTCCCGTCGCCGGCGAGGATGCGCGCACGCAGGGCCGCGGCGACGGTCTCGGCGATCCGAACCTGCGAGACGCGCCCGCGGCGGCTGATCGACACCCTGCGAGCATACCGCTCGTTATCCTTATAAGTATTGAAGGTTGACGCGATTCGGACTACTTTTCCGGTCCATGGAGTACGAGATGGGCGAGGGCGTGGCGACCCTGCGCCGGGAGCTTCGTCAGCTGGTCCGCGAGCACGTGCCACCCGACTTCCTCGGTGCCTTCACCGCCGACCCCGCTGACCTCGAGGTCGCCCAGGCGTTCTGCCGGACCCTCGCGGAGCGCGGCCTGCTGTGCATGGCCTGGCCCCGCGAGTTCGGCGGGCGCGAGTCGTCGCCGTGGGAGCAGATGGCCGTCCGCGAGGAGATGTGGGCCCTGCACGAGCCGCGCGGCGCGCAGTACATGGGCGTCAACTGGGTCGGCCCGACGATCATGCGGCACGGCACGGCCGAGCAGCAGGCCCGCCACCTGCCTCCGATCTCTCGCGGAGAGGTCATCTGGTGCCAGGGCTTCAGCGAGCCCGAGGCGGGCTCCGACCTCGCCTCCCTGCGCACCACCGCCCGCCGCGACGGCGGCGGCTGGCGGGTCACCGGCCAGAAGGTCTGGACCTCCTACGCCACGATGGCGCAGTGGTGCTTCCTGCTGGCCCGGACGTCCAAGGGCGCCCGCCGGCAGCAGGGCCTCACGGTCTTCCTGGTGCCGATGTCCGACCCCGCGATCGAGGTCCGTCCCATCGCCAGCATGATCGGTCCGCACCACCTCAACGAGGTGTTCTTCGACGAGCTGCGGGTGACCGAGGCGGACGTCCTCGGCACCGTGGACGAGGGCTGGTCGCTCGTCCAGGAGGTGCTGGCCTTCGAACGGGTGGGGATCGCCCGCTACGCCCGGGTCGAGCGGCTGCTGCACGAGGCTCCCACCGCCCTCGGTGACCAGTGGGAGAAGCTCCCCGAGGAGCTGCGCGGCCGCTGGGCCCGGATGCTCGTGCACGCCCGCCGGGCCCGGCTGCTCGCCTACCGCGTCGTGGCACTGCAGGCCAGCGGCCGGATCAGGCCCGACGACTCGGCCGCCTACCGGATCGCGGTGACCCGGCTGGACCAGGAGAGCGCGGAGGTGCTCATGGACATCGTCGCCGAGGCGTCCCTGCCCGACGAGGCGGGCCGCCGGTTCCGCCGCGCGGTCGCCGACCACCGGCGCTACTCGGTGTCGGCCACCGTGGCCTCGGGCAGCGTGGAGATGCAGCGGATCCTGATGGCGCGCGCCCTGCTGGCGGCGTCATGACCGCCGTCCTGGGCGCGGCCACGAGCACGGACATGAACACCGAGCTGAGCGACGAGGCCGCCGAGTACGGTCGGACGGCCCTGCGCGCCTTCGAGGCGGCCGGCGGCGACGAGCTCGTCCAGGCCGCCGAGCGGGAGCCGGAGAAGCGGGCCGGCCTGATCGAGCCGCTGCTGGACGAGATCGGCGCCTGGGAGCTCGACCCGCGCGCCGGCGGCGACGAACTGGAGGCCGCGGCCGCGCTGTGCCGGGCCGCCGGCTGGTGGGCGCTGCCCTACCCGCTGGCCGAGCGGCTGTGCCGGCCGGCGGACGGCTCCACGGCCGGCCTGGTCCTCGCCGCCGGGACCGGAGCCGGCGTCGGCACCGGCCCGGCCCCGGCGGCCGCGGTCGCCGGGGCCGGCCAGCGCTGGTCGACGGTCACCCTGGACGGTCGCCGCGGCGTGGCCACCGCCCGCCCGCTGGCGGAGGGGCCCCGCTACGGCGCGTTCGTCGCCGAGCTCGACCCCGAGCCGGTCGCGACGTCCACCGGGACCGGGACCGGCACGGAGGATGGCACCGCCGACGGCCGCGCGGACGCCGCGCTCGCGCTGGTGCTGCCGTGCTGGACGCTGCTCGGCATGCTCGACCGGGCGCTCGACCTGACCCGGGCGCACGTCCTCGCCCGCCAGCAGTTCGGCCAGCCGCTGGCCCGGTTCCAGGGCGTGCAGTTCCAGCTGACCGACGCCGAGGTCGAGCGGGTCGGGGTCGAGGAGCTGGCCAAGTTCGCGCTGTGGAGCGTCCAGGCCGGCCACGGTGACGCCGTCGAGGACGCGCTCGCGCTGCGGCACGCCGCCCTGGAGGCGGCCGACCTGGTGTTCCGGGTGACCCATCAGCTGCACGGCGCGATGGGCTTCTGCGACGAGACGACGCTGTCGTGGATCTCCCGGTACAGCCAGCCCGTGCGCCGCCATCCGCTCAGCCTGTCGGCGACCCGTGACCACCTGACCCGCCGGATCGGCCGGGCGGGCCTGTCCGGTCCGTTCGCCGGGCCCGCGGGAGCCGCGGGAGCCGCCGCCCGTGCCGGCGCGGGTTCCGCAGCGGGTTCCGGTGAGGAGGGGCAGCCGCGATGAACACGTCCACCGAGGACCTGGCGGAGTTCCGCGCCGAGGTCCGCCGCTGGTGCCGGGAGCACGTGCCGGCCGACTGGCGGCGCGCGCAGACGGTCGCCGGCGACGCCGAGTTCGTGGCCTTCCAGCAGGCCTGGTTCCAGGAGCTGCGCACGGGCGGCTACGCCGTCCCGCACTGGCCCGCCGAGTGGGGCGGCGGCATGCCGGCCGCCCAGCAGGTGGTGCTGTACCAGGAGCTGGCGGCCCACGACGCGCCGCGACTGGTGCTCGGCTTCGTCTCCATCCACCATGCCGCCTCGACGCTGCTCGCCGCGGGCACCGACGAGCAGCGGGCGCGGCACCTGCCCGCGATCCTCGACGGCGAGATCTGGGTGCAGGGCTTCTCCGAGCCCGAGGCCGGATCCGACCTGGCCGGCCTGCGCACCACCGCGCGTCGCGAGGGTGACGGCTTCGTCGTCGACGGGCAGAAGCTGTGGGCCAGCGGCGCCGCGCACGCCGACTGGTGCCTGCTGCTGGCCCGCACCGATCCCGCCGCGCCCAAACGGCGCGGGATCTCCTACTTCCTGATGGACATGCGCTCACCCGGGCTGGACGTCCGTCCGGTGCGCAACGCGGCCGGCGAGTCGCACTTCTGCGAGATCTTCCTCAACGGGGTGGTGATCCCGGCCGAGAACCTGGTCGGCCCGGTGAACCAGGGCTGGCAGGTGGCCCAGGCGACGCTCAGCGCCGAGCGGGGGATGACGATGCTCGAACTGGCCGAACGGCTGGGCAACGCCGGGTTCCGCTGGCTGGTCGAGGCGTGCCGGGGGCCGGCACCCGGCGGGGGGCGGCTCGTCGACGATCCGCGGGTGCAGGACCGTCTCGCCGAGCTGGAGACCGAGATCGCCGGCCTGCGGGCGCTGTGTCTGGGGCTGGTCGAGCGGCACGAGGCCGGCACCGCCGGTCCGGCGGACGCCTCGGTCGTCAAGCTCTACTACAGCGAGCTGCTCCAGCGGACGATGGACTTCGCGGTCGAGGTCGCCGGGCTGCCGGCACACACCGAGCTGCGCAAGCCGGCGTCCAGCGGCTGGGAGTCGGGGGCCTGGGTGCTGGACTTCATCGGTTCCTGGGAGTGGACGATCCCCGGCGGCACGAGCGAGATCCAGCGCACGATCATCGGTGAGCGCGGGCTCGGCCTGCCCCGTGAGCCGGTGGTGCCGGCATGAGCGCCGGTCCGGGCACTGCGGGCGCCGCGGGCGCGAGCACGCCGCAGGATGTGGACGACCTGCGCGAGCTGCACCGCGAGCTGCGTGACGTGGCGCGCGACATGCTCCGCAAGACCGCCGGCCGCACCGGCGACGACGAGGCGCCCGTCCCGGTCGACTGGTCGCTGCTGGCCGGCTCGGGTTGGCTGGGGCTGGAGGTGCCCGAGGAGCTCGACGGCGCCGGCGCGACCTTCGCCGAGGTCGCGGTCGTGCTGCACGAGATCGGCCGGGCCGCCGCCAGCAGCGGCTACCTCGGCTCGGCCGTGCTCGGGGTCGGCGCGCTGCGCCTGCTCGAGCCCGGCGCCGGCCGGGACGAACTGCTGGCCGCGGTGGCCGCCGGCGAGCAGCGCCTCGCCGTCGCGCTGCCGGCCGGTGACGACGTCACCATCCCGTTCCACGTCCGCCCGGCGACGCCCGGCGACGCGCCCGGTGCCGGCGGGGGGGCGCGGGTCGACGGCACCGCCGGCTTCGTGCTCGACGCGGCCGAGGCCGACCAGCTGCTCCTGGTGGCCCTCGACCCGACGGGCGTGCCCGTGGTGGTGCGGGTCCGCCCGGACGACCCCGGGGTCACCGTCACCGGGCAGCCGGTCGTCGACGAGACCCGCAGCCTGGGCGCCGTCACCGTGGACGGCGCGGTGGTCGACGCCGGGTCAGTGTGGCAGTTCGGAACGGACCCGCAGGAGTCCGTCCGTCGCCTGCTGGACCGCGCGGCGCTGGCCGTGGCCTGCGACTGCCTCGGCCTGGCCGAGGCGATGCTCGAGGCCACCGTCGACTACGCCGGCACCCGGCGGCAGTTCGGACGTCCGATCGGGTCGTTCCAGGCGGTGAAGCACGCCTGCGCCGACATGTTCGTGCGGATCTCGGTGGGCCGGGAGCTGCTGGCGGCGGGGGTGGCCGCGGTGGCGTCCGACGACCCGCAGGCCGGGGTGGCCGTGTCGCGGGCGAAGTCCTACGTCTGTGTCGCGGCCGTCGACGTCGCCGGCCGGGCCATGCAGCTTCACGGCGGCATCGGGTACACCTGGGAGGGCGGCGTCCACGTCTACCTCAAGCGGGCGCTGCTGGGCCGGGCGCTGTTCGGCGCGCCCGCCGCGCACCGTGCCCGTCTCGCCGCGCGGTTCGCCGAGCCGGCGGACGACCCGCTCACCGAGTAGACCGCTCACCGAGTAGGCGGACTGGCGGGCCTGGCGGCCCGGCCGGCGGGCTGGTCCCCGCGCCGGCCGGGCCCGCCCGCGGCGTTGGCGCAGGTAGCGGACCGTTCGTCGACCAGCCCGGCGGCTTCACTGGTGCTCCGGCTGCGCGCTGAGCTACCATATACGTGAGCGTTCGCTTTCTTGCGCCGAAGTCAGGGAGGACTTGTGTCGTTCAGCTGGTTCATTTCGGTCGACGACCACCTCATCGAGCCGGCGCGGCTGTGGCAGGAGCGCCTGCCACAGCGCTGGCGCGACACCGGGCCCCGCATCGTGCGGGACGGTAAGTCGGAGTTCTGGGTCTACGAGGACCGCCAGATCGTCACCACCGGCCTGAACGCCGTGGCGGGCAAGACCCGCGAGGAGTTCTCGCCGGAGCCGATCTCGTACGAGGACATGCGCCCCGGCTGCTACGAGCCCGCGGCCCGGGTGGCCGACATGAACCAGGGCAACGTGCTGTCGTCGATCCTGTTCCCGTCGTTCCCGCGGTACTGCGGCCAGGTCTTCCACGAGGCCAAGGACAAGGAGCTCGGGCTGCTCTGCGTCCAGGCGTGGAACGACTTCATCCTGGAGGAGTTCGGCGCGGCCTACCCCGGCCGCTTCATCCCCATGATGATCATTCCGCTGTGGGACCCGGTGGCCGCGGCGGCCGAGATCCGGCGGACGGCGGCCCGCGGCGGCCGCTCGATCGCCTTCTCGGAGAACCCGACCAAGCTCGGTCTCCCGTCGATCCACACCGACTTCTGGGAGCCGATGTTCGAGGCCTGCGACGAGACCGGCTACGTGATCTCGATGCACGTCGGGTCGTCGTCCAACCTGATCCGCACCTCGCCGGACATGCCGACGCTGGCCTTCATGGYCTACTCGGCGGCGGCGAACCAGGCCGGCACGTTGCTGGACTGGCTGTTCAGTGGCATTTTCGACCGGTTCCCGAACCTCAAGATCGCTCTTTCCGAGGGCTCGATCGGCTGGATTCCGTACTTCCTGGAGCGGGCTGAGCAGGTCATCGACAAGCAGCGGTTCTGGGCGTCGCGGTTCGATATCGACATGAACGCCTCCCACGAGCGCGGCGAGGCCAAGGGCGAGGCGAAGTTCAACCTCGACACCAACATTCGCCAGCTCTTCGCCGACCACGTTTTCGGCACCTTCATCGAGGACCAGGCCGGCGTCCGCCTGCTCGACATCATCGGTGAGGACAATGTGATGCTCGAGTGCGACTACCCGCACTCGGACTCCACCTGGCCGGACACCGTGAAGCTGGCCGGCGGCTGGCTCKGGCACCTTTCCGACGAGGTCCAGCACAAGATCACGATCGGGAACGCGGCCCGCGTCTACAACTTCACGCCTGCTGACCCGGCGACCATCACGCTGTGAGCTCGGTCGGCGTCTCCCGGACGGGAGTCGCCGGCTGGCGGCACCGGCTGGAATCATCACGACCGCGGCCTCGTTCCGGTCACGGGATTCAGCACCCGCGGAGAATCTTTCAGAACGATGGGAGTGACCGTGGACAGAGAGGCTTTTGACCACGAGCTGGTGCGCCGGCTGATCGAGCACGTCGAGAACCGGACCACCGACCAGGCCGAGTCGGTCCTCGAGGTGTCCACGGACATCTACTCGGCCGAGCACTACCGCGAGGAGGTCGAGGCGCTCTTCCTCGACCAGCCGCTCGTGCTGGGCCTTTCGGGCGCTCTCGTCGGGCCGGACTCCTACCGGACGGTCGACATCCTCGGGACGCCGATCCTGCTGACCAGGGACGCCAGGGGCCAGGTCCGGGCACTGACGAACGTCTGCCGCCACCGCGGCGTGCGGCTCGTCGACGGCGCGGGCAAGGCCGCGCGGTTCAGCTGTCCGTTCCACTCCTGGAGCTACGACAACGAGGGCAGGCTGGTCGGGGTGCCCTCGTCGGAGTACTTCGAGGGGATGTGCCTGGAGGACAAGGGCCTTGTCGAGCTCCCGGTCGCCGAGGGCTACGGGCTCATCGTCGGGCGGCTGCGCCCCGGCCAGCCGCTCGACATCGACGACTACCTCGGCCCGGAGCTCGCGGGCGAGCTCGAGATGCTGGACTTCGCCGACTGGGAGCAGCACAGCGAGCCGCACCCGCACGAGGTCGCCGCGAACTGGAAGGTCACCCTCGACACCTTCCGGGAGAACTACCACTTCAACTATCTGCACCGGAAGACGCTGCGCACCTACGCCTACGGAGGGGTGCTGACCTTCGACCCGCTCGGGCGGCACCTGCGCAACGCCTCGGCGCTGCGTTCCATCGACGCGCTGCGGGACACCCCGGAGAGCGAGTGGGGCGACGTCACACAGCACTTCAGCCCGCAGTACTCGCTGTTCCCCAACACCTGCCTGACCTTCGACAGCCGGCACGTCGAGCTGTGGCAGATCCTGCCCGTCGACAGCAGCACGTCGCGGGTCCTGCACTCGGTCTACCTGCGTCCCGGGCTGTCCCCCGAGGAGCGGGCCAAGGCCGTCGACATGGCGCCGTGGATCTGCGAGACGGTGGTGGACGGCGAGGACTTCTGGGTCGCCGGCCGCACGGAGCCCGGCATCCGGGCCGGGATCGTCGACACGGTGGTGTTCGGGCGTAACGAGCCGGCTCCGCAGCACCTGCACCACGGTTTCACCGAGACGATCCAGGCGTACCGGGAGCGCAGGGCCGCGCAGGCCGGCGAGTCCGCCCCGGCTGGGAAGTGACGTGGGCGCCGAGGAGAAGGCGACCGAGTCGGAGTTCGACCCCAGGGACTCCGCCGCGCTCGTCGAGGAGCTGGCGCGGCGGTTCCTCTCCGCGGACATGGACGGCGCGTTCGCGCTGTTCGACCCGGAGATCCGGATGCAGCAGCCGGCGTCCCTGCCGCACGGCGGCTGGTACGAGGGCCACGCCGGCGCGCAGCGGATGGGCGCCGAGTTCGGCAGGTACTGGAGCCGCGTCATCAGCCCACCCAGGATCGTCGGGTGCGGTGAGCTGGTCGTCCAGCAGACCACCCAGACCTGGACGGCGAAGTCCACCGGCCGCTCGGCGACGGTGGACGTGGTCGAGCTGTTCACGGTGACGGGCGGACTGGTCCGCGAGATCCGTGTCTTCCAGCAGGACACCCATCTGCTGATGGGGACGCTCGACGCCAGCTGAGGCGGACACCGGCCGGGACCGCGGTCCGCGCAGACCCGAAGAAGCCCGCCGGCACGTCACGTGCCGACGGGCATCTCCGGTCTGGCGACCTCAGTCGCTGACGGTGATCGCACGCTCCGGGCAGTTGCGGGCGGCGTCCGCCGCCTGCTCGGCCAGCTCCGCCGGGACCTCCGGCAGGATGACCGTCCCGTGGCCCTGCTCGTCCAGCTCGAAGACGCTGGGGCTGATGTCCCAGCAGCGAGCGTGCCCCTCGCACCGGTCCGGGTCGACCTCGATACGCACGGGTCCTCCTTCACTCGTGGCCCGGCGGCAGCCCTGCCGCCGGGCCGGTCGGAAAGCGTGGTGGCCTCTGATCAGTGGTGTTCTCTGATCAGGTTGTGGTCGCTGGTCAGAACGTGGCGGACAGGGCCCACGGCCCGTCCGGGAACGGCCTGCCAAGGTATTCCATGCTGTAGGTGATCCGCCCGGTCAGCTCCGCGGGGTTCCCGCTGCACAGCAGCAGGGCCGCGTCGGCCATGGCCTCGTCCGGTTCCACCGGGGCGTTGTCCGGAGTGTGCGGCGAGACGGCGGCGACACCGGGCGTCATGACCAGCCCGGACGTCCCGAGCGCGTTCACCGCCACCCCGGTGCCCTCGAGCTCCGCGGCCAGGCCGGTGGTCAGGCGGTCCAGCGCGGCCTTGCACATGCCGTAGGGGACGCACCCGTCGCTGGCCCACTCCGGGTAGGGCGGGCCGATCGGGTGCCGGGCCTGCTTGGACGTGATGTTCACGATCCAGCCCTGCCCGCGGCTGACCATCCCGGGAACCACGAGCTGGCAGAGCCGGAACGGGGTGTGGACCATCATCTGGAACATCAGCCTGTAACGGCGTGGCGGGATGTCGAGCGCAGGTCCGTAGAAATTGACCCCGGCGTTGTTGACCAGAATGTCCGCCGGGCCGACGGCTGCCTCCGCACGTTCGATGATCGTCTCGACGTCGTCGGGCGCGGTGAGATCGGCGGGAATGGCGACGGCGTGACCGCCGCCGGCCTTGATGTTCTCGATCACTTCGGTGATCGAGCCTGGCAGCCGGGAAGTACCGGCGTCGACCGTGCGCGCGACCAGAGCGACCGCCGCCCCCTCCGCGGCCAGGCGCGCTGCGATGCGCGACCCGATACCGCGACTGGCGCCGGTGACGATTGCTACGCGGCCATCCAACGATCCCACGAAAACCTCACGATCGACGTCGTCGCGCCGGGCCCGGCACGCCATGGGACGGATCCGTAGGGCGCCATGCTAACAGGGTGCTCACATACTTACCTGCCTCGTGCGGGGCTGATCGCAATGCAGAACAGAGCTGCTGGTGGACCTCTTGTGGAGTGAGCGGTTACTGAAATACCCTCGGCGTTGCGCGCGGCCCCCTCACGGTCCCTGGGCCGGCGGTGCTGATGGGAKGATCGCCAGTGCGGGTCGCTGTCGCGTACGAGGCCGAGAAGCCGCTGGTCGTCGAGGATCTCGACCAGCCCGCCGTAGGCCCGCGGGATGTGCTCGTGCGCATCGCCGCGAGCGGTATCTGCCACACCGACCTCCACGTCATCAACGGGCACTCGCCGCTGCCGCTGCCGATCGTTCCCGGTCACGAGGCGTGCGGTGTGGTCGAGGAGGTGGGCTCCGAGGTCCGCCGGGTGAAGGTGGGCCAGCGGGTGCTCGCCGCCGTGTCGCCGGCCTGCGGCACCTGCTGGTGGTGCGTCAACGGCATGTCCAACCACTGCGAGCTCGGCGGGCCGGTCAAGGCGGCGCCGCGGTTCACGCTGGCCGACGGCCGCACGGCGGCCGCCGTGTGCGGCTGCGGCACGTTCGCCGAGGCGATGGTGGTCGACGAGGCCTCGGTCGTGCCGACCAACACCGACCTGGCCGACGAGGAGCTGGCGCTGCTCGGCTGCGGGGTGACCACCGGGCTCGGCGCGGCGCTCATCACCGCCGGCGTGACCCCCGGCTCGTCCGTCGCGGTGATCGGCTGTGGCGGGGTCGGGCAGTCGGTGATCCAGGGTGCGCGCATCTCCGGCGCGGCCACCATCATCGGCATCGACCTCGTGCCCGCCCGCCGTGAGGCCAGCCTGCGAGTCGGCGCGACCCACGTGGTCGACCCGGCGGAGGCCGACCCGGTCGAGCAGGTGCGCGCGCTGACCGAGGGGCGCGGGGTGGACTTCAGCTTCGAGGTCGTCGGTCTGCCCAACCTGATGGTGCAGGCCTTCGACATGGCACGTAAGCAGGGGGCGGTCACGCTGGTCGGCATGCCGTCCACGAGCGCGACCCTGACCCTGCCGGCCATCTCGGCGATCTTCTCCGGCAAGCGCCTCGCCGGGTCTGTGGTGGGCGGCGCCCAGATCCTGCGCGACATGCCGAGGTTCATCCGGCTGGCCGAGACCGGCCGGCTCGACCTCGGCGGCATGGTGTCCAGCCGGATCCGGCTGGACGACATCAACGAGGGCATCGCCCTGCTCGACCGCGCCGAGGGCACCCGGACCGTGATCATCTAACGGCGGTCGTCTGAAGGTTGCGCCGAGAGCCGACCCCGGGTGACCCTCGGACAGGGGCTCGCCGCCGACGTGTCGTGTCGGGAGGGAACGCGAACTTGACGTCCTCCCCCGCGTGAACGCGGGGGATTTCAACTCCTACCCATCCACCAGAGGAGGCGTGGAGTGTTGAGGTTCGCGGTTCGCGGCCAATGCTGCGCCTCCCCGCGCGGTCACGGCCCGTCCAGCCGCGATGTTGCATGCAGCGTTCACGTCCGCGTTGGCCGTGTGCCCGCAGGCGACGCACCGGAACACCGCTTGGCTCTCGCGGTTCCCGGGCGCCACATGCCCGCAGGACGAGCAACACTGACTGGTGTAGGCGGCCGGGATCTTCTCCACCCGGCCGGGTGCTTTCTGTTCCAACCGCCGGGCAAGCAGACCCCAGCCGTTGGCGAGGATGCCCCGGTTCAGTCCGGCTTTCTGCCGAACATTCCGGCCCGGCTGTTCGACAGTGCCTCGGGCCGACCGGGTCATGTTCGTGATGCGGAGATCTTCCACCCGGATGACGTCGAACCGGCGGGCAAGATCGGTGGAGGTTCTCTCC
>NZ_MAXA01000280.1 GCF_001854695.1 Parafrankia soli
GGTGCGCGGTGTTCCGGTGGACTGGGACCCGCTGGTGGCCGGCGGCCGGCAGGTGGACCTGCCGACCTACCCCTTCCAGCACCAGCGCTACTGGCTGCTGGGCGACGGCCGCCCGGCCGGCGGTGCCGCATCCGGCGGTGGCGCGGCCGGTGGGACGGATCTTGACGGGCTGCGGTACCGCGTCGGTTGGCATCCGCTCGGTCCGGAGCCGCCGCGGGCCGCCCCGGCGGCCGCTACCGGCCGATGGCTGGTGGTCACGCCGTTCCCGGCCGCCGATGGCGTACCGCCGCTCGCTGCCGACGCCGTGCGCGTCCTGGCCGAGGACGGCGCGGAGATCGTCAGCGTCCCGGTCGGCCCCGCCGAGCTCACCCGGGAGGGCCTCGCCGGGCGCCTGCGAGCCGTGACCGGCGCCGGGGAGAGCGACCCGCGGGGCGTGCTGTCGCTGCTCGCGCTGACCGGCACGGCACACCCCGACGGTGCTGACGGTGCCGTGGGCACGGTTGGTGCCACAGCCACCCTGCTACTCGTCCAGGCCCTGGGCGACGCGGGGATCGGCGCGCCGCTGTGGTGCCTCACCCGCGGTGCCGTGTCCGTCGGCGGCGGTGACCCGGTGACCGACCCGGCGCAGGCGCAGATCTGGGGGCTGGGGCGGGTGGCCGCGCTGGAGCACCCGTCCCGCTGGGGCGGCCTCGTCGACCTGCCCGACACGCTGGACGGGTCCGCCCGGCGCCGGCTGGCAGCGGTTCTGCGTGGCGCGACCGACGAGGACCAGGTCGCGATCCGGGCGGGCACGGCCTTCGCCCGTCGGCTGCTGCGCGCGCCGCTCGGCGGGGTCGAACCCGCCCGGCGCTGGCGGCCCCGCGGAACCGTGCTGGTCACCAGCACCGGACCGCTCGGCCCCCACCTGGCCGGATGGCTGGCCGAGCGGGGAGCCGGGCACGTCGTGCTCGCCGGATCGCACCGCGCGGACGATCCCGACATCGCGGCGCTGCGCCACGGCGCGTTCACCGGGGACGTCCGGCTGACCGTGGCCACCTGTGACCTCGCGGACCGGGAGGCGTTGGCCGCGGTCGTCCGCGGGCAGGCCACCGACGGCGAGGGGATCCGCGCCGTCGTGCACACCGCCGCGCTGCTCGGGCTGCGCCCGCTGGCCGACACCTCGGTCACCGACCTGGCCGGCGCGATCGCCGCCAAGGCCACCGCGGCCGACTGGCTCGACGAGCTGTTCCCCACCGACGACCTCGACGCGTTCGTGCTCTTCTCGTCGGTCGTCGGCGTGTGGGGCGGCGCCGACCACGCCGCCTACGCCGCGGCCAACGCCCACCTGGACGCCCTGGCCGTGCGGCGGCGTGCCCGCGGCCTGCCGGCCACCTCGATCGCCTGGGGGCTGTGGCGCCCGCTGGCGGAGAGCGGCAGCCCCGGCGCCGCGGCAGCCGAGGACCCCGGCGTGCGGCGGCAGCGGGCACGGGGGCTCGGCTACCTCGAGCCGGACCGCGCCCTCGAGGCCCTGCGGCAGGTGCTGGACCACGACGAGACCCACACCGTCGTGGCGGAGATCGACTGGACGCGGTTCATCCCGGTCTTCACCTCGGCGGGCCGCCGCCCGCTGTTCGACACGCTCGCCGAGGACGCCGAGGCTGCTGGTGAGGCCCGGACGTCCGGTGTCGCGGACGGCGTCGCGGACGGCGACGCATCCCCGGCCGGGTCCGGAACCGGCTCGCCGCTGGCCCGGAGACTCGCCGCGCTGCCTCCGGCCGAGCGGGACCGGGCCCTGGTCGAGACGGTCCGCACCCGGGCAGCGGCCGTGCTGGGGCACTCCGACGCCACCGCCGTGGAGGCGCACCGGGCCTTCCGTGACCTCGGCTTCGACTCGCTGACCTCCGTCGACCTGCGTAACGGGCTCGGCGCGGCGCTCGGCCTGCGGCTGCCGTCCACGCTGGTGTTCGACTACCCGACCCCGTTGGCGCTGGCGGAGTTCCTGCGGGTGGAGATCACCGGCGGCGACGCGGACGACGCGCCCGCCGCCGGCGTCCCGGGCGCTGTGGCGTCCCGCGACCGGAGCGGGCACGGCGGTGAGCACGACCTGCTGGGCGCCGAGCCGGTGGCGATCGTGGCCATGGCCTGCCGGCTGCCCGGTGGCGTCGACTCCCCGGAGGACCTGTGGCGGCTGCTGGCCGAGGGCCGGGACGCGATCGGCGGGTTCCCGGCCGACCGGGGCTGGGATCTCGACGCCCTGCACGATCCCGACCCGGAGCGGTCCGGCACCTCCTATGTGCGCCACGGCGGCTTCCTGGCCGGGGTCGCCGACTTCGACGCCGAGTTCTTCGGCATCAACCCCCGCGAGGCCCTGGCGATGGACCCCCAGCAGCGGCTGCTGCTGGAGCTGTCGTGGGAGGCGGTGGAACGCGCGGGCATCGACCCGTCGACGCTGCGCGGCACTCCGGGCGGGGTGTTCGTCGGCACGAACGTCCAGGACTACGGCCCGCGCGCGCTGGCCGCCGGGGCGGAGACGGAGGGCTACATCGGCATCGGCAACGCGGCGAGCGTCATGTCCGGGCGCATCTCCTACACCCTGGGGTTGCAGGGGCCGGCGGTGACCGTCGACACGGCCTGCTCGTCGTCGCTGGTGGCCCTGCACCAGGCCGTCCAGGCGCTGCGGCGGGGGGAGTGCTCGCTGGCGCTGGCCGGCGGCGCGGTCGTGATGTCCTCCCCGCTGATGTACGTCGAGTTCAGCCGCCAGCGCGCGCTGTCACCGGACGGCCGCTGCCGGGCCTTCGGTGCGGGCGGCGACGGCACCGGCCTCTCCGAGGGCGTCGGCCTGCTGGTCCTCGAACGGCTCTCCGACGCCCGCCGGGCGGGCCGTCCGGTGCTCGCCGTCGTCGAGGGCACGGCGGTCAACTCGGACGGCGCGTCGAACGGGCTGAGCGCGCCGAACGGCCCGGCGCAGCAGCGGGTGATCCGCCAGGCGCTCGCCGTCGCCGGGCTGTCGCCGTCCGAGGTGGACGCGGTGGAGGCGCACGGCACCGGGACGAAGCTCGGCGACCCCATCGAGGCGCAGGCCCTCATCGCCGCGTACGGCCGCGACCGGCCGGCCGGTCGGCCGCTGTGGCTGGGGTCGCTGAAGTCCAACATCGGGCACACCCAGGCGGCGGCCGGCGTGGCCGGTGTGATCAAGATGGTGCTGGCCATGCGGCACGGGGTGCTGCCGCGCACCCTGCACGCCGACGAGCCCACCCCGCAGGTCGACTGGGACGGGTCCGGCGTCCGGCTGCTGACCGAGGAGGTCGCGTGGCCGGCCCGCCCGCTCCCGGACGGCGCCCCGGCGGGGCGGGAGCGGGCCGGCGAGCGTGGGCCGCGGCGGGCCGCGGTCTCCGCGTTCGGCATCAGCGGCACGAACGCGCACGTGATCCTCCGCGAGGCCCCCGCCACCGAGGAGCCGCGGGTCGGGCCGGCGTCGTCACCGGCGTCGTCGCCGCGGCCGGTGCCGCTGCTGGTGTCGGCGCGCACCACGGAGGGGCTGCGCGCCCAGGCCCGCCGGCTGGCCGCCCACCTCGACGACCGTCCCGGCCCGGCCGCCGCGGACGTCGCGCTGGCCACCGCGGCGACCCGGGCCGCCTTCGACCACCGCGCGGTCGTGGTCGGCGCCGACCGCGACGAGCTGCGGGCCGGCCTCGTGGAGCTCGTCGGCGACCAGGATCCCGCCGACGGGACCGCCCCCGCTGCCGGGACGGCCCCCGTCGACGGCATGGCCCCCGCGGGCGTCGGCCGGCCGGGCGGCCTCGTCGTGCGCGGCGTGGCCGTTCCCGACCCGCGCGTGGTGTTCGTCTTCCCCGGGCAGGGATCACAGTGGTCCGGCATGGGCCGGGAGCTGCTGGAGTCGTGCCCGCCGTTCCGCGAGCGGATGACCGAGTGCGCCGCGGCGTTCGAGCCCTACCTCGACTGGTCCCTGCTGGACGTGATCCGCGGGGCCGGTGACGCGCCGCCGCTGGAGGCCATCGAGGTGATCCAGCCCGCGCTGATGTCGATGATGGTGTCGCTGGCCGCGGCCTGGCGCGCCCACGGGGTGACGCCGGCCGCGGTGGTCGGCACCAGCCAGGGGGAGGTCGCCGCCGCGCACGTCGCCGGTGCTCTCTCCCTGGCCGACGCGGCCCGGATCATCGCGCTGCGCAGCAGGCTGCTGGCCACCCGCCTGCTCGGCCGGGGCGCGCTGGCGTCGGTCGGGCTGCCGCCCGCGGACGTCGCCGCCCGGCTCGACCGCTTCGGCGGTCGGCTCGCCGTCGGCGGGATCAACGGGCCGCGGCAGGTCACCGTCGCCGGCGAGACCGGCGCACTGGACGACCTGGTCGCCGAGCTCACCGCCGAGGGTGTCCGCGCCCGGCTGGTCGCGGCGTCGGTCGCGACGCACTGCGCGCAGGTGGACGGCATCCGTCCCGAGCTGATGGAGATCCTGCGCCCACTGGCTCCCACCCCCGCCCGGATCCCGGTCTACTCGACGGTGACCGGGGGGCCGCTGGACGCCGCGGCGCTGGACGCCGAGTACTGGTACTCCAACACCCGGGAACCGGTCCTGCTCGACGGCGCCGCGCGGGCGCTGCTGGCCGCCGGATTCGACACCTTCGTCGAGGTCAGCCCGCATCCGGTGGTGGGATTCGGGCTGGCCGAGACGGCGCACGACGCCGGCCGGGACGCCGTGGTCGTCAGCACGCTCCAGCGTGGCCGCGGGGGTGCCGACCGCCTGCTGGCCGCGCTGGCCGAGGTGCACGTCCACGGGGTCGGTGTCGACTGGCGGGAGGCGTTCGCGGGCACCGGCGCCCACCCGGCCGACCTGCCCACCTACGCCTTCCAGCGCCGGCGGTTCTGGCCACGGCCGGCACCGGCCCGCCCGGCCGACGCCGTCGCCGCGCCGGGCCGCGACGGCCCGGCTCACCCGCTGGTCACCGCCGCCGTCCCGATGGCCGACGGGGGCCTGCTGCTGACGGCCCGGATCAGCCCGGCCGCGCAGCCGTGGCTGGCCGGCCGGACCGTGGCCGGCGTCCCGGTCGTGCCGGACGGGGTGCTGCTGGAGCTGGCCATCCAAGCGGGCGACGAGGTCGGCTGCCCGGAGGTGACCGACCTGGCCCTGACCGGGCCGCCGGTGCTGCCGGAGAGTGGGGCGCTCCGGCTCCAGCTGCACGCCGGAGCACCGGACGGCACCGGGAACCGCGCGCTGACGGTGCATGCCCGTCCCGACGGGGCCCCGGCGGACGCGCCCTGGACCGCGCACGCCACCGCGACGCTGGCGGGCACCGCCGACCCGGCCGCGTCCGTACCCGACCCGCGGGCGTGGCCGCCGCCCGGCGCGGTTCCGGTGGACGTCGACCGGCTGTACGGTGAGCTGCTCGCCGCCGGTCACGGCCACGGGCCGGACGGCCCGCGGCTGACCAGGGCCTGGCAGGCGGGGACGGAGCTGTTCGCCGAGGCCGTCCTGGACGGCGAGCACGAGGTGGCCGGGTTCGGCCTGCACCCGGTGCTGCTCGAGGCGGCCGGCCACCTGGCCCTGTGGGGACGGCTCCCGGCAGCCGGCGCCGAGCCGCCCGCGGAGCAGCCCGCCGTGCTCGGCGTGGAGCCGCCCGCGGTGTCGGAGCCGGTGGTGGCGGTCGACGGCGGCTACCGGGGCGTGCGGCTGTATGCCACCGGCGCGCGGGCGGTGCGGGTGCGTGTCGGCCCGGCGGGCGCCGGCGCGGTCTCGGTGGAGCTGGCCGACCACACCGGCGCGGCGGTCGCGGCCTACGGCTCGACCGGCCTCCGGCCGCTGGCCGCCGCCCGGCTGCGTGCGCTGCGCGCCTCGGCGGCGGACGCGATGTTCGCCCTCGACTGGGTGCCGGTGGCCCCCGCACGGGCCTTGGGTGCCGGCGCGCCGGGCTGGGCGGTGCTCGGGCCGGACCCGCTCGGGCTGCGCACGGCCCTCGCGCTGGCCGGCGTCCACGCCCCGGCCTGCCCGGACCTGGCGGCGGCCGCGGCCCTGCCGGCCATCCCCGAGGTCGTGCTGGTGACCAGCGACTCGGCCGCGGCCGGCCCGGATCTCGCGGCGGCCGCGCGAACCGCCCTGCGCTCGGTGCTCGCCCTGGCGCAGGAATGGCTGCGTGACGACCGGTTCGCCGCCGCCCGGCTGGTCGTGGTCACCCGGGGGGCGGTGGCGGTCGGCGCGCACGACGACGTCACCAGCCTCGCCGACGCCGCGGTGTGGGGCCTGCTCGGCTCGGCGGCGGCGGAGAACCCGGACCGGTTCCTGCTCGTGGACGTCGACGGGACGCCGGCGTCGGAGCGGGCCCTGCCGGCCGCGGTCGCCTGCGGCGAGCCGCGGGTCGCCCTGCGCGAGGGCGCCGTCCTGGGTCAACGCCTGGTCCGCGCGCCGGTCGCCGGCGCCGGTGTCGACGCCGGCCGGGCACGGTGGCGGCCGGACGGGACGGTGCTGATCACCGGTGGCACCGGCACGCTGGGCGGGCTGGTCGCCCGGCACCTGGTCACCGGCTACGGGATCCGCAACCTGCTGCTGGTCAGCCGCGGCGGAGCCGGTTCGCCCGGCGTCGCGGAGCTGACCGACGATCTGACCGCCCTGGGCGCGCGGGTGACGGTGGCGGCCTGCGACGTCGCCGACCGCGCCGCGCTGACCGGCGTGCTCGCCGCGATCCCCGCGGCGCATCCCCTGACGGCGGTCGTGCACGCCGCCGGCACCCTCGACGACGGGGTGTTCTCCGCGATGACCCCGGAACGCCTCGACACCGTGCTGCGACCCAAGATGGACGCCGCCCTGCACCTGCACGAGCTCACCCGGGGCGACGACCTGGCCGCCTTCGTTCTGTTCTCCTCGTCCGCGGCCGCGTTCGGCAGCGCGGGGCAGGCGAACTACGCGGCCGCCAACACCTTCCTCGACGCCCTGGCGCACCACCGGCGGGCAGCCGGCCTGCCCGCGCTCGCCCTCGGCTGGGGGTACTGGGCCCCGCGCAGCGCCCTGGCCGGGCACCTCGACGCCGCCGCGCTCGACCAGCGGATGGCCGCCAACGGGCTGCGGCCGATCTCCGCCGCGGCCGGCATGGCGCTGTTCGACGCCGCGCTCACCGCGGACCGCCCCGTGCTGCTGCCCATGCGGCTCGACCCGCGGGCACCGCGGGCGGGGGCCGTCCCGCCGCTGCTGCGCGGCCTGGTCCGCCACCCGGCCCGGCGGTCGGTCGACGGCGCGGCCGATGATCCGGTCGAGACGCTGGCGCGGCGGCTGGCGGGGGCCAGCGGCCCGGAACGGGACCGGGCCCTGCTCGACGTCGTGTGCGCCACCGCCGCCGCGGCGCTGGGACACACGTCCGCGGCGGAGGTGGCACCGGACCGGCCGTTCCGGGAGCTCGGTTTCGACTCGCTCGCCTCGGTGCAGTTCCGCAACCGGCTGACCGCGGCGACCGGGTTGCGCCTGCGGCCGATGCTCGTCTTCGACTTCCCGACACCCGAGGCCATCGCCGGCCACCTCCGCGACCAGCTGTTCCCGGAGGTGGCTCCGGCCGCCGCGGGTCCACCCGCCGCTGCGCCCGCGCCCGCGCCCGCGCCCGCGCCTGCGCCCGCGTCCGCGGGACCGCCCGACCCGGAACCGCCGGCCGCGCCCGGCGGCGGCGAGCCGGCCAGCGCGTTCGACGAGATGGACGCCGAGACACTGGTCCGGCTGGCCCTCGGCGAGGGCACCTGACCACCGCCCCGACCCCGACCCCGACCCCGAGCCCGACACGGACCGCCGGAGGCCCTGGTGACTGTCCCCCCCGACCGCCTCGTCGAGGCGCTGCGCGCGGCGATGAAGGAGAACGAGCGGCTGCGGGGGCTGATCGCGCAGGCCGGTGAGCCGATCGCGGTCATCGGGATGGCCTGCCGTTTCCCGGGCGGGGTGCGCTCACCCGACGAGCTGTGGCGGTTCGTCGCCGGCGGCGGCGACGCCATCACCCCGTTCCCGACCGACCGGGGCTGGGACATCTCGGCCCTCACCTGCTTCGGGGGCGGGTTCCTGCACGACGCGGCCGACTTCGACCCGGAGTTCTTCGGGATGTCGGAGAACGAGGCGCTGGCCACCGACCCGCAGCAGCGGCTGCTGCTGGAGACCTCGTGGGAGGCCTTCGAGCACGCCGGGATAGACCCGCGGTCGGCGCGGGGCAGCCGCACCGGCGTGTACTTCGGTGTGATCTTCCACGACTACGGGTACCGGCTGCGCCCACCGCCCCCGGGCATCGACGGCTACGCCTACTTCGGCAGCGCGGGCAGCATCGCGTCCGGGCGGGTCTCCTACACGCTCGGTCTCGAGGGGCCGTGTGTGACGCTGGACGCCGCGTGCGCGTCCTCGCTGGTCGGTCTGCATCTGGCCGGTCAGGCCCTGCGGCGCGGCGAGTGCTCGCTCGCCCTGGTCGGCGGGGTTTCGGTGCTGGCCACCCCCGAGCTGTGGGAGGAGACGACCCGGCACGGGCAGGGCCTGGCCCCGGACAGCCGCTGCAAGTCCTTCGCCGCCGCGGCTGACGGCACCGGCATCTCCGAGGGGGTGGGTGTGCTGCTGGTGGAACGGCTCGGGGACGCCCGGCGCAACGGCCATCCGGTGCTGGCGGTGGTGCGCGGCAGCGCCGTCGAGCAGAGCGGCGCGACCAACGGCTTCACCGCGCCCAGCAGCGCCTCGCAGGAGCGGCTGATCGTCCGGGCGCTGGCTGACGCCGGCCTCGCTGCGGCGGACGTCGACGCGGTCGAGGGCCATGGCACGGGAACCCCGGTCGGCGACCCGATCGAGCTGGCGGCCCTGCTGGCCACCTACGGGCGCGGACGGCCCGCCGGCCGGCCGCTGTGGCTGGGGTCGTTGAAGTCGAACCTGGGCCACACCCAGGCCGCCGGCGGCGCCGGTGCCGTCATCAAGATGGCGATGGCCATGCGGCACGGCGTCCTGCCGCGCACCGTGCACGTCGACGCCCCGACCCCGCACGCGGACTGGTCCGAGGGCGCGGTGGCGCTGCTGACCGAAGCGGTGCCCTGGCCGGACACCGCCGGCCGGCCCCGCCGGGTGGGGGTCTCCTCGTTCGGCGCCAACGGCACACTGGCGCACGTGATCCTCGAGCAGGATCAGCCGCCGCCCGCCGACGCGGCAGCCGGGGATGGGACGGCCGGTCGCGCGGTGGACCGGCTGGTGGTGCCGTGGCCGCTGTCGGCCCGGTCCGCGCCCGCGCTGCGGGCCCAGGCCCGGCGCCTGCTCGACCTGGTGACCGAGCGGGCCGATCTCCTCCCGGCCGACGTCGGGTTCTCGCTCGCGACCGGCCGCAGCGCCTTCGCGCACCGGGCGGTGCTGGTCGCCGACGACCGCGCGGAGTTCCTGCGCGGCCTGACCGTTCTGGCCGCCGGCCCGCCGGAGAGCACTGACGCTGCCCTGGACGGCCGCGCCGGAGCCGGGCTGGTGCTCGTGCTGCCCGGCGGGGGCGGGTGGGGGCTCGGCACCGGCCGCGCGCTGGCGGACGCGTTCCCGGCCTTCGGCGCGGAGTGGGCGACTCTCCGCGGGGCTCTCACGGGGGCGGCTCTTCAGACGGCACCACAGGTGGCGCTACAGGTGGCGCTGTGCCGGCTGTTGGAGTCCTGGGGTGTGCGGCCCGACGCCGTCGTCGGGCACGGTGCGGGCGAGGCCGCGGCCGCGTACGTGCGGGGCGCGCTGTCGCTGGACGACCTGCGGGCACTGCTGGCGGCGGGTGCCCGCAGCGCGTCGCCCGGGTGCCGCGTTCCCCCGGGCACCGCGAACGTGCTGGTCGTGGGTCGCGACGAGGCCGGCGTCGACATCCCGCGCGGCGTGAGGTCGTGGGTGCTGCTGCCGCCCGGTCGCGCCGAGATCCGCGCCGTCACCGAGGCGTCCGCCACGCTGTACGAGTGGGGGCAGGCCGTCGACTGGCGGGCGTTCTTCGCGGGTACCGGCGCCCGGCGGATCGACCTGCCCACCTATGCCTTCCAGCGCCGGCGGTACTGGTTGGAGGCCACGGATCCTGGCCCGACGCCCGCTCCGGGCCTACCGGCCGCACCGGGCGTGCGGCGTTAGCCGCGGGCGGAGTCGTGCCACGGGCCGACGACCAGACGGGCGGCCAGGCCGAAGAACCAGAACACCACCAGGCCGAACAGCGCCGAGACGATGATCGCGGCGAACAGCGGGCCGGAGGACAGGTCGCGGGTGTAGTTGTCGATGAGCGCGCCGATCCCGACGTCGCCGCGGCGGAAGAAGAAGTCGCCGACGATCGCGCCGATCACCGCGAGGCCGGCCGAGATGCGCAGGCCGACGAAGATCGCGGGCAGCGCGCTCGGGAGCTCGAGGCGGAGCAGCCGGCGCCACCGCCCGACCCGGCGAAGCGTGAACAGGTCGTGATGGCCGGCGTCGACGGACTGGATGCCGAACAGCGTGTTGGTGATCATTGGGAACATCGAGATCACGACGCAGACCACCGTCCGAGACCAGAATCCGTAGCCGAGCCAGAATCCGATCAGCGGGACGATGGCCAGGATCGGGATCGTCTGCAGAAGGATCGCCCAGGGGTAGAACGAGTTCTCGATCCAGCGGGCCTGTGACATGAGAATCGCCGAGAGGATTCCGATGCCCGCGGCGATCGCGAGGCCGGTGAGCGCGACCTGCGCCGTCCCGCCGAGCGCGGTGAGGATCTCGTCGGCGGTGCGGCGGTCCAGGAAACCCTCGGACACGACCTCGTGCGGCGGCGGGAGCAGGAACCGGCGGCGGGGGGCGAGGAACCAGTAGGTGACGGCGTACCAGACGCCGATCACGGCCGCGAACACCGCGAACGGCGGCAGCACCGTCCGTGCGGCCCGGGCGGCGAGACCGCCCGCCCGCGCCCGTCCCCGCGGCCGGGCCGCCGGGCCGGCCACGCCCGGCCGTTCCAGGCTGGCCACCCCCGGCCGCCCCGGCGCTGTGAGTCCGCCGTCGTCCCCGTCTGGCACCTAGGAACCTTTCCGTCGAGATCCTGTCGCGACGCCCGTTCGTGGGGATTTCCCCCTGATCGCAGGGCCTCGTCCGAATCCTAGGTGTCGCGGCGGCGCAGCCGGCGGGCGGCGAGGGCCAGCAGGACGGCCACAGAGCCGCACAGCAGACCGAAGCCGGCCCAGGGTGCGAGCGAGAACGCGTCCGGCGGGCGAGGGTGAGCGCGGACCCGGCCGGGACCGGCAGGTACCTGTTCACCGAGTCCGCGGTGTCCTCCGGCAGGAGACCCACGACGATCTGCAGCGCGAACAGCGTCCCGAACAGGGCCGCGACCGCGCCGGCGCTGTTGCGCACCAGCGCGGTCGCGGCCCAGCCCCAGCAGGCCGATCACCGCGAGGTACAGCCCCGAGCCGACCACCGCGCGGGCAACGCCGGGCTCGCCGAAACCGACGTCGAGATGCTCGGCCGACAGGATCGACTGGCCGGCGGCAGAGAGCGGCCCGCCGGCGGGCGCTCCGGCCGGTGGCAGCGGGCTGCGCGGGCTGGTGCAACGGGCCGCCGCCGTGGACGGGACCATGACCGTGGTCAGCCCGGTCGGCGGGCCGACGTCGATCATCGCCGGGCCCTGGCGGTTCTCCGGTTCCTGGAGCGTGAGCCGGGAGGCGCTTGCTGCGGGACGTGTCGGACGTGGGAGGCTATCGCCCATATCGGGGGTGACGGAGACAGCATGCAGTTGTCACTCTGGCGACTCGCCTCTCCTGGGTCCGCGTCCCGCGTACCTCCCTTCCTTCCTGCGCCGAGGAGAGCAGCACACGTGACGAGACTTCGTACGGTGGCGGCCCTGGTCTGTTCCGTGGGGCTGGCCTTCGGCCTGGCCGCCTGCGGCGACTCCCAGGACGAGCCCGAGAACGCCGGTGTTGCCGGCGGGACGGCCGCCGGGGCGAGCTACACCACCCCGCTCAAGGGGGTCTGCCCGGACACCGTCGTCGTCCAGACGAGCTGGTGGCCCGAGGTCGACTACGGCGCCACCTACCAGCTCCTCGGCGCGAACCCGAAGATCGACGCGGGCAAGTTCCGGGTGACAGGGCCGCTCGGCGCGACCGGCGTGAACCTCGAGATCCGGTCCGGCGGCCCGGCGGTGGGCTTCGACTCGGCGTCGTCGTTGTTCGAGACGGACGACGACATCCTGCTCGGCTACCTGGACATGGACGAAATGATCAGCAACTCGGCGGACCATCCGTCGGTCGCGGTCCTCGCCCCCTACGCCAAGTCGCCGCTGATGTTCTTCTGGGGTGACCCGTCGCTCGACTTCACCACGCTGGCCGACATCGGCCGGTCAGGGAAGACGGTGCTCGCCAGCGACGAGCCCTATCTGGACGTCCTCATCGGCGCGGGCCTGCTCCAGCGTCCGCAGGTCGACACCTCGTACGACGGGGAGATCAGCCGGTTCGTGGCCGAGGACGGCAAGCTCATCCAGCTCGGGTTCGTCACCGACGAGCCCTACCGGCTCGAGCACGACGTCAAGGAGTGGTCCAAGCCGGTGAAGTACGTCCTCGTCGGGGACGACTACCCGGCGTACTCGAACGTGCTCGCCGTCCGCAAGGACAAGCTGGCGGCGAACCGGGCGTGCCTGGACGCGCTGGTGCCGCTGTTCCAGCGGGCGATGGTGGACTACCAGGCCGACCCGAAGCCGGCCAACGATCTTATGATCGAGATCACCTCGAAGCTGGACACCGGGGGCTACGAGCTGTCGACCGGCCTGCTCGAGGACGGGAACACCAAGCAGCGGGAGCTCGGGCTGGTCGCGAACGGGGCCGACGGCGTGTTCGGGAGCTTCGACACCGCGCGGGTCCAGAACCTGATCGGCCGGCTGACGCCCGTCCTCACCGCCGCCGGCACGGCGCCCGCCGCCGGGCTGACCGCGGCTGACGTCGTCACCGACGAGTTCATCGACCCGTCCGTCTCCCTGAAGTAGCTGATCCCCGAAGTAGCGGAGCCCTGAAACAGCGGAATCCCGCCGCTTCGAGCCATCAGCGAGGGCGCGCCTCCGAAGGGGGTCGCGCCCTCGCGGTGTGTTGTCGCCCTCCCCGGTCGGTGGGATCGCCCTAACAGGTTCTACGATTCCGCCATTACGACGGAGACAGCATCGGCCCTCGCCAGAAATGGCCCTCGAACGGGAGCTCACGCGCCGTGACCAACTATCCGCCCCCGACCTTCGACACCACCCGGCCACACTCGGCCCGGGTCTGGAACTACTTCCTCGGTGGCAAGGACAACTTCCCCGTGGACCGCGCCCACGGCGACGAGTCCATCGCGGTCTTCCCGCAGATTGTCGACGTGGCACGGGCGTCGCGGGCGTTCCTGGCGCGCGCCATCACCCACCTGGTCGCCGAGGAGGGCGTACGGCAGTTCCTCGACGTCGGCACAGGCCTTCCTGTCGAGAACAACACCCACCAGGTCGCGCAGCGCGTCGCGCCGGAATCGCGGATCGTCTACGTCGACAACGACCCGATGGTGCTAACCCACGCCCGCGCACTGCTCACCAGTTCCCCGGAGGGCGTCACCACCTACCTCGACGCCGACGCGCGCGACCCCGACCGGATTCTCTCCTTCGCGGCCGAGACGCTGGACTTCACCAGGCCGATCGGGCTCATGTTCATGTCGATCATGGGTCTGATCCCGGACCTCGACGAGGCCTACTCGATCGCCCGGCGCATGGTGGGCGCCCTGCCGTCGGGCAGCTTCCTGGTGCTCGAGGACGGCTCCGACGACACGACCACCACGCCGGCCGCGAACAGGGACGTCACCGTCGAGGACATGAACAAGGTCGGCAGTACCGGTTACGGCTACCGCTACCGCTCGGTCGCCGAGATCACCCGCTTCTTCGACGGCCTCGAGCTCGTCGAGCCCGGCATCGTCTCGCCGCCGTACTGGCGCCACGACCCGGAGCCGGGCGAGCCGCTCGCGCCGCTGGAGTCGTGCGGGGTCGGTCGCAAGCCGTAGCCGGTGTCCCACGTGTGACGTCGTCACGTGCGACGTCGCCGCGCGGGACGCCCAGCCTCAGGCGTCCCGCGCGCCGAAGCACCAGGCTGGAAGTCGGGCGTCTTACCGGTAAGGCACTTGACTTGCGCTCTGGTGCGGTGCTTGGATCCGGCGCATGCCGGTGGTGATCCCTTCGACGAAGGAGCAGATCGTCCGCGCGGCCGAGCGCCTGTTCGCCGCGCACGGCCTGGACGGGATCTCGCTGCGGCAGATCGGCGCGGCGGCCGGCAACGGCAACAACTCGGCCGTGCAGTACCACTTCGGCTCCCGGGACCAGCTCGTCCAGGCGATCTTCGAGTACAGGCTGCCCTGGCTGCACGAGCGGCGCACCCTGCTCATCGCCGAGCACCGGCCCGACGACCTGCGCTCGCTGCTCGACTGCCAGGTGCGCACCCTGCTGGAGCACAGCGAGCTGCCCGGCAGCCACTACCTGTGCTTCGTCGACATGCTGCGGCAGTACGGCCGCAGCGACGTGTTCGAGGGCCTGCCGGCGGCGCTCCGCGACTCGGTGCGGGAGTTCCAGGAGCGCCTGGGCGGGTTCCTGCCCCACCTCGTCGAGCCGCTGCGTGCCCGTCGTGTCGCGCAGGCGATGGCGTTCATCGTCGACGCCGCCGCCGACCGGGAGCGCGCCCATGCGCACGGCCGTCCCGTGGTGCCCTTCGCCCTGCAGGTCACGGACCTCCTCGACGGCATGGTCGGCTTCCTCAAGGCACCCGCCTCACCGCGGACGCTCGCCGTGCTCGAACGCACCGACCCGGCCGCCGCGGTGTGGCCGGCCTTCCTGTAGACCAGCCCGCCGCGCCGGCAGCTGGCTGGGCGCGCCGGCCACACGGATGAGCGGGGACGCCATGACTGTCAGACTCGACGGCGCGGTCGCGGTGATCACCGGGGCGGGCAGCGGCATCGGCCGGGCCGCCGCGCACTCGCTGGCCCGGCGCGGCACCCGGGTGGTCGTGACCGACGTCGACGCCGGCCGCGCCGCCGCCGTCGCCGGTGAACTGGGCGACGCGGCGGTCGCGGCGCGCTGCGACGTCACCGCCGCCGCCGACCTGGAGGCCGCCCGCGATCTCGCGCTGGCCCGGTTCGGGCGGGTCGACGTGGTCATGAACAACGTCGGCATCCTGGCCGTCGGCGCGGTCGAGGACATCCCGCTCGAGGCGTGGCAGCGGGTCATCGACGTCAACCTGCTCGGCGTCGTGCGCAGCAACCTCGTCTTCCTGCCGCTGCTGCTCGCGCAGGGCTCGGGGCACGTCGTCAACACCGCCTCGACGGCGGGGCTGCTGCCCTACGGGTTCGACCGCCTCCCTTACACGGCGACGAAGCACGCGGTGGTCGGGCTCTCGGAGTCGCTGGCCCTCTACCTGCGCCCGCGCGGCATCGGCGTCACCTGCCTGTGCCCGGCCGGGGTCGCGACCAACATCATCGAGAACGTCACCTTCTTCGGGGAACCGAAGCCGCCGCGGGGGCCGCGGTTCCCGGTTCTCGATGCCGACCCGGTGGGCGAGATCGTCGCGGACGCGATCGAAACGGGCCGGTTCCTGGCGCTGACCGCGCCGGAAACAGCCGATGACCTGCGCGAACGCGCTGCTGACATCGAGGCCTACCTGGACAGGATCGTCGGCGAGCAGGGCTGAAGCGCGTTCCCTGTACCTGTGACAGCGCGTTCACCGATGGTGCTGAACGCGGAAATTCGGCGTTCGCTACCGGGAAGGTGAGGGCTGATCCCGCCGCCCATGCCCGCGCGGTGCTGCCGGAATAGGCCCGCTCGCCGCCACCGTTCGCCGGCATCTTCCTGATTGCTCCGCGGCCCCGGTACGCGGGAATGTCGATCCGGAGCCGAAAGAAATTCGCGTCGAGACCGGGCTGGCCTGCCGGCGGTATTCAACGCGGCCGTCTCGGCGAGTGCGCGGCTTATCCCGGCGATGTCGCCGCCGGCCCGGCGCGTTCGGCGGGCCCGGCGGGCGCGCGAGCCCGGCGGGTGCCATGGGGCGGCCGGTGCCGCCGCCCGGCCGCCCCACAGCCGGAGCGGCCCCGGCGCCGGCCGCCCGGAGGACTCCCGCTGTGGCGGGTGGTATCACGGGACCGGCCTGGCCGCCCCGGGGCCGGCGCAGAGCGGAGCATTTCCGGCCAGCCGGCGGGCAATACGGAACTTGCTGTACAGCAATTATTGGGATTGGCGGGCATCGTCCTGAAGTTGCCGCCCCGGCCGGGTGGGTGCATTGATGCCGTCCGGTTCCGGTTCCTGTTAGGGTGCAGGAACAGCCGAGATTTTGGTCCGGTGGGCGTGCGGCAGGTGTTCTCGCGCCCGGCCCGTCATCGGCCCGAGGAGGGTGACACTTTCTTTTGCGGCGCAATGGCGGGTGTCCGCACGCGGATGCCGGCAGAATACAGAAAATCCCTGGCGGTCGTGCCCGCGGTTCCGAGGCGCGCGGTCCCGCCCGTGTGCCTCGTTATCGGGGCCGGTGTCGCGACATGGCGTGGGACGAACATTGATTCTTGGTTGGGGGCTGATATGAACTCCGCTCGATCCGTGTTGTGTGCGGTGGCGGCCGCATTATCCGTGGCGTCGCTCGTCGGCTGTGCGGGCGACGACGCCACTACGAACACCGCGGATGGCTGCGTCGCGCCCGGCGTCACCGCGGACGAGGTCAAGGTGGGGATGCTGTACCCGGACTCGGGTGGCCTCGCCAGCTCGTTCAGCGCGGCGCGGGCCGGCATCGACGCCCGGTTCGGGCTCGCGAACGCCTCCGGCGGGGTGCACGGGCGCCAGATCAGCTACGTGTGGCGCGACGACCAGGCCAACCCGTCGACGAACCTGACCATGAGCCGGCAGCTGGTGGAACGGGAGGGGGTCTTCGCGGTCCTGGAGACGAGCACCGCCACCTCCGGCGGGGCTCCCTACCTGGCCGAGGCGGGGGTGCCCGTGGTCGGCCTCGCGGTGGAGGAAGCGTGGTCCCGGTACCGGAACATGTTCTCGTTCTCCTACCTCTTCACCGACGGGGGGTCGGTCGACACGTTCGGCCGGTTTGTCCGTGAGCACGGTGGCACCCGGGCGGTGATCGTCCGGGACTACGCGGGCGGGAGCACCTCGGTGCAGTTCGCCGACCAGCTGATCGTGAGCCTGCGAGCCGCCGGCGTCGAGATTCCCGCGGAGCAGGTCACCGAGTACCAGCCGGGACGGGCGAGCGCCTCCCGGATCGCCGAGTGGATGCTGAACAACGGCGTCGACACCCTCGTCGCCGCGATGGACACCGAGACGCTCGCTCAGCTCGTCGACGCCGCGGGCGAGGCCGAGGTACCGCTCAAGGTCATCCTGACCGGCCGCGAGGTCAGCGCGGAGCTGCTGGAGACCTACGGCGCCCGGCTCGGGGGGGTCACCTCCTATGCCAACTACCTGCCGTTCCAGGTCAGCTCCCCGGCTCTCGGCGCCTACCGGGCGGCGGTGGCCCGGTACGCCCCCCAGCTCGTCGACCCGGACCAGACCCTCGCCCTGACCGCCTACGTCGTCGCGGACATGCTCGTCCGCGGGCTGGAGGAGGCCGGGGAGTGCCCGAGCAGGCAGTCCTTCATGGACGGCCTGCGCGCCGTGGAGGACTATGACGCTGGCGGTCTCATCACCAGAACCGACTTCGGCGAGGATTTCGGGCGCCTCCGCGAGTGCTACGCCTTCGTCAGGGTCAACGCCGAGGGCACGGGCATCGAGGTGGTGGACCCCGACTTCTGCGGCAGTAGGCTCTGAGCCTGGCCGACGCCGAGCGGAGCGGAGATGTCCCGGTGAACCACGGCGGTGACGGGACGGGCCAGCACGCGGACGAGGGCGACATCCCCGCCCACCGCTCACCGTGGGCACGGCCCGCATCCGACGAGTGGCCCGCATCGGGCGAGTGGCCAGCGCCGGGTGGCGACCAGCCGACGATGGACCTGCACCACCGCGCCGGCGCGGCGGCCGCCACCGGCCCGCGCTCGGGGCAGCCGGCCCCCCCGCCCCCCGCCGGGGCGTTCCAGTCGGGCCGGCCGGCGTGGCCGGCGGCCGGCGGAACGGGGGGCACGGACCGGTGGGAGGAGAACCACCAGCCCGACGAGCCCGACGAGCCCGGCCGCCCGCCGATCCCTCCGACGATGTCCTACGGATCCGCCCCGGACGATCATCGGCTGCTGGCCGGGACGACCCCGTCGGCCGGTACGGCTCCGGCACGCCGGCGGCGGCGCCGGTGGCTGTGGGCCCTGGTCGCGGCGGCCGTCGGCTTCGTGCTGCTGGTGGTGGGTGACCGGGCCGCGGTCTCGGTCGCCGAGGGCCAGATGGCCAAGCAGATCAAGGTCAGTGTGGCGGAGAGCCTGGAATGCGGTGCCCCCGCGCCGACCGTGCGCGACGTGCACATCGGCGGCTTCCCCTTCCTCACCCAGATCCTGCTCGGCAAGTTCGAGGAGATCGGGGTGACGATCGAGGGAATCGCCACCCCGGGGCCCCGGATCTCCGCCGTGCAGGCGCAGCTGTCCGGCATCCACGTGCCGCTCGGGGACATGATCTCCGGGTCGGTCGGCGCGGTGCCTGTTGACGACATCCGGGCGACCGTCCGGCTTGACTACGCCGACCTCAACACCTACCTGGCCGGGCTGCCCGGCGCCCTCCAGGTGAACCCGGTCGACGGCGGGCGGCGGATCGAGATCTCCGGGCGCACCGACCTGTGGCTGTTCGGCTCACAGGAGATCGGGGGCGTCACCACCTTCGAGGTCCGTGACAACGTGCTCACGCTCGTCCCCAGTGAGGTGACGCTGCGCGGGGCCATCAACGCCACGATCCCCGTGCCCGTGGGCGGCCTGCTGCCCCCGATCAAGATCCCGGTCGGCCAGCTGCCGCTGGATCTCGACATCGTCGAGGCGTCGACGGGCGGGTCCGGGCTGTCGCTGACCGCCACCGCCCACGACGTCGTCCTGCCCGCGGCGGAGCAGCCCGCGCCGCGTCAGTGCCCGCCCGGCAACACCTGACCATCCGGCGGCCCTCCCAGCACAACCGTGGCAGCGCGGCACCGCCGGGCCAATGGCCATTCAGAGATACGGGAGCCCTGGCGCAGCTTCGGCACGGCGTCGGCCGTTCGTTCGCCGCGTCGGAGCGTCGCTGACCGCTTTGGTTCCGAGGACCGATCACGGCGGGACGCCCCCGACCGGGGGAATTCTGTGGCCGGCCGCGCTGCATGCCAAGAACGACGGCTGGGTGAAGACCACTCGGGTTCCTAGCCCCCGGGTGATACGTGAGCTGCTGGGTTTCACCGCGACGCTGATGGACGAGTACTGGGGCCAGATGCAGTTGGATGCGCCGACCGGCCGGGTTGCCTGGATGGGACCCGTGCCAGTGCCGGTATGGCTGGGCATCGGGCGGGATTTCACCGAGCACTGGGTTCATGGCCAGCAGATCCGTGCCGCCGTTGGCGCTCCCGGACTCGATGACGACTACTACCTGGGCACTGTGCTACGCGTCTTCATCTGGGGCCTGACCTGCCACTACCGTTCCAAAACCGGCCCGGATATCGATCTGGTCACTGAGTTCACCGGAGAGGCGGCCGGCGTCTGGACGCTGCAACGCCGCAGCGAAAGCTGGGACCTCACCGAAAGCCGAGTTTCTGCCGCGTCGACTTTGGTGGGTCTTCGAAGTTAACCGGGGTGGGGCACGGTGACCTGACCGGGGCTGGTGACCGTGCGTGATGTTGGCTCGTCGTGGCTTTGTATGCCCCGCGTGGGACGCTGGCATGTCGTGACATGAAAAGACCCGCAACCCGGGCGATCTTGATTGTTCTCACGCAATCCAGACGCCACGGGGTTACGGGCTTGAACGATCATAGTAGTGCGGCGACGTTGCTGTTGGAGCTGGACGGTCTGGTGGTGCAGCGCGTCGAGCGGCAGGCCGACGGATCACGGCTGGCATGGCTTGCGACCGTGGACGAGACGGCGCGGGCATGTCCGGGCTGCGGAGTGTTCGCGCATCGGGTCAAGGGCATCGTGACCACCCGGCCGCGTGACCTGCCTTGCGGCTCCACCCCGCTGCGGCTG
>NZ_MAXA01000281.1 GCF_001854695.1 Parafrankia soli
GTACATCCGCGCGGCCAAGCAGCCGGTCCTGCTCGTCGGGCACGGCGTGCACACCTCCCGCGCGGGAGAGTCCGTCCGCGCGCTCGCGGAGGCGATGGCCTGCCCGGTCATCCAGACCTCCGGCGGCACCTCCTTCATCAAGGGCCTGGAGGACCGCACCTTCCCCTACGGCTTCTCCGCGGCGGCCGTGGAGGCCGTCGTGGAGTCAGATCTCTGTCTCGCCATCGGCACCGAGATCGGGGAGCCGGTGCACTACGGCCGCGGCCGGCACTGGGTCGCGAACGAGGCCAACCGCAAGTGGATCCTCATCGAACAGGACCCCGAGGCGATCGGCGTCAACCGGTCGATCGACGTGCCCCTCGTCGGTGACCTGCGCGCGATCGTCCCGCAGCTCGTCGACGCCCTCAAGGACACCCCGCGCACCGCGTCCCCCCGGCTTGAGGCCTGGGTGACGCAGGAGGCAGCCCAGCTGGCCGAACTCGCGGAGACCGCCCCGGCCGGCCTGTCGCCCGTGCACCCCGCCCGGCTCATCGTCGAGGCCACCAAGGCCTTTCCCGCCGACGGAATCATGGTGCGCGACGGCGGCGCGATCACCATTTTCGGCTGGACGTACTCCCAGGCCAAGCCGCACGACGTGATCTGGAACCAGAACTTCGGCCACCTCGGGACCGGGCTCCCCTACGCCGTCGGTGCCTCGGTGGCGGACGGCGGGAAACGGCCCGTCATGCTCATCACCGGGGACTCCTCCTTCCAGTTCCACATCGCCGAGCTGGAGAYGGCCGCCCGGCTGAACCTCCCGCTGGTCTGCGTGGTCAGCGTGGACTACGCCTGGGGCCTCGAGGTCGGCGTCTACAAGCGCACCTTCGGTCAGGGCTCGCTGGAGACCGGCGTCCACTGGAGCAAGGACGTCCGGCTCAACAAGGTGGCCGAGGGGTTCGGCTGCTACGGCGAGTACGTCGAGCGCGACGAGGACATCGCCCCCGCCATCAAGCGCGCCTACGCCAGCGGAAAGACCGCCGTCATCCACGTCGCCGTCGACCCGAAGGCCAACTCCGAGGAAATGCCGAACTACGACGAGTTCCGCACCTGGTACGCCGAGGGAATGCAGTAGGGAATGCAGTGGCTCCCGGGAGCACGGCTCCCGGGAGTAAGCGAGAGGAGGCGGATGGATGACCGCGATCACTACGAGGAAACTGAACGACTATGTCGGAGCAGAGGTTCTCGACCTCGACGTCGACCGTCTACTGAACGACAACGATCTGCCGGAAGCGTGCCTAGCGGCTCTCGAAGAGCACGGCGTTCTGTTATTCCGCGAGCTGAACATCAGCCATGAGGACCAGTTCGCATTCGGCCGGAAGCTCGGCGACGTCGTCAAGATTCCTGGCTATGCGATCCCCGAGGTCATGGAGATCAGCTTCGACCCGGCGAATCCGAACGCGCAGTACTTCCCGAGCAACGACCACTGGCACTTCGACGGCTCCATGGACGACATCCCGGCCAAGGCCGCGCTGATGAGCGCGAGCGTGGTCGTCGCGGAGGGCGGCGAGACGGAGTTCGCCAGCACGTACGTCGCCTACGACACCCTCTCCGCCGAGGAGAAGGAGCGCTTCGAAGATCTCCGGGTGGTCCACACGTTCGAGTCGATCCAGCGCCGGAGCTACCCCGACCCGACCCCGGAGCAGAAGGCTGACTGGGCGTCGTGGCCCGTCCGTGAGCACCCCCTGGTGTGGGAGCACCAGTCGAGGCGGCGTTCGCTGGTGTTCGGGGCGAGCGCGTCGCACATCGTCGGGATGGACGTCGACGAGGGCCGGGCGCTGCTCGCGGACCTCGAGCGGCGCAGCACGCTGCCGGACCGGGTGCTGCGGCACTCCTGGTCGGTGGGCGACATGGTGATCTGGGACAACCGGGGGCTGGTGCACCGGGCCGGCCCGTTCGACCGTACGAAGCCGCGCATCCTGCACCGCACGACCCTCGCCGGAGATGAGCCGATCAAATGAGCGCACGCACAGCCATCGTCACCGGCGGCGCGTCGGGCATCGGCGGCGGCATCAGTCGCCGCCTGGCCGCCGACGGCGCCCAGGTGGCGATCTTCGACCTCAGCGGTGACGCGGCCAAGGCCGCGGCCGAGTCGATCGAGAAGGCCGGCGGCCGGGCGATCGGCGTGCCCGTCGACGTGGTGGACCGCGCCGCCATCGACGCCGGGGTCGAGGAGGTGCGGGCCCGGCTCGGCCAGCCGACGATCCTGGTGAACAACGCCGGCCTGACGGTCGAGAACGCGTTCCTCGAGACCACCGCCGCGGCCTGGCACCAGATGATCTCCATCAACCTCACCGGAACGTTCGACTGTTGCCAGGCGGTACTCCCCCACATGATCGAGGCGGGCTGGGGGCGGATCGTCAACATCTCGTCGTCAAGCGTCTACGGCCCTCCCCCCGGACTGGCCGGCTACGTGGCGGCGAAGTCGGGGGTGGTCGGCCTCACCAAGGTGCTCGCGCTGGAGTTCGCCAAGCACGGGATCACGGTCAACAGCATTCCGCCCGGCTTCATCGACACGCCGATGACGCGCGATGTCGTGGATCGCGGGTTCATCGACCTCGATCAGCAGATCGCGAAGACACCGGTGGGCCGGATGGGCCGGCCCGAGGACATCGCCGCCGCCACCGCGTTCCTGGTGAGCGAGGAGGCCGGCTACATCACCGGCCAGAGCCTCGGGGTCAACGGGGGCCGGATCATCTGATCCGGCCTGTCTGATCCGGCACCGCCGTCTGATCCGGCACCGCCGGTCGCCGCCGCCCGGAATCGACCCGACCGCGCCCCGGCCGGTCCGGGCGGGCGGCGGCCGACCGGCGACCAGCAGCCAGCAGCCGGCGACCAGCAGCCGGCGACCGGCGACCGGCAGCCCACAGCCTGACAATGGCGCCGGACCGCCMGCTGGATGATGCGCCCAGCGGGCAGGACCACACCTTGACACGCGAGCCCGTCGACCAGAAAAGGCAGACCACAATGAGCCGACTCACACCCCTGCCACGCGATGAATGGCCCGCGGATCTGACGACGTTCATCGCCGATTTCCGAGCCACCGTCATCGGGGACACGGGGAGCGCGGGCGGCCAGTCCGGGGCGAACCTGCTGGGGACCCTGGCCCGCTACCCGGCACTGACCATCGCGTTTCTCCGGTTCAACGGCCACGCCCTGTACGGCACCTCGCTGACCGCCAGGCAGCGGGAGCTGATCGTGCTCCGGGTGGCGTCCCTCCGGCAGGCTGACTACGAATGGGCGCAGCACGTGGTCCTCGCCGAGGCGGCCGGCCTGCGGGACGACGAGATCGCCCGGGTGACCGAGGGGCCGGACGCCGTGGGCTGGGCCCCGCTCGAGTCCGCGCTGCTGCGCGCGGCCGACGAGCTGATCGCCGACGGCTCGGTGGGCGACCAGACCTGGAAGACTCTCTCCAGCGAGCTCGACGAGCACCAGCTCATGGACATCGTCTTCACCGTCGGCACCTACGAGATGGTGGCCTTCGCGCTCCGCTCGTTCGGGGTGGAGGCCGAGGACGATCTCCTCCCGTATCTTCGGCGCGGCCGGTGAGTCTCACCCGTCGCTAGAAGCCGACCGCGGCCCAGGCAGCCTGGACTGCGTTGTTGCAGGGCGATATCAGTGAATGGTGGTGACAGTGTGGTCGGGGTCGTCACCTCGGCCGGGCGCGTTCTCGAGGTGCTCCGGCGGCTCATCCTCAACAACACCTTCCTGCCCGGTGCCCGGCTGGCCGAGACCGAGCTGGCCGAACAGCTGGGGGTCAGCCGGACCCCGGTCCGCGAGGCCCTGCGCCAGCTGGCCGCCGAGGGGCTGGTCGAGCTCTCGCCCAATCGGGGCGCCCGGGTCGCCGGCTGGTCGCCGGCCGAGCTGGAGAGCCTCTTCGAGCTGCGTTCGACGCTCGAACCGCGGCTGACCGGGATGGCCGCGGAACGGGCCGACGAGGGCGACCTCGCCGAGCTGGAGAAGCTGGCGAACGAGATGTCGGCCGTCGGCTCGCCCGGTCCGGAGCAGGACCTGGAGGCTCTCATTCCGCTGAACGCGGCGTTCCACGAGCGGCTGGTGAAGCTGGCCGACGCGCCGGCCTTCGCGGCGGCCCTGGCCGGGGCGGTCCGCACCCCGCTGGTGATGCGGAACTTCCACGCCTACGACGACGACTCGATGCGGCGCAGCCTGGCACACCACATCGAGATCGTCGCCGCCATGCGCGCCGGCGATCCGCAGTGGGCCACCGCGGTGATGGTCGCCCATCTCCGCAACGCCCGGGCCGTCATGCTGCGGACCACTTTCCCAACCGCGGACCCCGGCGGCGTGAGACGGGGTCGATAGCCCAGGCACGCCCGCGGCACCGGCTTCCGGTGGCCTGGGCGGTCACGACGGAACCAGGAGGCGTGGATGCGTCTGAAGGACAAGGTCGCGGTCATCACGGGCGCGGGCTCGGGAATCGGCAAGGCGATAGCTCACCGGTTCGCCGCCGAGGGGGCGAGTGTGGTCTGCGCCAGCGTCAGCGGCCGCGCGGTGGACGTCGCCGCCGAGATCGGCGACGGGGCGCTCGGGGTGCGGGCGGACGTCAGCGACGAGGCGGACGTCCAGCGCATGATCGGCGCCGCCGAGGAGACGTTCGGCCGGATCGACATCCTGGTGAACAACRCCGGGTTCGGCGGCAAGTTGAAGCCGATACACGAGCAGAGCACGGAGGACTGGGACCGCGTTCACGGCGTGAATTTGCGGGGCGTCTTCTTCTGCATGAAGTACGGCATCATGTCGATGCGCCGGACGGGTGGCGGCTCCGTCGTGAACATCTCGTCGACGACGGCGGTCATCGGCTGGAAGCACCACGGGATCTACGGGGCGGCCAAGGCCGGCGTGAACCAGCTGACCAGGGTCGCCGCTCTCGACTACGCCGACGACAACATCCGGGTGAACGCGGTGTGCCCCGGCACGATCTGGACCGGTCTCGTGCAGATGTCCAAGGAGCACCCGGAACCGCCGCCGGGGGTCTTCCGCCTCCCCGGAATCCCGATGGACCGCTGGGGTGTGTCCGACGAGATCGCCGCGGCGGCCCTGTTCCTGGCCAGTGACGAGGCGTCCTACGTCACGGGTGTGCTGATGCCGGTGGACGGCGGCTACTCCGTCGGCTTCTCCGGGATGGGCGCCGAGAAGTCGGGCCAGCCGACCGCCTGAGGCGGTGCCGCGGAGCGGCCGGCCTACGACGCCGGCCCGGCCGCCCCGGGGCCGTCTAGCGCGGGGACATCCGCAGCGCGCCGTCCATCCGGATGACCTCGCCGTTGAGGTAGTCGTGGTCGATGATCGACAGGGCCAGCTGGGCGTACTCGTCCGGCCGGGCGAGCCGCTGCGGGAACGGCACCGACGCGGCCAGGCCGGCGCGGAACTCGTCCGAGACGGTGGCGAGCATCGGCGTCTCGACGATGCCGGGGGCGATCGTGCACACCCGGATGCCGTACTGGGCGAGGTCGCGGGCGGCGGGCAGGGTGAGGCCCACGACGCCGCCCTTGGACGACGCGTAGGCCGCCTGGCCGACCTGGCCCTCATACGCGGCGACGGAGGCGGTGTTGATGATGACGCCGCGCTGGCCGTTGTCGTCCGGCTCGGTCTCGGCGATCGCGGCGGCGGCGGTGGAGAGCACCGCGAACGTGCCGACCAGGTTGATCTGGATCACCTTCGCGTAGAAGTCGAGGTCATGGCGCCGGCCCCGGCTGAGGATGCGCTGCGACGGGCCGATGCCGGCGCAGTTCACGACGACGCGCAGCGGCACACCCGTCCCGGCCGCGGTGTCGACGGCGGCGGCCACCTGGTCGCCGACGGTCACGTCAGCTCCCAGGTAGGTGATGCCGGTGACCGGCGGCGCCGACTCGATCGACGTCGGCAGGTCCAGCGCGAAGACGGTGGCGCCGTGCGCGGCGAGCGCGGCGGCGGTCGCGGCCCCGAGGCCGGAGGCCCCTCCGGTGACGATGGCGGCGGTGTCGGTCAGTTTCATTCGGCGGCTCCTGGATCGCGGTCAACGGACTTGATGGTGGCAGGCTGGCCGGTCACGTGCTCGTGGCCGGCCGTCTCGCCCGCCGCCAGTGCGAGCCGGCGGGCCTCCCGGCGCAGGACCTTGCCGTAGGAGCTCTTGGGCAGCGCGTCGACGTAGATGATCTGCTTCGGCTTCTTGAAGCGGGCGATGTGGGTGAGGCTGAAGTCGATGAGGTCGTTCGCCGGGGGCGGCGCGGCCGCGGGCACGACCGCGGCGACGACGTTCTCGCCCCAGAGCTCGTCGGGTACGCCGAAGACCACGACCTCGGCGACGGCGGGGTGCTGGATCAGCACCTCCTCGACCTCCCGCGGGTAGATGTTGGACCCGCCGGAGATGATGACGTCGCTGCTGCGGTCGAGGAGGAACAGGCGGCCGTGCTCGTCGAGGCGGCCGATGTCACCGGTGTGCAGCCAGCCGCCCCGCAACGCCCGGCTGGTCGCCTCCGGGTTGTTCCAGTAGCCCCGCATCACCACGTCCCCGCGGACGCAGATCTCGCCTTCCTCGCCGGCGGGCAGCGGCCGGTCGTCGGCACCCATGATCTGCACCTCGACCCCCGGGTGTGCCACGCCCGCCGAGTCGAGGGGGGTGTCGGGTGCGGCGCCGTGGTCGAGGTAGGTGATGGTCATGGGTGACTCGCCCTGGCCGTAGATCTGCACGAACACCGGCCCGAACCGCTCGATCATCGCGCGGGAGTGCTCGACGTGGATGGGCGCGCCGCCGTAGACGGCGCAGCGCAGCGAGCTCGTGTCCGTCTCGGGGGCGCCGAGCAGCTTCACGATCATCGTCGGCACCAGGAAGGCGATGATCGTGATCCGTTCGCGCGCGACGAGCTCGAGCACCTCGGCCGGGTCGAACCCGCCGCCGTCGTGGATCAGGTTCTCGGCGCCGCGGGCGATCGCGCCCAGGGAGTACAGGCCGCTGCCGTGGGACAGCGGCGCGACGTGCAGGGCGAGGTCCGAGGGCCGGTAGTCGCACACGTCGGCGAGCAGCGTCCAGGTCGTGACGGTGAGGTTGCGGTGGCTGAGCTCGGCCCCCTTGGGGCGGCCGGTCGTCCCCGACGTGTAGAACAGCCAGGCGAGGTCGTCCCCGGCGACGTCGACCGGCACCAGTTCAGCGGAGCCCTCGGCCAGCAGCCGGTCGAACCCGGCCGCACCGGTCCCGGCGGTCCCGGCGGTCCCGGCGGCGTCGCCGGCCGTGTCGCCGGAACCGTGGACGTCGACCACCACCTCCTGGACCCCGGTGAGATCGAGGCCGGCGACTGTGCCCGCGCCGGCGTGGACGAACGCCCGGGCGCCGCTGTCGTCCAGGATCACCTGGATCTCCGGGCCGGCCAGCTTGGCGTTCACCGGCACGGCGACCAGGCCGGCGTGCCAGGCCCCGAACAGCACGACCAGGTACTGCGGGCAGTTGGGCAGCAGCACCGCGACCCGGTCGCCGCGTTCCAGGCCGCGCCCGAGCAGCGCCGAGCCGAACCTGGCCGCCTGCTCGCGCAGCTCGCCGTAGGACGTCCGGCGTCCGGCGAACCGCACCGCGCACCGGTCCGGGTGCCGCCGCGCCGAGGCGGTCAGCAGGCTCGCGACGTTGACCATCGTCAACCTCCATCTGGTCGAGCGGACCGCGGCTGCGGGGACGGCCACCCGGACTCCCCGCCGAGCTCGTCGAGGACCTCCCGGGTGTGCTCGCCGAGCCTGGGCGCGGGGCCGGCGACCCTGCCGGGGGTCCGCGAGAACCAGGTCGGGATTCCGGGGAAGCGCACCGGGCCGTTGCGGCTCGGCACCGTCTCGAAGAAGCCGGCCTCGTTGAGGTGCGGGTTGTCGAAGAGCTCGTCGAGCGTGCGCACCGGCGCGGCGGGGATGTCGAGGGAGCGCAGCAGGTCGAGCCACTCCTTCGTCGTGCGCTGCAGGAACGTCTCGGCCAGCAGGGCGTAGACGACGTCGATCCGGCGGGCACGCTGGGCGAGGGTGGCGAACTGCTCGCCGGCCCATTCCGGCCGCACGGCGCCGACGAAGGCGGACCACTGCTTGTCGTTGTAGACCAGCGCGGAGATCTGGCCGTCGCGGGTGCGGTAGGGCCGGCGGTTCGGGGTCACCGCGCGGGGGTAGAGCGCGGGGCCCAGCGGCGGGGTGAACATCGCGCCGTTGGCGTGCTCGACCAGCATGAAGGCGGCCATGGTCTCGAACATGGCGACCTCGACCTCCTGCCCCTCGCCGGTGCGCTCGCGGTGGAACAGTGCCATCACGGTGGCGTAGAGGGCGGTCAGCCCGGCGACCTTGTCGGCGAGGATGGTGCCCACGTAGCTCGACTCGCCGGTCAGCTGCTCCTGGGCGAACGGCAGCCCGCACTCCGCCTGGATCGTGTCGTCGTAGGCGGTGAGGTCGGCGTCCGGGCCGCGCCGCCCGTACCCGTAGCAGTTGGTGTAGACGATCGACGGGTTGATCGCGGCCACCTCGTCGTAGCCGAAGCCGAGCCCGGCGATCGCCTTCGCCCGCATCGAGTGGACGAACACGTCCGCGCCCGCGACGAGCCCGCGCAGCGCCTCCCGGCCCTCGTCGGAGCGCAGGTCCAGCACGACGCCGCGTTTGCCGCGGTTGACGTTGACGAACACACCGCCCATGGCGGGCTCCGGCCCGACCGAGATGTAGCGGGTGTTGTCGCCGGCAGGGGGCTCGATCTTGATCACGTCCGCCCCCATGTCGRCCATGATCTGCGTGCAGTGGGGACCCATGACCATCGCGGTCAGATCGACGACCCGAACGCCCGACAGCGGACCAGCCTTCACGTATCGACCACTCCTTGATCGACAGGACCCGGCCGGCCAGGAACCGCGCCACGCCGAGAATAAGGGATGAATCCTTGTAAGGATAGTGATATCAAGATGTCGTGAGCAGCACTCGTGAAACACCGCAGCGCACGGATCCGCAGCCCCTGAGCGGGACGTCCGCCCAGGTCGCGCGGGTCCCCGGCCCGATCGCCGGCGTGCTCGACGCCGCTCTCGCGGCCCGCCCGCAGGCCGCGGCGGTCGAGGCGGTCTCGGGTATCTGGTCGTACGCCGAGCTCGACGAGCAGGCGGACCGCGCGGCCGGAGCGTTGTGGTCGCTCGGTGTTCGCCCGGGTGACCGCGTCGCGGCCTGCCTGCCCAACGACCTCGACATCGTCGCCGCGTTCCACGGCGCGCAGCGGATCGGCGCCGTCTGGGCGGGGATCGGCGAGGCGCTCGCCGCGAGCGAGCAGCGGGAGCTGCACGAGATCTGCGAGCCCACCGTCGTGCTGGCCGGCCCCCGCTACCTGCTGGACTCCCCGGGCCGCGTCGACCCCGACCGGTGGGCCGGACTCCTCGCCCGCGGCGAGCGCGCCCCCCGGGTCGACCACGACATCGACGCCCCGGCCGGCATCGCGTTCACCAGCGGGACGTCGGGACGTCCCAAGGCGGTCGTGCACAGCCAGCGCAACCTGCTCCTGCCGGGCGCGGTGCTCGTCGCCACCCGGGGCTGGGGCCCCGAGCTGCGCAAGGGCGACAGCTTCCCGTTCACGATCCTCAACCTGATGGTGCTCTCCACCCTGCTCACCGCGCAGGCCGGCGGGTGCGCGGTGGTGATGAGCCGCCGGGACGTCGCCGGCGTCGTCGAATGGATCTCCAGCCGGCAGGTCACCGTGTGGAACGGCGCGCCCGCGCAGCTGCACGACCTGGCCGCCCGCCCCGAGGCCGAGATCGGCTCGCTGCGGGAGGTCTGGAGCGGCGGCAGCGACACCCCGGACGTGCTGCGCCGGGCGTTCGCCGACGCGCACGGGCTGGTCCCGCGGACCACCTACGGCCTGACCGAGGCTCCGACCGTCGTGTCGATCGACCCGTCGGGTGACGAGTGGCGCCCGCGGGTGAGCGGGCAGGTGCTGCCGCACCTCGACGTGGCGGCCTACGACGACGAGGGCCGCCGGCTGCCCGCCGGTGAGCTCGGCGAGCTGCGGCTGAGCGGCGCCACGACCGGCCCGTGGGCCGGCGTCTGGCGGCCCACGCTCGGGTTCTGGGAGAACGGTGCCGTCCGGCCGCTGGAGCCGGGACCGATCGCCACCGGCGACATCGGGACCGTCGACGCCAACGGGTGGCTGACCGTGCTCGACCGCAAGAAGCTGATCATCATCCGGGGCGGCGCGAACGTCTACCCGCTCGAGGTGGAGCGGGTCATCGCGACGTACCCGGACGTCGCCCGGGTCGCGGTGTGCGGGGTGCCCGACGAGCGGCTCGGGCAGCGGGTCGCCGCGGTGGTCGAGAGCGGCACCGGCGGCCCGCTCGACACCGGCGCGCTCACCGAGCTGTGCCGGCGCGAGCTCTCGCCGTACAAGGTCCCGGAGTTCTGGACCCAGGTCGACGCCCTGCCGGTGAACGCGATGGGCAAGGTGCAGCGCACCGGGCTGACCGAGCTCGTCGGCCAGCCGCGCCCCGCCGGAAGCTAGGGCCGGGGGACGAAGAGTGAGCATCCGGCTGAGCGAGGACGAGATCTGGGAGTTCGTCAGCGCCGCGCACACGGGGGTGCTCACCACCCTGCGCGCGGACGGCGCGCCGGTCTCGCTGCCGACGTGGTTCGTGGTCGTCGACCGGACGGTCTGCCTGTCCACCCCGTCCGGGGCGCGCAAGCTGGGCCGCGTCCGGCGCGACCCGCGGGCGGCGTTCCTCGTCGAGTCCGGGCGGGCCTGGGCCGAGCTGCGCGCGGTGCACCTCAGCGGCCGGGTGGGCCCGGTCGAGGACGACGCCACCCGCGATCGCGTCCGGAGCCTGCTGGACGAGAAGTACGCCGCGTTCCGGGTCTCCCCGCAGCGACTGCCGGCCGCGGCGCGGTCGGCGTACACCGACCGCGCCGTCCTCCGGCTCGTCCCGGACGAACGGGTGCTCAGCTGGGACAACAGCCGCATCCGCCTGTCCGGCGGCTGAGCGCCACCGCCGCCGCACGCTGGCGGTCCGGGTGCTGACGTTCCGTCAGCGCGGGGCTGTGCGACAGGACCGAGCGGCTGCCTCCCGGCGGTGCGGCCCGCCGGTCCTGTCGGCCGCACGTCTCAGGTGTTCCGGCCGCCGTTGACGCCGAAGACCTGGCCGGTGATGTAGCCGGCCTCGTCGCTGACGAGGAACGCGCAGGCGGCGGCGACGTCCTCGGCGCGCCCGATCCGGCCGACCGGCGTCCGGGCCGTCTGCTGCTCGACGTTCATGAGGCCCCCCCGCTCCTGCGCGCGCAGCATCGGGGTGTCGATGAACCCCGGCGGGATGGTGTTGACGGTGATGCCGCGCGGCCCGAACTCGAGGGCGAGCACCTTGGTGAGCCCGAGGATCCCCGACTTGGCGGTGACGTAGGAGCCCAGCCGGGGCGTGCCGCTGTGCACGCTCGACGAGGAGATGTTGACGATGCGCCCCCAGCCCTCGGCGAGCATGTCGGGCAGGATGGCCTGGCAGCAGTAGAAGGTGCCGTTGAGGTTGACGGCGAGCGACTTCTCCCACATCGCGTCGGTGATCTCGAGGAACGGGCTCGGGCGGGTCATCCCGGCGTTGTTGACCAGGATCGTCGGCCGGCCGAGCCGGACGCGGGCCTCGTCCACCGCCGCGTTGACCGCGGCCCGGTCCGCCACGTCGGCGGCCAGGCCGACCGCCTTCCCGCCGGCCTCCTCGATGGAGCTGGCGACGGCCTCGGCGGCGGAGCCGTCCAGGTCGAGGATCGCGACCAGGGCCCCGTCGGCGGCCAGCCGCCGGCTGATGGCCTCCCCGATGCCCGACCCGCCGCCGGTGACGACCGCTGTGCGGCCGGTCACTGGATCGGCTCGTCGCCGGCGAGGGTGATGCGGTGCATCCGGCGCGGCTCGGTCTGGTCGAACGGGCGGACCCGGTGGACCAGCCCGCGGTTGTCCCAGATCACCATGTCCCCCGCCGTCCACGAGTGCGAGAACACCCGGTCCGGCGCGGTGGCCCGCTCCTCCAGCTCGTCGAGCAGCGCCCGGCCGTCCTCGCGGCTCATCCCGACGATGTGCGACGTCGTCGAGCCGAACACCAGCGAACGCCGGCCCGACCGGTGCTGCCACACCAGCGGGTGCTCCCGCGACGGCCGTTTCGCCCAGTCCGCCAGCTGCTCCGGGGTCGGGTTCGGGTACGCGGGGCGCACGATCGCCTCGAGGGTGTGGACCACCCGGAGGTCGGCGAACCGCTCCTTCTCCGCGTCGGTGAGATCGTCGTAGGCGGCGTAGGTGCTGGCGAACTCCGTCTCGCCGCCCTGCTCGGTGACCACCTCGGCGGTCATCACCGACGCCTTCGGCGGGATGTCGTAGTCGAGCGCGCCGTCGATGTGCCAGGCGACGTTGCCCCGGAAGTACTCCGCCCGCGGATGCGAGGGATCCCAGTTGATCTCGTTGATCTCCGGGATGTCGTAGGGCGGGGAGGTCGGGAAGGAGAGCAGCTCACCCAACCGCCGGCAGAACGCGACCTGGGTGGCGGGGTCGATGTTCAGCCCGCGGAAGAGCAGCGCGCCGTTCTCCTCGAGTGCCGTCAGGCACGCCGAGGGCAGGTCCTGGTCGTTGAGCAGGCGGTCGGCGTCGACGCCGAGCACCTCCGCCCCGACCTTCTCACCCAGCTTCTCCGTGACGATCGCGGCCATCGGTCATGCTCCTCTCACCGTCGCGTCCCACCGGCCCGGCCCCGTCGCGCCCGACGGCGCGGCCCACCCGGCGCGGCTCGCTCCAACACCGCCGCGCCGCCCCGGCGTCGAGCCGGGGCGGCGCTGGCGCCGTCTCATCAGGCCGGGGCAGGGGCCGTCTCGCCCGCCAGCCGGCTGGCCGCCAGCGCACGCAGATCAGCGGACTTGATCTTCGCGCTGCCGGTGACCGCGATGTCCTCCTCACGGAAGAAGAGCACCCGGCGCGGCACCTTGTAGCTCGCCAGCCGCTCCCGCAGGAAGCCGCGGATCTCCTCGGCGTCGAGGGTCACGCCCTCGTGCGGGACGATGCAGGAGACCACCATCTCGCCGAGCGTCTCGTGCGGGACGCCGACCGTCTGGGCCAGCTTGACGCCGGTATAGCTGGCGAGCGTCTCGTCGACCTCCCGGGGCGAGACGTTCGCGCCCCCGGTCTTGATGATGTCCGTGAGCCGGCCCTTCCAGAACAGCAGGTCGTCATGGTCGAGGTAGCCGCCGTCGCCGGTGCGGAAGAAGCCCTCGGCGTCGAGCGTCTCGTCGAGCGGGGTGCCGACGTAGCCCAGCATGAGCGTGGGCCCCTTGACGCAGATCTCGCCCTGCTCGCCGCGCGGGACGACGACGCCGGTGAGCGGGTCCACGATCTTGAGCGTCACGCCCGGGAGCGCCTCGCCACTGCTGTCCCGGTGCCGCTCCGGCGGCGTGTCGGCCGGCAGGCCGGTCGTGAGCGTGAAGGTCTCGGTGTTGCCGTAGGCGTGCCCCGGCTCCTCCCAGCGGGCCGAGACCGTCGGGTGCCGCGCGATCGCGGACCTGACGTCCGCGAAGCGCATGCTGCTCAGGTCGACGTCCTTCCAGTTCGGCGCCGCCTCGAGCTGGGCCCACTGGTGCGGCCAGGCGAACGGGAAGTTGACCTTCTCCGCGTCCATCAGCTCGAGCGCCTCGGCGGGCAGGAACGTCGGCTGCAGGACGACGGAGCCGCCGCTGGCGAAGGTCGCGCCGAGCGCCATGCCGAAGTTCCCCGACCAGAAGAAGCCGTTGGCCGTCCAGCAGCGGATGTGGTCCTCCGGGTCGAACCGGTACATGCGCCGGAAGCGCCATAACTGGATGGCGACACCGCGGTGCGAGTTCAGGATGCCCTTCGGCCGGCTCGTGGTGCCCGACGAGAAGAACAGCAGAGCCGTGTCACTCGGCTGCACGGCCGCGCCCGTGGCCTCGACCAGCTCGCGGGGCTCGTCGCGGCCGCGGGCGAGGAAGTCCTCCCAGGTCTCGATCGCGCCGGTGGGGCCGCCRTCCCCGAGCACGACCACGCGGCGCAGGAAGGGGAACCGGGCCGACTCCAGCGCGCCGGGCTCAGCCCGGGCGATCTCCGGCTCCAGCTCGGTCAGCACGGCCGCGAAGTCCTTCTTCAGCACGCTGCGCTCGAGCAGCAGCACCGACGCGCCGGAGATCCGCAGCAGGTCGTCCAGCTCGGACCGGGTCGAGAACGTGCTGAGGGCGACGGCGACACCTCCGGCGAGCGAGATGCCGAACACCGCCGAGATCCACTCGGGGCGGTTCGTCATCAGGACACCGACCCGGCTGTCCTTGCCGACCCCGCAGGCGCGCAGCGCGCTCGCCACCTCGACCGCGCGTTCCCAGAGCTCGCTGTAGGTCCAGCGCACGGCGTCCGCCCCGTCCCCCGGGGTGCGCGCGACGAGCGCCTCGCGCTCGCCGTACCTCGCCGTGACCTCACGCAGGAAGCCGGGGAGCGTCAGCGCCCCGAGGCCCGGTTCGTCGCCCAGAGGCGGGCCCGACACGATCGACAGGGAACGCGGGCTCCCCGCGCTCTCCCCCGTACCGTTCGGTCCCGCCGCAGCCGGTTCCGCGGTGAGCGGTTGCGCACCCATCGATCAGCTCCCGGCCACGCGGTCGCGCCGGAACGGCAGCTCGACCTCGGCGGTGCAGTCCACCAGCACGCCGCCGTCCTGGTTGGTGAGCCGCAGCTTCACCTGGACCAGCGGCACGCCCCACACCGAGCCCTCCTCCTTGCCGACCACCTCGCCGTCGAAGTAGGTGACGTCGCCCTCGAAGGCGGGGAGGCGGAAACTGGCCTTGGAATGGCGCACCATTCCGTCGTGACCGGCCCAGTAGGAGAGGTAGTCGGTGCACCAGGCGCCCATCGTGGCGCCGTAGCCGTAGGCGCGGGCCATGCCGACCTCGCTGGCCTTGTCACTGTCGATGTGACCACGCGACGGCCCGACGTAGAGCCCGTCGCGCAGGCGCGGGTCGATCCGGGCGCCCTCCTCGTCGAAGCCGAAGCCCTCCACCCAGCCCGGGTCCTGGTAGACCCAGRGGTCCTCGATGCCGGGGGGCGCCGTCCAGTGGAACGTCCCCCAGATGTTGAAGATGAAGGCGCGGTACTCGGTGGTGAAGCTGGCGATGCTGTGCGGGCCGATCACCCGCCGCGGCAGGGTGTCACCGACGCTGACGTCCTCGAAGGCGGGCGAGAGGCCCGTGCGGTTCGAGTGGAGCCAGCTGTCGCGGAGCTTCTCGATCTCGGTCAGCTCGGCGCTCGTCCAGCGCTTCACCGCGCCGACCTGGTTCTCGTACATGCCGCGCTTCTCCGCCTCGGCGGCGAGGTAGCGGATGGCGGTCGACCGCTCACGGGCGACCAGGGCGCCGTGCTGGTTGCGGTGCGCGGTGTCCCCACGGGAGAACATGGTCGGCCCGGCGAACTTCGTGTCCGCGACCTTGTAGTCGTGGAAGCGCCGCTCCTGGACCAGCTTGTCGCCGACCCGGATGGGGCTGCCGTAGAACCACCACTCCTCGCCGCCGAAGATCAGGTGGCTGCCGGGGATGCGCCCGACGCAGGCGGGCGCGCAGCCGTGGCCGTAGTCCAGGCCGACCGCGATCGACTGCGGGGCGATCAGGCCGCCGTACCGGGACTCACGCGCGAACTCCTCGTCCCAGTGCAGCGGGTTGGGGTAGTCCATCGCCATCACCCAGCGGCGGATGTCCGTCGCGGTGCACGGATCCCACAGCTGCCCCCCGCCGATCGGCAGTCCGACCCGGTGGTCGACATCGGAGAGGTCGAGCTCGACCTTCGACTCGGTGGGCTTCTCGCTCATCTCGGCTCCCGCCCTATCGGTTGACGTCGACGACGATGCGGCCGCGCACCTTGCCGTCCAGCAGACGGCGGGCTGCCTCGACCGCGTCGGCCAGCGTGATCTCCTCGGCGATCAGCTCGAGGGCGCTGACGTCAAGGTCGCGGGCGAGGCGCTCCCAGGCGGCCAGCCGCGGCTTCGCGGGCGCCATCACGCTGTCGATGCCGAGCAGCGACACCCCGCGCAGGATGAACGGCGCGACCGATGCCGGGAAGTCCATGCCCTGGGCCAGCCCGCAGGCGGCGACCGTGCCGCGGTAACGGGTCTGCGCGCAGGCGTTCGCCAGGGTGTGGCTGCCGACGGAGTCGACGACGCCCGCCCAGCGCTCCTTCTGCATCGGCTTGCCGGGCCCGGAGAGATCGGCGCGGTCGATCACCGTCGTCGCGCCGAGCTGGCGCAGGTAGTCGGCCTCGGACGCCTTCCCGGTGGCGGCGGCGACCGTGAACCCGGCCTTCGCCAGGAGCGCGACCGCCACGCTGCCGACGCCGCCGGTCGCCCCCGTCACCAGGACCTCGCCCTGGTCCGGCGTCACGCCGTGGGAGAGCAGGGCGTCCACGCAGAGGCCGGCCGTGTAGCCGGCGGTGCCGATCGCCATCGCCTGGCGGGCGGTGAAGACCGCGGGCAGCGGCACCAGCCAGTCCCCGTTCAGGCGGGCGCGCTGGGACAGCCCGCCCCAGTGGGTCTCGCCCACACCCCACCCGTTGAGGACGACGCGGTCGCCCTTCTTCCAGTCCGCGTGCGTGCTGTCGGTGACGACACCGGCGAGGTCGATGCCGGGCACCATCGGGAACTTGCGAACGACCGGCGAGCTGGCCGTGATCGCGAGGGCGTCCTTGTAGTTCAGCGTGGAGTACTCCACCTCGATGTCGACGTCACCGGCCGGCAGCTGCGCCTCGTCCAGGCTGGTGACGGCGGCCGTCTGACCGGCCTCGCCCTTTTCGATCAGAATCGCGGAGAACATCGGAGATCTAGTCCTTCCTCAGCGCGCCGGTAGCCCGGCGCGCGAACCCTCACCTGTCGGGCTAGTAGCCGTGGATGCCCTTGGTCTCCAGGTACTCGTGGAAACCGAACTCGCCCCACTCGCGCCCGTTCCCGCTCTTCTTGTAGCCGCCGACCGGACCACCGAAGTCGAACCCGTCGTTGATCGCGACCCACCCGGCCCGGATCCTCCGGGCGACGGCGCGCGCCGCCTCGAGGTCCGCGCCGGCCACATAGCCGGCGAGGCCGTACTCGGTGTCGTTCGCGAGCTCGACGGCGTGATCCACGCTGTCGTAGCCGTGAATCGTGAGCACCGGCCCGAAGATCTCCTCCCGGCCGATGGTCATGTCGTTCGTGACGTCGGCGAAGACGGTGGGCTTGACGTAGAAGCCCTTGTCCAGCCCGTCCGGGCGACCGGTCCCGCCGGCGACCAGCGTGGCGCCCTCGTCGATGCCCTGCTGGATCAGGCCCTGGATCTTCTCGAACTGGCGCCCGGACACCACCGGCCCGATCGTGAACTCGCCGTTGGGGTCGCCCACGGTCACCTGCGCCGCGGCCTCGCGGGCGGCGCTGATCGCCTCTTCCATCCGGGCGCTGGGCACCAGCAGGCGCGCGGGCGCCGTGCAGGTCTGCCCGGAGTTGCCCATCATGTTGAGGACGCCCTTGGCGACGTTCTCGGCGAAGTCCTGGTCGTCGAGGACGATGTTCGGGCTCTTGCCGCCCAGCTCCTGGGTCACCCGCTTCACCGTGGGCGCGGCGTTCTTGGCGATCTCGATGCCCGCGCGGGTGGAGCCGGTGAACGAGATCAGGTCCACGTCGGGATGCGCCGACAGCGGCACACCCACGCTGGGGCCGTCGCCCTGGACCAGGTTGAACACGCCGGCGGGGATCCCGGCCGCCTCGAAGATCTCGGCGAGGATCTGCCCGGTGAAGGGCGACTCCTCGGACGGCTTGAGCACCACGGTGCAGCCCGTGGCGAGCGCGGGGAGGACCTTGACCGCGATCTGGTTGATCGGCCAGTTCCACGGCGTGATCAGGCCGCAGACCCCGATCGGCTCGAGGACCACGCGGGTGACCCCGCGCTGCTCCTCGAAGGAGAAGTTCTTGAGGATCTCGATCGCAGTGGTCAGGTGCCCGGCGCCGAGGCCGACCTGGAAGCCGTTGGCCAGCGCGGCCGGCGCGCCCATCTCCTCGGTCAGCGCGGTGGCGAGGTCGCCGGCACGCTTCTGGTAGACGTCGAGGATGCTCTCGAGGACCGCGATCCGCTCCTCGCGGCTGGTCGCCGACCAGCTGGGGAAGGCGGCCCGGGCGGCCGCGACCGCCCGGTCGACGTCGGTGGCGGAGCCGAGTGCCACCCGGCCGGCGACCTGCTCGGTCGCCGGATTCACGACATCAAAGGTCCGCTGCTCGGCCGGTTCCGCCCACTGGCCGCCGATGTAGAACTTTAAGTATTCACGCATGACACCCTCCGTTCCTCTCCGAGATACTGTCAGGAATTCGCTGATATACGGGTCGGGGCCGGGATCACTGCGTTCCCTCGGCGTACCAGGTCCGGAACTCGTCGTAGCTCGGCATTTCCTCCGAGTTGGCCTTCGGGTCGACCGCGACGTGGATGACGGCGGTCTTTCCGCTGGCGTAGGCGCGCTTGATGGCGGGGGCGATGTCCTCGTCGCGCTCGACGTACTCGCCGTAGCAGCCGAAGCCCTCGGCCACCTTGTCCAGGCGGGTGTTCTTGCTCCAGTGGACGCCGGTCTCCAGCGAGCCCTGGCCGAAGGTGCGCTTGTAGACGCCGACCTCGAGGCCCCAGGCGTAGTCGACGGCCACGACGCAGACCAGCGGGAGGTTCAGCCGGGCGGCCGTCTCCAGCTCGGCGATGTGGAACTGGAAGGAGGAGTCCCCGGTGATCAGCATCATGGGGCGCTTGCCGCCGTCCGCCACCCCGGCGCCGACCGCGTAGGGCAGCCCGGTGCCCAGGTGGCCGAAGTTCTGGTTCCACATCACGTCGTGCGGCTTGGCCTGGGAGTACGTCCAGCCGAAGATCGTGGTGGCGCCGCCGTCGCGGATCATGATGCCGTCCGGCGGGAAGACCTTGGTGGCCTCGACGATCAGCCGCGCCGGGTGCACAGGCGACATCCCCGCCGGGGCGGTCTCCGCGAGTTCGGCCAGCTGGGCGGCGTCCTGGCGGATCCAGCCGTCGAGCTCGGGGGTCGGCGTGCGCGGAGTGTCCTTGAGCGCGTCGACGAGCTGCGGGACGACCGCGCGCAGGTCACCGACGAGGGGCACGTCGATCGACCGGTTGACGCCGATCGCCTCGGGGTCCTGTTCGATGAGGATCCACTTGCGGTTGGCCTCGTTCGCGACCCAGTGCCGGCCGCGGCCGTAGTGCACCGGCTCGCCGAGCTCGGTGCCGATCGCCAGGCACAGGTCGGACTTGACCACCGCGTCGATCGACGCGGCGGAGAAGCCGTAGGGGAAGGTGCGGTCCTCCAGGCCCTTGATGAAGGAGGTGCCGCCGGAGGTCTGGATGACCGGGCAGGCCATCGCCTCCGCGAGCGCGCGGACGGACTCTCCCGCGCGGGAGGTGTGCACGCCGTGCCCGACGAGCAGGACCGGCTGCTTGGCCGCGCGGATGTACTCGGCGGCTTCGGCGATCCTGTCGGGGCCGGCGGTCTGGTTCACCAGCCGGTACGCCGCGGGGGGCAGGGGCGCCGGGACGTCGAGCTCCTCGAGGATCACATTGGAGGGGTACTCGATGTAGACCGGGCCCGGGGTGCCGGACAGGGCCTTGCGCAGGCC
>NZ_MAXA01000282.1 GCF_001854695.1 Parafrankia soli
CCGGCACCCGGCAGGTCACCGACGCCGAGGTCGGCCTCGTCACGGGCGGCGGCGGCCCGCTCGCCCAGGCATTCCTCTTCACCAACGACCGCTGATTCACCAGTGACCGCTGTTCGCCCAGGACCGCTGTCGAAGGAGAAGTGACATAGCGACCTTGTCCCGGGTAATCCCCGTCCCAGATCCCAGGAGGCACCCATGCGAATCGGCCTGATGATCGGTTCCGACAGGGACCGGCAGTACCGGGAGCGGGTGCGCGGTTTCATCGCCGACGCCCAGAGCGCGGAGGAGGCGGGCTTCGCCTCGATGTGGATGCCGCAGATTCCCGGTTACTTCGACGCGCTGACCGTGGTCACGTTGATGGGCCAGGCGACGCGTCGCATCGAGCTGGGCACCGCGGTCGTGCCGGTCCAGACCCGCCATCCGGTCGTCATGGCCCAGCAGGTGCTGTCCACCCAGGCGGTCTGCGAGGGGCGTTTCACGCTGGGGATCGGGCCGTCACACCACTGGATCATCGAGGACCAGCTCGGCCTCTCCTACGAACGCCCCGCCCACCTGGTGCGGAACTACCTCCAGGTGCTGAACGCGGCGTTCGCCGGGCCGGGGCGGATCGACGTCGACAACGACACCTACCGGGTACACAGCCCGCTCGACGTCACCGACCTCGTCCCGACGCCGACCCTGATAGCGGCGCTGGCACCGGTCATGCTCCGCATCTCCGGCGAGCAGACCTCCGGAACCATTCTCTGGATGGCGGACGAGCGGGCCATCGGCGACTATGTCGTCCCGCGCATCACGAAGGCCGCGACCGACGCCGGGCGACCGGCACCGCGCATCGTCGCCGGGGTTCCGGTCGCCCTGTGCCCCGCCGGCGAGGTCGACGCCGCGCGCTCCGCGGCGAACGAGGTCCTCGGGCACGCCGACTACTCGCCCAACTACAAGCGGCTCCTCGACCACGGGGATGCCAGGGACGTCGGCGACGTCATGGCCGTCGGCGACGAATCCGCCATCGTGGAACGCCTGCGCGGCTTCCGCGACGCGGGAGTCACCGACCTCGCGGCCCGCGTGGTCGCGCTCGGAGCCGACCGCGCCGAGCGCGTCGAGTCCCAGCGGCGGACACAGGCTTTCCTCGCGACGCTCTGCTCCCAGATGTGAGCCAGGTGGCGCTGGAACCAGCCGGCCGCGGTCCGGTCGTCTGGTCTGGTCCAGCGCCACGCCCGTACTACTCGTTCTTGTAGACGAGACCGTCCTTCATCACGAACCGCACGTCCTGCGTGGCCGTGATGTCATCGGATGGATCTCCGGGAACCGCGATGATGTCGGCCAGCAGACCAGCCGCCAGGCGGCCGCGGTCATCGACACCGATCAGCTCGGCGCTGGTGACCGTGGCGGCCCGCAGCGCCTGCATCGCGGTCATGCCGCGGTCGACCAGAGCCCACAGCTCCTTCGCGTTGTGCCCGTGCGGGATCGCGGGCGCGTCGGTGCCGCACGCGATCCGCACCCCGGCCTCGATGGCCCTACCCAGCGTCCGCCGAGCCCGGGGGAAGACCTCCGCGGCCTTCGCCTGGAGCGCGGGCGGCGCCTTCGAGATGTCGAGGCCTTCCGACAGATAGCTGGTGGGGACGAGGAAGGTCCCGTGGTCGACCATCATCCGGATGGTGTCGTCGCTGGCGAGTGAGCCGTGCTCGATGCAGTCCACCCCGGCCCGGACACAGGCCCGGATGCCCGCGTCGCCGTGGGCGTGGGCAGCCACCTTGAGCCCCGCCCGGTGGGCCTCGTCGACGATGGCCGCGATCTCCTCGTCGGAGTACTGCTGCGCGCCGGCGGCGGTGCTGTGCGACATCACCCCGCCCGACGCCGAGATCTTGATGACCCCGGCGCCGTACTTGATCTGGTAGCGGACCGCCGCGCGCACCTGCGGGACGCCGTTGGCGATTCCCTCCTCGACGCCCAGCGGCATGATGTGCGGCGCGAGCCGCTGGAACATCGTCGGGTCGAGGTGCCCGCCGGTGGGCGTGATCGCGTGACYGGCGGCCACGATCCGGGGTCCCTGCACCCAGCCCGCCTCGATCGCCCGGGCCAGGTCCACGTCCAGCAGGTACCCACCGGTCTTGACCATCAGCCCGAGGTTGCGCACCGTCGTGAAACCGGCCAGCAGCGTGGTACGGGCGTTCACCGTCGCCCGCAGGGTCCGGTACACCGGGTCGTCCTGGACGCCGTGCAGCGGGTTCGGCAGGCCCGTCGGGTTCTCGGGGCCACCGAGGAGGAGATTGATCTCCATGTCCATCAGGCCCGGCAGCAGGGTGAGATCGCCCAGATCGATCTCGGTCGCGTCGGGGGGCGGCGCGGCCGGGTTCACCGCTGTGATGCGGTTCCCCTCGACCACCACGACCGCGGGCGACCGCACCGTCCCCGCGTCGACGTCGACCCAGCGCGCCGCGCGCAGAACGGTCACGCCGGTAGCACCAGGTACGCCGGTCACGGGACCGGCTCGATGACGCAGTCGACCGCGGCGGCGCCGGAATCGGGAATCCGCGGCTGCTTCCACGCCTCGACCGCGAAGGACACGCTGATCATCGAGTACAGCAGGTGCAGGAGGTTCAGTGCCGTCTCCGGCATCTCGTCCAACGGAAAACGGTCGCAGTACGCGATCGCGGCCTCGGCGCGTGGGGTGATCGCGTCGTAGAACTCCTGCATCTCCGGCATCGAGCCGGCGAGCCGTCTCCCGTAGCGCTCGGCCTCCGTCGCCAGGCACCAGACCGTGGCGTAGGGCTCGAGATCGGCGAACTCGCCCGGCAGCAGGGTCGGCATCGGGCTCACGCCCCCGCGCCGTTGTGCTGGTATTCCCCGACCCAGTCGGCCGCGACCTTGTGCAGGTGCCGGCAGAGAACCTCCTGGTCGTTCAGCGGGAACTCGGCGACAGCCCGGGACTCGAGCATCGACTGCGTCGCCTCCAGCGTGTTGGCGTCCTGCAGCGCGTACTCCTTGAAGGTCACCGCGGCCATCTCGCGGGCAACCCGGTCCCGCGCGTTCCGGGAGGGAACGAAATACAGGTTCCCCTCGAAGGTGTGCGTGTTGTGCGACGTCGGCCAGTAATGGTAGGTGAGATACCAGCCACCCGCCCAGATCAGAATCACGAAGTTCGGCCAGAGATTGAACGAGTCCAGACCCCACGGCTCGCAGCCGGCCGGGTTGAGACCCGCCGGCATCTTCTCGACGCCGAGATCCGGTTCGTCCCAGGGCCCGAACAGGCCGCTGCGGGTGATGTCCTCCATCGGCTTGCGCATCTCCGGATCCAGTTCCCACGCCTTGATACCGGCCGTGCTGACCAGCCGGTGCGGGCCGTCGATGCGGTAGTGCGGCGCCTCGAACCCCGCCTGCTGCGCCGCCGTCGAGAACTTCGACGGCGTCTGCCGGGCGTGCAGAATGGGCGCATGGTAGAACTCCTGGAAGGCGTCCATGAACAGCTTCCAGTTCGCGCCGACCTCAGCGCGGTAGTAAAAGCGCTCGGTCATCGTGTCGAACGGATATCCGCCGAGCGCGGTGACCATCGGGCCGAGGAAATCGGGCAGCGACTGTTCGGGCTCCTTCGCCAGATTGACGAAAATGAATCCGGACCAGACGTCGCAGTGCACCGGGACGAGGCCGAAGTCCTTCTTGTCCAGGTTGAAGAACTCGCCCTCCTGCTGCACGAAGGTGGCGGCGCCGTCCAGGCCGTACCGCCAGCCGTGGTACTTGCAGGTGAACTGGCGACAGCTACCGGCGGTCTCCTCCCGCGGGAAGTCGTTCCACACCAGCTTGTTGCCGCGATGGCGACAGATGTTGTGGAAGGCCCGGACCTGACCGTCGTTGTCGCGCACGACGACGATCGAGGCCCTGGCGGCCTCGATCTCCTTGGTGAAGTAGCTCCCGCTGCGCGGTAACTGCTCGACCCGGCCCACGTTCAGCCAGGCACGCCTGAAGATCGCATCCCGTTCCAGCGCGTAGAAATCGGGCGAGATCGAGTCCTCGTACGACACCAGCCCGGTTCCCAGCTCCGGGTAGTGTTCCGTCCAGCTTCCCTCAGCCGGCTTCGGCCATCGTGCCACAGTCATTCCTCCGTTTCGGGTGGGTCCGCTGCCGGACGCGGATCCGGCTCCGGGTCAGCTCGGTGGGTCGGCCTGTGGGTCGGCTCTGTCGGGCACGGCTGCCAGGTGGCGGTACGGGGGTCGGCGCGGCATCGGGCCCGCCGTCACATGACACTCCCGCCGTTCACCCCGAGGACCTGGCCGGTGATGAAACCGGCGTCATCGGAGCAGAGAAAGGCGCAGGCGGCGGCTATGTCATCACCCGTCCCCAGCCGGCCCACCGGGATCGCGTTCACCAGGACCCCGCTGTCCGGCAGGTCGCCGGCCGCCTGGGCGCTGCGGGACATCGGTGTGTCAATACTCGACGGCGGGATGCTGTTCACCGTGATCCCGAACGACGCGTACTCCCGCGCGAGGGCCTTCGTCATGGCGATGACGGCACCTTTGGACGCGGCGTAGTGGACCATGCGGGGCGAACCCCGCTGAGCGCTTGACGACGAGAGGGTCACGATACGACCCCACCGCGCCGCGACCATATCAGGGATCACAGCCTGAACGCAGTGGAAAGTCCCGGTAAGATTCACCTCGATCACCCTGTTCCAGGACTCGAGTGTGATTTCAACAAAAGGCTCGAACGCCGCGAGCCCCGCACTCGTGACCAGTATCTCCACCGGGCCGAACTCCTCGCGGACCTGGCTCAGCGCGTTCTCCACGGCCGGACGGCTGGTGACGTCGACCTCGCACGCCAACGCCTCCGCCCCGTCCGCGGCCAGCTCCTTCGCGGCCTGCCGCGCGGCCGAACCGTTGCGATCGACCACGGCGACTCTGTGGCCCCGGTCGGCGAGATGCCGGCAGATGGAAAGCCCCATCCCCGACGCACCGCCCGTCACCACGGCGACCCGCTTCATCTGGAACCGGCCGCTGCCCGCGACGGCGCGACGGCGACGAAGCGCGCCGCGCCTCCTGGGCAAAGGTCGTGCTCCACCGCTGAGACCGCGGCCGAGACCCACGAATGGTGGCCCGTGAAGTCAGCCATGCGCACCCACCTTCGTCGTCGCCCGTCACGGAGTCCGCCGGACCGCCGCGATGACGCGCTCGGAACTCTGCATACGACAACGGCACCGGGCCCGGGCGGCGCCGTTTGCCGGCTTCGCCGGCCGATGCCGCCTGCTTCCCGAGTTCGCCGACGGTGCCCTGCCGGCTCATCATCGCCGGCACGCCCTTGGCCGTCTTTGCATGTCCGGCCAATTCTGTGCTGGTTTCGGCCACTGACCGGCAACCGATGCCCGTGGTCGACGACCCGCAGCAGGCAAAGGTTCTGGTCCCGCGAAGGATGTTCCGCGGCATTCGCCGGTTCGACCGGCTGTTCCGTCTGCTGCTGAACGAGGGCGATCGCGTTCCCGAGATCCGTGACACACTCGGCGCCGCGCTGACCAGCCAGGGCGAGCCGCTGCCGCGGAAGGACCACCCGACCACCGTCATGCTGCTGGCGGCGTGGGGCGGATACCACTTTTTCGGCCTCGTACCAGCCCCGCTGTTGCGGGGGGTACCGATGACGACTTCGTCGAGGAGCTGGCCACGTCGGCGGGCGGCTGGATGCCGGAGCTCATCATCGAGCCGCCGGCGGAGGGTGCGCAGCCGTAGCGGCTCCGGCAGTCCGACCGGAGCCGCCGGCCTTTCCCCGCCCGGTGCTCACCGGCTCACCTGGATATAGGACGGGCTCGGCATCCCACGACTCGCGCGGTTCCGACACCAGGCCACGTTCATTCGGCAACTTGCCACAGCGCCGGCGGTTTCGGGGCGCTCGGGTGCGCGGTATCCGGGTCCCGGACGGCGCACACGGTGCCTCGTGCCGTCGCGGCGCACGCCGTGACGAAGCCCTCCTCGTACGCGGCCAGCTCCGGCCCACACCGCCGGTGCGGGACGCGCGGGATCATCGGTCCCGTGACTGATCCCGCTCCCCTGGCCGACGACGATCTGGCGGAGGTGCCCGGCCAGTGCGGCTGCGGCGGCGAGGTAGCGGGTGTTCCACAGCACGACAGCGTTGAGGACCAGGCCCAGCGCGCCGAGCTGGTCTTCCTGGCCTTCCCGGTAGGCCTGGCGCAGTTCCCCGCGCTGCCCATGGAAGATCTTGCGGGCCAGGCGGTGGCGGGATTCCTGGAAGGTGAACTGGGTGTGGACCGCGCGGTTGAATGTCACCATGGCGCAGGCGATATAGGGGGCGGGGGAGCCAAGTGAATAGTCCGGGTGACGCGGGGCAGCGGATGAGTGTGGGGAAATCGCCGCGTTGGTCTCGGCGATTGTCGCCGTGGCTGGTCTTCTGTTAGCGGTGTTCGGAGTACCGCTCACCGGTGGTTCATCACTTAACCAGTCCCTCGCCTACGGTGCCGGTGCCCCCGTGACCTCGGGCGTTTCCGAGACGCCGGCCGCACCGGCCTCATCCACGTCGACCACGCCGACCGGTCCGGAGGCGTCTCCTCCGCCCGTGTTGCCAAGTGGCTGGCGCCGTGTCAGCGCACCCGGTCTCAGCGTCACCTTCGCCGTTCCGGACGGCTGGACTCAGGTGGTCGACAACGATCTCCAGAGCACCTGGCACTCCCCGAACGAGGGCCACGCCATGAGCGTCAAGCGGGACACCTCGTATGGATCGACGCCCGAGGCTGCCTCTGCCGGACAGCTCGCCTGGTACCGCGACACGACCGAGTCCTCCATGGCCGACCTCACGGTCGTCACCCACCCGACCCGGCAGAGCGGCAAGGACGCCCTCTGGCTGGAAATCGACTATCACTGGGCCGGCCAGGCCGAACCCCGTAAGCGTGTCGAGCTGTTCGTCGCGGGCAAAGCAGGCCATGTCTACCAGCTGCTCTTCGACACCGCTGCCACGCCCACGAAGCTGGCGGCCCAACAGCAACTGTTCGCTACCGCACGCGACCAGCTACTGATCGACACGTGAGTACGGCGCGGAGGTGCGCACCTGCCTGGTATGACTCCCCCGACCCAAGGATCAATTGAGGATCTCAAGAAGGCTCCAGAGATCACCCAGAAGATCGTAGGGAGATCTCGCTGCGGACCGCGGACCTCACGGTCAGCCAGGTCGTGCCACGGTGCGCCGGGATGTCGAGCGGCTGCGCGAGATGGGGTACCGGATCGCCGCGGTCAAGGTCCGGGTGCAGCCGCATCACGTCGTCGTCACGCAGGCCGCGACATCCGGCCCGGTCACTGCGGGTAAGGCGTCTCGCCACGTTCGAGCATCCCGACGAGCGTCGCCAGGCGATTCGCCCGGCTCGACGGACTCGGCGCGGTCATGATCCTGTGCAGGACCGCATAACGGTTACGGCCGTTCAAACCCGCGAACGCCGACGCCGCAGCCGATGAGGCGGTCAGCACGGCCGCCAGGTCATCCGGGACCTGCGCCCTCGCAGCTCCCGGATAGGCCCGGTCCCAGCGTCCGTCCGCCTTCGCGCCCTCGATCTCGGCGTGCCCGCGGGACGCATCCGGCCTTCCTCCGTCAGACGCGTCACGAGGCCGATGTTCCGCTCGGACCACAGCGAGGCCCTGCGGCGTGGGATGAACCGCTGCCGGAAGGTCATCGCATCCATGCTCTTCTTCTGCCCGTCGATCCAGCCGCTGCACAACGCCTCCTGGAGCGCGAGGTCGTAGCTCAGCGAGGTCGGAGACGTGGTGCCCTTCTTCGCCAGCAACAGCTACACCCCGTCGGAGACGGCCTCGTTCACGTCCAGCCATGCCCGCCACGCCGCGGCATCGGCGACGACCAGCACCTCCGGCTCGGCGCTGGTTCGAGACTCCGCTCCGGCCGCCCCGTCACCCGCGTTCATGGGCTTCATCGTATGGACGGCGCCGACATGACCTGCAGATGATGAGCACGGCCGGGGTCACGTCAGCGGATTCCTGCGCCCGGGCCACGGCGCTCTGCCGGGCTGATGTGCGACTATCCGGCGGGCTCCTCAGCCGGCCGGTTCTCCGATCATGTTGGTGGGGACGTCGCAGATCAGGTACGGAATGCGGGCCTCGCAGGGGCGGCAGGAGTGAGCGGTCCAGGAACAGCTGGCGCCCGTGCCCTTCCAGACCCGCATCTCGCGGTAGTCCGCGTCCTTGGGGCCGTCCGGGTCGTCGAAGACCTCCACGCTCTCTCCGATGAACACCATCTCACTCATGTGAACGTACTCGACGGGCTTTCCTACGGGTTTCAGCTCGGGCAGCGCGGGCAGAAGCTTCATCGCGGCGCACGGTTTGTGCAAACCCTTGGTCTTCGGGTCCAGCATGACCTTGGCGCCGGTAATGGTGGTCCATTCCGCACCGACCGCGGGCATCTTCGGATCAACGATCCGCCAGGCACCCCCGGTGTCGAGTCTGCGTTCCGCCACGGCACCGACGGGCCAGCCATGGACGAGTCGAGCCATCCCGGCAGCCAGTGAATCAGCGGACACGGTGACCCAGCCCTGGTCGACGAGACTCGCCCGTAGTGCATCGAGGTAGGAGCCGCGCGTCAGCACGGCGATGTCGCGGACCATCGCGGTTGTCGTCGCACGGTGCGAGGACAGTCCTCCGAACGAGCGACCGCAGCCGCATCCCTGCTGTTCGTGGCCGCAACCCRGGCCCGTGACGACCTGGCAATCTTCTGGCACGGTCGGCCAAGCCCGTCCCTTGCCGCCGTGCAGAACACCGGATCCTGATAAGGGATACCAGGGGAGCCCTCTCCGCGATCTTTGTCGGGGATTACCAGCGAGCGATCGCGCGGCAGGTCACACCGCCACCCTCGCCTGTCACCCACCGTCAGGGGACGTCGGCGTGCGCCGGAGGCTCGCCGGGGCAGCCATCGGGACGATCGACCCAGCTGCGCCGGATCGGTGAGACTCTCCCCACGTCGCGCTGAACAAAAGTTCAGCATGGCTGCGTGCCGGCATCAACCAGAATGAGGACATGACCACGCCACGCCGTACCGGCACCGAGAGCTCGAAGACTCGCGTGCTCCTGCTCGACGCCACCGAACGACTGATGCGAAACGAGGGTTACGCCGCGGTGAGCTCACGCAGTGTGGCCAGCGCGGCCGGCGTCACACCCGCACTGATCCACTATTACTTCCCGACATTGGATGACCTGTTCCTCGCTCTCTTCCGGCGCGGCGCCGAGAAGAACCTCGAACGTCAGAGACGCGTCCTGACATCACCTCAACCGTTGCGCGGACTGTGGGAGTCCAGCATCGAGCCCGCGGGCACGTCGCTGCTGACCGAGTTCATGGCGCTCGCGAACCACCGCAAGAGCATCCGCCAGGAGATCGCGGAGTACGCGAAGCAGTTCCGGCGCCTGCAGACCGAACTCCTCTCGAGCCGGCTGGAGGAGTGCGGAGTCGACCCGGCCCAGGTCTCACCCACCATCATCCTGTTCATGATCGGAGTCGTCAGCCGTGGCTTCGTGGCGGAGGACATGCTCGGGATCACCGACGGCCACACCGAGGCACTGGCTCTCGTGGAACGGTTGTTGCAGCGTTTCGAAACCTCGACGGAGGCCGGCAGCGAGCCATGACAGCAGTCGAACGTGCCGGCCAGTCTGACGGCGGCCTCGGCCTCTGGCGCGGTGCTGGACCTGGATGTCGGTGTAGCCGGCCAGTCCCCAGGGGCCGTTCTCCACTCCGAGTCCGCTCCACCTCGCCCCACCGAAAGGCTGGTGAGGCCCGAGGGCGACATGGGCGTTGACCCAGGCGGTTCCGCACTCCAGCCGCTCGGCCACGGCGCCGGCCCGGTCGGGGTCCGCGGACCACACCGACCCCGAGAGTCCGAAGGTCGTCGCGTTGGCCCGGGCCACGACCTCGTCGACGTCGCGGTACGGGAGGATCGGCAGCACCGGGCCGAACTGTTCCTCGTCGACGATCCGGGTGCCTTCCACCGCCCCGGTGATCACGGTGGGCTGGAAGAAGTAGCCGGGGCCACCGACCGGGGCCCCGCCGGTGAGCGCGGTCGCGCCGCCCGCGAGCGCGTCGGCCACGAGCTCGCCGACCCGCTCGTACTGCGGCCGGTTCTGGACCGGCCCGAGCTCGGTGTCCGGATCCATGCCGTCACCGACCCTGGCCGCCGCGACACGGGCGGCGAGGGCGTCGGCGACCTGATCGTGCAGCGCCTCGGGGACGTAGAGGCGTTTGATGGCGGAGCAGACCTGCCCGCTGTTGTCGAAGGCGCCCCGGAACAGCTTCTCCACGATGGCGGCGGGGTCGACATCATCGAGCAGGATCGCGGGATCGTTGCCGCCGAGCTCTAAGGTGAGGCGCTTGAGGTCTGGGGCCGCCGAGGCGGCGATGTGCTTGCCGGTCGCGATCGACCCGGTGAAACTGATCTTGCGCGGGGTGGGGTGCGAGGTCATCCACCTACCCAGCTCGTCTCCCCCGGACACGACGTTGAGCACGCCCGGCGGGAACACCTCGCTGAGGATCTCGGCCATCAGCAGGGTGCTGCGAGGCGTGAACGGTGACGGCTTGAGCACCATCGTGTTCCCGGCGAGCAGCGCAGGCGCGATCTTCCAGGTCGCCAGCATGATCGGGAAGTTCCACGGGGTGATGGCCGCGACGACCCCCACCGGGCGGCGCACGACCTCGACGCGGGCACGGGCGTCGTCCTGGATGACCTCTCGAGGTATCTCCAGCTGGGAGAAGTACTTGAGCCAGTAGCCGGCTCCGAACGCCTTCCTTTTCGCCGACTTCAGGGGCTTGCCCTGCTCGGCGGTCAGGACCGGGCCGATCTGGTCCGCCGAGGCCGTGAGTCGATTCGCGGCCTCGGCGAGGGCGGCCCGACGCGCGTCCTCGTCCCCGCGCCAGCCGACGAAGGCCTTCGCCGCGGCGTCGAACGCCTCGTCCAGCTGCTCCGCGGTGYAGTCCGGAGCCTGCGCGTGGACCTCGCCCGTCGCCGGGTTCACGACACCGAAGGTCGACCGGGCAGCTCGACGCTCCCCGCCTATGATCATCGAGACGTCGGGCATGATCCCCTCCGCATCCCTGCTCGAAGTGCTGGTGACGCACCGTCGACCGCACTAAACAGCTGTTTAGTGCCACCAGGATCCGCGCGTCAAGGGACATACGACCGGCGAACCGCGCGGGGCGCCCCGCCAACCTGGCCCTGACGCAACCGCGGGATCAGGTCGCCCGATTTCGGGACAGGGCTTCATTTTAGCCCCGAGTGTCATTAATGTTCTCGCATGCCGGGGACAGCGGCTCCTCGCCGGGAGGAGGCCGCGGGCAGGACGCGCTGGCTGATCCGCTCCGGCGCGCGCCGGCGGCACCGCCGGTCTCGGCGTGTGCCGAGAGCCCGCTGGCCGGGTTCGCCCCCCGCCGGCTGAGACGAGATCGCACTCGGCTGCTCCCGTGGGAGCGCCGCGAAAGGTGGAGCATGAGCAGCACATGGTTCGAGTCGGTCGCCGAGGCACAACGGCGTGCGCGGCGCAGGCTGCCGAAGTCGGTGTACAGCGCGCTGCTGGCCGGCTCGGAGGCCGGCGTGTCCTACCGGGACAACACCGCGGCGTTCGACGAGCTCGGCTTCGCGCCGCACGTGGCGGGGCTGTCCCCCAAGCGTGATCAGCAGACCACGGTCCTGGGCCAGCCGATCTCCCTACCGGTGGTCATCTCCCCGACCGGGGTGCAGGCGGTGCACCCCGACGGCGAGGTGGCGGTCGCGCGGGCCGCCGCGGCACGGGGCACCGCCATGGGCCTGTCCTCGTTCGCCAGCAAGCCGATCGAGGACGTCATCGCCGCCAACCCGCAGACGTTCTTCCAGATGTACTGGATGGGCACCCGGGACTGGATGATCCGGTGGATGGAGCACGCCCGGCAGGCCGGAGCGGTCGGCCTGATCGTCACCCTGGACTGGTCGTTCTCGCACAGCCGCGACTGGGGCAGCCCGTGGATCCCCGAGCGGCTCGACCTGAAGACCATGGTCAAGCTGGCGCCCCAGGGCGTGTCCCGGCCCGCGTGGCTGCTCCAGTACCTGCGCACCGGACGGCTTCCCGACCTGAGCGTGCCGAACCTGGCCGAACCCGGCCAGCAGGCCCCGGTGTTCTTCGGCGCGTACGGCGAATGGATGCAGACACCCCCGCCGAGCTGGGAGGACATCGCCTGGCTGCGCCAGCAGTGGGACGGGCCGTTCATGCTCAAGGGCGTCTCCCGGGTGGACGACGCCCGCCGCGCCCGCGACGCCGGGGTCAGCGCGATCTCGGTCTCCAACCACGGCGGCAACAACCTCGACAGCACTCCGGCCCCGATCCGGGCCCTGGCCGCGGTCGTGGACGCGGTCGGTACCGACGTCGAGGTGCTCATGGACGGGGGCATCCGCCGGGGCGGGGACGTCGTGAAGGCACTCGCGCTCGGCGCGCGGGCGGTCATGATCGGCCGCGCCTACCTGTGGGGCCTGGCCGCCGGCGGGCAGGCCGGGGTCGAGAACGTCCTGGACGTCCTGCGCAACGGCATCGACTCCGCCCTGCTGTCCCTCGGGCACTCCTCCATCCACGAACTGACCCCGGACGACGTCCTGGTACCCGACGGCTTCCCCCGCACGCTCGGCGCGGCGCCCGCGCGATGACCACCGGAGCGGGCAGGACGGACACGGGCCGGGCAGGCGCGGCACGAACGGACGCGGGCCGGACGGGACTGTCGGGGCAGGCCTGGACCGACATCGCCGGCAGGCCGCTCGTCCTGGTGCCGGTGGGGTCCTGCGAGCAGCACGGGCCGCACCTGCCCCTGGTCACCGACACCACGATCGCGGTCGCGGTGGCCGAAGGCGCGGCGCAGCTCCTCCTCCGGCGGCGCCCCGCCGAACCCGTCCTGGTCGCACCACCCCTCACCTACACCGCCAGCGGTGAGCACCAGTCGTTCGCGGGCACGATCTCCATCGGCGGCCCGGTCCTGCACCTGGTACTGGTCGAGCTGATCCGCTCGATGTCCACCTGGTCCGGCCCGGTGGTGTTCGTCAACGCCCACGGCGGCAACCTGCGTGGCCTCACCGAAGCCGTCACCCAGCTGCGCGAGGAACGGCACGACGTGGCGTGGGTGCCGTGCGAAGCCGACGCCGCCGACGCGCACGCCGGGTTCACCGAGACCTCGCTCATGCTCCACCTGGCACCCGACCAGGTGGACATGACCCGGGCGGCAGCCGGTAACACCACCTCCCTCGACGAGCTGCTACCCGCCCTGGTCACCGGCGGAGTGGCCGCCGTCGCCCCGTCCGGGGTGCTCGGCGACCCGACCGCCGCCACCGCCCAGGAAGGAGAGCACATCCTGCGCCGGATGGTCGACAACGTGTGCGAGCTGATCCACAGCGGCGAGGCCGCCAGTGACGGGCGCCTGCGCCCGCCCCTGCCCGCGGCGCCACGGCTGTGAACGCGGGACCCGACCCCGGACGGCCGACGGGCATCACGGCGCGCCCTCGTCCCGGGCGTAGCGGGAGACCCGACGTGACCCGCGGATGTCACAGCGCCCATATTTTGTACGCGTGGCCACCCCATCGAAACGGCCGAAGGGCCGCCCACCCGTCACCGATCACGCCGCGATCGAGCGGGCGGCCTTCGCGGTGTTCACCGAGCGGGGGTTCGACGCCACCACCCTGGACGCGATCGCCGACGCCGCGGGAGTCGGGCGCAGGACCCTGCTCAGGTACTACCCGTCCAAGAACGACATACCCTGGGGGCAGTTCGACGAGAGTCTCGTCGAACTGCAGAAGTCCCTGGCCGGCATGCCCCGTGACATCCCCGTCCACGAGGCCGTGCACCGCGCGGTGCTCGCCTTCAACCACGTGGACCACGAGGCCGCGGCCCAGCACCGGCAACGGATGACCCTGCTGCTCAGAACACCCACGCTGCAGGCCCACTCCGTTCTCAAGTACCGGCGGTGGCGCGAGGTCATAGCCTCCTACGTCGCCGAACGTCACGATCTGACCGCGGACGACCTGCTGCCGCGTACCGTGGGCCAGGTCACCCTCGCGCTCGCACTGTCCGCCTACGAACAATGGCTGGAACACGAGGACAGGACGATCGAGGAGTTCCTCGACGAGGCCCTGCGCGGCCTGCGGGGATACTTCGCCGGCTCGCCAGGGTGACGCTCGCCCGGCGACGAACCGCACCGCCCGAATGGCGACGACCGGCATTCGGCCCGGTGTCGGTCTCCTATCCGGCCGTCCGTTCGTCGAGGAGCGCGACGATCGCCGCCGGCGTGAGCGGAAGGCGGGTGACGGAGACGCCGAACGGCGCGAGTGCGTCCGCGACCGCGTTGATGACGGCCGGGGGCGCGCCGATCGCGCCGCCCTCACCGACGCCCTTGTACCCCCCCGGGCCCGGCCCCGGAGTCTCGACGTGCACGTGCTCGATGAGCGGCACCTCGGCGATGGTCGGCAGCAGGTAGTCGATGAACGTGGTGGCGACCGGGTTGGCGTCCTCGTCGTAGGCCAGGTGCTCGTAGAGGGCCCCGCCGATGCCCTGCACGGTCCCGCCGTCGATCTGGCCCTCGACGACGCTCGGGTTGATCCGCGGGCCGCAGTCCTCGCTGACCAGGTAGCGCAGGAAGGTGACGACCCCGGTCGTGGTGTCCACCTCGCAGGTGCAGACGTGGGTGGCGTTGGCCCACAGCATCGGCGCCTGCGCCTGGTACCGGCCGCTCGCCTCCAGCCCGGGCTGCACACCGGGCGGCAGCGCGGCGGGATCGAAGTACGCCAGGTTCGCGATCTCGGCGAGCGACAGGCCGATCGAGGGGGTGCCGCGCACGGTGGCCCGCCCGTCCGCGAGCTCGATGTCCTCGGCCGCCGCCTCCAGGCGGTGCGCCGCGATGGCGATGATGCGCTCGCGCAGCTCGCCCGCGGTCACCCCAACCGCGCCGGCGATCATCGAACCGCTGCGGCTGCCGCCGGTCCCCCCGCCGAAGGGCGTGATCGCGGTGTCCCCCTGGATCGTGTTGACGTCGCTGATGTCGACGCCGAGCGTGTCGGCGGCGATCTGCACGGCGGTGGTCTCCAGGCTGTTGCCCGTCGAGCCGCCGGCGAGATACACGTTGACCGTGCCGCTCGGCTCGACGCGGACCGTGGCGCCCTCCGTCGCGTAGAAGCCCATCGCGGAGGTCGTGGGCTCCACGTAGCTGCAGGTGCCGATACCGATGTAACGGCCGTTCGCCCGGGCCTCGGCCTGCTCGCGGCGGAACGCGTCGTAGTCGAAGTGCTCCAGTGCCTTCTCGAACACCTCGCGCGGGGACATGTGGTCGTACGGCATGTGGCACGGGTTCACGTACGGCATGTCCGAACGGGCCAGGAAGTTGCGCCGGCGCAGCTCGACGGGATCGATGCCCATCCGCCGCGCGGCCACGTCGAGCAGCACCTCGCGGGCGACGGACTCGTACTGCCACGGCCCCCGGTAGGCGCTGCGACCCAGCGTGTTGGAGAACACCGACGTCGTCGACCAGGCCGCGGCCGGGACGCGGTAGGGGCCGGGGAACATCAGGCAGACCGCGGCGGCGGTGCCCACCGGCCACGGGGTGGGATAGGCGCCCACATCCTGGACGTGGTCGATCTGCGCCGCGAGAATCACGCCGTCCTCGTCGAAGGCGAAGCGCATGGCCCCGTGCTCGTGGYGCGCGGAGTTGGCCGCCATGAGGTTCTCCCGCCGGTCCTCGATCCACTTGACCGGCGCCGGCACCTTCCGCGCGACGAGCAGCATGCACATGTCCTCGCGCAGAGCCAGGACCTTCTGGCCGAAGCCACCGCCGGCATCCCGCATGATCACGCGGATACGGTGCTCCGGCAGGCCGAGGAGCCGCCCGGCGAACGCCCGCAGCTCGTGCGGCGACTGCGATGCCGCCCAGATCGTGAGCTCGCCGCCGGACCATTCCACGACGATGCCGCGGGTCTCCATCGGGACGGGCGCGTACGCCTGCTGGTAGATCGTCTCCTCGACGACGAGCGCCGCGGTGGCGCACACTTCGTCCACCTGATCCGTCGCGCCGCTGTCCAGCCGGCCGGCCACGTTGTTCGGATACTGCCCGTGCACAAGCTCCGTCGACTCCTGGGCGTCGACGTAGTACACGACCGGCGGCAGCGGGTCGTACTCCACGTCCACCAGTTCGACGGCGTCCTCCGCGATGTAGCGGTTGTCCGCGATGACGAGCGCGACGGGATCACCGACGAACCGGACCTCGTCCTGGGCGAGCGCCGGGCGCGGGGTGTCCGGGCTGTCGCGGCCGACGATCGCGTACCACTGCTCGCGGATGTCGGGGTTGAGGTCCGCGGCGACGAACACCGCGTGCACGCCCTCCAGCTCCACCGCCGCCGAGATGTCGATGCCGACGATGCGCGCGCGGGCGAACGGGCTGCGCACGAAGCACGCGTGAAGCATCCCCGGACGCATCACGTCGTCGACGTAGGTTCCCTGCCCGGTGAGCAGTCGTGGGTCCTCGACCCGATTCACCCGGGTGCCCGCGTAACGGGCGGCGGTCGGCGTGGCGGTGGCTGTCGTGGCAGCGGGGTTGCCCATGGCGCCCTTCGAACGGTAGTGGAGAGGCGGAACTCAGCCGCGACCCTGGCGGAACAGAGAGCTCAGCAACCAGCCCGCGACAAAGGCCACGAGGACCGGGGCGAGGCGTTTGACGACCGGTGAGCCGGCGGCGTCGAACAGGTTGACGGGCTCGGGTTCGGGCTGGTGGATGGTGCGTGCCCCGGGGGCGGCCGGGGCGGGTGCCGGCGGGAGCCCGGGACCGGGGACCGCGGCGGTGGGTGAGGCGGGGGTGGTGGTGTCGCCGCGGAGCACCGTGGACTCCAGGGACTCGACGAAGCGCCCAAGCAGGTTGGCGCTGACGTCGCTGATCACACCTCGGCCGAACTGGGCGACCTTCCCCGTGATGCGCAGGTCGGTCAGCACGCTGACCTGGGTGCCGGTGCCGTCGGGGACGAGCGTCACGGTGATGGTGGCCGACGCGTTGCCCTGGCCGCGGGTCTCCCGGCCGTCGGCCTTCAGGACGGCCCGGTGGGCGGCCTCGTCACGTTCGAGGAAGGTCGCCGTGCCCTTGTACTGCGCGGTGACCGGGCCGACCTTGACCTTCACGATGCCGCGGTACTCGTCGCCCTCCACCTCCTGAAGCTGGGCTCCCGGCAGGCAGGGCGCGATGCGTTCGAGGTCGGTGAGGACCGACCAGGTGACGGCCGGGCTCGCGTCGACGCGGAACTCGTTGCTCAGATCCATGATCTCATTCACCGACAGGCAGGTAGGGCCCACGACCAGGGGCGGACAGCGGTGGACAGGCCGGCCCCGGGCGGAGGGTCGGCATCGACAGGAACGGGCGGCCGACCGCCACGGCATCCCCCGGGGACCGGGCCGCGGGCGTCCCGCCCGTGCGGCGGCGCGACCGACCGCCGATCACGGTGTGTTACCGGCCGCGGCCCGTACCGCCTTGAAGATCCCCTGGTAGCCGGTGCAGCGGCAGATGTTGCCGGACAGGCCGGCGCGGATCTCCTCGTCGGTCGGGTCGGGGTTGTCCCGCAGCAGGGCGGTGACCGACACGACGAAACCCGGCGTGCAGAACCCGCACTGCAGGCCGTGGTTCTCCTGGAAGGCGACCTGTACCGGCGAGAGGTTCTCCGGTGTGCCGAGGCCTTCGATCGTGGTGACCTCGCGGCCCTCGGCCTGCACCGCGAGCACGAGGCACGCGCGCACCGCCGCCCCGTCGAGCAGCACCGTGCAGGCACCGCACACCCCGTGCTCGCAGCCGAGGTGCGTGCCGGTCAGATGGCAGTGCTCCCGCAGGAAGTCGGCGAGCGTCAGCCGTGGCTCCACCCGCCCGCGGCGCTCCAGGCCGTTGACGCGCAGTCTGATCTGTACTTCATCCATCGTGAGCCTCCCGGAGCGCGCGCTGCCAGGCTCGGGTGACCATCGCGGCCCCGACGCGCCGGCGGTAGTCGGCCGAGCCGTGCAGGTCGGCCGGAACGGACTGGAGCGTCGACATCGCGGCCCGCCCGACCTCGACAGGGTCGATCTCGCCGGCCGCAGTGCCGGTCACGGCCTGTTCGGCGGCGGTGGCGCGTTCGGGCGTGGAGCCGAGACCGAGCAGCCCGATGCCGCAGCGGCGGACGCGGTCGTCGCCGTCGAGCTCGACGGCGACGACCGCGCCGGCGATCGCGAAGTCACCGTGGCGGCGGGCGAGCTCCTCGACGGCGTGCCCGGTCCTGCCGCGCCAGGCGGGGAAGTTCACGGCGGTGAGGATCTCGTCGTCGGCGAGGGCGGTGCTCCAGGTGCCGAGGAAGAACTTCTCGGCGGGGATGGTGCGCGCCCCGCGCGGCGAGACGGTCTCCAGCTGCGCGTCGAGGGCGAGCGCCACCGCGGGGAACTCGGCGGCGGGGTCGGCGTGGGCGATCGCGCCGCCGACCGTGCCCCGGTTGCGGATCTGGAAGTGGCCGATGAGCGGGGCGGCGCGGGCCAGCAGCGGGACGGTCCTGGCGAGGTCGACGGACGACTCGACAGCGGTGTGGGTGGTGGCGGCACCGATGCGGACGGTGTCGCCCTGATGGTCGATGCCGGCCAGCTCGGGTATCCGGCCGAGGTCGACGAGGTGGTCGAAGACGGCGAGTCGCATCGCGAGCATGGGAATCAGGCTCTGGCCCCCGGCCAGGACCTTCGCGCTGTCACCGTGCTCGGCGAGCAGAGCAAGCGCCTCAGCAAGAGTGGACGGCGCATGGTAGGCGAACCGTGACGCTTTCATTGCCGTGGCGGCTCCGGACTTGTCGGGTCGACCTCGATCTCCAGCGAACGGAAGAACCAGGCCATGGTCTAGTAGAGGACGACGGTGAGCAGCTCCGTTCGGCGTCAGGTTCGCTCACGGTGCCGCCGCCGAGGTGTTCGTTCACGGCACGGATCAGTGTGGTCTCCACGGGGTTACTGAACGACCGTACAAGCTTCACCGGAGACCGAGCAAGTAGGCCTGGACCAGCACAGGCCGGTCTCCCGTCGGCCCTACGGAGCGGAGGAGGGACCGGGGACCTCCGAGCGCCCCGCCCCGCCCCGTGAACGGCGATCCTGCCCGCGTTCTGGTTGACGCCACGCAGCCGTGATGCTGAACCAGCGTTTAATGCCCAGGAGGGCTGGCTTCCCGTACCGCTTCGGCGCCGGCGCGAGAGGACGCGATCGAGGCGCGGAGGCGCCGATGACGCATCTTTCCGGCCTCGGCGGCGTTCCAGGAGATCCCTGTCCACCTCCCGTGACGGGAGGTGGACCATCAGCCAAGGAGACGCAGGTGACTCCTCCGACGGTTGGAGCCGTCGGCTTCTCAGGCCGCTTCGTCGGCCTGACGGGCCAGCCCGACCCGAAGGATGTTGACCGCCGCGTTCACGTCGGCGTGCGCGGCATGCCCGCACGCGACACAGGTGAACGCGGCCTGTGTCCTGCGGTTGTCGGCGTGGCAGTGCCCGCAGACCGCACACGTGCGGGAGGTGTTGGCGGGGTTGACCTCGACGACCGTCCGTCCGGCACTTTCAGCCTTGGCGCGCAGCACAGCGAGGAACACCCCCCATCCCGCGTCAAGGATCGACTCGTTCAGCCC
>NZ_MAXA01000283.1 GCF_001854695.1 Parafrankia soli
AGCAGGTCCGCGAGATCCGCGGCGTCGCGGACGTCGTTCTTCACCCGCCGGTAAGCGAAACCCTTCACACCCAGCGGGTGCGCGAGATGCACCTGCGCACCGGAGGCGGCCAGCACGTCCGCCGCCCAGTACCAGCCGTACGTCGCCTCCAACACCACATCGGGATGCTCACCGGCACGRCTGATCTCGGCGGTGAGGGTGGCGGGGTCGTTGCCGATCCGGACCGTTCCAACGGATACCCGTCCGGGGTCATCCGCACGATCACCGACCGCCGCCGATGGAGATCGATTCCCACAATCTGGCGACCCTCATACGATGGACTCACAGGGGCCTCCTTCGTCGGTAGACGTGAGCAACCCCGAGGGACCTACCCCGACCCCGGGGAGTCACCAGGAGCGGAGGCCCCGCCCCTTCATCGCATCAGAGGCCATCTGCCTGGAGCCGGCGAGGGGACTCGAACCCCTAGCCGCTCGATTACAAGACGGATCACCGCGTATCTGAACATACCGGAAAATGCCGCGCAGTGCCGCAAAATCCGAGGTCGGGGCGTTTTCGGTGCCGGAACGTGCCGGAAAATGTCGCGCCGTGCCGGAGCATCCGCGCACACAGTGCGCACACACGCGGCCGGGGCATGGCCTGCGACGTCATGACATAATAGTCATATCTTCCCTTACCGGACACAGAATGCTTCGGTTACGCCACGTAGTTGATTGAGGGCCAGGAAGAACCGGCCCGGCCGTTGATCGACACACTGGGCAGCCGACGGCCGAGCGAGGGCTGATGGTTGTGCTGCCTGCTACTGGGTGAACTCGTCGTCGATGGCGCTGATGAAGGCGTTCTCCTCGATGGGCGTGAAGACCACGCCAGGGACTGCGGTGTTACGGGATGCGGGCGACGCCGCCGTACACGTCGACTCGGCGTCGGTCGGGCAGTCCGCGCCGCTGTCGTCGGGCCGCCAGCGGTACACGGACTGCCCACCCCGGGCTCGATACAGTCCAACGTTTCGGCGAGAGCGGCCAAGTCGTCCCCACATCCGCAGGACTCTCCTCCTGATCCGCGGGGGTGCCCCTGGCACCCCGATCGTCCCGCACACGTGGGGGTAGCGCGGGGACGACTGATAATTCTCCTTCATGGTCGGCTGGTGCACACCACATCGCGCCCGCCGCCGCAGGCCGCAAAGGTCGTACGAGCGTGGGGTGACGTCAGTCGAACCTCGAAACCACGATTTACAAGTCGTCCTCGCGCTGCCCCGCCAGTGCCGGAACGACGTTGACAGACGTGGCTGGCATCGTCCGGTAGCGTCGGCCGCCTTGCGAGACCCCGCGCGTGCGGGGACGACATCCCCACGGCGATCGTCAGCCTGCCCGGCTCGGGAAGATCCCCGCGCGTGCGGGGACGACTACAGGCGGCGCTCGATCCGGTAGCCGGAGCGAGGAAGATCCCCGCGCGTGCGGGGACGACGAGAGGACTCCGGCGCACGTCCGGCACCGCGCGGGAAGATCCCCGCGCGTGCGGGGACGACGGCGGGAGGGCCTGCGGGACCGCCCTGGGGTCGGGAAGATCCCCGCGCGTGCGGGGACGACATCGCGGCGGGGATCGCGGAACGTCAGGTCAGGGGAAGATCCCCGCGCGTGCGGGGACGACTCTGACCCTGCATTCGCCTATCTCCCAACGACGGGAAGATCCCCGCGCGTGCGGGGACGACCGTTGACCTCGTCGGCCCGGCCTGCGCCGTTCTGGAAGATCCCCGCGCGTGCGGGGACGACGCGAACCTGGTCTGCGGGGTCGATCAGGATCCGGGAAGATCCCCGCGCGTGCGGGGACGACACGCTGGGCAGCACCTACCTGGCGAGCTGCTCGGGAAGATCCCCGCGCGTGCGGGGACGACAACCCGATCCCCAGCAGACGGTCGCGGTAGGGGGGAAGATCCCCGCGCGTGCGGGGACGACCGCCGCTTCAGGTAGAGCGGCATCGTCGCCGGAGGAAGATCCCCGCGCGTGCGGGGACGACGGCCGGGCCGGCCTGGCCCGGGGCGCCTACCACGGAAGATCCCCGCGCGTGCGGGGACGACCGTTTCAGCAGCGTCCGGCGGGCCTGGCCGAGCGGAAGATCCCCGCGCGTGCGGGGACGACCTGTCGCCCTCCCCTGGTACGCCTACGCCTACCGGAAGATCCTCGCGCGTGCGGGGACGACGTCTTGAGCGTGTCCGCGGCGGACCGGTACAGGGGAAGATCCCCGCGCGTGCGGGGACGACTACCCGATCGGCACCCGCCCGAGGGCGATGCGCGGAAGATCCCCGCGCGTGCGGGGACGACCAAGCGCAGTGCCGTGATTGTTGATCCAGGCTAGGAAGATCCCCGCGCGTGCGGGGACGACGGCCTCGAGGCGGCGCGCTGCGCGGACCTTGCGGGAAGATCCCCGCGCGTGCGGGGACGACCCTCCCGGGGGCGCGCCCCCCTGGTAGGTCAGAGGAAGATCCCCGCGCGTGCGGGGACGACGGGGTGGCCCGTGCCGACGACCTCGAACGTGCGGGAAGATCCCCGCGCGTGCGGGGACGACCCACTCGGATGGGGCTGGACGGCCTACTGGTCGGGAAGATCCCCGCGCGTGCGGGGACGACGAAGGCCACCGCTGGACGGCCGCCCTCGAGACGGGAAGATCCCCGCGCGTACGGGGACGACAGGGTGGTCGGGTCCATCTCCAGGCCGACGACCGGAAGATCCCCGCGCGTGCGGGGACGACGACGAGATCCCCAGGCGGGATCTCACGGCCCTGGGAAGATCCCCGCGCGTGCGGGGACGACGCGTCCACGGCCGACTCGCCGGCCTCCGAAGGGGGAAGATCCCCGCGCGTGCGGGGACGACCGCTTGTGCGGAAAATCCATGTCCACCCAGCGCGGAAGATCCCCGCGCGTGCGGGGACGACACGCTGACCCTGACCGCGCCCGTCTCGTCGCCGGGAAGATCCCCGCGCGTGCGGGGACGACACCTCGGCGGGTGGGTCGGGGATGTGGACCCGGGGAAGATCCCCGCGCGTGCGGGGACGACCTGTCCGGGCTTGGGCTCAAGATTCATCGTCCAGGAAGATCCCCGCGCGTGCGGGGACGACCCCGTACGCCTGCGGCCTGGCGGCGGCCCTGTAGGAAGATCCCCGCGCGTGCGGGGACAACCCCGCGCTCGCGTCCCTCATGGACTCCGCGTCGGGAAGATCCCCGCGCGTGCGGGGACGACCGCCGATGCGCTGTGCGTAGGAGCGGCTGACTCGGAAGATCCCCGCGCGTGCGGGGACGACTCGCGGGCGCAGTGGGATGAGGTGGGCAGGCTGGGAAGATCCCCGCGCGTGCGGGGACGACATGTCGAGGACCGGGACGCCCCAGCTCTTGCCGGGAAGATCCCCGCGCGTGCGGGGACGACCGGATGAACGCGCCACCCGAGACGGTCGAGGCGGGAAGATCCCCGCGCGTGCGGGGACGACAACGCCGGCATCGTCGACAAGATCGCCCGCGCGGGAAGATCCCCGAGCGTGCGGGGACGACGCTGTCGAGCTCGGCGTAGCCGTCCACCTCACCGGAAGATCCCCGCGCGTGCGGGGACGACGCTGTCGAGCTCGGCGTAGCCGTCCACCTCACCGGAAGATCCCCGCGCGTGCGGGGACGACGCCCAGCCGGTCTGCCCGGCGCCGGTGCCCTCGGGAAGATCCCCGCGCGTGCGGGGACGACCGCGGCCGGGCACGACGAGCCGCGCACCTCGCGGGGAAGATCCCCGCGCGTGCGGGGACGACCAGCTCGGGGCGGGGGCGGCCGCCGGTGTGGTCGGGAAGATCCCCGCGCGTGCGGGGACGACAGGACGTCGCGGTTGCCCTGCTCGACCATCGTCGGAAGATCCCCGCGCGTGCGGGGACGACCTCCCTGCCCCTTCGGGAATTTCGGGTCACGCAGGAAGATCCCCGCGCGTGCGGGGACGACTCACGGGATGCCTTCCCGGGTCTGTCACAGGAAGGAAGATCCCCGCGCGTGCGGGGACGACGCCAGCCGCCGAGGGATCCTCCTCGGCACCACAGGAAGATCCCCGCGCGTGCGGGGACGACGCCGTCGCACGGTTCAGGGTCCACCACAGGACCGGAAGATCCCCGCGCGTGCGGGGACGACCCGAGCGAGAACAGTCCGTCGACCACGTCCGCCGGAAGATCCCCGCGCGTGCGGGGACGACCGGCGACGGCGGTCAGGGAGGTGGTCAGGGTCGGGAAGATCCCCGCGCGTGCGGGGACGACCCTTGCTGAGCTGGGGTTTTACCGGCGTGGGCGGGCGAACAGTATCAGTCCGTCGTAGTCGATCGGGTAGCCGCGGTCACGGCCGGCGGTGCGTACGGCCCAGCCCTGCTCGTTGTCCGCAGGTTCGATCATGACGGCTTGGCCGTCTCCGACGCGCTGGGCGAGCACGGTCCAGACGCGGTCACGGACCCGGGCGCTGGGGTTCCCGACGAAGACCCCGGCGGCGATCTCGATCATCCACCGGGTGAGGTGGCCACGTAGGCCCTCGGCGACGGCGATGAGGACGATGACGGTCACCAGGGCGGCGTTTCGGTGTCGGTGTCGGGTCCGGTGATGCCGACGATGGTGGTGTCGTCCCATTGGTCTGCGAGGTCGGCGGCCCAGTTGACGCCGCCGGGGACGTGGCCGTCGATCTCGTCCCAGAGGTGGAGGGAGTCGTCGTCATGGTCGGGGGTGTCTTTGTCGAGGAGGAGGTCTTTGATGTCGTGGACGATGCGGGCCATGAGGTGGCCGTCGGCGACCTTGTCGCGGAAGGCGGTGCGGATGTCGCGTTCCTCAACGTGGCCTGCGGCGGCGAGGTCGAAGGCGAGCGGGATGGTGTAGTCGGCTTTATAGAGGTCGGCGATGTCGAGGACGAAGGAGGTGGCGGTGCCGGTGTGGACGAAGCCGAGGGCGGGGCTGGCGCCGATACCGACGATGGCGGCGTGGCAGATGCCGTAGAGGCAGCTGTGGCCGGCGGACAGGAGCCGGTTGATGTCGTCTCCGGCGGCGAACGGGTCGCCGGGGGTGTAGACGCGGCGGGTCCAGGTGACGCCGGTTCGTTCGGAGTGCGTCCGGTAGATCTTTTTGACGCGGGCGCCTTCCCGGCCGCGGAGCTGCTGCATGGTGGCGGTGGTGACGTCGTCGTCGGGGAAGCGTTTGGCGTACATGCGGCGGGCGACGTCGAGGCGTTCCTTGGTGCGGGTGACGAGGTAGGCCTGGCGGAGTAGGAGGCCGGAGCCGCGGCTGGGGCCGAGCCCTGCGGCGTACATGCGTACGCCGCGGTCCCCGACCCAGCACACCGCGGTTCCCGAATCCGCCAGCAGGCGGACGGCGCCGCTGGTGATGCGGGTGCCGGGGCCGAGGAGCAGGGTGGCGATGAACGCGGCGGGGACGCGGACGGTGCGGTGCTTGTTGACCAGGACGATGGCGTTGTCGGCCCGGTCAACATGGCTTTTCTCGACGTAGAGGGAGGAGACCCGGTCCTCGATGCGGTGCAGGTCGAGGGGGTCGGACAGCCACCACACCGGTCAGCCTCCCGCCGTGGTGAGGGGGGCGAGGGTGATCAGGCCGCAGCCGTAGGCTTTGGCGGGTCCGACTCCGTGCAGGAGGGTGTGGCGGGCCTGGTCGGGGTCGGTGACGCGCAGCGCTCCGTCGAACGTGGCGGTGGACAAGGTGACCCGCCGGCCGCTGGTGTTGGCGCCGGTGGCACCGGCGGTGCTCTTGGTGAAGGTCAGACGTTCGCGGGCGGTCAGCCGTGCCGCGGGGCCGGTGTCCTGGCTGGTCGGGAGGGTGAATCCCCATCGTTCGACGCGGTCGAGGAGCCAGGTCAGCTGGTGGGCGGCGGTGCGGTGGGGGACTCGGACTCCGCGGGGCCGTTCCTGGGCGAGGTGTTCTTTCTGCCGGGCGGAGGGTTTGGTGGGGGTGCGGGTGGCGGTGACGGGGTTGGCGCGCAGCCGGAACGCGAACTCGCGGCCGCGCTGGAGGCGGTCGAGGAGCGGCTGGTAGTCGCGGACCATGGCCTGGGGCTGGTCGGAGCCCGGCCAGCCGGCCTGTTCGACAAGATGCTCCCAGGAGGGCCGGGTTTCGGTGAGGACAAGGAGTTCGGCCCGGTGGGGTTGGCTGGTTTCCAGCCGCCACAGGACCCGTTCGGTGACCGGCTGGGCGGCGAGCCCGCCGAGGACCGCGGCGTGGGTTTTCTGCGGGCTGCGGATCAGCCCCTGGGCGCCGGTGCGCAGGGGGTTGAGCCAGATCCGGGACAGGTAGGTCATGGGCTGGTCACCATCCCAGCAGCGCGAACGGGTCATGAGCGGCCGGCGAATCCGCGGTGGCGGGGTCGACGGGCCAAGGGGGCGGTAGCTGTACCCAGTCCTGGTGGACCCGGCGGCTGGTGAACGCCCGATGCCGCGGGTCGAAACTGGCCGGCGCGCCGGGCAGGGAACTGGCGGGCAGGTCGCGGCGGACGTCCTCACCCTCCGGGTCATCGACGCTGACGGGGAGATCGATGGCGCGTGGTTGGGGTTTCAGGTTCGCCAGACGGTCGCGGTGTGCCCGGCTGGCCTGCCACGGCACCGCGGCGAGGACCTCCAGCGGCGACCCCACCCACCCAGGGCCGCTCCCCCCACCCGGCGGGCGCAGGAGAAGAGGGTGGGTCGGTGGGCAGGACCGGCGGCCGAGCGCGAGCGGGAACGCGGGGGCACCCACCGCGTCGGTGAGCGTGGTCAGGAGCTGGTCGGGGGCGCTGACCGCGACGACGAAGACGGCGTCCTGCAGGTAGTACCGCTCGGTGATGTGGGTGTGTTTCGCAGGCGAGGTCGGCTTCTGCAGGCCTTTCGCGGAGACCGCCGCTGAGGGCAGCGGACGGCCGCGGTAGTCGCTGACGGTGTGATAGTCGCGGAGCAGGGTGCCGGGCTGGTCGGTGCGCACGCCGAACGCCAGCTCGAGGAGGTCCTCGATCGGGTCGGTGCGCCGGCGCCCCTGCGCGGCGGCGAGTAGGCCGATCAGGCCGCTTTTCGTCGGTTCGGGCTGGGTGTCGCGGCGGTTGAACATGCTCGCCCCGCCCCACGACTGCAACGGCCCCGCCAACCGCAGCACCAGACAACGCCCCGCCGGGGATCTGGTGGTGGTCATCGGGCGGTGGTGGTCAGCCGGTCCCGGGCCGCGGCCGTGACCGTGTCGACGACCTGCCCGAAGGGAACCGGTGCGCCGAGAGCGGTGGCCAGGGTTGTCGCGCGGTCGGCGGTGTCGGGGGTGCGGTAGGTGGAGACGACCAGTTCAGGGCGCAGGCCCCACAGGTCGGTGGTGGAGGCCAGTTCGTTCGCGAGCTGGTCGATGGACCCGGCGAGGACACCGTGGCCGTTTGCCCTGATGGGCTGTTCGAAGGCGGAGACGAGGTTGACCGGCTGATCGGCGCGCAGCGTCACGGTGAGCAGGCTCGGGGTGGTGCGATGCGCGAACGAGTTCTCGTGCCCAGTCGGCATCGAGGTGGTGAACGCGGTCAGGAACACCCGCAGCGCGTCCACCGCCGCCTCGACATCCCCGCCGAGGTTGTCGACGAGCTGGTGCAGGCCGACGGTGGCGAATCGATACAGGGTCGCGGACTGGAACTCGACCGTGCCGATCATCCCGGCGCCGGTGTCTTCCTTCGGGTTCTCGTCGTCAACGGCGGTGTAATAGTCGAATTCGACCTCGGTGGCGTGCGTCGACAGCGCGTGCGCGACCTGCGTTGCCGCCTCCACGTTCAACCCGGGCAGGTCGGCGACCATCCGCCCGAACAACGCCACGTCGATCGGATGCCCCGCTCCAAGGGTCTCCCGCACCGAAACACCCTTCACCGCCTCGGCCAACGCGGCGTCGTCGAGACCGGCGAGACGGGGCAGGTCGGCTTCGACCAGGTCGATGAGTCGTTCAAGCTGCGGCCGGCCAAAGAACAGCAGGTAGGCCGTCTCCGCCGCCTTCTTCCCAGGCTTGATGTCCAGCTCGGCCAGCACACTCGTCGCGATCCGAACGGCGGCGTCGGGAGCGAGCCCACCGCGGGCCACGATCTGCTCGGCGAGCAACGCGGAGATCTTCTTGGTGCGGGTCCCCAGCGTCGCGGGGTCGACGAGGCCGGCGAACGCGGTCCGGGTGGCCCGCTTCCACGCCTGCGACGACACCCGGGCCCGCTTCACCCCGCCGTACGTCGCCTGCTTCGGCGTCCCCGCGTCGTCACGGTTCAGGTTCGACGGCGGAACGGTCTGCAGAATATGAACATCAACGTAGGTGCACATTCGCATGCTCTTTCATGTGATGGGTCAGGAATCTCGACCGTCGCGACGGCGAATGAGATGAAAAACAGAATGGGACGAAATCCAAAACGGCGGGCAGAATCAGCTGGCGGTCGACGCAGCAGTGTCGGTCTTCCGGTCCCGGCCGGGGAAGTACTGAGATCCCCACCGGCGTCGCACCTGCCCGATCCGGTCTGGATCCTGCCAAGCCACCAGATCCCAGTACAGCTCGGTGTAGTCCAGCGGCTGCGGAAGACCACGCAGCTGACGCACCAGACCCCGCAGATGGTAGGAAGCCTCGCTCAGCGATGTCGCGGTCGCAGCTGCTTCGAACCGGCGGTCCACCGCGTCCGCGCTGAACTTCTCACTCTCCCGCAGGCGGCGAACCGCCGCGCCGAGGCCGACTCCGACGGTGTGCATCAGGCGGGTCTGGGACTGCTGATGCATCGCGAACAGGATCAGGGCGGCGTGCTCCGCCCGCAAGTCGGCTGTCTCTTGCCCTTTCTGGTCCAGGGTCGTGTAGTGCCGCCACATCTGCGGGACCGTGCCCGGGTCACGGCCAGCACCGCGCCGCAACGCGGCCAGGACGGCGCCGTCCGGACGGCCACCGGCATGCGCACGTTCCCAGAAGAACCGCGGCGGCGGTGTCGCCCCGGGGCTGGGGGCTGATGTTGAGGCTTCAACGGTCATGGGGCCTCCCCCGACTCGGTGGCAATCATGCTGCGGTCGATCCGGTCGCCGGCGCGGTACGCGGGCTGGCGGGGCCGAGGATGTCGTTGAGGGCACGGCGGAACGACGCCTCCGCGACCGAAAGCCGTGGGCCGAACCGCTGATCCGGCGCCCGACCCAGGAACGTGTTGGGACCCGCCGCGGACAGCACCGGATCCGCCACCTCCCACGCCAGACGACGGGCAACCAGCAGCCAGGCGTCCTCCGCCTGCTCGACCGCGTCCGGCTGTCGTTGCAGGCCGGCCAACAGCCGACGCACCACCGGGGTGAACCGGTGAATCAGAAGATCCCCGAGCCGCTGCCCTCGATCCCACGGCACCTTCTCCGCACCACACGCCGCACGAAGGTCGTCACCGAGGCGGTTCGCCGCGATCCGCAGCGCCTCCGCACCCTCAGCCACCGCCAGCACCACCTCCCGCACCCGCGAATCCGCCGCAAGCGCGACCACCGGCAACGGAATCTCGTCCACCATCACGTCCTCGACCACCGCGGACTGGGTGCCATAACGAACCCCGACCGTCAGCACCCGCAACGGAAGATCCTCCGGCACCCGGCCCTCGACCTGCAGCCCGGCGAGCTGCTCCATCACCGCAGGCGCCGACACCCGATCACCGGTCGGGCCGGCAGTGGCCAACAGCCCGGCCAAACCTCGCCACGCGGCACGACCAGGCTGATGGCGCACCGGACGGGCCGGCGGATCATCGGCCTTGGGTCGTTCGACCTGCCGCCACGCCGTATGCGGCTCCAGGTCCTGCACCGATCCGCGCAGCCGGTCCCCCGCGCAGAGCACCACCCGCCGCACCACCACACCCCCCGGCACGCTGGCATCGGCCTCGGGGATCAGGCGGAGCCGGCGGGACTGCCAGGTCAACAGGTCAAGACGGCCCAGCGGGCCGCGTTCCCGCCACCGAGGACCTGCCGCCTGTTCCCCCCGCCACTGGGGACGGTCCACCGGATAAACACCCTGCGGCATGATCATCATGTTCAGCATCAGGGTCTGGAACAGCGTCGCGCCCATCGGCACCACGACGCCAAGCTGCCCGAGCGGACCGGTCGGATTCCCAGTCGTCTTCCCCGCCTTGACCAGCGGATCATCCACCGCACCCGACTTGATCGCCGCCGTGTCCCAGCAGTGCGCCGCGAGCAACGCCCGCGCCGCCGCCCCGGGAGTCAACGCCGGCGGGTCACTCTCCGTCCGGGCGCTGAACAGCGGCACATTGTTCCCGGACGCCAGCCGAGGAATCAGCAACGAGACCGGCTTCGTCTCCCCTTTCGCCGTTCGCAGGCCTGCGACCTGCGCAAACGGCCGCAGCGGATCGAACAGATCGAACGCTGCGGCCTGCGCGTCCAGATAGTCGACGATCCGCTGGACGTCCTCGCCGTCGAACCTGCCCTGCTCGAACCTTCGCGCCCACTCAGCGCGATCCCGCGGGGCACCCACGGCGTCTATCACCACAGGAAGGAGTACCTGGCGCAGTACCGCGACGCCTTCGAGTGGGTCGGTGACCGTCAAGCCCTCGAGCAGGTCGGCATGCACCAGCGCGTCACGCACGCCCACCTCACGCGGGTGGCCTTTCTCTGCCACCTCGATCCACGGGTCAGACCTCAGGTCGAATCCGCTCACCAATCTCCCCCATATCACCTACCGACGCGCGTGTGTCTTTGCCCTAGAAGGGGCATGCGAGGTCTACCAGACCCCTCCGACAGTTCTCGCGATGAGACCGATGGAGCCCGGTGGGCATCACCGCGCCGCGGTGCGTTCGTGTTTCAGGCCGACCTGATGGTCGTAGACCAGCCGGTACCCGCCAAGCTGGGCGGATAGGGCGGTGTCGAGAACGAGTGCGCGGGTGCGTTTCAGCCAGGGGTCGCCGTCCCAGCCGGGGAGGGGTGTGAGGTCTCTGCGGGCGGCGATGGTGATGTCCTTGCTGGCCGGGAGGCGAATGGTCGCGCCGACGACGTCCTCGAGGAGGTGCTCGTCGCTGACCGCGGCCTCGCCAGTCCGCCCAAGGTGCCGGCCGGTCAGGGTCAGGTAGCCACCCGACGGGCTGCGTCGCACGAGGATGACCTCCACCGACTCCTCGCCGTCACGGACGACCGCGGCGACCCGCTCCTCCGATTCCAGCGCGGCGGTCGACCGGTCATGCAGCCCGTCCAAGGTGGGCTTTCCCAACTCGTCCTCACCGGAGAGCAGGAACGCCTTCGCGTTCGTCTCGCGGCGTTTCGCGGCCTCGTCGGCTTCCTGCTGGTAGCGGGCCGCGGTCGGCGCCCATAGGTCCGGGCCGAGGGGCCCGTCGGTGTAGCCCGCCGCGACCAGGGCCGGAACCTCCTCGGGCACCGACCAGCCTGCCCCCGCAACCGCGTCGGCGACCAACGCGGCGGACCGCAGCAGCAGATGGTCCCCGTAGACGGCGCGGCTTCCCGCCGGCCAGGTCGGTGGCCGGTCAGGGTCGAACCGCACCCCGGCAACAATCACCCGAGGCTGTTGAAACCGAGCCAGGCGATCCCGGGCGGGTCGCTTGTGGCGGTGAAGGCGGCCGACACGCTGCAGGAGAAGGTCGATCGGCGCAAGATCGGTGACGAGAAGGTCCACGTCGACGTCGAACGACTGCTCGGCCACCTGGGTGGCCACCACCACCAGACGCTCCGGCCGCCGTGCCGCCGCGGCACGACCGGGCGGACCGAGGGGATCGACCACCCGCTCCGTCCAGGCAGCGCGCGTCGCCGCGGTGAACCGGGCGTGTAGGAGAACAACATCGTCAGTGAACGCCGGGCGGAGCGCCTCGTAGACGGCCTGAGCGCGAGCAACGGTGTTGCACACCACCAGCGCACATCCACCGTCGATCATCTCCGCTCTCACCGTGGCCGCGACCGCCGTGGGGGTGAAGGCCTCGTCCTCGTCGAGGATCTCCACCCCGACCGGCAGCGGCTTCCGCCATGACGGATAGGACCGCACGCGGGTGACCGGGAGTTCGTCGACGACGCAGGTTGACGTCACGCTGGGATAGCCCGCCGGCTCTCCCCCTGCTTCGAGCGATGGGGCGACGTCCCGGCATTGCAACGCTCCCTGGGTGTAGGCGCGGATCAGATTCTGGCGCAGCTGCGGCGGCAACGTCGCCGACAGCACGATCACCGCAACACCGGCGTCCGCCAGCCAGCGCAGGGCCTCGAACAGGAACTGCGCCATGTACACGTCGTAGGCGTGGACCTCGTCCAACACCACGACCCGGCCCGCCAGGCCCGCCTGCCGCAGCATCACGTGCTTCGTCCGCGTCGCCGCGTGCAGCACATGGTCGATCGTGCCGACCGCGACCGGAGCCAGCAGACCCCGCTTCCGGCCGAAGAACCACTCCGCGGCCGCCACCCCACTCGCCGCCGGCCGATCCACATCCCCCGCATCCCCGGCAGCGCCGTACACGTCCTCCATGCCGTACTCGTCAGCGTCGTCGCAGATCCCCCCGAACACCGTCCGCTGCCGTAACGCCATCCATTCCTTGTTGAACCGAGCCCGCCCATGCAACAACCCCAACGGCGTCTCCGGATCAACCTGCACCGACCAGGCCCCGACCCGGGTAAACATCGGATCCGCGGTCGCCTGCGTCGGCATCCCCACAAACACCCCATCCGCACCAAACCTGCGCGCCAACACCTCCGCCGCKACCAGCGCCGCCTCCGTCTTCCCCTCCCCCATCGGCGCCTCCACGATCAACAGACCCGGCCCCGCCATCTCCTCCGCCRCCCGCACCACTCCCACCTGCGCCTCCCGGGCCGGCTTGTCGAACCGATACCGGACCAGATCACCCACCCCCACCGGGGCTGCCCGTCCGGCGCGCCACCCGCCCCGCAGCCCGAGGTCCTCCCACGCCCGCACCGCCCGCTCCCGCGACTGGGCCAGCGAAATGTCAGCTAGATCAGCCTGACCACCGAACCGCGTCTGGTCACTCGCGACCCAGTCCGCCATGATGATCAAGCCCGAGATTGCGAGCTGTCCCGCCCGTGTCGGGACCCGCACATCCGCCAACGATGCGAGATCCACACCGAGGTCGGTGGCGATCTGGGAGACGAACGCGTCCTGCGCGTCGACCCACGCCTGGCTTCGGCCCTGCGCCTCACCATTCCTCTTCGGCACGGTCCGGCCGATCGGAGGAATCACCCCGTGATGACCGGCGATCAGCGGCCACACCCACCCACACCCCTCCGCGTTCCACCCGGAACCCTGTAGACACCGACGGACAATGAACGCACCGGCCGCGGAATGATGCCACCCGCGGCCCTGCCGAGGAGACAGATTCCGCCAGTCCAAACCCGCCGCGCGCACCCGACCAGCCAGCCCATCATCTTTCATCTGAAAAGCCGGAGTTGCCTTACCCACATCATGCAGACCACACAGCGAGACGAACAAGGAACGGCCACGACCATCGCTGCACCCGTCCAGGATCCGCCGCGACGACGCCGACAGATACCTCTCCCAGACCAGCTCACCCACCGCCGCCGTGTCCAACAAATGCCCCAGCAGCAGATGCATCGAACCCTGCGGATCCGACTTCGGCTTCGACTTCCCCCACAGCACACCCAACGCCACATCGCGCATAAGACCCCCCGAGCCCGGCACACGAGCAGGCCATCAAACCACCAGCAGCCAACGGCCAGACCAGCAGGCCCCGCCCGACACCGTCAACCACCACACCAGCCCGGCCAGACACCACCCGCCCGCTCCGACGGGACTGATAAATTTGGGCCCCATCGAGCAGTAAAGCCGCAGGTCAGCAAGCGTCGTCCCCGCACGCGCGGGGATCTTCCTCGGACGGTTGAGGTCGCCGAGGTCGCCGAGGGGTCGTCCCCGCACGCGCGGGGATCTTCCCCCGGTCATCTACACCGACACCCACCGCAACGCGGTCGTCCCCGCACGCGCGGGGATCTTCCCTGACCGTCCGCGCCGGCGAGGCCATCGAACGGGTCGTCCCCGCACGCGCGGGGATCTTCCCTGTCGTCGCTGTGGCCCTGGACGTCGACGTCGGTCGTCCCCGCACGCGCGGGGATCTTCCGAGCTTCAGGCGTGGTACGCGAACCGGATAGCCGTCGTCCCCGCACGCGCGGGGATCTTCCTCGCGGAGACACCGACCGTGGCCTTGGCCGCGTGTCGTCCCCGCACGCGCGGGGATCTTCCCCGTACGACCAGTCCGTACATCGCCCCGATCGTGTCGTCCCCGCACGCGCGGGGATCTTCCCGTGGACCTGCAGGTCGGCCAGGCTGTCGTGATGTCGTCCCCGCACGCGCGGGGATCTTCCCGCCTCCGGGTCGGTCGCCCTGACCTGCCGCTCGTCGTCCCCGCACGCGCGGGGATCTTCCCGATGGCCCGGGGAGGTGACATCTCCCCGGGCCGTCGTCCCCGCACGCGCGGGGATCTTCCCGCTGGCACGGCGCGGATCGTGGCCGGCTCAGCGTCGTCCCCGCACGCGCGGGGATCTTCCGTCCGAGACCAGGGGCCGCGCAGTGCCCTCTAGGTCGTCCCCGCACGCGCGGGGATCTTCCCGTGGAATCCCCGGGATGGTGCGGCCAGGTGGCGTCGTCCCCGCACGCGCGGGGATCTTCCTCGACTCGTGGCGGCACAGCCGATCCCCCGCGAGTCGTCCCCGCACGCGCGGGGATCTTCCCTCGGCGGGCACGTCCAGATAGACGGTGATCTCGTCGTCCCCGCACGCGCGGGGATCTTCCGCGCAAGGCGGTCGTGGAGGTGGCCACCACGGAGTCGTCCCCGCACGCGCGGGGATCTTCCCTCTCCCGACTCGATCCGAGCGCGCAGGTCATCGTCGTCCCCGCACGCGCGGGGATCTTCCCCTGCCCGCGCTCGCCGAATCGGACGATGACCTGTCGTCCCCGCACGCGCGGGGATCTTCCGCCCTTGCGGCGGGTGATCGCGTCTGCCGTCTGGTCGTCCCCGCACGCGCGGGGATCTTCCCGCCCTTCTCTCAGGCTTTCCGGAAACCGTCCAGTCGTCCCCGCACACGCGGGGATCTTCCCACTGCGGCGCCGACCGCCGCCGAGATCAACGCGTCGTCCCCGCACGCGCGGGGATCTTCCCGCCATCTCGGTCCTCCCTTCTTCGATGGGTGTGTCGTCCCCGCACGCGCGGGGATCTTCCCTGGGCGATGCCCTGCGCGCCAGGTTCGCCGTTGTCGTCCCCGCACGCGCGGGGATCTTTGTCGGACACGCGCGAGGATCTTCCCCTCCAGGTCCGCGCCGCTTCGTTCAGGCAGGGTGTCGCCCCCGCCGCACGTGGGTGGCGCGAGGGCGACTGGTAATAGCGTCTTTCGTGGTCGGCTGGGTGCGGGCGGTAGGGTGATCGTGCCGTAGGGGCACGTGTGGACTGGGGGGTCCGATGCCAACGACCTACTACCTCGCCTGGTGGAACCTCGAGAACCTCTTCGACGAGGAGAACTCACCCCGGCGGACCGAGAAACTCGCCCGCGCTCTCGGTGACGACCTCGCCGGCTGGACGCCGCAGCTCCGGGACCGCAAAGTCTCTCAGTTGGCGTCGGTGATCGCGCAGATGAACGGCGGTGCGGGCCCGGACCTGCTCGGGGTGTGCGAGGTGGAGAACCGGTTCGTCCTCGAGCTCCTCGCCGCGGCGGTCGCCGACCGGCTGGGTGGCCGCCGTTACGAGATCGTGCACGCCGACACCGGCGATGCCCGCGGGATCGACGTCGCGTTCCTCTACGACCCGGCCCTGCTGACCGCCCCGGCGGGGCAGGTGTTCTTCCACGTGGTGATGCGCCGCAACGCCACCCGCGAAATCGTCCAGGTCAACTTCCAGACCCGCACCGGGCGGACGTGGGCGGTGTTCGGGAACCACTGGCCGTCCCGGTCCGGGGGGCAGTACGAGTCCGCCGGCTACCGGGCTATCGCCGGGGAGACCCTGGCCTACTTCCACCAGCGGGTCCGTGAGGAACACGGCCAGGACACCGCCGCGCTGGCGATGGGTGACTTCAACGACGAACCGTTCGACACCTCCCTCGTCGCCCACGCCCTCTCGACCCGGCAGGCCGTCCGGGTGATCAACGCGGACACGCCACGGTTCTGGAACCTGATGTGGCCCGCCGCCGGCACGCCGGAGGGCACGTTCTACTTTCAGAACGAACCGAACCTGCTCGACCAGTTCCTCGTCAACGCGAACATGGCCCGCCCCACCAGCCCCCTGCACGCCAACCCCGACAGCGTGCGGATCCTGCGGTTCCCCGAGCTGGTCCACACCGGCGACTACCCCCGGCCCCGCCCCTTCGGCGGCATGGGCGCGTCTGTGGACGAGACCGGCTACTCCGACCACTTCCCCATCGCCATGACCGTCACCGAAACCGACTGACCCCCGGGGGCCACCGTTCGCGCGTGTGGCGCGACAGGTGCCCGTTCCCTTGCGTAGTCCTCTGGCCAGCCCGCGCGGGGGCTCCGCCGCGGCGTCAGCCCGGTACTGGACCAGCCCTGCGGGTAGGCGGGAGACTCGGGGGCCGTGACCGATCCCGCGAGGGCTGCCCGGTACGCGCTCGCCTTGCTCGCTGGCCAGCTCCAGGTTGCCCGGCACGAAGACGACCCGGATACCGCCGCGCTGCGCGCGGCGCGCCGTCAGATCGGCACGCTGATCCGCGAGGCCAGCACCGACGCGCCCACCGAGACGATCCATAGTGTGGAGCGGCTCACCGTCGGGCTGCTCCTCCAGCTCGCGAAGACCACCCGCGCCTGCCCGCAGGAGATGCTCCGCGCGATCGCCGTCGCGCACGCCGGTCAGGCAACCGACCCCGAGCCGGCGGTCGGCCTGCTGACCGTCCGCCTTGACATGGCCACCCCCACCCCGGCTTCCGCGTCCACGGGGTGGGACGCGCTGCACGAGGACCTGCTCGTCGACGCCGCCCGCATTCCGCAGCGCACCCTCGACACCCTCACGAAGATCGCGGCAGCGTTACTCGTTGAACTCGCCGACGCCCTGAGAACAGCTCCGGAGAAGCTGCTTGCCCGCCTCGCTGCCCACACCCCCCGCGGCCCCGATGTCTGACGGCCAGTGACGGAACGAGGATCACGCTGGCGCGTCGAGGTCGCATGGCACGAAGGTTGTGTCGCGTCGGGTGTCGGCGTTAGAAGGCGAGAGTGCGGCCTTCGGGGGCGGTGGTGTAGGCGACGCCGTCGACCTTGAGACCGGCGGGGTTGAGGAGGGTGAGGGTTCCGCCGTTGTTGCCGAGCGCGACCAGCGGGGGAACCCGAAGGCGCGCGGTGTCGCCGGCGGGCAGGAGCACGCTGGGTAGTGGGCCGCGGTGCTGGGCCCGGTCGAGCAGGGTCCAGCCGGTCAGGTCGACCGGGCCGGCGGTGGTGTTGAGCAGGGTGACGGTCTCGGGTTCGGGTGCGGGGCCGGTCGGGTTGACCAGGGCGGCGATGATGCGGATCTGCCGGTCGGGTTCGCCAGGGGCGGGGTGGCCGTCGGGGTCCGCGGGTGGGATCCCGGGCAGGGTGTGGCCGGTGGTGTCGTCGGTGTGCCAGGCCTGGCTTTGGAACGCGAGGAACACCGCGACCCACCGGTCCGGGAACGCCAGGATCAGGGCACCGTCTTGCCAGACCCCGTCGTCGGCGGTGAACCGGCCGGTGTTGCCCTGGTTCATGTGAATGTCATGGACACCGTTGCCGGGGCTGAACCCGAAGACCTTGTCCGGGGTGGAGGGCTCGGGACCCCACCGCTGCCCGAACGCGTACAGACGCGCCGCCGGGTCGGCGGCGGCACGTTGGATGTAGTGGTCGAGCTTGTCCGCGAGGTCGTTATCCGGGCCCGGCTGGTCGGCGGGCAGGGTGCGCAGCGCGGTGCGGTCGAACAGGTTGGCGCGGATGAAGTCCAACGCCAGACCCCCCGGAGTGCTGGGCAGCGCGGTGAACCCGTCAGAGACGGTGGCCAGGGCGGGAAGAAGGGGATGGGTGAAGTCCTCGTCCGCGGTGTAGAGCAGCTCCGAGGGTGCCAGGGCGGAGAGGACGTTCACCGCGACCCGGAACTGGGTGCCGGCCGCGTCGACGTGTATCTGGTAGTGCGGGCTGTTCTTCCCGCCTTCCCGGCGCCGGTCACGGACCCGGCCGACGAGAACCCCGTACTCTGCCAGCGGCATGACAACCTCCATCGGCCTTTCCTACCGCGACAAGATCCAAGCGAACAGTAACACCGGCGTGCGGTGCGCTTCAGCGGCGGGCACGAAACCGGGCCGCTCTTCCTTCCGCACCATCGTCCCCCAGCGTTTCCCGAGCGACGTGGCCGGCCGGGTTCCCTTCCACTCCTTCCTGAACATTGACTGATACGGCAGCTGTAGATAGCTACTGGTGTGCTTTCTGATCATGGTGTGGTGTCGGCGTAGGTGTGCCATCTGAGGTGGCAGAGGCGGGCGCGGTGTTGATGGCGGCGGCGCCAGGTGGACCACCACAGCAGGTGCTCGCGGTCTCGTCGGGGCGACGGAAGGATCAAGGCCCGTAGCAGGCGCAGGAGTTCGTGGCTGCTGAGCGGGACGAGGYCGGCTTCGGTGGGKTCGTYCCGGCCGGTCTGGGCRGCGCGTTCACCGGCGGCGGTGACGGCCAGGAAGGCGTAGGCGACCAGGGCGATCACGCTCCAGCGGTGCCAGGAGTTCCAGCAGGTGACCTGCCCTTTGTCGAGGTGGCAGATCTCTTTCGCGTCCTGGAAGTCGTCCTCTACCCGCCACCTGCGGCACACCAGGGACACCAGTCGCGCCAGGGGCACCGGCCCGGGGGCGAAGCAGCGGTAGTAGGACACGGTGCGGGTGTAGCGGTGCCGGCGCACCAGCAGCACGGACGTCCCCGCGGTACGGTCCTGCCCCTCAGGCGTGTCGTCGGCGGTGACCTCGATCATCGCCCAGTCGTAGTCGCGTACGCCCTTCTGCCCCGCGCCGGTGGGTATCCGCTGCCAGGCCCGCTTCGGCAGCTTCGCGGTGGCCCTGGCCACACCCAGCT
>NZ_MAXA01000284.1 GCF_001854695.1 Parafrankia soli
CTAGTCTCCGCGGCAGCCGGAGACGCTGCGGAACTCGACTCGGCAGTGGCGCTGCTACGCAGGGTCGAGGCCGGGCTCGTCCGGCTCCGGCAGGCCGGCGAGCGAGCGCCCTGATCCCCAGCGATCCTGGAACCCCCGACTGGCCTCGCCGACACGATCGGCAAGGCCAGTCGCACATCGAGGCCGGTCAGTGCGTGGGCTCCCGGACCGCGTTGTTGAACTGAGAGGTGCGGACGAAGGCCAGCGCGAGGACGGCGACCAGCGGCAATACCGTGACCTGCCACAGACCCGCCTGGCGCCAGCCGAAACTGCCCACGAGGGTGGCTAAGAGCAGGCCGGAGAACGCGGCGGTCACGTAATAGCTGGTGACGAACAGCCCGGCGGCGCGCCCGACCTGGCTCGGGTGCACGGCTCGCTGCATCGCGCTGTTGGTGTTAGGGAAGACGAAGCCGGTACCGAAGACACCCATCAGGAAGGCGAACACACACTGCCAGCCGAGAGTTCCCTGCACCTGGTAGACGAGAATGCCGATCACCGACAGCGCCAGGTGGCCGCCGATCAGCAGGTTACGCTGATCGACCCGGTCACCCAGCCAGCCGCCCAGCAGGCCCGCGACCCCACCGAAACCCACGCAGCTCATCGCGAGCGCGGACTGGGCGGTGGTGAAGTGCAGGTGGTTGATCAGAAACGTCGGGTAGAGACCGAGAAATCCATAGAGGACCACACCGCCGACCGCCGCGCTGATCGCCAGCGCGATGGTGTTGCGGTTGTACGGGGACGCAGGCATGTAATCGAAGCTCGCGGTGCTGACCGACGCTTCGACGGCTCGCTCGGTCATCCGGCGGCTGACCACGAACGCTGCGATCAGTGCGGTGGCCAGCCCGGCTAGTCCGAACACGACGAAGGGCGCTCGCCAGGTGTCATAGCTGGTCGCCAGCCGGACGCCGACGAGCGGCCCGAGGAAGACCCCCACGCCGAAGGCGGTTCCGATGCCGCCGAGCGCAAGCCCGCGCCGGTGGCTGAAGTACGCGCCGACCGCCGCGAACAGCGCCGCGGCCTGCATGCCCTCGCCGAAGCCCGAGAAGATCCGGTAGGCCGCCATATCGCCCCATCCGGACGCCAGTGGGGTGGCCAGTGTGCCGAGGGAGTAGATCACGATGCTGACTAACAGGACGGTCTTGCGGGAGAAGCGGTCCACCAGGTACCCGGCCGGCAGCCCGGCGAGCGCCATGCCCAGCGTGAAGCCGGTGGCGAGCAGCCCGCCTCCCTGCAACGTGAACCCGTATTCCTTGCGAATGGTCGGCAGCAGCGGGGCGAACACCTGCCGGTCCATGGCGTTGACCATGAACGACACCGCCATCATCAGGAATCCGGTCACGACGACGAGCCTGGGCACGGGGACCTCGCGCAGTGCTGCCTTGTCCCGAGCAGGGGCCTTGCCTGCGTCAGCGAGCGCCGTATTGGTCACGGATTGACTCCAATCGGAAATGGTCACGGTGGACCCGCGACAGGCCTGCCGGATTGAGCGAGAAGGAACGAAGAACGGCATGCGGAAACCGGGCCGGATGCGGATGCGGGCAGTGGTTCACCGGGAGGAACGACGGGCCCTCGCGACGATCAGCTGTCTGCCACACAGTCGTTGATGGCACAGCATGAACGGGCGGGGCGTGCCACGTCAAGAACTGATGACCAAAGAGTTCCGGCACCCCAGCGCGGGAACGGCTCCGCCGGGCGCAGATGACCGAACAGTTCTAGCCGCCAAGGCACTCTTGACCATACGAGCCCGCCATGCTATCGTTAGCACTCGCCAGCACGGTCATCAACATCGAGATTGGGAGGTGCGAATTCCGGACGCGCAGCCGCGGGACTCAACGCGTCCCAGCCAAAAAAGTCGTATCAGAGTCAAAGGGTTTCGCCTATGACAGCATCGAGCATGCGGGCCAGGCGGATGATTCGCCTCACTCGGCCGTACTGCTATGCATTCTGCGATCRCTAGCGTAAGATCTCCGCACGCACTTCGGAGGATCGGACAGCCAGTGATCACCACCAGGGATATCGCCGAGCGCTTGCAGCTCTCCGTCTCGACGGTAGGCCGGGCGCTGGCCGACGACGATCGCATCAGCGAGCAGACCAAGTTCCGGGTGCGGCAGGCCGCCGCCGAGATGGGATACGTGGCCAACCGGGCCGCTCGTATGATGCGCGGCGCGTCCAGCGACGTGGTCGGGCTGGTGATTCCCGATATCCGCAACAGTTTCTACTCCACCATCGCCCACGAGCTTTCCAAGAACATGGAGGCGCAGGGCTTCCAGCTCATCCTGTCGGAAACCGACGACGACCGGATGGTGGAGCTGCGCCACCTGCGTGAGCTGTCCGCGAGCCGGGTGGCCGGCGTCATCATCGTGCCGACCGCGCGCCCGCACAGCGAATCGGTAAAGCTACTCAAGGCCGTCCCCCACGTGCAGCTGCTGCGCAAGCATTCGTCGCTCGGGTCGCAGTGGTTCGGCGTGAACGACTTCGATGCCCTGCGGCAGGCCACCGCTCACCTGGTCGAACAGGGACACCCCCGGATCGGCTACGTCGGCGGCCCGGCCGAGCTGCCCACCGGCGCGGAGCGTCTGAAAGGCTTTCGCAGCGCGCTCTCCGGGGGCAACCTGTCGAGCGAGGCCGGCTGTATCGAGCTGGGACCGCCGTCCTCCGTCGAGCACGGTCGGCAGGCGGTGCGCCGCCTGCTGGCGGGGCCGTCCGCGCCGACCGCGATCGCGCTCGGCTCGGTCCAGCTCACCCTGGGTGTACTGGAGGAACTGTCGCGATTGGACGTCAAGGTGCCCAGTGAGCTGTCCGTCGTCGGCTTCGGCGACGAACCGGGGTTCTCCTGGTGGGGACCCGGGCTCACTACGATCGGCCTGCCGATCCAGGAAATGGCCACCGGCTGCGGGCTGTGGCTGATGCGCCGACTGACCACCAAACCGGACGATGACAGTGCGTATGCGTCGGTGTCGCCCGGTTCCCTGATCCTGCGTGGCAGCACGGCGCCGCCCGCGCAGCCGCGCCGACCCTCCCGCCGGAAGGGCAGCTGAGCTGGCTCTTCCATAGCCTGGCTGCTCATCGGTGAGCGACAGGTGATCTCCGAATCTCGGGGCACCTCGCCTCTTGCACTCAGAAGGTTATGGACGCATAGTTATGTAGCCATAGCGTTCGAACGGGCGGCGTGAGCCAGGGCGCCGCCACTGACGCGGATTGAGCGGAGGCAAAGTGCCTGTTGACCTGACGAGACGGGCGTTTCGACATCCATTGCTATCGATAGCAAAAATTGACATTCCCCATGGGTGGCACGCGCGAAACACGCGCTGCGGCGGAGCTCAAACCCGACATCCCGCACCACGCACCGGCCGGTTCGCCATCCCCGGCCCTGTCGCGGTCGCGCACGGGACATCACAGCACCAGGAACCGAGGCCATGCCCGGCACTTCGCGCACACGCTCAGCACGCACCATTAACCTTACGGATCGATCGGAGAGCCACGCCATGTTGCCTCCAGTGAACCTGCGGCCGCCGTTCAACATCAGCCGGTCCAGCCATGTCCGGCTGACCGTCACCGATCTCGCGGAGAGCCGGAACTTCTATGTGAACGTGCTCGGCCTCGTCGTCACCGAGGAGGACCCGTCCACCTGTTACCTGCGCGGCTTACAGGAAGCGTGTCACCACAGTCTCGTGCTTGAACAGGCACGCGAGGGCGGCACGTGCCGGAGGATCGGCTTCCGGGTGTTCTTCGACGAAGATCTTGACGCCGCCTACGACTACTTCCGCGAGCGAGACCTGCCGGCCGAGTGGGTCGAGGCGCCGCATCAGGGCAGGACGCTGCACGTGAGCGATCCGATCGGGACGCCGCTGGAGCTGTGCTCGACCATGGAGACACGGCCGCGGATGCACATCCAGTTCGAGGTGTTCCGGGGCGCCCACGCCCAGCGGCTCGACCACTACCAGGTCCTGGCGCCGGACACCTACAAGCTGTGTGCCTTCTACAGCGCACTCGGCTTCCGGAACTCGGAATACCTCGCCCACGGCGACAATCTCCTCGGCGCCTTCATGTACCGGAAGGGGACCTGCCTCGATCTCGCCATCGTCACCGGTGCAGGTCCACGGCTCCATCATTTCGCCTACACCGTCTCCGAAAGCCGCGACATCTTCACCGCGTGCGACTTCGCCGGCAACCTCGGCTACGGCGACTCGGTGGAGCGCGGACCCGRCCGGCACGGGCCGGGTGGCATGCTCTTCGTCTACCTCCGCGATCCCGACGGGCATCGGGTCGAGGTGTTCAACAGCCACTACCAGACCATCGACATCGAGCTCGAGCCAGTGCGCTGGGACGCGGCCTCGCTGAGCACCAACGCGAGGTGGGGCCTTCCCGCGCTGGAGAAGTGGTACTTCGAAGCGTCTGCGTTCGACGGCGTCGCGCAGAAGGCGCCAGAGGCCCCGCAGAACCCGATGACGCTCGAACGATTCCTGCTCGAGCAGCGCTCTTAACAGCCTGTTTTGAATCTTGTCCTGACCGCGAACAAGCGGCGGCACGCCATGGACACAGGATCCCTCGCTCACCGTGTCGACGGTTTGACGGCTCCATTTGATGAGCTGGCGTACCGGGTTGGGGTGATTCTAAAACAGGCTCTACGTAACCTTCGCAGATCCAGGAGAAAACACTTCATGGCAAGAGTCCCCTACCTCTCCCGCGAGGACGCCACCCCGGACACCAAGGCGCTCTGGGATCGCGTCGAGGCGGAACGCAAGATGCCGACCGCCAACATCTTCCGAGCCCTGGCGAACGCACCGGCACTGCTCGACGCCTTCCTGTCCTACGCCAACGCGCTCCGGGGCCGCTCCGAGCTCAGTCCGAAGCTTCGCGAGCTCGCGATCCTGACCGTGGGCTATGCCACCCGGTCACGGTACGAGATCGCGCATCACCAGTCGCATGCCCTCAAGGCAGGCGTCACGCCGGAGCAGCTGGCCGCCGTCCCCAATTTCGAGAACTCCGATCTGTTCGACGACGCCGAGCGCGCGGTGATGCTGCTCGCCGAAGAGTCCACTTTGAAGGTGGATGTGACGGAACGCCGCTGGACCGAAGCGGCCGCCCACCTCAGCGAACAGCAGCTGGTCGAGYTCGCCCTGACCATCGCCTGGTACAACTCCGGCGTCCGGATCATGGGGATGCTCGACATCGAGCTCGAAGACAGCTACCTGCACTAGCAACGCCTGCCCACCGACGGCCGGATTCTCGCCGCGTCAGCCCGAAATCGCGGACCCACGAGCCTGCCATCCCAGAAACGAGTAACGAAGGAGCAACTTCACATGGCGTTAATGCGCGCGGCTCGGCTGCATGCGATCGGCGAGCCGATGTCGATCGAGGAGATCGATGTGCCCAAGCCCCGGCCCACGGACGTGCTCGTGCGGGTGAAGGCCTGCGGAATCGTGCCCAATATGGCCAACGTGATCAGCAACTGGCCCACCTGGTTTCCGCACCAGCCACTGCCCCGATTTCCCGCGATCTTTGGCCTGGACGCCGCGGGCGTCGTCGAAGAGGTCGGCGAGGCAGTGATCAGAACCAGGCCCGGCGATCGAGTGTACGTCAACCCGCTCCGCTCGTGCGGAAGCTGCTACTCCTGCCGCGGCGGCCAGCTCAGCCTGTGCCGCTACTTCACCCTCAACGGCTACTTCAGCACCTCACCCGACGGCCAGCGGATTTTCGACCTGTACCCCTACGGTGGTTTCGCCGAGTTCATGACCGCGCCCCAGCAGTCGCTGGTGAAGCTTCCCGACAACATCTCCTTCGACGAGGCGGGTCGGCTTGGCTACATCGGCACGTCCTATGGCGCCCTGCGGATGGCGCACGCGGGACCCGGCACGGTGGGTCTCATCGACGGCATCACCGGAACTCTCGGCGTCGCGGCGACGGTGCTCGCGCTCGCCTTCGGGGCGGCGAAGGTGCTCGGCACCGGTCGCAACGAGGAACTGCTGCAGCGCGTCAAATCCCTCGCGCCCGACCGCGTCGAGGTCCTCAAACTCGGCGAAAAGCCTTCGGGTGAGTGGGCGAAGGTGCAGACCGACGGTGAAGGCGCCGACTTCGTGATCAGTGCGCTCGGCGCGCGAGCCTCGGCGGAGACGATGCTGGACTCGATGCAGGGCGTTCGCCGCGGCGGGAAGGTGGTCAACGTCGGCGGGGTGGCCGACCGGGTACCGGTGGATATGAAGTGGCTCATGGACGAGCAGGTGCAGCTCATCGGCTCGAACTGGTTCAGCACCGCACAGGGCCAGGAACTGGCGCATATGGTCGAGACCGGCACGCTCGACCTGTCCTACCTCGAGCACGAGCGCTTCCCGCTGACGGAGGTCAACCGTGCGATCTCCGGCCTGAAGGACCGCCGCGGCGGGTTCAGCAACTACGTCGTCATCCCCTGAACGGGCCGAGTAGCGGGAGTCGTGTCTCCATTCCGGGCATGGCCCCCGCCGCCACGGGATCTGCCGCAATCTCATCTCAAGGAATATCATGCCACCAACGCTGCAAGTCGTCATCGCGAGCACGCGACCGGGACGCGCCGGCAAACCCATCGGGGACTGGTTTGCCGAACGGTGCCGCCTGGACGGGCGCTTCACGGTCGAGGTCGMCGACCTCGCCGAACTCGCGCTGCCACTGATGGACGAACCCCATAATCCCCGAGCGGGGAACTACGTCCACGAACACACTCGCTCGTGGAGCAGGACCATCGACTCGTCGGACGCCCTGGTGTTCGTGATGCCGGAGTACAACCACGGTTTCCCCGCCGCGCTGAAGAACGCGATCGACTACCTGTACGACGAGTGGGCGTTCAAGYCGGTCGGCTTCGTCAGCTACGGCGGAATCTCCGGCGGGATACGCGCCGTCCAGTTGCTCAAGCCCGTCCTGACCTGCCTTCGGATGCTGCCACTGACCGATCAGGTCACACTGGCCAACTTCGCGCGGCACCTTGTGGACGATGTCTTCTACCCGGACGAGCCGGCAACCGTGGCGTGTACGGTGCTGCTCGACGAGCTCTCCCGCGTTACCCACGCGCTCGCGCGACTGCGCTCGCCGGTCGCCTAGATGGGCCTAAGCGAAAAGCGCCCTCTCCGTTGCAGAGAGCGCTTTTCGCTCCTTCGCCTCAGCCGGTGGCCCCGGTCAGCACGAAAGCGACAGTCGCGGGCCGGTCGGTCCTGTTGCGCCAAGCGTGCCGGCCGGCGATCTGGACGATCGTGTCGCCGCGGGTGAGCCGGGTCTGCGCACCGTCGTCCAGTTCGAGCCAGATCTCACCGTCGAGCACCACCCCGTAGTCGACGCTCGGCGTGCGGTGCATGCCCGGCTCAGCGGGATCCGAAGCCCCGACGATGTCCGGCGCATAGGTGGCGAACTCGGCGTTGGCGCGCCCGGCGTCGAAGCGCGGGTCGGTGACCACCGAGTCGGGCGCATATCGGACGATCACGAAACTCGCCCCACCCGGTCCGGGAACCACCGGACCCGTGTCGCTCGTCGGCTCGGCCCCCGGCGGTGTCGTCGCCGGCGGCCCGGCGGTGAACCAGACGCGGGTCTGCGCCTGACCGGGCATGAACTCGAAGTCGTGGCTGTTCGGGACGGTGCTATCCGACAGGAAGATCGACTTCCCGCGGGCATCGTTCCCAGCTACCACACGCCGCACCTTCACTGGCTTTGCCTCCTTTTTTGCTATCGATAGCAGACCAGGCCGGCCCATCCGCGTCAACACCCACACTGATCCGTGGCCTGCGGGGAGAAACCAGGGGAGGGAGGAATCGCGAGCCTGGACGGGAGAAGACTAATGCTATCGTTAGCACATCGGCAGTACAGCGGAAGGCGGTCAGCATGGAGATGGCAGGTCGCGGGGGGTTCGGCTCGGGTGGCGACGCGGCACCGGAGGGCGTCGTACTGGCGCAAGCTAGCCGGGGCGGCGAGTCCCTGCCGTGGTTGGTCGCGAACGGACGCGCACTGCCGCTGCGCGAGTGGGCCGGCGAGTGGCCACTCGGTCGAGCCGGATCACTCACCGAACTCCTCGAGCGCTGGCCGGACCATGAATCCGACCTTCGCGCCCTGACCACTCTCCCCCAGACCCGGGATCTCGTCCTCACGCGCGGCGACGACATCGGCTCGCTGCGCATCCAGGCACCAATCCAGCCCCGGCAGGCGTTCTGCACGATCGGCAACTACCGCCGCCAGGTCGTGGAGGCCGCCATGGACGTCGGCGGCGGCGCCGGCGGACCCGGGGCTCCCGGGCGTCGGGCCGCTGCGCTCGAAGCGCTGGACCGCCGGAGCCGGACAGGCGAGCCGTACGTATGCCTGACCAGTTCCGAACGGGTCGGCAGGCCGATCGGCAACCTGGCGATCGCGCCAGGCGTCGAGACGCTCGACTGGGAGGTCGAAATCGCGGCTGTCATCGGCGCAACCGCCCGCCGGATCTCCCCCGGGAACGCGGCAGGCGTCATCGCCGGCTACTGCGTGGCGAACGATCTGACGGTCCGATCCTGGGTGGCGCGCGAAGATCTGCCGGCGCTGGGCAGCGACTGGCTCCAGAGCAAGGGCATGCCGGGATCCCTGCCGCTCGGGCCGTGGTTCGTGCCCGCATGGCAGGTTCCCGACGCTTCCCAGCTGCGCCTCCAGTTGTCCGTCAACGGCACCGTCATGCAGGACGACACCGCCGAAGACATGCTGTTCGGCATCGAGCACCAGGTCGCGTACCTGTCCCGACACACCCGCCTGCGACCGGGCGACGTCCTGTGCACCGGTTCCCCGGCGGGCTTCGGGTCCCACCACGGACGTTTCCTCCGCCCCGGCGACCTGGTGACCGCGCGGGTGACCGGGCTCGGTGAGCAACGCCTGCACTGCGTAGAGGAACAAGCCCCGTCACCCCACCTCGCCCCACCGCGAGCGACAGAGAAAGAACTGATGCGATGACCAAGGACCAGGACACGGTGCTGCTCACCGACCGGGCGTGGCCCGACGACAGCGTTGAGCGAGCCGTGCTCGAATCCGCCGGTTTCCGGCTCGTCAGCGGCCCGCCAGAGCCGGCGCCCGCAGCCGTGATCGACGCGCTCGTGGCGGAGCATCAACCGGCGGCGATACTCACCTGCTGGGCACCGGTGTCGGCGAGGGCCATCGGCGATGCCACGGCGCTTCGGGTCGTCGCCCGCATGGGCGTCGGCCTCGACAACATCGCCGTAGCCGCCGCGACCGACCACGGCGTGCTGGTGACCAACGTTCCCGACTACTGCGTCGAAGAAGTGTCGGATCATGCGATCGGGCTGGTGCTGGCCTGGGCGCGCGGGCTGGTCGTCGCCGACCGCGAGGTGCGGGCCGGGCGCTGGGATCCGGCCGGTTCCCGGTTGCGCCGGCTGTCCTCCCTGACCGTCGGTGTGGTCGGGTTCGGGCGGATCGGCAGGGCGACCGCGGCGAAGCTGCGCGCGCTGGGCGCCCGTGTCGTGGCCAGCGACCCTTCTCCGCCTGCTGACACGGGCGGCGTGCCGGTCGTCGGGTTCGACGAACTCCTCGCCGGCAGTGACGTCGTGGTCCTGCACGCGCCGCTCACAGGCGCGACGCATCACCTCATCGGGGCCCGCGAGCTGGCGCTCATGCCACCCGGGGCACTGCTGGTCAACGTCAGCCGCGGCGGTCTGATCGACACCGAAGCGCTGGTGGCGTCGTTGCGAGCCGGTCACCTCGGCGGCGCGGGCCTCGATGTGCTCGAGGAGGAACCCGCGGTGCCCGCTGAGCTGCTGGAGCACCCCGCAGTGGTGATCACCCCGCACATCGCGTTCTCCTCGGACGCCTCGGTCGGCGAACTCCGCCATAGCGCCGCGGAGGAAGTCGTCCGTGTCCTGCGCGGCGAAACACCGCGTTATCCCTGCAACCGACCGACAACCCTGTATGGAGTGTCTTCATGAGCGTGATCCGCAGCGTGCACGGCCGCCAGGTGTTCGACTCCCGCGGGAGACCCACGGTCGAGGTCGAAATCGGTCTGGACGACGGGGTCGTCGCCCGCGCCTCGGTGCCGTCCGGCGCATCCACCGGCACGTATGAAGCGCATGAGCTTCGCGACGGTGACGAAGACGTCTTCAACGGACTCGGCGTGTTGTCCGCGGTCGAGCATGTCGACGGAGAGATCACCGCCTCGCTGCGCGGGCACGACGTGATGGACCAGCGGGGCTGCGACTCCCTGCTGCGCGAGCTCGACGGCACACCCGGGCTGTCCCGCCTCGGCGCCAACGCGGTGCTGGGCACGTCACTGGCCATCTGCCGGGCATCGGCGAAGGCGTCCGAGCAGCCGCTGTACCGGCGCATCGCCGAACTCGCCGGCGTCGCCGAACCCGCACTGCCCATGCCGATGGTGAACATCCTGTCCGGCGGGTTGCACGCCGGACGCGGGATGGACGTCCAGGACTTTCTCGCGGTACCCATCGCGGCGACCTCCATGCTGGAGGCGATCCGGCTCACCGCGCAGGTCCGCGATGCGGCGACAGTGGTGTGCGCCGAACGCGGCCTGCCGACGCTGCTCGCCGACGAAGGCGGGCTGAGCCCCGGCTGCCGCACCGGACGGGACGCGCTCGAACTGCTCGTGGCCTCGATCGAACGGGCCGGGCTCAAGCCCGGATTGGATGTCGCCATCGCGATCGATGTCGCGGCCACATCACTGTATGACGCCGCGACCGGCGACTACCACCTGCGCCGGGAAGGGCACCGGGTCAGCACGGAGGAAATGATCGAGATCATCTCGTCCTGGGTAGACGACTTCCCGATCGTGTCCATCGAGGACGCACTCGACGAGGAAGACTGGGACGGGTGGCAGGCACTCACCGCGCGGCTCGGCAATCGGGTGCGGCTCATCGGCGACGACCTGTTCACGACCAACCCACACCGCCTGTCGCAAGGGATCGCGAAAGGATGCGCCACCGGGGTCCTGGTGAAGGTCAACCAGAACGGAACGCTCACCGGCACGCTCGAGGTTGTCTCCGCGGCCGGCAACGCCGACTACGTTCCCGTGGTGTCGGCGCGCTCCGGTGAGACAGAGGACGATTTCCTCGCCGATCTCGCGGTCGGCACCGCCGCGGGGCAGATCAAGATCGGGTCGGTGCGTTCGTCGGAACGCCTGGCCAAGTACAACCAGCTGATCCGCATCGCGGAGGACAGCAGTCTGCGATTCAGCCCGCTCGCCCCTTTGCCCGCACCGGAACTGACCCCGTGACCAGGTCCGACCCCCATGCGGAAGTGCGCGCGTTCCTGCGCAGGCAGGGATTACTGGGCCCCGGCGAGCACGCGGAACTGACTCCGCTGACCGGCGGTGTGTCTTCGGATCTGTGGAAAGTAGACCTGCCCGCCGGGACCGTGTGCGTGAAGGGAGCCCTGGCTCAGCTCAAGGTCGCGCACGAGTGGCTCGCGCCCGTCTCACGAAACCGGGTCGAGTACGACTGGCTACGGTTCGCCGCCCCGCTGTGCCCGGGTCAGGTACCCCGCGGCATCGTCCACGACGGCGAAGCGGGCCTGTTCGCGATGGAATTCCTGCCGCCGGAGCGCTACCCGGTGTGGAAGGCGCAGCTGCTCGACGGGCAGGTGGATGTCGCGGCCGCGCGAGAAGTCGGTGACCTCGTGGGCCGGCTGCACTCGGCAAGCGCCGCCGATCAGCACAGCGCGCTTCGATTCGCCACCGACGGCAATTTCGACGCCCTGCGTATCGAGCCGTTCCTGCGGGTCACCGCAGGAGCGCATCCGGATCTGCGGGAGCGATTCGCCGAACTGGCCCGGAGGACGGCCAGCACGCACCTCGCCGTCGTCCACGGTGACGTCAGTCCGAAAAATATCCTGCTCGGTCCGGATGGCCCGGTGCTGCTGGACGCGGAATGCGCGTGGTTCGGCGACCCGGCCTTCGACATCGCCTTCTGCCTCAACCACCTGCTTATCAAGTCGATTAAACTACCTGGTCTGGCCGCCGAATTGCGCGCCGCGGCGCAGGCGCTGGCCGACGCGCACGCGCGCCACATCGACTGGGAACCACCGGACGCGTTCGGCGAGCGGGTAGCGGCGCTGCTGCCAGCGCTCGCGCTGGCCCGCGTCGATGGCACATCCCCGGTGGAATATCTCGACACAGCTCAGCGACACGAAGTCCGGAAGGCCGGCCGGCTCCTGCTCGCCGATCCCGCGCCGGCGGTCGACCAACTGCTCGACCGGTGGGCGATGGCCGGCGCGCTCGCGTAGCGGCACCTGGTGAAGGAGACGACTCGCCATGACATTTTCCCTCGCGACACTGCGCGTCGACGGCTCGCCGACGCCGGTGCTGAGCATGGACGGCCGGCATTACCGGATTGCCGACCTCGCCCCGGAAGTGCTCGCCCCGAACCCGTCGGCCGGGCTGATGACGGTGTTCACGCACTGGGCCGACAGTGAACCGGTCCTGCTACGGGCTGCCCGCGCCCTCGCCGACGGTGCGCAGACATGCGCCGAGGTCGCCGCGCCGAGCCGGCTGGAGGACTGGCTGACCCCGTTGCAGTACCCCAGCAAGGTCATCTGCACAGGCGCCAACTACTACGACCACGTGACACAGGACGGCGGCCACGCCGGCTTCAGCAAGGAAGACAACATTCCGGTCTTCTTCCTCAAGCCACCTACCACAACGCTGGTAGGCCAGGGCAGTTCCGTGCGGTACCCGGTCCAGTCGAGCAGGTTCGACTACGAGCTCGAGCTGGCGCTCGTGATCGGCAAGCGCGGCCGGCACATCGCGGTCGAGGAGGCTCGCGAATACGTCGCCGGCTACACCATCGGCCTCGACCTGTCGGCGCGCGACTGGCAGCGCCATCCGAAACATCTTGTCAAGTTCGACCTGTTCGGCGGCAAGGCGTTCGACGACAGCTGCCCACTTGGCCCGGGCATCGTGCCCGCGCGGTTCGTCGACGAGGGAAACCTGCAGCTGCGGTTCCGCCTCAACGGAGAGCTGAAGCAGAACGCCAACACCAAGGACATGATCTGGCCGGTACCGGAAATCGTCGCCCGGATCAGCGAGCACGTCACGCTCGAACCGGGTGACGTCGTGCTCACCGGCACCCCGGCCGGCGTAGGACTCAGCACCGGCGTGTGGACCAAGATCGGCGATCGCCTCGACGGCGAGATCACCGGGCTGGGGTCGTTGCACGTGGAGATCGTCGAGGACCGCCCAGATGCCGATGGACAGTGAGGAATCGATGGACATGACGACGGTCGGCGTGGTCGGCTGCGGCTTGATGGGCTCGGGGATCGTGGAGGTGTTCGCCCGTGCCGGGCGCACCGTGATCGTGCACGAAGTCGACGCCGCTGCCGCCGCTCGTGGGCGAAGCCGGGTGGAGAGGTCGCTGGAGAAAGCAGCAGCCTCCGGCAAGCTCGTCGCCGGGGATGCCGAAGCCGCGATCAACCGGATCCACTTCGGCACTGATCTCGACGCGCTCGCCACAGTGGACCTGTGCATCGAAGCGGCCAGCGAAGACGAGGCGCTGAAGACCGAGTTGTTCCGGCGACTGGACGCGGTTATCAAGGACGAGCGCGCCATCCTGGCCTCGAACACCTCGTCGGTGCCCATCATGAAACTCGGCACCGTCACCCGGCGGCCGGCGCAGGTCATCGGCATGCACTTCTTCAATCCGGTGCCGGTGCTCCCGCTCGTCGAGGTGGTGCCGTCCCTGTTGACCTCACCCGACGTGGTGCGCCGGGTACGGGAACTGGCCGAGCACTACCTCGGCAAGACGGTGATCCTGTCCGGAGACCGGGCCGGCTTCGTCGTCAACGCCCTGCTGGTGCCCTACCTCCTGTCGGCCGTTCGCATGGTCGAGTCGGGGTTCGCCACGGCCACGGACATCGACGCCGGGATGACCGGTGGTTGCGCTCATCCGATGGGACCGTTGCGCCTGACCGACCTCATCGGCGTCGACACCGTTGTGGCCATCGCGACCTCGTTGTACGCCGAGTTCAAGGAGCCGCTGTACTCGCCACCACCGATGTTGCTGCGTATGGTCGACGCCGGCCTGCTCGGCCGGAAGAGCGGCCGCGGATTCTACGACTACCACGGCTAAACGCGGGAGGGCGATTAGTCACCGGCTTCGAGGATCGCCGTCAGCACCCGCAACGCGCGGTCCCGGTGTGCATCGAGTTCCGCGACCACCTCGTCCACAGCACGACGGCGGACGGCGTCGAGGATCTTCTCATGCGCATCCACCGTGGTGGCACGTTCCTCAGGCGAGTTGTAGTACATCGCACGGTAGGCCTCGGTGGAGTCCCAGAGCAGCCGGATCAGGCGCATCGTGTGATGCTGATCCGGCGGCTCGAGCATGCCGAAATGAAACCGCCGATTCGCCGCCAGCTCGGTGGCGACGTCACCGCGCCCGGCCGCCTCGGCACAGTCGCGCGCAGCCAGCGCGATCCGCTCCACGGCGTCATCGTCCAAAGTGGGCAGTGCGTGGCGCACCGCCCGCTCCTCCAGCAGCTGCCGCAGCGCGTAGATCTCCACGAGGTCCGCGGCGCGCAACTCCGTGATGAAGTAGCCGCGCCGGGGCCGGTAGACGACCTGACCTTCCTGCTCGAGCGCCCGCAGCGCTTCCCGCACCGGAGCCACGCTGATCCCGAGGTTTTGGGCGATCTCCTCCTGCAGGACTCGCTGTCCCGGTCGGAACTCCCCCGCCACGATGGCCCGGCGCAGCCCGTCGAGGGCGTGCTGAGCTGTCGTGGCGGGGCCGTCCTGGCGCGTCATCATCGCCGCGACTCTAGCGGTGGCCGCGGCTACCGGAAGGCTTGGATCCCGGTGAGCGCGCCCCCGATCACCAGGGCGTGCACGTCGGCGGTTCCCTCGTAGGTGACCACGGACTCAAGGTTGGCCAGATGCCGGATGACCGGGTACTCCAGCGTTATGCCGTTCGCGCCGAGCACCTGCCGGGCGTTGCGGGCAACCTCAAGTGCAGCATTGACGTTACCAAGCTTGCCCATGCTGACCTGCTCGGGCCGCAACCGCCCGGCATCCTTGAGCCGGCCGAGGTGCAACGCCAGCAGGGTGGCCCGGTTGACCTCGAGCGCCATCGCCGCCAGCTTCTGCTGCTGGATCTGGAAGGACGCGATCGGCTTGCCGAACTGGATCCGGGTGGTGCTGTAGTCCACGGCGGCCTCCAGACAGGCCCGCGCCRCTCCGGCCGCGCCCCACACGATGCCGTAGCGGGCCTCGTTCAGGCACGACAGCGGACCACGCAGGGAGGTCGCTTCGGGCAACACGGCCGACGCGGGCAGCCTCACCTCGTCAAGGATCAGCTCCGAGGTGACCGACGCGCGCAGGGACAGCTTCTTGTGGATGTCGCGGGTGGTGAAGCCCTTCGTGCCCTTGGGCACCAGGAATCCCCGGACCCCCTGCTCGGTGTTCGCCCAGACCACGGCGACATCGGCCAGCGAGCCGTTGGTGATCCACATCTTCTGCCCGTGCAGGATCCAGTCCTCGCCGTCACGGCGGGCGTAGGTACGCATCGATCCGGGATCCGACCCCGAGTCCGGTTCGGTCAGGCCAAAGCAGCCGACCGCGTCACCGGCGGCCATCCGCGGCAGCCACTGGAGCCTCTGTTCCTCCGATCCCCACCGGTGGATCGCGAACATCGCCAGTGAGCCCTGTACCGAGACCATGCTGCGGATCCCGCTGTCGCCCGCCTCGAGCTCCAGACAGGCCAGCCCGTAGGCCGCCGCGCTGGTCCCGGCGCAGCCATAGCCCTCCAGGTGCATCCCCAGCACACCGAGCTTGCCCAGCTCACCGAGCAGTTCACGGGGCACTCGCCCCTCATCGAACCAGTCCCCGACCTCGGGCACGACACGGTCGCGGACGAACGCCCGGACCGTGTCGCGGATGTCCCGTTCCTCATCGGAGAGCACCGAGTCGATGGACAGAAAGTCCTGCAGGACCGCTGCAGCAGGCATGGGGGCCTCCTTGACCTTGGGTACCGACACCCTATCGTGCTATCTTCGATTTTCGAAAATCGAAGATAGGGGGCATGGTACATGTCCGGAGCTCTTGACAAGCTGCGGGTTCTCGACTTCTCACGGGTCCTGGCCGGGCCGTTCGCGACGATGCAGCTCGCCGACCTCGGCGCCACCGTGACCAAGGTCGAGCGCCCCGGCGCCGGCGACGACACCCGCGCGTGGGGGCCGCCGTACGACGAGTACGGGCAAGCCACCTACTTCCAGGCGGTCAATCGCAATAAGGACAGCATCGTCCTGGACCTGACCGACGAGCTGGATCGAGCACGGGCCAGGGCGCTCGCCGCCGGCGTCGACGTCGTGGTCGAGAACTTCCGTCCGGGCCTGATGGCGGAGTTCGGCCTCGACTACGACCAGCTCAGGCCGGCCAACCCCGGCCTCATCTACTGCTCGATCACCGGTTTCGGCCGCGGCCCCGGAGCCGCCTTACCCGGCTACGACCTGCTGATCCAGGCACTCGGGGGCCTCATGAGCGTCACCGGCAGCCCGGGCGGCGAGCCCCAGAAGGTCGGGGTCGCCGTGGTCGACGTCCTCGCCGGCCTGTTCGCCACCACCGGCATCCTGGCTGCACTCCACCACCGGGAAGTCACGGGCGAGGGTCAGCGAGTCGACATCGACCTGCTGACCTGCCTACTCGCGGCGCTGGTCAACCAGGCCAGCGCCTTCACCGCGGCCGGCGTGGTGCCCACCCGGATGGGCAACCAGCACCCCAGCATCGCCCCCTACGAACTGCTGTCCTGCGCCGACGGCGACCTCGTGCTAGCCGTTGGCAACGACCGCCAGTTCGCCGCGTTGTGCGACGCGCTCGGCATACGACACCTTTCGGACGACCCCCGCTTCGGCACCAACACCGCCCGCGTCCAGCACCGGGAACTGCTGTGCGCCGAACTGGAACGCCGCCTCAAGACGCGAACGGCCGCCGATTGGGCCGATGCGCTGGCGCGGGTACGCGTCCCGGCCGGTGTCGTCAACGACATCGCCGGCGCGTTCGGTCTCGCGGGCGACCTCGGCCTGAACCCCATCGTCCACCTCCCCCGCGAGGACGGCAGCAAAGTCTCGTTGTGCCGGAACCCCATCAACCTCTCGGCAACCCCGGCCAGCTACCGATCGGCACCACCACGACTGCCTGGCACAGATGATCGATAAGCCCGGCCAGAGCTCGTCCCACTCAGGATCATGAATCACGCGCACACAAGTTCCCGCGGCCAAGGCTGGTTCGAACCTGCGAGCCATGACCTGGGCACCCGACGGCCGGGCACTCTTCAAGTACGGCGAGTCGAAGCGCTCCGGAGAACCGCACATCATCTGGGTGCCCATCGGGACACATGACGTCTTTGACGAAGAGTAAAATACCAGGAAAAAATTATTAATCCACACATCCGCCAAAGGAAGAGCACCACATGGGGCTACGCCTGCGTGTCAGACACGTAGCCCGCTATTTCCCGGACGAAGTCGCCAAGGTCGTCGAGGGATTTCAGGCGGACAACGACGATCTCATCGTTGACGTCGATATAGTCGTGGACGAGGACGTTCCTGAAGCCGACGGCCTTGCGGAGCGACCGCGCGAGAGCCGGGGCCAGTGCTCCGTGGTCGCCGAGGAGACGGATCGCGTCGCCGTTGTCAGCCGGTGGCCCCCAGCCTTGCGTCGCGCAGATGTGCTGCGCGACGTCGATGCAGGCCTCGATCGCGGTCACGAAGGTGTACTTGACGCCGCGMAGCCAGATCGGGTCCGCGCGGCCCGGTCGTCTTCGAAGATCATCTTCCCATCGGCCGCGACCCTGCCGGCGAGCTCGAGCGGCGCGTTGTCAAGGACGAGGAGGTCGACGCCGGGCGGCAGGAGTATGTCGAAGGAGTTCGGAGGCTGCGGCCCGCCGAAGTAGGCGGCGATGTCGATATCCGATTCCGCCCGCTGGCGCCCGGCGGCGCGGCTGCCGTGCAGGTAGGCGAACCGGGCGCCTGCCTGACGCAGCACGGCGACAGCGTCGTGCTGCGCTGTGGCTGCGAGCGTCTCGTCCATACCCCCTGTACTCCGCACGTTCGTGCGGTGTCCTGAACGTGTGACTCTTTGATCTTGTGGTGTGTTGATCGCCCTGGTGTGTAGGGCTTCCGGTCTGGGACGGTTCGTCGTGTGCTGGCTGCCGCGGATCTGCTCTACGGGCCCCCGAGCGTGGAGAAGTTCCTGGGCCCGCTGCCGGTGGTCTGTGACCTGCTGGCACGCCTCGACCTGGTCGGCATCATCGACCGGCTCTGCCCGATCCAGGAGAAGAAGGCCCGCTACACCCACGGCCAGGTCATAGCCGCGCTGGTCGCCAACCGGCTGTCCTCCCCGACGCCGCTGGTCCGGGTCCAGCGCTGGGCCGAGAAGTGGGCGGTCGCGGAGATCTTCGGGATCGAGCCGGACGCGCTCAACGACGACCGGTGCGGCCGGGCCCTGGAGGCCCTGGC
>NZ_MAXA01000285.1 GCF_001854695.1 Parafrankia soli
CGGCCGCGAAGGACACAGGGAGGCCCTGTCCCCGTGAGGATCGCCTGCCAGTACGATCTCAGCAGCAATGCAGAACTCAAGGGTTATTTAATAGTAGCGCCCGCAGTTGACCTATCGGTCGTCGGAACCTATTGCTCGGCAGCCGGCAACTCGCTGTGAACGGCGGGCCGGTGGAGGTGCTGCGCTCGACGCGGAGGCTACTCATCTTCGCGAGTATGGTAACGCTGGCCTTGAACATTGCGGAACCCCTGATCGCCGGGGAGTACGGCAAAGCCGCGTTCGACGCCGTCGGACCGTTGCTCCTTATCGGCTGGGCAGAGGTCGGCCCGAGCCTCCTGTACGCCATGCAAGCCACAGCAACCGGCCGGCGCGTGGCCGAGCCGCGGGCGGTTGACAGCCCGCCGCCGGTGGTCAAGCGTCGGTTGCTGGCGTCCTCATCTGCTGTCGAGCCGATGCGGGACGGGACTGCGGTCGCGGGCCCGCTTTCACGCGAGGCGGCGCGCGAGGCGCGGAGGCAGGACCTGCTGCACCGGGCCCGTGCTGAGGACGTGCTGCACTGGCAGCAGCACCAGCGCCCGATCTCCGCGGAAACGCTGCGCAAGCGCCTGGAGGTCGGCACCGACACCGCTCGCAGGCTGGTCACCCAGCTGCGCGCCGACACCCACATCGCGCTCGACAGTCAGGCCGACCCAGCCGCGTCGTAGGGCGCTGACCGGGTTCCGTCTCGATCCATTCGTCGATCCATTCGTCGATCCGATTGCGGACCCATTCCGCGATGAGGAAACCGAGCGCGCGGGAGGACCGTCGTCCCGCGCGCCCGGCGAGAGGTGCCGGCCGGAGACAGCATGAGCGTCGGGTGCGCTGAAGTCACCTCCACCGTCAGGCGTCGAGCGGTTCAGCGGCCGATCGCCGCTCGCGGCGGATCACACGGACCCCGTGTCGTTCGGACGCGGATCGCCCGCTCGGACAGAATCGCGGTGCGCACCGAACTCGTCTCGAACGCCACATGACCGCGCACGGCCTGCGGATGGCCGGGGCATCGCCGCGTTGCTCGGTGACGAGCTGGCGGGCCGGCGACCGCCACCTGCCGGCACTGCGGCCCGCCGCAGCCGGGTCGACGGCGTGCCTGGGACGGGGTTGCTGTCTATTAGACGTTCGCCGCGGGTTGCGCCGCGTCGCCATTGTTCGCGGCGTGTAGCAGGTCACTCAACGGGGCGCGCTCGGTGCCCGAGGATGGGGACATTTTGAGCAGAGCGGTGAGTGGCATCTGGGCGACGAACTGCCAGGTGCCCAGGTTCTCGAACCGGCCGTCCCGCGCGCCCATTGTCTCGCCCAGAAGTTCTCGAACGATGTGTCGACCACCCGGATGGTCGTACCACTCGGCCAGCGTGCTCTCCTCGGTGAGTGGTGGTGTCGGCGCAGCCACGTCGAGGTTGATCGTCTGGGTCATCGGCAGGTCTCGTGAGGAGGATCCCACGTGGATGCCGTACTCCCCAGGCTCGACGACCCACTGTTCGCGCCGGGTGCTCCAGTAGCTGAAAGCTCGGGCGTCGAGCTCGATCACCACCCGTTCGCTGTGCCCGGGGGCGACGCGGACCTTGCGGAAGCCGCGCAGTTCACGCACCGGGCGATCAACGTCGGCGACTGGGTCGCTGATGTACAGCTGGACGACCTCGGCGGCTTCCCGCCTGCCGGTGTTGGTCACCACTACCTCGACGCGAGCCTCCGGCCTGGCCGGGTCGGGGAGGTGCACGGTGAGGTCTGAGTAGGCGAAGGTGGTGTAGGTCAGGCCGAAGCCGAATGGGAACGCGATGTCCTCCTCGGTGCGGTCGTACCATCGGTAGCCGACGTACAGGCGTTCTCCATAGTTCACGTGCCCTTCGGCGCCCGGCCAGTTCACGTAGGTCGGGATGTCGTGGAGGCGGTGCGGGATGGTTTCGGCGAGTCGACCGGCGGGTGCGGCGTGGCCGAAGATGAGGTCGGCGGCGGCGCTTCCACCAGCCTGGCCCGACAGCCACATCTCCAGCAGCGTGGCGGCGCGGGAGGTGACCGGATCGGTGAGCACGACGCCGCCATTGCTGAGGATGACGGCAACACGCGCATTGACCGAAGTGATGGCTTCGAGTAGTTCCACCTGGAGGGCGGGCAGGTCCAGGTCGGTCCGGTCGAAGCCCTCCGACTCGGTCTGCTCCGGCAGGCCGAGGAACATCACCACCGTCTCCGCGTCGTGGGCGGCCTGCACGGCCTCGGCGAGGAGGGCTGGGTCGGCGGTGCCGTCGAGGCGGAAGCCGGGAGCGAAGGTGACTTCGCGTGAGGTCGCGGCGAGGATCGCGGTCAGCGCGTCGTCCAGGCGGGTCGGATTGACCTTCGAGCTTCCGGCGCCCTGATAGCGGGGGCTGCGGGCGAACTCACCCACGATCGCGATCCGGCCGCCGGTGGCCGGATCGAGCGGAAAGAGATCGTCGTGGTTCTTCAGCAGCACCGCGCCCTCGGCCGCCGCGCGCCGGGCCAGCACGTGGTGTGCGGGCAAGTCGGGCGTCTCCATGCCGTCGCCGCGGGCGAGCCACAGCCGCTGGTGCGTGGCCAGTTGGCGTTCTACGGCCAGATCCAGGCACCGTTCGTCGAGCGCGCCGGCGCGGACGGCACCAACGATCTCGGCGGCGCTGCGGCCCCTGCTGGAAGGCATTTCCAAGTCAAGGCCGGCCTGCAGGGCGGCGACTGGATCGTGAACGGCCCCCCAGTCCGAGACAACGTAGCCTTCGAAGCCCCATTCCTCTCGCAGTACCGTAGTGAGCAGCCATCGGTTCTGGGAAGAGCGCACGCCGTTGATCCGGTTGTACGAACACATGACGGTGGCCACATGTGCTTGGCGGACGACGTGCTCGAACGCGGGCAGGTAGATCTCGCGCAGGGTGCGCTCGTCGACATCGGCGCTCACCCGCATACGGTCGGTCTCCTGGTTGTTCACCGCGAAATGCTTGACCGAGGCACCGACCCCGCGTGACTGCACGCCCCCGACCCACGCCGCCCCGAGGGCGCCCGAAAGCAACGGATCCTCGGCAAAGTACTCGAAGTTGCGCCCACACAGTGGGGACCGCTTGATGTTGACTCCGGGGCCGAGCAGCACATCCACACCAAGCGCACGGCACTCCGCGCCAAGCGCCGCGCCGACCTCGCGCAACAGGTCTTCATTCCACGACGATCCCAATGCCGCCGCCGTGGGAAATGACGTCGCAGGAAAACTGTTCGTGATATGCCCGGTATCGACGCCGTCCCGCGTCAGTCGGACCCCATGCGGGCCATCGGTGAGAACCGCCGGCCGCACCCCGGCTTGTGGTATCTCCGCGGTAACCCAGAGACCGCCACCGGACACGAGCTGGGCTTTCTCCTCGAGGGCGAGCGTCGAAACAAGATGCTGTGCCTCGATCACTTGCTGCCTTCCTGTCTGGGATGGAAATGATCATCAACAGATGGCGGGTAGGTAGCCCGCTGGTGGCCGATGTGGGCTACTGAGGCGTGCCTGCCTTCGTCGTTACTTACGCGCGTAAGGTCTCTCACGTTAAACCATGGCCCCTTACGCGCACAAGTAGGATGGTGGCAGTCTTTGGGAGGGAAGTGCTGTCATGGGTGCCCGCCCCCGGGGGGTCATGGCGAGCGACGTCGCGCGGGCGCTKGGCGTCTCTCGCGTGACCGTGAGCTATGTCCTGAATGGCACTCCTGGCCAGGCCATCTCGGAGGCGACCAGGAAGAGGGTGTTCACCGAGGCTGAGCGGCTCGGGTATCGAGCGTCCTCAACTCTGCCGGCTACCATCCATCAGGGTGGCCGGGTAGCGCAGACCGATCTGGGCCCGGGCTGCATCGAGTGTCCGCATCACCGACACGGATTCGGCCTGGGACATGATGTCGCTGTCGAGGTGGCCGGCCTGTAACCGGAAGTGCACGTGACGGATTTGGTGATGTAGCCCGCCGCCGGCCGCCCGGTCCCGATGGTTCCGGCGGTCGGCACCGTCGATATCACCGACGGTGGCAGTGGCGTCGGTGGCAGTGACGTCACTGTCAGCGGGCAGGTATAGCCGTTGGGTGCCGGACTTCCGTCGGACGGTCAGGTTGTCCGGGCAGTGCATGAACGTGGCGAGTTCGATGCTGCCCTCCGTGCCGGAGACCCGGCCGGTGCAGGCGAGACTCGCGCGCAGGGATGCCTTCGCGACAGCCACCGCGCCCGTGTGGTAGCCCATCAGGACGGCGACCTGCTCGTCGACGCCGGTCTCGCCGAGCTGGCCGAGTGCCACCACCCGGTCGGGTTCGCCCAGCAGCATGCTGGCCAGCGACACCGGATAGACGCCCAGGTCGAGCAGCGCGCCGCCGCCCTGGGCGAGATCGAACACCCGGTTGGCGGGATCCACCGGGCGGGGGAATCCGAAGTCGCCCTCGACGGCCAGGACGGTGCCGATGGCGCCTGCGGCGACCAACTCCCGGATCTTGACGTAGGCAGGCAGGAAGCGGCTCCACATGGCTTCCATCAGGAACTGCCCATGGGTTTGGGCGGCAACCACCATCTCGGCGGCCTGCTCGGCGTCAAGCGCGAACGGCTTCTCGCACAGCACACCCCGCCCCGCGCTCAGGAACAGCAGGGTGTGACGGTGATGGTGGGAGTGCGGGGAGGCCACGTAGACGACATCGACACCGTCGTCGGCGGCAAGCCGCTCGTATGAGCTGTACCTGCGCCGGCGCGGGATGCCGAACCGTTCGCCGAACGCGTCAGCCGTCTGCTGGCGGCGGGAGCCGACCGCCACGAGCTCGGCGTCGGGCAAGCGGCCCAGCGCGGCGGCGAACTGGTGTGCGATGGCGCCGGTGCCCGCAATCGCCCAGCGGAACGACATGACAGATCCTCGATTCCTGGTGCGCGCGCGGCCGGCGGACTACCGCCGCGGATATTCCGGTAGCGAGGTCCAGCTCCGACACGCCGTTGGCGTCGTCGCCGCGAGCAGACCACCACAGATGGCGGCCCACCGCTGCGGCAAAGCCACAGCGGTGGGCCGCCGGCTAGCTCGTCTGGTGATGCTGCCTCGATGAGCGGATCGCTGTTAGTGGACCACGATGCGCACGGCGGCGAGGTTTTGGATCAGGCCGTAGGGAGTGTGAGAGTTGCCGTCTCGTTGGGAGGTGACCCGAACTACGGGGAAGTATGTTCCGGGCTTCGAGTAGCTGTAGGTGGCCCGGAGCTTCTCGGCTGCCTCGATGGGTTGGTTGGTCGCGGTGATCGGGTAGTCGCCAGCACCCAGAAAGTCCCATTCCGTACGCACGATCTTTCCAGCGCCCGGTGGTACCTGGGCCTGCACCGAAAACGTGACTTGCTGTCCTACGCGGACGTCGATGGGGTGTCCGCTGTTGGCGTTGTTCGCCGACAGGGTGACCACAGGCTGAACGCCATTGCGCTGAGCGGCGGCAGCCGGCAGGTTTACCTGAGTGTTCCCGTCGACGGTGTAAGTGGTGCTGGCCGGTGGCCGCGTTCCGCGGACAACCCAGGCGTCGAGGTCGAGGAGGGCCTGGTTCAGCGCACCTGCATAGCCAACGATGTGGGCAGCCGCGCCGGGGATCGCGCTGGTGTAGTCGGCGAGGTCCGGGCCGTGTTCGGCGTTGTCCATGTACCACAGCCGATAACTGTCGGCCAGCCTCCCGCCCAGCGCGGTTGACGCCTGCTTGTGGTACCAGTCGGCCGACCAGGGATAGGCCTGGGTGTCCATGGTGGATGCGAGCATGATCATCTTGCCGTTGAAGTGCCCGGTTGGGGCCGCGCCGCCGGCACCCGCCGCAAGGAGTGGCCCCACCAGGATCGGACGCTGTGGGTAGAGCGGGTCACCATTCGGGCCGCGGTACTGGTTCCAGCCGTACTGGTCCGAGGAGGGGACCTGGTGACGCTGGTAGTACTGCAGAGCGAGGAGCCACGAGTTGTCGATACGCACCTCGTCACCGGGCTTGATGGCGCCCGTCACCGCCGGATCGGCGCCGAACCCGAAACCGACGGTGGTACCGGTCACGGTACCGATCGGTACCGACTTGCCGGCAGCCGCGCCGCTCGTGACGACAAGGTCGGCCCCGCCGACGTCGCCGCCGGGCACGCCRGACAGCGTCAACGCACTGGTTGGGCTTCCGACCAGGCCCGTGACCGTCGTGTCGTACTGGACGCGGGCTGCCTTGACCGCCGCGTCGCTGCTGCCCTCATAGCCAGGGGCTGCCCAGAAGTCGTTGACGTACGAGGGGTCCACCGCGCGGACGCTGCCGGCCACGACGGAAAACGACCCGCCGTTCAGCGTCGCGTACTGCCACCACCCGCGCAGCGGGAATCCAAGGCGGGTCACCTCCTGGAGGACCTGTCGCTGCGTCGGGTTCAGTCCCTTATATGGGTCGCCGCTGCCGCCGGGCGCTACCGCGTCGGCGATCYGTGGGAGCTTGTCGGCCAGTATCCGCAGCGCGAGGGATTGTGAGGCCTGGAAGCTCGGGATGGCGTTGGGGACGCCGGGCACCATCGGCACCCCGCCGTCCCACACGCCGTTGGTGTTCTCCATCGCGCCGAGGGTCTGGTAGGCCCCGCCGCTGGCACCGTAGATGTATCCGCGTGGACGGGCCGTCCCTTGGTACACACGCGCCGCGACGACCCGGGAGTACTTCGCCGACGCCGCATTGACGCGGTACCCCCCGAGGCCACCGGCCGCCGCGACACCGCCACCGTTATTGGTGGACACGACGTACGCGCCGTTCGAGATGGCGAAGGCGATGACGTCCGGCGTGGCGTCCTCTTGCGTCACCGTGGGGTAGGTGGACTCGAAGAACCGACCCCGGTACTGCGCCGCCGCCGGAAAGTAAAGGGAGAACTTCGCGTTCGTACCCGTGAAGCCTCCGTGAATGTAACGATAGGTCACCGTGACGTTCGTCTTGGGGTCAGTGATGGTCCGCTGCTCATCGATGTCGGTGTACGGCTGGTTGAGTGCGGGGTCCACACACGTCGCGGTCACGAACAGCGGCCCACCGGACGTCCGGGGCTGGCAGGCCGGCGCGTCAGCCGCGCCGGCCGCCGACACGCCGACCAGCGACGTGACGCCGACCGCGAGCACCGCGGCGAACGCCAGCGCCGTAGGCGCTGCCCGCCTGCGCCGACGCGGTAACGGCAGCGGCGGGTCGGCTTGGCCCGCTGTACGTGCCGGAGCTGCGCGTTGGCCCCTTCCTGGAACTGTCATCCTCAGGTTCGGCATGGGCACCCCTGTACCTACCTTTCTGGTCGCGGGACCTGCGGTCATGGCCGCCCGAACAACTCAATGAGGTTGGAGCGGCCAAGTCGTTGTGGATCAGATGAATCCACGCCGGGGACTACGCCGTACCGCTCGATGTCGCCGGGACGACGGCGGGCGGCATCGGCAGATGGGAGCACGCTCGGGCCACGCGACTAGGCCTGGCGGCCGCGGCGCTCGCTGTTGCCCGGTCCGGAGGTGCGGCTTCGGTTTTCTGTGCCTATGGCGGGGTACTCACCTGTTCAGCGAGATGCCGCCGCAGCTCCCGGCGTCTCCGCTGTTCGGTGGGGTCGGCGACCGGGGCGGCGAGCAGCAGCCGCCGGGTGTAAGGATCTTCCGGTGTGGAGGTGACGACGTCGGCCGGGCCGGTTTCGACGATGTCGCCGCCGTAGACCACGCTTACCCGGTGGCTGACGTGCCGGATGACCGCGAGGTCGTGTGAGATGAACAGATACGCCACTCCGGTGCGGCGTTGGATGTCGATGAACAGGTCCAGCACCCGCGCCTGCGTCGAGACGTCGAGTGCGGAGACCGGTTCGTCGCAGACGATCAGTTTTGGTTCGGGGGCCAGCGCGCGGGCGATCGCGACCCGCTGCCGCTCGCCGCCGCTGAATTCGCGAGGGAGGCGTTCCAATGCGTCCTTGGGTAGTCGCACCATGTCCAGCAGCGCGCGTACGTGCGCTCTGGCCTCGCGCGCTGGAAGGCCTTGGACCAGGAGCGGCTCGCAGAGGATATCGCCGATCGTGAGCGACGGGCTGAGCGAACTGTAGGGATCCTGGAACACCACTTGTCGGGTGCGTGCGAGTGCCCGGCGTTCCTTCGCGGAAGCGTGGGTGACGTCCCTGCCCTGGAAAAGAATCCGCCCGCCGTCCGGCCTCACCAGGCCGAGTACGGCGCGGCCGATTGTGGTCTTGCCCGAGCCGGATTCACCCACGACGCCGAGAGTTTCGCCGGCGCCGATGGTCAGGGATACACCGTGTAACACCTCACGCGGGCGGGCGCGGAAGCCGCGGCGCGGATAGGCGACGCGCAGTTCGCTCACCTCGAGCAGGGAGGTCATCGCGCTTCTCCGACCTGCACCGCCACGCTGTCGCGGGCGGAGATGTCCCCGCTCGGCGCGTCGGTGCGTGTTGTGCTCCCGTCGAGGATGGAGTCGAGCAGCATCCGGGTGTACTCGTGTTGCGGTTCGCCAAGGATGTCGAGCGCGGTCCCCATCTCGACGATCTTGCCTCTTCGCATGACGGCGACGCGGTCGCACAGGTCGGCCACCACGCCGAAGTTGTGTGTCACGAGCAAGACGGCCATGTTCAGTTCCTGTTGGAGGTCCCGCAGCAGGTCGAGGATGTCCGCTTGGATCGTGACATCGAGCGCGGTCGTCGGCTCGTCGGCGATGAGTATCCGAGGTCGGCTGGCCACGGCACCGGCGATGAGCACGCGCTGCGCCATGCCACCGGAGATTTGGTGTGGATAGGAGTTGAAGGTGCGTTTCGGATCCGGGATGCCGACACGGCCCAGCAGGGCGAGCACCCGCTCGCGGGCGGCGCGCCGCGCCATCGGCGTGGACGCCTGTACACCCTCGACGAGCTGCGCCCCCACGGTGGTGCAGGGATCGAGGTTCGACATCGGCTCCTGCGGCACGTACGCGATGGATCTGCCGCKGATACCGCGCAGCTCACGCTCGGTCCGCCCGAGCAGTTCGCGGCCGTCGAACGTGATGGACCCGCAGGTGATCGTCGCACCCGGCGGCAGCACGCCGAGGGCAGCGAAAGCGATCTGGGTCTTGCCCGCGCCGGACTCGCCGACGACGCCGAGGGTTTCACCCGGCTGCAGGCTCAGGGTGACCCCACGGACCACCTCGCGCGGTTCGCCGGACGGGGAGGGGTAGGCGATCGTCAAATTCCGCACCTCCAGGAGTCCGGGAGGTGCATCGTCGGACGGGTCGGGTTTCTCCGGCCGGGCCGGCGCGGATGGGTGGATCTTGCGCGGTCGGCGCCGCGACGCTCCTAGCGTGTCCCGCACCGCGTTGCCGAACAGAACCAGCGAGGCCGTGATGAGGCCGAGCATGACGCTGGGCCACACGATTTGCAGTGGTTCGACGTACAGACTCTCGAACCCGGCGGCGATCATGGAGCCGAAACTGGGCACTGAGCTCTGTCCGACGCCCAGGAAGGCCAAGCCCGCCTGCACTCCGATGGAGGCTCCTAAGAGGAATGCGGTGGCGATGATGACGGGACCGCGGACCGCGGCGAGTATGTGTCGCCTGAGGATCCTCGGGCTGGACAGCCCGGAGACACGCGCGGCGTCGACAAACAACTCGTTGCGCACACCCAGAACCTGATTGCGCACGATCCGGTAGACACCGGGTGACAGCAACACCCCGAAGATCATCATCGTGATGCGGTAGTCACCTTTGGTCACAGGCATAAGAATGATCAACAGCAGTRGGCCCGGGAAGGTCATCACCAGGTTGAACACCCATTCGGTGAAGCCCCTGATCTGGTGCCCGAAGTAGCCGCCGATGAGACCAGCAGTGACGCCGATCGTCAATGCGACAGTCGTTCCGATCAGGGCGGAGACCATGCTCGTATTGATGGAACCGAGCAGTCGCGCAAAGATGTCCCGACCGCTCTGATCACCACCGAGCAGGTAGCCCGGGGTACCGACGTCGGCGTCGATCGCATCCAGCGAGGCCTCGTTCGGGCCGTGCGACGTGAGTAGTGGAGCCAGCACGCCGAGCAGTACGATGATCAGCAGGACACTTGCCGTGACGACTGCCTGCGGGTCCCTGCATAGTCGGCGCAGCGTCGACCTGCGCTTGGTGGTGTCGGTCCCTGACGCCGGCGTGGTCAATGGATTCTCGCCTTCGGGTTGAGCCATCCGTTCACGAGGTCGACGACGAGGTTGACGGTGACGATGAGCAGCACCGCGAACAGGGTGACCCCCATGATGATCGGGACGTCGCCCTGCAGGGAGGCGTTGAACGCATAGGTTCCGAAGCCCGGCAGAGCGAAGATGTTCTCGAGGATGAGGACGCCGCCGAACATCGTGATGAATTCCAGAGACAGCACGGTGAGCGCGGGACCCGCCGCGTTTCGTAGCGCGTGGCGTAGCAGGATTGACCGGGACGAGATCCCGCGGGTACGTAGGGTGCGGATGTAGTCCTTGCTCAGCTCGTCGACCATGGCGCCGCGGACCTGCGCCGTCGCATTGGCGATACTGGCCACCGTCAGGGTGATCACCGGAATGGTGATGGTGGCCGCCCAGCGGCCCGGGTCGTCGGTGAGATGCGTGAAACCGGTGGGGGGGAGCAGCTTCAGGTTGATGCCGAGCACGGTGACCAGGATGATCGCGATCAGCATGTGAGGTACGAGGTGGCCGACGAGCGAGGCTCCCTGGGCTACGCGGTCGACGACACCACCACGGCTGGCCGCCAGCACGCCGAGCATGACACTGATGAGGGCCGTGAGGATCAGTGCGACGACGATGATGGACAGGGTGACGCCCAGCCGCGTCGGCACGGCCTGGACGACCGGCTCGCTGGTGAAGTACGAGACGCCGAGGTCGCCTCGCGCGGCGTGGRCCAGCCAGTCGAGATACTGKACCAAGACCGGACGGTCGAGCCCCATCTGATCTTTGCGTGCATGCAGCGTCTCGGGCGTCACGCTGGGGCCAAGGAGGCTCCTGACCACGCTGTCGAACGAAAGGCTCAGCAGGAAGAACGTGATCAATGTGACGAGGAGAGCGAGCACCACACCTGCGCCGAGCCGCCGGAGTACATAGGCTAGCAAGGTGTTCTCCGTTATCCGGACAGGCCGAAGGCGCGAACGGTGTTGAACGTCAGCGAGCCGTCACCGAGATAGGTGATGCCTTTTTTGGTTACCCAGTGGACCGCGACGTAGAAGAGGGGGGCATTCCACGCCTCCCGGACCGCGGTGGCGTTGACATGCCTGTAGGCATCGGCTGCCTGCCGCGGATCAATTGTCTGAGCCGCCTGCTCCATCTGTGGCGTGAGGTCCGGATCCTCCGTGTGGAAGGGGTTGTACGCTCCGTCCTTGGAGAAATATGTGGACGCGTCCTGCGCGGTCGTCCCCAGCCCGGCAATTGTGAAGAACGCCGGATATTTCTTCGAGCTGATCGCCGCGTCGGTCTGCTGTGGGGGAACCGGTTCCCACGTCACCGCGATTCCGATAGCGGCCAGGGACTGGGTGATTGTCGGTGCGAACGACTTGGCCAAGAAAAATTCCGGCATCGTTACCGAGAATCCGTTGGGATAGCCGGCCTCGGCCAGCAGCCTCTTCGCGCGCTGTGGATCGTAGGCGTACGTCGTGTTCAGCGCGGGGTCATACGCCGGGTCCTTGGGGTTGAACACCTGCTCGGTCGGCTTGCCCGAGCCCCTGAGCAGCTGTTCGACGATCTTCTCGCGGTCGAACGCCATGTTGATGGCTTGCCGGACCCGTGGATCGCCCAGCGGTTTGAGCGACTCCCCCGCACGGTCGGCGAGAACCAGCGAGGCCAGCGAGTTGGCCTCGACGACGGCGGCGTCAAAGCCGGCCGCCCGCAGCCGGTCCACGTTTGTCACCTCGACGGTACCGGCGTTGACCTCACCCGCCTGCAGGGCGTTGAGGGCAGCGGTTCGGTCCCGGATGACCGAGATTTTGACGGTCTTGAACGGGTACGCCTGAACGTTCCAGTAGTCCTCGCGGCGATCGAGCACGTAGGTCGATCCGTTCACCGTCTGTCCGGTGTTCAGGACGTATGGGCCCGAACCGACCGGGTTCAGCGCGGTACGTTTGTCGTTCAGCGTCGCTGGATCGCCGATCACGCCCGCGCCGCTCACTGCCAGCGAGTCCAGCAGTGCGCCGTCCGGATGGGAGAGTCGGAGGACGACGGTGCGGTCGTCGGGCGCGTCGACCGATTCGAGCGCGCCGAGGACTTGGCTGGCAGATCCTGGCGTGTTCTTGCTCCGCTCGAGGGTGGTCTTCACCGCGACCGCGTTCACCGGGGCACCCGAGCTGAAGGACATTCCCTTGCGCAGCTTCAATGTCAGTGTGCGCCCGCTGTCGGAGTAGTTCCAGCTCTCTGCCGCGTTGGGCTGTAACTTGCCCTTATTGTCCTTCAGTATCAGGGTATCGAAGAGGGCGCTCCACGCGAACGAGGACTGGCTGCTTATCAGTTCAGCGGGATCGAAGGAATTCGGAGTAGCCTGGATGGAAATGGATAATGTCTGTTCGCGCGACGCGGACGGCCGTCCGCTGCCACCGTCGCCGGACGATTGTTCCTCGCCGGCGCACGAACTCGCGCCGGCGACTGCCACCGTAGCGAGTGCGGCGCCGAGTACCTGCCTGCGGGATAATGCGCCGTCTATCATAAGATCCTCTTCTCTGCAAGAAGTGACTTGGGTAGCGACCAGAGTCATGGACTGTTGTTCACAGGTCCACGTCGGAGCCGGTGGAACTCAGACCCGCGACGATCCCGATGAGGTGGGGAGTCGCCGGCGACACCGTGGAGGGGGAGGTCATGACATCGCCGCCTCGGTGACGGGTGTGGGCGACGACCGGCGGACGGCCGCCTCGGAAAGGAACACCTCGCGGTGCTCGAAGACCGCGGCCTCACCCGTGATCTCGACCTGCCCACGCAGCCGGATGTCGTCCGAGGAGCTACCGACGAGAACCTCGATCGGGCCGGGCTCCAGCACGAGGCGGCCGTCGAGGCCGAGGTACGCGAGCTGGGCCAGCTCGACGGTGAGGGTGACGCCGGCGGTCTCACCCGGCTCGAGCTCGACGCGGGCGAACCCGACGAGCTCCTGCGACGGGCGGGTGACTCCGGTGGCACGGTCAGCGAAGTACACCTGCACGATCTCCGTTCCAGCACGGTCACCATCGTTACGGACAGTCATGTCGATCGTTACGGAACCGGCTGCCGGCACTTCACTAGGGGTAATGGTGAGGTCGCAGTACGCGAAGCTGGTGTAGCTCAGGCCGTGCCCGAACGGGAACAGCGGGGACGCCGACATGTCCAGGTAGCCCTGGTGCATGTCGTACGCGGCCCGCCGGTAGCCGGTGCCCATCGGCTGGCCCGAGTAGACCGGGACCTGCCCGGAGTGCCGCGGGATCGAGACCGGCAGCTTGCCGGACGGGTTAACGTCGCCGAAGAGGACCTCGGCGACGGCCGTGCTGCCGTGCTGGCCGCCGTAGTAGCCGTAGACCACGGCGGGCAGCTCGTCGATGATCTCGGTGAGCGCCATCGGCCGGCCGGTGAAGACGACGCCGACGGCGGGAGTCCCGGTGGCCGCCACCGCCTGCACGAGCGCGACCTGGTTCGCGGGCAGGTCGATGTCGGCGGTGTCGCAGCCCTCACCCTCGGTGATCTGTGGGATGAACCAGCCGGCCCGGCCGCCCAGCGCGAGAACCACCACATCGGCGTCGCGCGCCGCGGCGACCGCCTCGCGGATGTCCGCCGGCTCCTCGTCGAGCACCCCGCAGCCGCGGGCGACGGTGACCACCGCGCCCGGGACGGCCGCCCGGATCGCATCGGCCAGCGAGACCGACCCGTACCGCTCCCGGATATACTCGTCGATCGACTGCGACAGCGGGCCGCCGAGGTCCTGGCGCATCAGCTCGATCGCCTCGGGCGGCATCTCGGTCACCATGTTCTCGGTGCCGGGGACGTTGGACCGCTCGCCGCGGAAACGCGCGCCGAGCATCTCGAGGCCGGCGGGGAAGGTGTACGGCGGGAACGCGACGCTCACGTTGTCGGCGTGCGGCCCGACAACCGCGATCCTCTTCAGGTCCCGCGTGAGCGGCAGCCGGCCCTCGTTCTTCAGCAGCGTCACCGACTGCTGGGCGAGCCGGTGCGCGAGCCCGCCGGGCTCGGAGCCCTCCTTCGCGATCGCGTTGATGACGACGGGGTCCTCGTCCACGTAGGGACGGTCGAACACGCCGAGCGCGAACTTGTCGCGCAGCACCCGCCAGGCGGCCTGGTCGAGCTGCTCCGCCGGGACCTCGCCCGAACGGACCGCGGCGGCCAGCGTGCGGCCGTAGCCGTAGGAGTTCGGCAGCTCCATGTCGATCCCGGCGGCCAGCGCCAGTCTGCCGGCCTCCTGCGCGTCCTTCGCGACCCCGACCCGGGAGACGAGCTGGCCGATCGTGTCGTAGTCGGAGACGACCGTGCCGGTGAAGCCGAAGTCGCCGCGCAGCATCTCGGTGAGGTACTCGTGGCTCGCCCCGAGCGGCACGCCGTCGATGGAGGCGTAGGAGTTCATCACGGACCGCAGCCCGGCCAGCCGGATCGCCGCCTCGAAGGGGCGCGCGTACACCTCGAAGAGCTCACGGCGCCCGAGCACGGTCTTCGCCATGTTCTGCCCGGCCTCGGTCACCGCGTAGCCGAGGAAGTGCTTGCCGGTGGCGATCGCGCCCTCCAGCGGGCCGGCGCCCTGCAGACCGCGGGTGTACGCCACACTCAGCGCGGTCACGAGGTACGGCTCCTCGCCGTAGGTCTCGTGCACCCGGCCCCACCGGGCGTCGCGCGCCACGTCCATTACCGGGGAGAGGACGTGGCCGTGGCCGACGGCGCGGACCTGACGGCCGGTGAGGGCCGCCATCTCCTTCACCGCGTCCGGGTTCCACGTCGCGGCCAGGGCGATCGCCGTCGGGTGGACCGGGAAGCCGGGCGCCACGGGGCCGTTGAGCGCCTCGATGTGGAAGGTCGCCGGGATGCCGAGGCGGGTCTTCGTGAGCAGGTAGTGCTGGATCTGGTTGGTCGCCTTCGCCAGCCGCTCGGGCACCAGGTGGCCGAACGTGCCGAGCATGCCGACGTGGCCGATCCCCTCGGCCAGCAGCTTGCTCGCGGTCGACGCGATGACCCCGGCCGGGCCGAGCAGGCCGGTCGGCAGCAGACCGACGACCTGCTGCGCCTTCTCCTCGATCGTCATCGTCGCGAGCAGGTCCTGCGCCCGCTGCTCGGGGCTTGCGTTCAGGTCAGACGCCATCGTCGTTTCCTTCCGTCGACGCGGTCGCGCGCGGGCGCCGCCTCGATGCGTGTGACAGCCGGTGCGCAGCCCTCGGCCGTCGCCGTCACGGTGATCAGGCCAGTGCTGCTCACCCACTACGGGCGGCGAGGCGAGCGGCTCCGACCGCTGGTTCCACGGCTCGATCGCAGCGGCCACTGCTCGGAGCCTCGATCACTTGCTGCCTTCCTGTTTGGGGTGGAAAAGGACTGTGACCCGCGGAGGCGGGTCGGCGCCCCGCCGCGGGCTACTGAGGCGCGCCCGCCTTCGTCGATGCTTACGCGCGTAAGGTTTCTCACGTTAAACCATGCCCCTTACGCGCACAAGTAGCATGGTGGCGGTCTTTGGGAGGGAAGTGCTGCCATGGGTACTCGTCCCCGTGGGGTCACGGCGAGCGACGTCGCGCGGGCGCTGGGCGTCTCTCGCGTCACTGTGAGCTATGTCCTAAACCAGACGCCTGGCCAGTCCATCTCCGAGGCAACGCGGAAGAAGGTGCTCGCCGAGGCCGAGCGGCTCGGGTATCGCCCGCACGCGGCGGCTCGGTCCCTCGCCGGGGGAAGCAGCCGGGTCATCCTGTTCCTGCTGCCTGACTGGCCCGTCGGAGACCACACCACCGGCGAGTATCTGAAGGGAGCAGCGAACGTCCTCAACGCCGCCGGCTACACCCTGACCGCGGGAACCCATCAGACCGGCAGCCAGGCCCGCCCCTTGTGGGAGGCGCTCGACGCCGACCTGGTCGTCCCGGTCGCGCCCCTCACGGACGAGGAACTCGCGGCGCTGCGCCCGGCCTCCGCCCCGCGGGCCCTGGCGGGCGGGGCACTGGCCCCCGAACAGTCACCGATCAGCCGGATCGGGACAGCACTGCAGGTCCAGCACCTCCATGAACTGGGGCACACCCGACTGGTCTTCGCCGGCTCGAGCGACCCCCGGCTTGCGGGGCTCGTCGCGGCGCGCGCCGCCGAGGTCCGGGAACGCGGACGGGAACTCGGTATCGAGGTGATCGACGAACAGTTGATCGCCGACACCGATGACGGGGTCGCCGCCGTCGTCCAGGGCTGGCTGGCGGCGGCCGTCACTGGTGTCGTGGCCTTCAACGACAATGTCGCGGCCCATGTGGTTCGCGCGGCGGTCCGTGGCGGCGTGCCGGTGCCCGAGCGGCTCGCCGTGGTCGGCCATGACGACAGCCCCCTTGCCCGGCTGTACCTCCCGACGCTGACCAGCGTGCGCGTGGACGCGGCCGGCATGGGCCGGCGCACCGCCCGAGCCGTCCTCCACACCCTCGGAGTAGAAAAGGAACCGCCGGGACCAGCCGACATCAACGCCACCCTCATACGACGAGAAACCACCTGAGATGATCTGCATGGTCGAAGGCGCCGAGCAGGGCTGTTGCGAACTGGGGCCGGGGCACGTAGAGGTCCGATGGGCCTCATCGCATGCGGGTGGTCACGCCGCCGGACGTCCCGCATAGCACCGCCATACCGTTACGTCACTGTGGGCGGCAACACCAGCCGCTCGCGCACGGAGTCCCACAGCTCCGACGGGATCTCACGCTGCTCGTTCTCCACGAGTTCATCCACACGCTCCGGAGCTGATACGCCGACGACCGTCGAGCTGATCCGAGGATCGCGTGTCGAGAACTGGAGGGCGAGTGCCGCGAGCGGCACGTGGAACCGGGCGCACTCCTGGTGCAACCACGCGGTGGTGCGGACGATCTCGGGCGATGGCGCGCGATATTGATACCTCGGACGGGCCGAGACCTGCTTCGCGAGCATGCCGCTGGCATACGGTGCGGCATTAATGAAGGACAGGCCGGCGTTGACCGCGTGGTCGATGAGGGCGTCCGCAGAACGATCAAGAAGTGTATACTGGTTGTGGTTCAGGATGACGTCGAAGACGCCGAGGTCGACGTAGCGGCGCATCTCGCTGATGTCACCGCCGGCCACGCCGATTGCCGTGGCCAGGCCGTCGGTACGCAGCTGCACCATCGCCTCGACCGCACCTCCGGGGGCCGTCATGTGCCCGAAATCGAAGCGCTCCGGGTCGTGCAGGTAGAACACCTCGAACCGATCAACCCCGAGCCGCTCGGTGCTCTCCCGGAACGATTCCCGCACTCGGCTGCCGGGGAACTCCGTGGCCCACAGCGCGGGATCTGCCTTGGTCGCGAGCACGACATTGCCGGGACCTCCTGCCGCGCTGCGCAACGCCTCGCCGATGCGCCGCTCGCTTTCGCCGTTCGCGTACTCGTTCGAGGTGTCGATGAAGTCGATCGGTGACTCCAACACGCGGCGAATCGTCGCCACCGCCTGCCCCGCCTCGACGTCATAGCCGTAGATCGTCGGGAGCCCGCCCAGCGGGCTCGTTCCGACGCAGACCACGGGAACCTCGGGTCCGTCGGTACCTAGTGCGCTGTCTGTGAACGTCTGCTGGGTGAGGTGTGGCGATCTCGGTTTGCGGTGATGCGCAGGTATCTGCTCCTGCTCGTGGGAGGGGTCTGCGATGGCGAAGCCGGTGCATGTCCGTCGGTTGACGGACGAGGAGGGACAAGCCCTGCTGCGGATCGTGCGGCGGGGTCGGCACGACGCGGTGAGGATCCGCCGGGCGATGATGATCCTGGCGTCGGCGTCGGGGAACACCAACGAGGCGATCGCCGCCCTGGTCGCCGCTGATCCCGACACCGWCCGGGACGTCATCCACGCGTTCAACGACCGGGGGTTGGACTGCCTGGACCCGCGGTGGGCGGGCGGCCGTCCGCGGCGGATCACCGCGGAGGGCGAGGCCCGTATCGTCGAGGTCGCCCGCACAAGGCCGAGGGCGCTGGGGCTGCCGTTCACCCGCTGGAGCCTGCGCAAGCTGTCCGACTACCTGCGCCACCCGCCGGCCGGGGTACCCCCGGTCATCGTCGGCCGCCAGCGACTGGGCGAGCTGCTGCACCAGCACCGGATCTCCTTCCAGCGCACCCGTACCTGGAAGGAGACCTCCGACC
>NZ_MAXA01000286.1 GCF_001854695.1 Parafrankia soli
GGTCAAGGTACGCGGGTTCCGGATCGAACTCGACGAGATCCGCGCTGTCCTCGAACGACACCCCGCCATCTCGGGTGCCGCGGTCACCGCTCTCGATCACCCCGCCGGAGGGAAGTTCCTCGCCGCCTATGTCACTACCACCCCGTCCGCGCCGGCCGACGAGACCGTGCTGGCCGACGCACTGCGGGAACACACGAACGCGCTCCTGCCGGAGTACATGGTTCCCRCATCGTTCACCCGCCTGGCCACACTCCCCACGACCCCGAGCGGAAAACTCGACCGCAAAGCACTACCCGCCCCCGACCTCACCGCCGGATCCGGCAGCGGCCGCCCCCCAGAAACGGACACCGAACTGTCCCTGGCCGGGGTGTTCCGCGACGTACTCGCCCTCCCCGAGGGCACACCCCTGTCCGTGGACGACGACTTCTTCCGACTCGGCGGTGACAGCATCCTCGCGATACGTCTTGTTGCGCGCGCGTCACAACGACAGCACACTTTCACGTTGCGGGACGTCTTCGAGCAGCGAACCGTCGCGAAGCTGTCTCAGAAGATCATAAAAGAAGTTGAGGCCAAGGCGATTTCGACAAGCATGGTCGCTGTGCCCGCCTCTCCGACTCTCGAGAGACTACGTGAGTCGCGCGACGATCCGAACTCATGGATCTTGACCGAGACCGCCGTTCTCCCCGTCTCGTTATCGCACGACGCGCTACTCGCCGCATACGCTTCGCTCGTTCAAGAACATGACCTGCTTCGCTTGTCGGTTCAGACGGTAAGTCGTCGACTGTGGCTCACTTGGGTAACCCCTATGACAACCATCGCACCAACTCTCTCCAGAGTGCATGTCGCAGGGGCCTCGCCCTCCACGAAGCTGACAGATCTTCGGACGATGGCCAGCCAAATGATTGATGTCACCAATGCACGGCCGTCGGGCCTCGCATACGCAAGCAGCTCGACACAGACCTACATTGCGCTTGCAGTACATGCTGCCGTGGCCGATCGATACACCGTGCACCAGCTACTGGAGGCCCTCCGCGCGCTCACTGATGAGAACGCCAACAAGAGCATGCTATCAGCGCCGTCCGTCGCAGCGACCTTGACTGAAGTCGCCGATATCGCTGCGGCTCTCAAAATGGATCAGATCGAGAACCCGATTGAGCTGATCGAGCGCACGGATTCACTCGACGAGGGACTGTACTCGGCCGACAGAACTCAGGTCATACACTGGGACGGCTCTCTCACCGATGCCACCGTGCGCGAGACCATCCGACGAGCACTGCAYGCGACTGGGTACGGATCGCGACTCGGCGGTGTCGTAGATCACGAAGCTCCTCTTCTGTCAGATGCTGCCCTGGGGCCGCTTGGCCCGATGACGGTAACCGTTCCCGTGCCTATCGAGCAGGAAACTTGGCACCCAGATCCTGAGTTCGCATTGGCACGCTATGGCAGTAGCTCGGGTAGGCGTCTCCTAGCTGGCATACCGATCGCGCCGATACTTATCAGCCGATCCTATTCCGCCGATGCAGAATCCTTGGCGATCGAACCGACCGAGGCAGCGTACCGCGCGGTGATCCGATACAGGGTGGAGGCCGGCAGTACTATTCTGACGGTCATCGGATTTGCCCGTGCCGTGATCCTGGCGTTCGAGAACGTGTTGCGCAAAGTCGGCGACAATGCCGATCGGCGAGTCTGGCGCCCATAGTTAGCCTCGATCTTTCAGACGACCGCGCACCAGATCTGGTTCTGCGTGAAGTCGTGCAGGGGCAGGTTCGCCAGGCCGGTGTCCTTGGCGCCGCGGATCCGGTCCTCGCAGCGGGCCCGGCGGCGGTGGCGGAGTTCCAGGACGGCGAGCTGGCCTCGGGGGCTGTTCGTCGCGAACGCGGTAATCCGGTTGCCGTCGACGTCGGTGATACGTAGCTGGGCGCCGGGGTGCGGGCGTTCGCGGCGGAGGATGACCCCCCATACCCGGCGGCCAGCCGGACAGGTCGAGCAGCCCGGCCAGTTCCGCGACCCACGCCCCGGGGCGGGGGTGGCCGTCGGCGTCGTAGGCCGGGGTCCAGGCCTGTTCCGGGAGTGCGGCGATCTTTTCGGCGTGGTCGTCGGTGAGGGTGAACCCGACTGAGTAGGCCACCCGGCGCTGGTGCAGCCAGGCGACGAACTCGTGGTGCCTCCGCCGCCGTCGGTGCGGATCAGGACCTTGCGGGAACGGCGCAGCCGTCGGGGTAGCTGAGCCAGCGCGGCCGTGGCCACGGTGATGTGGTCGGCCGCGGTGTTCGAGCCGGCATTTCCCCGGCAGAGCAGCACCGCGGCGGGTTCCCCGGTCCCGTCCGGGCCGTGGTCGATGAACGCCCACAGAGGATGGAACCCGAACCCGCGCTTGAACGTCGGTTTCGCCTGTTCCTTCTCGGAATGGGCGGTGACCAGGGTGGCGTCCCGGGCGAGGCTGGCTTCGTCGAGGGCGCGGGCGTCGCCTTTGACCGCGACGAAGACTCTGCTGCGTAATTCGGCTGGGTGTCGTGGGTGCGGCATGATCTCTTCTGTGGTCCGGGTCGTCTCGCTGGCCGCGGGAGGTGGGGCACATGTCGTTGCAGCCGAAGGGGCTGCCCGAGCTCCCGGCGCAGACTGTGACGGTCGCGCGGGCGGCGTTTCCGCGGGGGACGTTGGCGATGCGGCTGCGGGATCGCCTCGCCGAGGTGTTCGTCGATGAGCCGTTCACCGGCGCGTTCGGGATCAGGGGGGCGCCGGGTCTGCCGCCGGCGGTGTTGTCGCTGGTCACGGTGCTGCAGTTCACCGAGAACCTGACCGACCGGCAGGCCGCGGTATGGCGGTCCGTGCGATCGACTGGAAGTACGCCCTCGGCGCGGAGCTGACCGATACCGGGTTCGATGCGACAGTGCTGTCCCGGTTCCGGGCCCGGCTGGCCGACCACGATCTGGAACGGGTGGTCTTCGACCGGCTCGTGGAGGCCTGCCGTGAGCGGGGCCTGATCGGCGCTGGTGGCAGAGCGTGCACCGATTCCACCCATGTGATCAGCGCGGTGCGGGACCTGAACCGGACCGAGCTCGCCAGGGAGAGCGTGCGGGCGGCGTTGGAGGCCCACGCGGTCGTGGCCCCGGACTGGCTGGCCGACACCCTGAACATCGACGAGTTGGCGCATCGCTACGGCGAGCGGGTCAACGGGTGGACGATGCCGTCATCGACGACGGCCCGGGACCGTCTTGCCGTGGTGTTCGGGCAGGACGCGCTCGCCCTGTGCCGGGCAGTCGCCGCTCCCCGGCCAGGTTCTCGATCACATACGACGCGACCACGTCACGCACCCGATCAGCGTTCCACACATACCCGTTCAGTAGCCGCTGCATCTTCTGCGGACCCRCCTGACCGGTGAACTCCGCGAGGGTCCACCCGTTCTTCCGCTCCGCGCGGGACAACAACCCGGCCACATACGCCCGCGCCTGCACCCGCGGCTGCTCCGACACGAAACACGGATCGACTCGCACCAGCAACTCCTCCAAACCAGCCTCCCATACCGCCACGTCCAAACCGGATACACTCCGCTCCGCGGCCACCGCGGATTCATCGTTTGTTCTCACAAACTACGGAGAATCACACGGTGGCCGCACCCGTTCGGACGCCACGCCGCCGCTCCATGCAGAGACCACATGCCGGCCACTGTCACTGGAGTATTAGGGGATGGAGGCGGCGTCGTGCAGGCTGTCGAACAGGGCCGCGCGGCGCATATAGGCGCGCGCGCTATCGAGGTTCTCGGCCGTGCAGCGCAACTGATCGAGGTTCTGTCGCCGCACGGCGGGGTCGCGTTCCTCCAGCATTCGCTTGTTGGCGATTGTCTGGGCTTGTACGTAGTTCAGCGCGGCGTGACGGCRCTGGCGGCTGTAGAGGTCGAGCAGATCGTCACCGTCCCGACCGTGGATCACCTGGGGGAGCTTCTCCGCAAGGTTGATGGCATCATGGATGCCGCCGTTCATGCCCATGCCGCCGATCGGGTTGTTGACGTGCGCGCTGTCTCCGGCCAGCAAGATGCGGCCTTTATGGAAGGTCCCGGCCACGCGCTGATTGACCCTGTAGACCCTGGCGTACTCGACGTGGTAGGGGTCCGCCTTGGGGAAGAACTTCTGCAGCCGCCGCTCGACGCGCGCTGCCGACAGTGCGGTGGTGTCGTCCTCGTCCTGGCCGATCGGCAGGATCAGCCGCCAGAGTCCTTCGGGCGTCTCCCCGCGCACCTTGAACAGGTTGGCCCACTCGTAGGGGTCGGAGAAGTAGTTGCGCAGTGACAGATTCGACTTCACGGTCTTGAAGTCGAATCTGGTCGCGATCTTGATGAACCGCTCCGGATACGTGAACCCTTCGAACTCGATGCCGGCGAGCTTGCGCACTGTTGACCGGCCGCCGTCGCAGCCGATGACATAGGCCGCCGTCATGCGCCCCGTGCCCGCGGGGGAGGCGTACTCCACCTCGATGCCGTTCGCGGCCACGGCGAGGCCGGTGAGGGCGTGGGAGAACCGCATGTCGAAGTCGGATCCGTTGGCGTATTCCTCGGCGATGGAAGCGGTCAGTTTGTACTGCTCGTACTGCAGCACATAGGGAAACCGGATCTCGTCTTTGAGCCGGGCGAGATCGAACTCCGCCACCAACTCGCCGGTCGGYCGGTCGTGGAAGCGATAGGTGCTCGAAACCAGGCCGTGCGGCGTGATCTTCTCGGTGATGCCCAATTCGTCAAGCATCTCCAGAGTGCTCGGATGAATGGTCGCGGCGCGCTGATCCTTCACCGGTACGGGCTCCGACTCGAGCACGGTGACCGGGATGCCCTGCCGGTTCAGCGCCAGTGCGCACACCATTCCGACCGGGCCGGCGCCGACGATGACGACCCGGGTGCTGCTCTGCGACGAAATCATGGCTCAGGCGAGCGATCCTGTGCGTCGCCCGACCACCATTCCCGCAGTCAGGCCGGCGCCCGTCGGGTAGTTCCCGCTGAAGAGGCCCCCGAGCGCTTCACCGCACGCGAAGAGCCCGGGGATGGGCGCACCTGACGGATCGAGCACCCGGCCGTTGATGTCGCCGCGAAGCCCTCCAAAGGTGAAACTGATTCCACACGTCACCGGATATGCATAATAAGGCGGCGTCTCTATCGCCGATGCCCAATTACTCTTGATCGGTTCCACCGTCGCGCTGCGGCCGTCCTTGATCGTTGGATCGAGCGGACGGCTGGTGTCGATCGATGAGTTGAAATCGCGGACCGTCCGCGCGAACGCGTCGACGTCGACGTCTATGGCTGCGGCGAGCTCTTCGACGCTGTTGGCGACGACCGGGATGATCCCGGGCATTTCATACTCGTACACGTTGAGCATCGATCGCGAGTTCGCGTCGAAGATCTGAAACGCCACCGAACCCGGCTGTTCGAGGATCACCTTGCCGTACTTCGCGTACGTATAGTTGCGAAAGTCTGCACCCTCGTCGAGGAATCGTCGACCCCAGGCGTTGACAATGATGCCAAGCGGATAGCCGTACCGGCTGAGWCGGTTCGTCAACATACGGTTGCTCTCGTTCTCGGGATATGACGCGTCCCACGGCACGCTATGACACGTTGACCAGTCGCCTCCACGATCTGCACCAATCTCCAAGGCCGCGCCGATCAGGTCACCGGTGTTGTACGGCGTGCCACGCACCTTCGCGTGCTGCCACCCGTCTCCCAGGTAGCGTTGCCGCCATTGCGCGTTCGCCTCGAAACCGCCGCTGGCGATCACCACCGACTCCGCCGGAAACTCCTGATCGCCCGCACGAACACCGACGACCGAGCCGCCGTTGGTCATCAGCCCCGTGACCGGGCAACCGTAGCGCATCTCGACCCCGAGCCGCGAGGCGACGCGTTCATGGTCTGACATCAGCCCAGGGCCCGCGTCGACGTTGCACACGTGCGTTCCACCCCAGAACACGAAGGTTCCATCGGCGTTCTCGTGAGCCTGCCGCTCGTACATCAGCCGGAATCGCAGCCCCAGTTCGTGCAGCCAGCGGACCGCGTCGCGCGAGCCTTCGACGACAGCCGCGGCAAGTTCCTTATCGTCACGTCCCTCGGTGATCCGGTCCAGGTCGGCCAGGAACTCTGCCGCCGAGTACGGCGGAACTTCGGTACGCGCGTGACGCTCATCGGGCTCAAGGATCTCGAGCAGATCGCCGAGCCCGGCGTGCACCATCCGGGTCGCACCGAGCGTGTAGTAGCTGTTCCCCCCGGCCAGCGCCCGCGGTGCCTTCTCCAACAGCAGCACGCGTCGCCCGCGCTCGGCCGCCGCGTGAGCCGTGCAGTACCCGGCGTTACCCCCGCCGACCACAACAACATCCGCGTTGTGCATAACCACCTCGTTGCCGTATCCGACCCGAGAACAACTCACGTTGAGCGATGCCGCTCGACGCGTTCCTAGTTCTGCTCGCGCTGCAGTCGCTTGCTGACCTTGCCGACCGCGGTGTACGGGAACTCGTCGACCACCTCCACGAAATCGGGAAGCTTGAATGTCGCGAGGCCCCACTCCTGCAGGAACCGACGCAGCTTGCTCAAGGTGAGATCGGCCACGTCCTCCGGCGACCGGGGGATCAGGTACGCCTTGATGCGCTCGCCGAGCAYCTCGTCATCGATGCCGATCACGGAGGCGTTGTGCACGCCGCCGTGGGCGAGGAACGCGTTCTCCAGCTCCTCGGGCGCGATCTTCTCGCCGCCACGGTTGATCTGGTCCTTCGACCGGCCCACGACCCTCATGAACCCACGCTCGTCCCGCTCGACTATGTCACCGGTGCGGTAGAATCCATCGCTGGTGAACGCCAGGGCATTCTGCTCGGGGTTGCGATAGTAGCCGCGGATTACCGACGGCCCCCGCGTCAGCAGGTGACCGGGCGCCCCGGGCGGCACGTCGTTTCCCTCGTCGTCTATGACCCGGATCTCGTCGGCCTCCGAGGCCGGCCGGCCCTGGTATCGCACGCTGGTCTCCCGATCGACGTCCGGAGGGTTGCTGACGACCAGGCCTTCGCCCATCCCGAAGCTCTGAGAGAGCTCCATGCCGAGCTCCGGCTCGACCCGCCGCGCCACCTCCTCGCTCAGCTTCGCACCCCCGCACATGATCACCTGCATGCTGGAAAGATCGTAGGCGTCGCGCAGCGAGGAGTTCAGCCAGGCCAGCAGGATCGGGGGCACCAACGTCACGCGGTTCGCGCGGTGCTTCTCGATCAGCGGGAACGCCGCATCGGGGCTGCCGTTCGGCGCGATCGCGATCGTTGCGCCCACGCTGAACGCGCCGAGGAAGCCGGGCGAACGCGTCGACATACTGTGACAGATCGGCATGACCAGCAGATGCACCGTCCGCTCGGTGATGCCCCGTTCCCCGACGCTTCTGCGCAACGCATAGCCGTACGTGTGATGAGTATGCGGCATCAGCTTCGGCACGCCCGTCGTGCCGCCCGACATCTGCAGCAGCGCGACGTCCTGCGGGCTGCATCGCCGCACGTGCTCGAGCGATCCTTTCGAAAGCAGCGCTTCGTACTCGGCGCCGCCGCCGCCGCGATCGAGGATCACTGTGTGCTCCAGATGGGCCCAACGGCCCTTCAGGTCGGCAGCCAACGCAGCGAGATCGGTGCCGCTGTCCGATGCGACGGTGATGTAGGTACGCGCCTCGGCAATCTCGATGAAGTGTTCGATCTCCGCGCGACGGTGCGCGATGGGCGCGACCACGGGAATCACGCCGAGCTCCCACAGGGCGAAGACGAACGCGATGTACTCGTAGGTATTGGGCAGATGCACGACCACTCGGTCGCCACGGCCCAGCCCCAGATCCTGCAGACCGGCCGCGAGACGCAGGACTTCATCCGTGAGTTGCCTATAGCTCAGCCGGGTGTCGCGGTCGATGACCGCGAGCTTGTCGGGATAGCGTTCCGCCGTGGCAAAAAGCAACTCCGGAAGCGTCTGATCGTGCCAGTATCCCTTTGCGAGGTACTGGGCCACGGTCTTTGGCGGATAGGGTACGACGCCGTCAAGGGTCAGCGGTTGGATGCTCATCGGTCTTCCTCAGGTGTCGGCGTCTCGTGTCCTGGCGGCATCGGCGCCGCGTGAAGCTGCCGATGCCGATCCGGTCGTCGAAGAGCGAGTTCACGCAAGAGGTTCAGGCTGTCATCCGTTGTCGAATCGTGTTCAGCCCAAGCTCAGCACGGTTTCGAGGCCGATGGTCACCCCGGGGAGACCTGGGACGGCGCGGAGCGCGGCGAGCACTCCGGGCATGAGGGACTCGCGTGTGACGGAGTCGTAACGCAGCCTCAGGATCTCGCCCTCGGATCCGAACAGCACCTCTTGTGAAGACATGAAACCGCGTACACGCACCGCGTGGACGTTGACTTCCTCGATCCGCCCGCCGCGCGTTCCATGCGGGTCGCGAGAGGTGGCATCGGGTGAGGGAGCGGAACCTGCTTTCGCGCGAGCGCGAGCGATCAGTTCGGCCGTGTGCTGTGCCGTACCCGATGGCGCGTCCACCTTATCGGGATGGTGCATCTCGATGATCTCGACAGACTCGAAGAGCGGGGCAGCCTTCGCCGCGAACTGCGTCAAGAGCACCGCGCCCACCGAGAAGTTCGGGACGACGAAAACGTTGACTTCATCACGTTCGATGAGTGCGGCGCGAATTTGCTGGACAGCGTCTTCATCGAAGCCGGATGTTCCCACCACGACGTGAATCCCCTGCTCGATGCACCATTGGACCTGCTCGTGTGCCACGCCCGGCGGGGAGAACACGAGCACGACATTGGCCTTCTTTTCGACGATCTCTCGCAGGTTATCATCGACATCGATCTCGGCGACCACGCTCATGTCGGAAGTGGCCTCGATTGCACGAACCGATGCCTCACCCATGCGCCCGCGTGCTCCCAGCACAGCAACTTGAGTCATGAGGAAAGGTTAACCTAAGTCATTCGACCGACACAAGGCTATCTGCGGTGAGCTGTCAGGGAGCGGAGCGGTCGCCGGGCAGAGGTGGTCCGCCTTGGTTGAATCGCTGTGTGGCGGCTCCAGTGAAGTGGCGGTCGGTCGTCGGGTTTGATTGGCGGCGTTTGCGCTGGTGGCGGAGCTGTTCAGCTCGGGTGAGAGGCTCGGTCCATGAATTTGCGCAGGCTGGAATGGCCACTGGCGGGGTGGCAACCACGCGTTCATCGCCAGCAGCCCCCTGCGCGCCGCCAACGTCGACAAGCTCCAATGAGGCAGCACAGATCATCGCCGAGCTTTGTGAGCCGCGAACGCCGTGTGGCTCGAGTCTGCCGTGAGCGCACCCAACATCTCTCTGCCTCTGCCATCGCCGCCGCGATGGGCAAGGCCGACATGGCGACGCTGCTGCGCACCATCACCCAGACCTCCGCTCAGCCCGCCCCGTCCAGGGCTGCCGCCTCGTGATGCACCTGCAGATCGGCTTGGACCTTGCTGCCGAGTACGGTGCGTAGCATCAGGTTCGTTCCTTCCCAGCCGACTGCCGCACACCGCCGTGGGTTACTCGCCTGTGGCAGCTCTCGCGACTTCGTGGCTGGCGATGAAGTCGCGCAGCGACTTGGGCCTCAGGTCGGTCCAAGTCTGGTCGATCCAGTCGAGCACCTCCTGCCTGGGTCTGCCGTCCGGCTCGCCGTAGACGATGGTCCAGCCGCCGGGCACCGGCTTGAACGTGGGCCAGAGCGAGTACTGCTCCTCATGGTTGATGAGCGCGTAGAACGTGCCATCCTCGTCGTCGAACGGGTTCTTCGCCATCGCGTGTTCTCCTTCTGCCGGTGGGACGGGCCGTCAGCTGCCCGTCGCCATGTGGGATCTGTGCGTGGGGACCGCGGCCTCGAGAATCTCGCCGGCGCGCACGGCCAGGGTCGACAGCAGCGACGAGCTGAGGCCGTGGCTGTGCTGGACACCCCCGCTGAGGAAGATGCGGCCCTCCAGCCCCGGCACACGCAGGCTGTAGTCGCGCGCCACGAGCGGCTCGTCCCCGTCGAGCGCGGCCTCGAGGTCGATGCCGTCGCCGAGCAGGCCGCGCGGGTCTGACGGGCGGAAGCCGGTGGCGAAGACCACCGCGTCGACCTCGAGCGGCGTGCGCGCACGGGCCCCGAGGTCGCGCAGCGCGACGACGACACCCCCCGGGCCCTCGCGCAGGCTTTCGACCTCGGTGACGCGGTGCACGAACAGGCGCCGCACGCCGCGCAGCTTCTCGTCGTACTCCCGTCGGTAGAGGTCGTCGATGAGCTCGGCGTCGACAGCGGCGTAGTTCGTCGACCAGTGCCGCCGCAGCAGCTGCTGTTTGACGTCGGGCGGAGCGGTGTAGTACTCCCCGACGGAGGCGGGGTCGAAGATGCGGTTCGCATACGGGGTGTTGTCGGAGGGCACATAGCCGAAGCTGCGGATGGAGGCGTGTACCTCCGCCGCCGGGTAGGTGTCATGCAGGTAGGCGGCAACCTCTGCGGCGCTCTGCCCAGCGCCCACGACGAGGAACCGGCCGTGCGGCGTGGAGGGGAGCCGGTCGAGGCTGCTGAGCAGACCGTGGTTGTGGAACACCCGAGGGCCGACCTCGATCCCGTCCGGGAGCACGGGGCGCAGCCCGGTCGCGACAACGACCGACCGCGCCCGGACCGCCTCGCGTCCGCCGCCGCCCGACACCATGACGGTGAAGGCCGCACCGTCGTGGTCGACGCGGGTGGCCCTCGCCCCGTAGGAGACTGGCACGTTCACACGCGCGGCCGCCCACGCCAGATAGTCGCGGAACTCGAGCCGGGTGGGGAAGAAGGTCTTCAGGTTGATGAAGTCGCTCAGGCGCCCGCGCTCGTGCAGGTAGTTCAGAAAGCTATACGAGCTGGTGGGCGAGCGCATGGTCGCGAGGTCCTTGAGGAAACTGATCTGCATGGTCGTGCCCGGCAGCAGCATGCCGTCGTGCCATCCGAACCTCGGCTGGGCCTCTACGAAGCGGGCGGTCACACGGTCGGCGGCAGGCCGGGCGCCGTTGCGCTCTTCAATGGCGATTGCCAGGCTCAGGTTGGCCGGTCCGAAGCCGATACCGATGATGTCGACCACATCGGGTAGCATGCCCACCGCATCCGACCGAGTGTTCGCTTCATTCATCGCCGTCACCCGACGGCCGACCCCTCGGGCTCGGCGWGAAAGTCGAGGATGAGCCGGTTCACCGCTTCGGGCTGCTCGAGATAGCCGTAGTGTCCCGTGTCGGGCACCTCGACATACCGGGCAGTCGGGACGATATCGGCAAGCTCGCGTCCGAGGTGTGCCGGGATCATCAAGTCGTCGGCGAAACCGATCACCAGCAACGGCCGGGTGATCGCTCTGTACGCGTCGCCGCGATCTCCGAGTCGTTCGGAAGCGCCGAGTTGGCCACGCTCACCCGACGACGCCGGAACCGCGGAGTACTCCAGAAGCGCAAGCCAGTCGTTGGATTTCGTCTCATCTCGCAATGTCGCGGGCGATAAGTTCAGCAGAGCATCGACCGCTGCCTTATACGCTTTCGGCAGCACGATCTTTTGGTCGAACAACTCCTGCTCGCCCCGGGTGAGCATCTGTCCGACGTCGTCGATGCGTGCGTGACCACCCATCGCGACCGCCCGGCACACAAGGTCGGGGCGCTCGAGGAGCAACTCCTGCACGACCCGCGCTCCGAGCGAGGTTCCGATCACGTGCGCCGGGGCGCCGAAGCGCTCGATGAGCGCGGCGAGATCGTCAACGAGCTCTGGGACGACGATGTCGGGGCACGACGTGGCAGTCTGTCCGGGCACCGGGCTGATGCCCCGGTTGTCGTAGGTGACGACCCGGTACCCCGCCTCGACGAGGGCGGGCACCTGGTGCGGCGTCCACACCTGCCCCTTCCCTCCCGTTCCCATCACCAACACGACGAGAGGGTCGGCGCCATCGCCATACTCGTCGTAATGTAGGGCGATTCCGTTCACGAGCATCGTGGGCATTGCGTCTCCTTGTCGGGGAGGGGCGGGAAGATCGCGCAGCCGGTCGTCATACCCGCCCCTGGTAGACGAGACTCACTCAGACGACTCGGCGTCATCGTTCGTCGACGCCGCCAACACCTCAAGCCAACGTGACACCCGTTGGTCTTCAGCGAGCGTAATGAAGTCGATGCCCTCCGCGCCGGCGCTGCGCCACCGCTCGACCAGTTCCATGAGCCGGACGGAGTCCATGCCCTGTGCGCGCAGGTCGGCGTCCTGATCCACGTCGTTCGCCTCGATGTACAGGACATCGGCGACGTCGGCTAGCACTCGGTTATCGCTGATCTTCATGATCCTCCTCTGGGTTACCGAAACCGCTGTTCCGGACGCCCGTCTCTGTCGTGTAGGACGCCAACGTCTCGAGCGACTGCACCCACAGCTCTTGCAGTTCGCTCACTTCCGCCTCGCTGAGGATCCCCGCCGCATAAACGATGTTGCCCCTCAACGTCCACTCGTTGTTCTCAGCGCTCTGTACCGCCACCAAAGAAATGTCCAACACAGCGATCAGAGGCATCGTCCTGTCCGCGGAACCGACGATCCCAGGAGCCTCGGGGGCCATCTCCCATGCGCTGTCCCTCACGGCGCTGCCGGGGCCGAACTGGCCGAGGTAGTTGAATCCGATCTGTGGCACCACGCCGTCGACCAAACGGCCCGCGCCGTCAGGAGCGAGCTCTCGAAGCACCCCGTAGCCGATGCCGCGATCGGGTACCGCCCGCAGTTGCTCATTCACGTGCCTCACCACATCTGCGGAAGCTCCCGGATCCGTCAAGGCCGTGACGGGATCGATGTCGACGGTGTCCAGTCCGACTGGGAACCACGTCGTGAACCACCCCACAGTGCGGGAAAGATCACTGCCGGGCACGAACGTCTCTTCGCGCCCGTGCCCCTCAAGTCCGATCAGCGCACGCCGATGACCGACCCCTCGCCTCGCCCGCCATGCCCCGACAGCGATCGTCAACGAGCCGAGCAGCACATCGTTGATCTCGGCCGCCAGTGCACCAGGCACCTCCTTCAGCACCGGGCCGGCGACTCTCGCGGGCACTTGGATCGTGAGCATCTCCGCTGTGGCGCGCGTGTCGAGCGCCGCGTCCAGCGCACGGGAACCCAGCAACGGATCATCCGCCGTGACAGTCTCGGCCCAGTACTCTGTCTGCGCCCTCACATCCTGCTCAGCGGCGCGGCCCGCGAGCATCTCAGCCCAGTTCAGCAAGCTCGTGCCTACCGGCAGCAGTGGCTCAGCAGTGCGGCCGGTCTCCAACTCCCACGCCTGCCGAAGATCATCCCCAAGAACTCGCCATGACACCCCATCGACGACCAGGTGATGCATTACCAGCAGTAGACGGCTTGCCGCATCGGCAGAACCCGTGTACCAGACTGCCCGCCACAAGATGCCGGCATCGAGGTGCAGAGAACGCGCTAGTTCCTCCACACGTGCACGATTGCCGCTGCGCCACGTCGGATCCGGCCACGCGGGCCCCAGCGCTTCGATCACCATCCGATCTTTCGCGACTTCAGGAGAGCGGGCAGGAACCTCGAACCGGAAGGATCCGTCGACATCTGCCACGAGGCGACCGCCCAGAGCCGCATGATGCGCGACGACCCGGTTCAGCACGCGCAACAATGTGTCGTGCGTAATTCCGGCTGGCACCACGAAAGTCACCGCCTGCACCAACGTCGAAAAGCCGGGCAAATCCACTTCCTTGTTGGCAATCGGCCACAACCTGGAGGATCGCAGATCCTTCAGGGGGGCGGTGTGCTCCGTTGCCGACTCCGACTGGCGCGCATCAGAAAGACGAGCCAGCCCGGCCACCGTCCGCGTCGAGAAGACGTCCGCGGCCGAGATGACGACACCGATGCGCCGCATTCGGGATACCAACTGGATCGACAGAATGCTGTCCCCGCCCAGCTGGAAGAAATCGTCCTCAACCGACAACCGCGCTTCGTCACTCAAACCCAGCAGGTCACGGACGACGGCGAGGAGATCTCGCTCCGTGTYGGTCGCGGGTGCACGCCCGTGGGCGGTCGATTGCCCGAGATCGGGGACGGGCAATGCCTTCCGGTCGAGCTTGCCAGTTGTGGTCAGCGGGAACGTCTCAAGCCGATTGTAGGATGCGGGGATCATGTAGTCGGGGAGGTGCTGTGCGGCGTGCTCGCGGAGTGACCGGCGGAGTGCGTCGTCGCTGGTATCGATGCGGGCGGTGGTGACGTAGGCAGCGAGAAACTTCCCTCCGGAGGGATGGTCGGCCGCGATGACCTCAGCACGCACGACCTCCGGGTGCGCCTCCAGCACGTCACGGATCTCCCCTGGCTCGATCCGGTACCCGCGGATCTTGGTCTGCTCGTCGGCACGACCGAGGTAATCGATGCGCCCCTCGTCGTTCCACCGGGCCAGGTCGCCCGTGCGATACATCCGCGCCCCCGGCTCCCACGGGCACGCCACGAACCGCTCGGCGGTGAGGGCGGGCTGCTCCCAGTAGCCGCGCGCATTGCCCGCGCCCGCGAGATACAGCTCACCTGGAACACCGGGCAGGGCAAACTGCAGGTTCTGATCCAGGATGTACGCCCGGGTGTTGAAGATCGGCGTGCCCACGCTGGGGTTCGGGCTGTCGGCGAGATCCGCGCCGAGCGCATTGATCGTGTACTCGGTCGGCCCGTACAGGTTGTACGACTCCACGCCCGGGGCATCTCGCAGCTGCTGCCACAGCCGCTCGGGCACCGCCTCACCGCCGAGCGACACGAACACCACGCCCGTCGCGTCTGCCGACACCGATCGACCCGCCGGCCGGTCACGCTCCAGCAAACCCTCGTCAACGAGCACCTGCCCGTACGAGGGAGTCACGTCGAAGCCATCGATGCGCTGATCGTCGTAGTACGCGAGTAGCTGCTGCGGATCCCGGCGCATCTCCTCGTTGATCACATACACCGAGTGGCCGTTGAGCAGCCAGAACAGCTGCTCCCACGACGCATCGAACGAGAACGACGTCGTATGCGCGATCCGCATCCGCCGCCCGCCCTGATGGGCCACCACGCGGTCGAAGATCTTCTCCACATGGTTGGCATACATGTTCGTCAGGCCCCGGTAACCGACCGCGACACCCTTCGGTCGGCCCGTCGAGCCGGACGTGAAGATGATGTACGCAAGATGATCCAGCGACACCTCCTCGCCGCGCTCGGCCACGGTGACCGGCCCATCCGCCAGTTCCGCGACGCACGCACGCACCACCGCATCGTCGAGATTCACCACCCGCCCCGCCGCGGGCCCGAGCCGTGCCACGTCACGATCGGTGACGAGCGTGACCGTCGGACCCGCCACATCGAGCATGTAACCGATCCGGTCATCGGGCAGCTCCGCATCGATCGGCACATACGCCGCACCCACCGCGAACACCGCGAACATCGCGATGACCATCCGCTCATCACGCGGCAGCAGCAGCGCAACCCTGTGCTCCTGGCGCACGCCCCGCTCCAGCAGCAGCCGCGCATACCGGTTCACCTCCGCGGACAACCCCGCAAACGTGAAACTCCGCGCACCCGCAACCAGCGCGATCTCCCCCGGCGACCGCGCCACCTGATCATCAAGAAGACCCGCAACAGTAACACCAGCCAACTCTGCTGGACTTCCAGTCGTCCAAGCTTCGAGAGCGGGTCTCTCTTTCGCGATCAGCAGATCGACTTCGGCGATAGTCCGGTTCGGATCCTCGGCGATCGCGCCGAGGATCTTCTGAATCACGCCGAGGAAACGGACCGCTGTCTTCTCTTCGAAGAGATCCGTACTGAACGTGAGAAATACGGATACTTCGGTGTCGGAGTCGACCAGATAGAGATCGAGATCTCCCTTGACGGCACCCAGCCCCACCATGCGAGGCCGCACGACGAGATCCCTGACCTCCGGATCCACTCGGCGTCCGGTAGCACGCTGGTAGGTGAGCATGACCTGGAAGACCGGATTTCTGCCGACGACCCGATCCGCAGAGATCGCCGTGACGATCTGATCGAAAGGCGCCGCTTGATGACTGAAGCCATCCAGCACGGTTTGCTTCACACGAGCGAGAACGTCGGAGAATTTGTCGCCGGGGAAGTATCTGTGGCGGAGGGGAATCGTGTTCACGAAGTATCCGACGACGCCTTCGAGACCGTCCTCGGTACGACCGCCGACTGGTGCACCGAGAACGACATCGTCACTCGCGCTCATGACGGATATCGCCAGGGCCACGGCAGCCTGGGAGATCATGAACATTGTGACCCCACACCCATCTTCGACGCGCCGCAAATCAGCCACGACATCGGATGAGATGGTCAAGGACACATCTGCCGCACGGTACGTCGGTTCAGCCGGCCGGGGCCGGTGGGGGCTTATCGTGGATTCACCCGGAGCATCCGCCAGCGTGTCTGCCCAATACTTCAAATGGTGATGTAGTGCGGACTCTGGATCGGTGGGCTGACCGAGCACGGCCTGTTGCCAGACCGCATAGTCTGCGTACTGTATCCCGACCGGCTCCCACGCCGGCGCATGCCCCTTGCTTCTTGCCGCGTAGGCGGCGAAGAGATCTTCCAGCAGCGTCGGCGTGGACCAWTCATCTGTTGCGTGATGGTGCACCGCAAGGACGAGAATCCACTCTGCAACCTCCACGCGTAGCAGACCGGCGCGGACCGGGATATCCGCGGCAAGGTCGAATCGGCTCCGCACGAGTTCCCGAAGGCGTTCGTCGATCGCGTCTTGTCCCGCCCCGATGAAGTCCTCAGGAATCAGAGGCAGGCGCAAGGCCGCCTCCTCACCCGTGAGGATCACCTGATGGAGCTGCCCGTCATCCCCCACGATCAACGTTCGCAGCGCCTCATGTCGGGTCACGACATCCTGCACCGCTGACCTCAGGGCAGTCTCGTCAAGTTCTCCGGACAAGTGCCGGATCAGAGGGACGACATAGCGAGCCCCCGGGCCGCCCATCTGCTCGATAACCCAGAGGGAGCGCTGCCCATACGTCACAGGCAGCAGTTCCGGGCGTGGCAGATCACCTACTCGCGGTACGCGAGATACGGTTTGAGAGGCTCCGTCGACGACACGCGCCAGTCCTTCGATCGTGGCCTGTTCGAACATATCCCGCAGAGTCAGCGCCGAACCCAATGCGGCATTGGCCCGCGCGACGACGCGGGTTGCCAGCAACGAGTGACCACCCAGACGGAAGAAGTCATCGTTCGCCCTCAGACTGACCTCACCCCCGAGACTTAGCACCGCGCGGAACACTTCCGCCAGCGAGCGCTCCGTCGGCGTCTCAGGTGCACGCCCGTCGGTGCCGGTGATCTCACTGAGATCGGGGACGGGCAATRCCTTCCGGTCAAGCTTTCCGTTGACCGTCGTTGCGAAGGAGTCAATTCGGGTGATCGTCGTGGGGATCATGTAGTCGGGGAGGTGCTGTGCGGCGTGCTCGCGGAGTGACCGGCGGAGTGCGTCGTCGCTGGTATCGATGCGGGCGGTGGTGACGT
>NZ_MAXA01000287.1 GCF_001854695.1 Parafrankia soli
CTACCTGCATCCACCCGCCGGCACAGTGCTACTCAGCCTGGACGAGAAGACCGCGATCCAGGCCCGCTCCCGACGTCACCCCACCCGAACCACCCGCCCCGGCCAACCCGCCCGCCGCGAGTTCGAATACGTCCGCCACGGCACGGTCAGCCTGATCGCCGCGATGAACGTCATGACGGGTGAAGTCCTCGGCGAGATCATCCCGGGGCGGAACAACTCGGAGAACTTCATCTGGTTCCTGTCCCGGCTCGATCAGGCGATCCACCCCAGCCTGAAAATCCATCTGGTGATGGACAACGGCCCCAGCCACACCTCGAAGGCGACCCGGGCGTGRCTGGCGGCCCACCCCCGGTTCAGCGTGACCTACACACCCAAGCACGCCAGCTGGCTCAACATGGTTGAGATCTTCTTCTCCACCATCAGCCGCCGGCTGTTGCGCCGCGGCGAGTTCACCTCCCGCGAGGACCTCGCCAACAAGATCCTCCACTTCATCGAGGTCTACGACCGGACCGCCAAGCCCTACCGCTGGACCTACACCGGCGAACCCCTCAAAGCAGCCTGACCAACCCCAGCAGGACTTGCGCGGCGCTGCACTAGTGCCCAGGGGCGGGTCGGCCAAACCCCCGTCCCGGCATCACTCCGGCCGGTATCCGAACGGCGCTCCGCGTCCATCTGAGGGCGCCGTCTATGGGGCCCAGGAACGCCACAGCCCGCCCGGATGTCCGGGCGGGCTGGTGGGGGGCGCGTGCCAGTGCACCAGGATCTCCTCGCCATCGCACCCCCGTCTGACCTGCGCACTGACCTGCGCAGACGGGAGTAATTGTGCTCAAACGGGACGGCCACACCAAACCCGACATGGTGCAACGCGGCCACCGACGAGACTCCCGATCTGGCTTATACGAGGGCATTGTGCTTGGCATCACACCTCGCTAGACTGCCGGACAACCGGTCATATGGATAACCATACGAGTGGGGGTGCTGCTGCGGTCGTGGAGCCACATGAGGTGGTCGGATCGCTGGGATTCTGAGACCTTCCTGGTGCTGGGACCGGCAACGTTTACCCTGTCCGCCGTGCCCCGGCGGCGCCTGGTGGCGTTGCCGGAATCCTCGAGGAGCGCTGCTACGCGGCGGATCCCGGCGCCTTGCCATCCATCCACCTGGCCACGACGGACAGGGCGAACATTGCCGGTCCCAGCACTAGCTTTCCAGCGTCGATCAATGCCCGTGCGTTAGCGCGGCCCGCGGCGACACGCGGCGGTGAATCTTCGTCGGTGCGTCGCGAGGCCCACTGATGGCACCAGGTGCTGGAGCGGTCCGCGAATGACCTGCGGCGTCTATGCCGACCGATCGACCTGAAGGAGTTTCTGTATGCGTTTCGCCCGTGTCCGTGTTGGTGGCGTGCCGCGTTTTTGTCACGTCGATGGTGAGCAGTTGTACCTGCTTGGTGAGGGTGAGCCCGAGCGTGCTGAGCGTACTGGTGAGCGCGTGGCGATTGGTGATGTGGAGTTTCTGGCGCCGGTTGAGCCGACGAAGATTCTGGCTGTATTGGGTGCGTTTCGCTTGTGTGAATGACATGACTCTGACCGATCAAGGGGTGGAGGACATGGACTTCATGCGTGCTAAGTCGGTGGACACGTTCGCCTCATTCGGCCCCTGGATTGATACGGATGTGAGCCCGGACCAGGTTAGGAAGGGGTTGGTGATCAGCGGGTCCGTCAACGGTGTACCGAGCCAGCTGGGCAATACGGCGGACTACACCTGGGACGTTCTGGAGACCATCAGCTGGGCCTCGCAACTGTTCACCTTGCGCCGGTTCGACCTGATCGCTTTGGGCACTCCGGTTCCGGTGTCGCGGGTCGACGTGGGCGACGTCATGACCGTCACCGTCGAGGGGGTGGGCACCTTGATCAACAAGATCGCAAGGGAGGAGTTGATCGCGAGTTGATCCGGGCGTTGGTACCGACTGAAAGATCGAGCCGGAAGACATGAGGGGACAGCATTGAGATGACTGCGTTGATCATTGAAGCCGATAGTCATATCACCGAGCCGGCCGACGTGTGGACCAGTCGGGTGGCGTCGAAGGGTGTGGAGCGAGTGCCGCACGTGTTTCGTGACAAGGACGGTCGAGACGTGTGGGTTCTGAATGACGTGAAGATCGACATGGTGGGTGTGTGTCGGCTCCGGCCGGTTGGGAGGACTTTCTGGCGAGCTACCCTCCGGGGTTCGACGAGGTTCACCCCGGCGCCTACAGTTCGGCCGAACGGATCAAGTACATGGACCAGGCGGATACCTGGGCGCAGGTCCTGTATCCGAACATCGCGGGGTTCGGAGCTCAGTGGCTCCTGAGCATGAACGACGGGAAGCTGCAGCTGGACTGCGTGCGGGCGTACAACGACTTCCAGCATGAGTTGGTGTCGGTTGCCCCRCGGCGGTTGATTCCCAACGTGTCCTTGCCGTTCTGAGATGTGTAGGCGTCAGTGGCCGAGATCGAGCGGTGTACCGAGTTGGGGTTCAAGTCAATTCTGTTCACGGGGGAACCGCACCGTTTCGGCCTGYCTCCGCGTGTGACCGGTATTGGGATCCGCTGTACTCAACCGCGCAGGACGCGGACATGCCGCTGCACTTCCACATCGGCGGCGGCGAGGGCAGTAGCAGTAGGAAAGCGCAGATCAATGCCGATCGGATCGCCGCGCACGGCATCGCCGGTTTCATCACCTATTTAGTCGTCGACCTGTTCTTTAAGAACGGAATCCAGTGCGCGGATCTCATCTCATCCGGCGTGCTGCAGCGCTTCCCCCGCCTGAACTTCGTCTCTGTCGAGAGCGGAATCGGGTGGTGCCGTTCATGCTCGAGGCCGCCGACTACTCCTACCTGGGGGCCGTCTCATCCGGGCGCGAACGCCACGCCGACGATCTGCTGCCCTCAGACCTGTTCCGCATCTTCACCAGCCAATGACGTTTGGGCCACGGCTCGCACAGTCTTCCTCCAGTGGCACGACATTCTTCCAGTGAGATGAGGCAATCGATAGCCACGGCGATCTGGTGCTCGAAGGCGGCTCGGCGGAGCTGAGTCGAAGCCGGGAGGTACTGGAGAGCAGCTACTTGGGTGTGCGAGTCCTTTGACCACGTGCATCGCTTCGGATCTGGCTGACAAGGAGTCTTCGATGACAGTCGTATCAACCACAGCAGCACGTCAGGACGTCGCCCGGTGCAGGTACGCGATGACGTTCGCCGTACAGAAGGTGAGCTCATGACCACCGCCGACGGCTGGGACTACGTCACCGACCTCCTGGTGGTCGGCAGTGGCGGCGGTGCGTTGTGTGCGGGTCTCGCTGCGCATTCGAGGGGCCTGCAGACGCTCATCGTCGAGAAGACCGACAAGATCGGCGGTTCCACAGCTATGTCCGGCGGGGTCCTCTGGCTTCCCGGCAATCCGGTATCCCGCCGGGCGGGGGTCGAGGACAGCCGAGAGGACGCCCGGAACTACTTTGCCGCCGTCGTCGGTGACGAAGGACCTGCGACGTCACGGGCCCGTACCGAAGCCTTCCTTGATGCCGTGGAGCCGTTGGTCGAGTTCCTGACCGACGCCGGCGTGCCGTTGCGGCACTGCGAAGGCTACTCGGACTATTACGACGAACGTCCGGGCGRCAAGGCTCGCGGGCGAGCCATCGAACCCGAGCTGTTCGACACTGGCCTGCTCGGGCCGTGGGAGTCCAAGCTCCGGATCGCCGAAGGCCTCCCACCGCTGCCGGCCTACACGAACGACATCGCACCGCTCGCGGTCGCTCCGCGGACGATGAAGAGTGTACGCACAGTGGCCAAGGTGGTGGGCCGGTATTTGTGGGCCACCGCGCGTGGCCGGCAGGTGCGTGGCTCGGGGGCGGCACTGCAGGGATACATGCTGATGAGCCTGCAGCGGGCCGGTATTCCGATCTGGACGGACAGTCCGCTTGCTGACCTCATCGTCGAGGACGGCAGGGTCGTCGGTGGGATTGTCGAGCACGGAGGCCAGGCCCGCCGAGTGCGTGCACGGCGCGGGGTCCTGCTCGCGGCCGGCGGTTTCGCGCGCAACGCGGAAATGCGCCAGAAGTACGGGCGCCAGCCCTCCTCCGCGGAGTGGACATCCGCCAACCCCGGGGACACCGGCGAGGTGATCGAGACCGCGATGCGCCTTGGAGCCGCGGTCGATCTGATGGACGAGGCATGGTGGATCCCCTCCTCGATACTCCCCAACGGGTACCCGCTGTTCGCCGTCTTCGAGCGCTCGAAGCCGTTCGCGATCATGGTTGACGGCGACGGCGACCGGTACTGCAACGAGGCCGCGTCCTATATGGAGGTCGGCCGTGAGATGTACAAGCGGCACGAGGCCAACGCGTCGGCGGTGCCCAGTTGGTGGATCACCGATTCGCGCAACCGCAATCGCTATCTCTGGGGCCAGACTCCTGGGCGGATTACCCCGAAGGACTGGATCTCCAGCGGCTACATGAAACGCGCGGACACGATCGAAGAGCTGGCGGGAATCTGTGGCATCGATCCGGCGCACCTACGCCAGACGGTCGATCGGTATAACCGGAGTGCCGCGCATGGCCAGGACCCCGACTTCCACAAGGGCGAGCGCGCCTACGACCGCTTTTACGGCGACCCCACGGTCAAGCCCAATCCGTGTGTCGGCACCATCGAAAAGGGACCGTTCTACGCCGTCGCTCTCTACCCCGGAGATGTGGGCACCTCCGGTGGCCTGCTCACCGATGAACAYGCACGGGTCGTGGACAAGAAAGGCCGTCCCATCGAGGGGTTGTACGCGACCGGAAACGGCACTGCCTCGGTGATGGGCAGGCACTACCCCGGCGCTGGGGCGAGCATCGGTGCGACATTTGCCTTCGGCTGGATCGCGGCACAGCATGCGGCCGAGTCCGCTACCGTGCCCGCTCCATCGACACCTCCCGTCTCGATTGGGGCAATCCGTCGGCCTGGCACCAGACGACCAGCTACAGCTCCCCCAGAGAAAGGCGACCAACGATGACCCTGACTGGCCCCCGACCCGCCGCGCGCGAGATCGAGCAGGCCCTGGCCGCTGGGCCCAACGGCGATGAGGTGAATTCCAAGGTTCCATTCCACATGAACGACTCATTACACGTGCCCGCCGAGCGCTACTACTCCCGAGAGTTCTACGACCTCGAGAAGGAGAAGCTCTGGCCGCATGTGTGGCAGATGGCTGCGCGCGAGGAAGAGATCCCTGAGCCGGGAGACTTCGTCGAGTACGAGGTCGTCGGCCAGTCCATCCTGATCGTCCGGCAGGAGGACGGGTCGGTGAAGGCCTTGCACAACGCCTGCCGGCACCGCGCCACCCAACTGGCTGTGGGCGCAGGCCGGTTCCCTGGTGGGCAGATCGCGTGTCCGTTCCATGGCTGGCGGTGGAAGACCGACGGGCAGTGCTCACACATCTTCGGACGGGAAGGTTTCTCCGATGAGGTGCTCCGTCCCGACGATCTCGCTCTGCGCGAGTGTCTCGTGGAGATGTGGGGTGGGCATGTGTGGATAAACATGGACCACAATGCGCCGCCACTGCTCGAGGCGCTGTTTCCGGCGGCACAGATCCTCAGCGGGGTCGGCGTCGGGAACATGCGGGTGAAGTGGTGGAAGGAAGCCATAATCAACTGCAACTGGAAGCTGGCCCAGGAGGCGTTCTTCGAGGGCTGGCATCTGAAGCAGACCCATCCCCAGCTTTACACCTTCGACCAGGACGACAGCGACGAGACCGATCTGGCAGCCTTCGAGTACACGGCGTTCGCGAACGGACACGGCCGCTTCCAGAGTGGCGACGCCAAGGAGAGCTACGGCGGCCGTCCCGGCGCAGAGGTCGAGGATGCGGAGGACAAGTCCGACTTCATCGAGTTCCACCGCGTGCTCCAATCGGGTCAGGACGCGATGGCGCTCGAGCGCGACATCCACGTGTTCGAGGGACTGGCGGGCGAGCTCGACCCMAAGGATCCGGAGTTCGCCGGTAAGGCCATCCAGGCACTCTTCGAGTATTGGAAGGGTGCCGGCATCCCGAACCCGGTGTCGGATCCGGCGGCGATGAGGCTCTGGGGCGGGGACATCTTCCTGTTTCCCAACTACCTGATGCTGCCCATGTACGCCAACTCGCTGAACTATCGGGTGCGGCCCTACAACGACGACCCGGAATGGTGCCGCTTCGAGGTCTGGTCGGTGACCACGTACCCGGCCGGGCGGGAGCCGGAGCGCGCCGAGCTCACCGGACGCTTCGACACGGACGACACGGACCACTGGGGTCTGATCCCGCGCCAGGACTTCGAAAACCTGGAGCGCCTGCAGCGCGGGATCAAGTCCAAGAGCATCTCCGAGACCCGGTTGTCGCAGCTGTGGGAGCAGACCATCAGCAATATGCACCAGGAGTTGGACCGCCGACTCGCAGCTGACTACAGCACTCGGCCGGCTGGAGACGCGACTCGGTGAGGGGTGGTGTGTTCCGTGCCCTGGGTGACCGTTGAGCCCTCGGGCATCCGGATCGAGGTACATGAGAAGGAGTCCGTGGCCGCGGCGGCTTGGCGACAGGGAATCACTTGGCCAACCAAGTGCTGGGGCCAGGCTGAATGCATGTCCTGCTTCACCAAGATCGTGGGCGACGAGCTGGCTGCTGAGCCGATGACTCAGGAGGAGTCCGATGCGATGAGACTCCGGATGGCCAAGCGGGTGCGGAGTCCTCCCGTGCGTCTGGCCTGCCGGCTGCACGTCAAGAAGGACGGCCTCGTCCTCGAGAAACGGGGCGTCCGGACCGCGACAGGGACTGACAACAACATGACCCGTGCCCGCCAACCGACGCCGGAGTCAGAAGGAACATGGGGAGCTAGCCCAGAAGGAGTCTTGAATGACAGTCATATCGACGACTGCCGTGAGTCAGGACGTCGCCCGGCGGATGTACACGACGATGACGCTCGCCGCCGCCTGCGATGAACGCCTGCGCCGGGGCATCTTGCGGGGGGAGTTCRCCGCCACCATCTGGCCGTCGCGGGGTCAGGAGGCAATTCCCGCTGGCATGGGGGCCGCCCTTCGCACCGACGACCGGCTGGTCACGACCTACCGCGGGCTGCACGACCTGATCGGCAAGGGCGTGCCGCTGACCCAGGTGATTGGTGAGGTGCTCGGCCACAGCGTCGGCGCATCTCGTGGCAAGGGCGGGACGATGCACATCACCGCACCCGAGCAGGGGGTCATGCTCTGCACCGGCATCGTCGGTGCGGGCGTCCCGGTCGCCGTCGGGCTGGCCTTGGCGGCCGTGCAGCAGGGGAGTGACCGAGTCGCGGCCGTCTGCTTCGGCGACGGCGCGACGAACACCGGGTCGTTCCACGAGGGTATGAACCTCGCGTCGACCTGGCAGCTGCCGGTCATCTTCGTCTGCCAGAACAACCTCTTCGCGGAGATGACGCCGATCGGCGACACGATGCACATCGACCAGGTCGCCGACCGGGCGCTCGCGTACGCGATGCCGGGCTTGCGGATCGACGGCAACGACCCGGAGGCGGTGTACCAGGCGGTCACCGTGGCCGCCGAACGGAGCCGCGGCGGCGGTGGTCCGACGCTACTGGAATGCGTCACCTTCCGCTTCAAAGGCCACTATACCGGGGACCAGATGTCATACATGCCACCGGACGAACTCGCCGCCGCTGAGGCGGTCGATCCCATCCCGCGCTACCGGCAGAAGCTCCTCGACAACGGCGTGTCGTCAGAGGACGAACTCGCCGCCATAGACGAGCAGGCGACGCAGCAAGTCGATACGGCGCTCCAGGAGGTTCTGGCCGCATCCGTACCCGGGCTCGACGAGCTCGAGAAGGACTTCTTCGTCGACATGAAAGGCATTCCGGCATGACAACTATCGCTGACACAAAGACCCTGACGGTCGTCGGCGCGATCAACGAAGCGCTCGACGAGGCGTTGGCCGCCGATCCACGCGTTTTCCTCTTGGGCGAGGACATGGCCGACCCGGGCGGCGGCGTGTCGGGCGCGACCAGCGGGTTGTCGACCAAGCACGGCAAGAGTCGGGTCCTGGACACTCCGATCTCCGAGGCGGCAATCGCGGGTGCAGCGATCGGTGCGGCTCTCGAAGGTCAGATCCCCGTCGCCGAGATCATGATCATGGACTTCATCGCGATCGCAATGGACCAGATCGTCAACATCGCGGCGAAGGCGCGCTTCATGTCGGCAAACCGGACGTCGTGCCCGCTCACGGTGCGAACCGCGACGTTCGGCGGACTGGGGTCGGGGGCCACGCACTCGCAGTCCCTCGAGAGCTGGTTCATGCATGTTCCCGGCCTGAAGGTGATCGTGCCGAGCACGCCGGCGGACGTTAAAGGCCTGCTGAAGGCGGCCATCTTCGATCCCGATCCGTCCATCTTCGTCGAGACGATCGCCTGTTATGGCATTCGCGGTGAAGTTCCGGCCGGCGACCACGTCGTCGAGATCGGCACCGCCGACATTAAGCGCAGCGGCAGCGACGTCACCCTCATCACCTACGGCCGCGGCGTATTCGACTCGCTGCAGGCCGCCGAGCAACTCGCCGCCGAGGGCATCGACGCCGAGGTGCTCGACCTGCGCACGCTGGTCCCGCTCGACACGGAGGCTGTCCTGGAATCGGTGGGCCGCACGGGCCGGGCGGTTATGGTGCACTACGCGGTTGAGTTTGCCGGACCGGGCGCGGAGATCGCCACACGCATCAACTCGGAGCTCTTCGGACAACTCAAGGCGCCGGTCCAGCGTGTCGCGTCTCGGTACCGGCCGATCCCTGCGGCCGTGGGTCTCGAGGCCGCTGTGTACCCGAGCGTCGACCGCATCACGGCAGCAGCCCGTGCTTCCGTGGAGTACGTCAAGTGACCGACATCGTTCCGGTTCGGATGCCCAAGCTCACCATGGCGGCGATCGAGGGCACCTTCATAGAGTGGCTGGTCGCGGACGGCGAGCACGTCAACGAGGAGCAGCCGCTCTACCTCGTCGGGACCGACAAGGTCGAGACGGAGGTACTCTCACCGGCCACCGGCGTGCTCCGGCATGGAGACGCCGAGCCTGAGGCTGTCTACCCGATCGGGGCGCAACTCGCCGTGATCGACGTCGAATGCAGCTAACGGGGCTTCGCCCCAGCCCGACGAGCGTGTGTCTGCGGGCCGGTATGCGGGTTGCTTCCACCGCCCCGCTGGCGTCAATCATCGAGGGCTTCGTGACCGCGGTCCGCCGGTTCGCCGCCAACCACGACACCCCGATCGTCGACTTCACCAAGGGACACCGCAGCAGCGCCCTATAGGAGGTGGGAAAGTGAGCCGATACAGACTCGTTGTTCTCAGCGAGCCGACGGCCGGGAAAGAGGATGAATACAACGAGTGGTACGACCAACAGCACTTGGGTGACCTTGTGGCCGTCGACGGCATCGAGTCGGCCCAGCGGTTCCGCAGGGTGGATGGACTCCCGTCGGAAGCCGCCCAGGTGGCCCCGCAACGATACCTTGCCCTGTATGAGATCGAGACCGATAATATCGAGGATGTTCTTGGCGATTTGATGAAGCGTGCCGGCACTACGGCCATGCCCATCAGCGAGGCCCTCGATCTCGCTAATGCAACGCCCTGGGTCTTCGAGGAGATCGGCGAGCCACGGAAGTCGGAGCCGCCGGTTAGCTGACTACCAGCTGGGCTGATAGTGGAGGTAGGATAGGGAGCTGGCGCCGTCACCCAGGGTGATAGTTTCCAGCTCCTTCTCTCGGTCAGGAGGGCTTTACCAGGCAGCGTCACGGTTCGCCCATCGACCGTCCGATAGCGCCGGTCTGGGTGCAGGGTACACGTGAATGTGCTTGCGCCCCTGGGTACCTTCGTACTTAAAGCACCGAACGGACTCGCGGCACTCTGCCCGAAATATGCTACTGCGTCACCGTCCGCCGATCAGGCCCGCCATTTGCCGTCGCGGTCGCCGCCACCGCGACAGCACAGGGGGTCATCCCGCTCCGACTCCCGAGCGGTGGCGCCGGTCGGAATTTTCCAGCATCGGGCCATCCCTGTCTCCATCCTTTTCGGCCAAATTCTTGCTTTCCGTGGCCATGGCCCGCAACGTGCTCGGCGAGGACGACGACGAGACCAGATCACGCTTGCGACAATGGCGATTCGCGGTATAGATTCACAATTCACGGTCCGTGTATAGGCGGGCCTGCCCCCGGCTCGCCGGTAGAACTCGCGAGACTCGCCCTGCTGCTGTCCGTCGTGATCTCGGTGGCGTCGGCCATCGCCTCCGCGATCCCATCGGTCGCTCCGGGCCGTCGTGCGAGGACCTCGTCGGTGCGAGGACGTCGTAGGGCCGGCTCGTACCACCGGGATCAGCCCGGTCTACGCGCGGATCCGCCACGCACCGCAGCCTTCGTCGTTTGCTCCACCCCTCCTCCATCGCCAACGTAGTTGAGAGGTGCATCATGCCGACCAAGAGGGGCTTCCCCCTGGCCGCCGTGGCCTGCTGTCTGTTCCTTGTCCTGGCGGCCTGTGGCGGTGGCGCTTCGCCCGCCGGTAGTTCGGCAGCTGCTGACGGCGAGCCGGTGCCGGGCGGTACTGCGCGTGTGTTGACATTAAGCGACGCACGCAGTCTCGATCCCGCGATGCTCTTCAACGCGTACGCGAGTACCGCAGTGCTGGGCAATGCGCTCTACGGGACGTTGCTGACCGACGATCCGGCGTCCGGAGAAGTCCGGTACCGGATGGCCGAGTCCTTCACGACCTCGGACAACGGCACGACGTTCGAGTTGAAGCTGCGCCCGGGGCTGGTGTTCTCCGACGGCACCCCGTTGGACGCAGCAGCCGTCAAGTACAACTGGGACCGGCTCAAGACGGTCCCCGGGGCGTCCGCCGCGGACGCGTCGCTGGTCGGATCGACCGAGGTGATCGACCCGCGGACGCTTCGGATCACGCTGACCGCGCCGATCCCGAAGTTCGCCCAGATCGTCGTCATCTCCTCGATGAACTGGATCGCGTCGCCTGCTGCGCTGGCGGCGGGCCAGCAGGCGTTCGACGCGCACCCGATCGGCGCGGGCCCGTTCACATTGGAGCGCTGGACCAGGCAGGACGCCATCGAGCTGGTCAAGAATCCGCGGTACTGGGACGCACCCAAGCCCTATCTCGACCGCCTGACCCTGCGCGTGGCACTCGACGGCGGCCAGAGGCTCAACACGGTGGTCAGCGGTGGCGCCGACGTCGCTATCGAGTCGCACTGGTGGAACGTCTCGCGCGCGGCAGAGGCGGGGCTGCGGACCAACGTCATGCAGCTGAGTGGAGGGGTGTACGTCGCGCTGAACCAGCGCCGGGCACCGTTCAATGACGTCCGAGCTCGTCAGGCGCTCGCGTACGCGAGCGACCTGCAGGCACTGAACCTGGCGGCCTACAACGGCGCCGGACAGGTCGCGGACACGTTGTTCAGCAAGCAATCGACGTTCTACACGGACACCCCACTGACGACGCCGAACCGCGACACGGCGCAGCGGCTGTTCGACGAGCTGGCCGCCGCGGGCAAGCCGGTGTCGTTCACGCTAACCGTCTCCCCCACGGCCGACAGCAAGGCGTTGGCGGAGGGCATCCAGGCGCAGCTCAGCGCGTTCCGAAACGTGTCTGTCCAGATCGACGTCGTCGACCACGCACGGTCGGCTGCCCTGCGCACCAGCCACGACTTCGACGCGATCTTCTCGGGGGTCTTCTTCGTCGACCCCGAGCCACGGCTGTGGAATGCCTTCAACGGGCAGTCGGACGCGAACATCTCGGGCGTCAACGACGAGGCCCTGAACACCGACCTCCAGGCCGCCCGGACGGCGACCGGCGAGGCCGAACGCAAGGCGCTCTACGCCGCCGTGCAGCAGCGGCTGGCCGAGCTGGTTCCGGTGATCTTTCTCGTGCGGGCTGCGCCCAGCGCCTTGGCCGGGAAGAACGTCGGTGGTCTCGTGCAGTACGGCAACGGCTCGTTGTTGCCCGAAGAACTGTGGATCCGACGGTAACCGAGAATCTGTGCGGCAGCGCACCCACAAGGCAGGACGCGATCCAAATGACTAATTGGGACTGCGCAACAGACTTCCTCGTGGTCGGCAGCGGAGCAGGACCTTCCTGTGGGGTTCCAGAACTCGGCCACCGGCGTTGACCTGGCCTTTTACAACTCGTTTCACAAAGACTGATCAACAGTGGTGTGTCGTGCCAGGAACGGGTCGGCTTGACCGGTAGACCTCGGTGTCATGCGTGATGAGGCGACGGTGAGCGAGGAGCTGTGGAAGCGGCTGGCGCCGCTGATCCCGGTGCGGGAGCGGCGGTTCCGTTACCCGGGCCGGTTGCCGGTCGATGACCGGGCGGCGCTGGAAGGAATCCTGTGGGTGCTGCGTAACGACGTGCCCTGGCGGGAGCTGCCCACCGCGCTGTTCGGCGTGTCGGGGTGACCTGCTGGCGCCGGCTACGGGACTGGGCCGAAGCCGGGGTCTGGCAGCAGCTCCACGAGCAGCTGCTCGCCGAGTGCAACACCGCCGGGCTGCTCGACCTGCACCGGGCCCTGGTCGACTCCTCCCACATCCACGCGTTAAAGGGGGCCCGAGACGGGTCCGAGCCCGGTCAACCGAACCCACCCCGGCAGCAAACACCACCTGATCACCGACGCCACCGGGGTTCCGCTCGCCACAATCGTGACCGCGGGAACCGTCACGACGTCACCCAGCTGATCCCGCTCGTCGAGGCGATCCCCCCGATCCGCGGCCGGCGAGGGCGGCCCCGGCGCCGGCCCCGCTACCTGCTCGCCGACCGGGCCTACGACCACGTGAAATACCGGCGGCAGCTGTCCGCCCGCGGGATCACTCCGATCGTCGCCCGCCGGGGGAAGCCCCACGGCAGCGGTCTGGGTCGCCAGCGTTGGCCGGTAGAGCGGACCTTCGCCTGGCTGCACCAGTTCCGCCGGCTCCGCACCCGCTGGGAACGCCGGATCGACATCCATCAGGCGTTCCCGAGCCTCGCCTGCTCGATCATCTGCTTACGCAAACTCCAAGGATCATTCTGAAACGAGCTGTTAGCCGCCCTGCATCAGCAACAGCCAGTTGCGGTAACCGAGCACCTTGTCCGCCGCGTCCACGGCCGCGGCCGAGTCCTCGAGATCCATGATGGTGCTGACCGCGGTCTCGATCACGAGATCCTTGACCCCCGCCAGGTCGGCGGACCCGATTGGGCTGGCTCGGTCGATCTGGATCTCGACGTGCAGGCCGTGATGGCGTCCAAGGGCAGCTGATTGTCGAGGAACGCCCGGCCGCGGGCAACAAGCTCGGCCCCGCGCCTCGGGTTGTATCCGGTGCCACGCTCGCGACCGTCGGCCTCGTCGATGACATCCGTACCGTACTAGCGCGTCGTATAGAGAACCCCAGCGTGCGTTCGCAGGGCAGACAGCGAACCGTGTGTTCAGCAGCGGCACGACGAGCTGCGCTCCTGCCTGTCTCGACACTCCGAATCGACATCAGCAGTGCCAACCTCGAACACCTCCGGGCTCGGGCGCGAGGTAGCCGATCTCGGTCGGAAACTCTTGATATGCGGCGTCGGTTCACGGTCCAGGGAGTCGACGGTGGTACTTATCGATTGCGGTCTGTAGCTCGACCCGACGGGCAAGCAGCTCTTGGTTCCGCAGTGCGAAATCGTGGATCAGTGCCTCGGCCCGCGACCAGAAGGCTGCTGGATCGACGCCAGAGCCAGGTATTGCTTCCTCGACGGCAAACTCACACAAGACCCTGGCGACTTTGAGCTGACCAACCTGAACTCGATTCGGCACTCCCGTTGTCTACTCTCTGAACAGCCTTCGAAGGCCGTTTTCAACGAAAAGATAGCCGCTCTACCCTGGCCTGCGATCAATGACCGTCGACCCGCCCCCCACGACGTCGACCGCCGCTCACCGAAGTCTCGGGGCAGCTTCATTCCGCCGGAATGGACGGCTCGTCCACGGATACCGTAACAGTCAGATTTGTGCCGCTCCAGGCGAAGCTCAGATCCGCCTGCCACTTGAACATATCGCCCCGATACCACGTATGAATGAACTCCACCGGCCTCAGCTCGCTCCGCACGACGCGCTCGGAGAACAGAACGGGCTGGCCGATTTCGATCGATAGGTTGGTCGCGACCAGCGAGTCGGCGATCTCAGCCGACATCGACTGCGTTGCTCCCGTGATCGGCATACCGCGTTTCATCTCGAAATGGGCACGTTCAAAGGGAACGATCTCTTCGGGCTCGAGGAGCTCGACAACTGCCGGAGACAGGTAGACGACCGTGTAGGCGAACGGCTCCCCGCGCAAGTCGCGACGATAGACCAGAGCCGTACCCGAAGATGATTGCATCCCGAGCGCCTCACGAACGTTCACAGGGAACGGCACATCGTGTTCAACGCTGAATTCGCGAAACGACATGTCGTCCGTGCCTATAATGAGCTCGGTAAACGAGCCGACAAAGGCGTGCGGCCTGTGGACCGCGGCGTCTTCACGTACGAATGTGCCACGCCCCTGACGCCGCTCCACGAGTCCTCGCTCGACGAGTACCCCAACGGCCTGCCGAATGGTCGCTTTGCTCACCGCGAACTCAGCAACGAGCTCGTCTTCGCTCTCGAGAGCGGCTCCCGGTGCGTACACACCGCGCTGGATACGTCGGTAGAGGACCCCGTATATCCGCTGATACAGCGGTGCTGAGAGTGGACTATGAGGCATGTACTCAACCCCACCCGGCGGTCTGTGCGGTGTTGGACATCGCGTGATCCCAGTGATGCGGTCCACTCGAGTTGTTAGTCAACTCGCACTTCCCTTCCGACCACACCGACGCCCCCGATGGAAGTAGCCGACGGAGCGGCGTAAGTGGGCGATGCGGCTGGTGCAGCAAGCCCTTGAGCAGGATCCAGGTCATTCGCTGAACGTCGCGGCGAGGAGCAGATCGGCCACAGCCTGTACGAGGTGCGCAGACGCCGCTCTGGTCCGCGAGGCCGGCTTCGACGGGCAAGCGGTCACGCCAGCAGATCAAACGGCTCATGCGCTGAGTCGGCAGCCAGGCACCCGGCGCGGGCGGCCCGCCTCCCCGTGACCAGGCCCGCCCGGCTCGTCCCGGCCGTCGCCGAAGTGTTCTCGGATCGACGCGGCCAGCCGCAGCAGCCCGTCGACGTCGACCCGGTCGGTGCGACCGAGGTTCATCAGCACCTGCGGCTTCACCGTGCATCCACCTGCCGGTTGTTGCGCCAACGCCGCGTACCGCACCACCGCCCCGTCGGCGTTCCGCCGCTGCGTGAACCGCAAGTACATGCCCACACCGAACACATCAGACCAGGCGTAGCAAACAAAATCAGCCAAGTGATGATACCACACTTTCGGCTCCACGCGACTGAAATTCGAGATCGGCAGGCCCATGACCTGCGGTTTCATCTCAGCGATCTTCGCCATGTGCCCACGAACTGCGGAACCCGGGGCGGAGGATGAAGGTGGTCGACGCCCGCCCGGTCGGCGTGACGTGGTTGTTGGACGCGCTGTGGCGCGAGCTCGGGGTCGCTGCCGCGATCGAGAAGGTGGTGGCGGACCGCGGGTTCACGGCGGCGGTGGAACGGGTGCTGTTCGCGCTCGTGGCGAACCGGGCGATCGAGCCGATGTCGAAGCTGTCCGCAGCCGAGTGGGCCTGCGAGGACGTCGTCATACCCGGGCTTTCGGGTATGGACGACGACCAGGCGTACCGGGCGCTGGACAGTCATGACGGCGCAACGACGGCCGGACCGCGTGCTGACTGGCGCGCACGAGGAGTTCTGTGCCATTGCGCGGCTCTCGGCCGGGAGCCGGTTACCCGGGGGGTCGAAGATCGCGACCTCGACGTCGGGCAGGATGCGCCCGACCACTGACTGTCTGCTTCAGAGAATGGCGCCGCTGCTCTTGAGCTGCCCGATCTCTTCCCAGGACAGACCCAACTCGAGGAGGGTGGACTCGGTGTGTTCGCCGTGTTCCGGACCCCGAGTCGGCTTTCCCGGCTGCCCGTCGAACTGTACCGGGCTGGTGACCAAGGGGATTTCGACGCCGTCGAAGTCGACCGTCTGCAGATAGCCGTTGGCGATCACCTGCGTGTCATCGGCCGCTTCGTGAGGGCTGACCACGGGCACCCACTCACCGTCGAAATCGGCGAGGATCTGGCACCATTCGTCGAAATTCCGATCGCCGAAGACGCCGTCGAGCCATTCGATGCACTCGAGGCGGTTCTCCCGACGGGCCTCCAGGTCGATGAACCGTGGATCCGCGGCTATCTCCGGCTGGCCGATCGCCCGACACAGGTCAGGCCAGTAGCGATCGGGCGAAAGCATCTGCAGCGCGACGAATCGATTGTCCTTGGTCCGGTACGAGAGCATCAGCGGGTTCGGGAACTGGTACCGATCCGGCGCGCCGTGATGGGCTAGRCCGGAGATGCGCGCGTTCATCACGTTGACCTGGAGCTGCCACATCCCGGACGCGAGCAACGATACGTCGATGACCGATGGCTGACCCGAAGTGGCCCGCCGGTACAGCGCCGTGCTGATCGCCCCCGCGATGGTGAGACCACCCACCACGTCGCCGAAGGCCGGCTTGCCCATCGTCGGCCATTCGGCTTCCGGCGGCGTGAAGGTGTACTGCATGCCGGTGCGCGCCCAGTACGCGCCGGAGTCGTACCCACCCCGGCCGGCATCCGGCCCCTTGGTGCCGAAGGCCGTGCCACGGACGTAGATGATCGAAGGATTGTCGCGTCGTATGTCCTCGACCTCAATCTTCAGGCGAGTGAGGGCTCCCGCTCGCAGATTGGTGACGAACACATCGGAGGCCGCCACGAGCCGCGAGAGCAGTGCYCGACCCTCCGGATGTTTGACGTCCAGGGCAACCGAGCGTTTGCCGYGGTTCGCGGAATGGAAGTAAGGGTCGATGCCCCCATGGAGCTTGTGTAGACCAGCTGTCACTAGACCACGGTAGGGATCGCCAGTCTTCGGATGCTCGATCTTGATGACATCGGCCCCCCATTCCGACAACACCGCGCCCGCCGCCGGGACAAATACATGGGAAGCGACTTCAAGTACCTTCACGCCACTGAGCGGCAGCGATCCTGTCTCGTTAGGTTCCACAACCCGTCCCATTCTCGCGGCGATAGGTGTAACCATGTACGATCGGAGCAATTGTGAGCGAGCCCTCAGCTCGTCCGCATCGAACCCATCATCGACTGAGTGATCTTGCCGAGCCCGTATTGTTTGCCGGGCACGTAGGAGACGTCGTGACCGGCGCTGCGGGCGCGAAGGGCTGCGACAGTCGCATGCTCCTTCGGGATGTACTTGAATGGGTCGAAGTTGAATATCCGCATGGCGTTCAGGTGCGTGATCTTGTGAAAGCGCCGGGATAAACCGGCATGGAGGAGGAGATGGAAGAGCTCTGCGTCGAAGGGCTAGCG
>NZ_MAXA01000288.1 GCF_001854695.1 Parafrankia soli
TCCGCGCCGATCTTCTCGTACGGGTCCTCGAGCTCGATCTCCTTGGCGATGCTGACGCCGTCGTTGGTGATCGTGGGGACGCCCCACTTCTTCTCCAGCACGACGTTGCGRCCCTTGGGGCCGAGCGTGACCTTGACCGCGTCGGCCAGCTGGTTCATGCCGCGCTCCAGGCCGCGCCGTGCCTCTTCATCGAAGGCAATGATCTTCGGCATATTGGAGTGTTTCCTCCTGGGCTTGAGCCATGCGGAGGAGTGCCTGCCGCCGGCGGGGCCCAAACGAACATGATGATCGGGCCGTCGGCCCGGGCACCCGTCGCGCCAGAGGTTGGCACTCAACCCTGTCGAGTGCTAACCCACTTATAGCCTTCGTGAGCCCTGAAAGCAACCGCGCCCGGGACTGTCCCGGCGGTGTCGGGAGCCGCCGGGACCCGCCAGAGACCGTCCCGTTGGTGACCCCGTGATCGGGGGCAGACTGGACGAGTGGGCAGCACGCTGCTCGGTGTGGGGGTTTGCGGATGGGATCCCAGCAGACGCCACCGAGCCGGGACCCGCCGGCGGTGGTGCGGACGGAGCTGTTACACGAGACGGCCCGGACCAGGGTGACGAGGCTGCTGCTCCCGGCCGGGAGCGTGATCCGCAAGGAACCGCTGGGTCCGGGCGCCCGGTGGCGGCTGCGCCACGAGGTCGACATCCTCGAGCGGCTGGCCGGGGTCGAGGGGGTCGCACACCTGGCGGCCGCCGGGCCCGACGGCCCGGCCCTGCCGGCCGCCGAGCTCGACGGCGCGGGCTCCGCCCTGCTGGCCGACAGGGGCGGCGTCCCGCTGGCCGGCATCGGCGGCCTCCTGCTGGCCGACGTCGGCGGCGCGGACCTGTCCCGGCGGGCCACGCCCATGGACCCGGCCGAGCTGGTCGACCTGGCCGGGGCGCTCGCCCGGGCGGTGGCGGGGATGCACGGGCGCGGTGTGCTGCACCGGGACATCAGCCCGGCGAACATCGTGGTGAACCGGGCCGGGAACCGGCCGTACCTGATCGACTTCGCGCTCGCGACGACCGCCACCGAGATCCAGCCCGGGTTCGCCCATCACAACGAGATCGTCGGGACGGTGCCCTACCTCGCGCCGGAGCAGACCGGCTGGACGGGGAGCCCCGTCGACCAGCGGGCCGACCTGTACGCCGTCGGCGCCACCCTGTACGAGCTGGCGACCGGCGCGCCGCCGTTCGGCTCGGGTGACCCGCTGCGGATCATCCACGACCATCTCACCCGGGTGCCCGTGGCGCCGTCGGTGGTGAACCCGGCACTGCCGGCCGGGCTGTCGGACGTCGTCATGCACCTGCTGGAGAAGGAGCCGGACGACCGCTACCAGAGTGCCGAGGGCCTGGCCCTCGACCTCGTCCTGGTGCACCGCGGCGCGTGCGTGCGGCCCGGCGAGCACGATCTTCCGGAGCGGCCGCTGACGCCGTCCCGGCTGGCCGGCCGGGAGCGGGAGACCGGCGAGCTCCGCGCGGCGTTCACCGACGCGGTGGCGGGCCGCTGCCGCGGGATTCTCGTCGCCGGGGCGCCCGGGGTGGGAAAGACGTCCCTGGTGAACGAGCTGCGGTCGATCGTGGCCGGTGCCGGCGGCTGGTTCGTGACGGGCAAGTTCGACCAGTACCGGCGGGACCAGGAGTACGACGGGATCCGGCAGGCACTGCGGGCGCTGGGTCGGCTGCTGCTGGCCGAGCCGGAGGGCTCCCTGGACGAGGTCCGGGAGAGGCTCCTGGGCGGGCTGGGCCCTGGCGCCGGCCTGGTCGCCGCCGTGGTGCCCGAGCTGGCCGCGCTGCTGCGGATCCCCCCGATGGCGGGCGACCCGATGACCGCGCAGGTGCGTGCGCAGCGCGCCGCCGTCGAGGTGCTGCGCGCCGTCGCTTCCCGGGAACGCCCGCTGGTGATCTTCGTCGACGACCTGCAGTGGGCCGGCCGGACCCCGCTCGGCGTGCTCGACCTGATCCTCGGCGGCGAGCAGGAGCACGAGGGGCTGCTGGTCGTCGGCGCCTACCGGGACGACGAGGTCGACGCCACGCACCCGATGGCGCCGATGCTCGCGCGCTGGCGGCGCCAGCCGGCCGGGCCGCGCCACCTGCGGCTGCGGAACCTGCCCCCGCCCGACCAGGCCGCCATGGTGACCGACCTGCTGCGGCTGCCTCCGGAGCGCGGCCGGCAGCTCGCGCGGCTGATCGCGCCGGCCACCGGGGGCAATCCGTACGACACCGTCGAGCTGGTCAACTCGCTGCGCCACGACGGCCTGCTGACCCGGGTGGCCGGCCGCTGGCGGTGGGCGCCGGAGACGCTGCGCGCCCGGCTCGCCCGGGCGGACGTGATCGAGCTGCTGCGCGCCCGGGTGGCGGCGCTGGCCCCGCCCGCCCGGGAGGCACTGGCGGCGGCCGCGTGCCTGGCCGGCCAGGTGGACTTCGAGCTCTTGGCGGCCGCGACCGGGCAGGCGGCGTGGGAGCTCGAGCGGCGGCTCGCCCCGGCGTTCGCACGCGGGCTGCTGGTGCTGGAGACCGACGGGCGACGCGGCGTGCGCTTCCGCCACGACCGGGCGCAGGAGGCCGTCCTGGCCGGCCTCACCGGGCCGGCGGAGCGGGCTCTGCGGCTGGCCCTGGCCCGGCGGCTGACCGCCGACCTGCTGCGGCGTGCCGCCGACGAGGCCACGCTGCTGAGCAACTACCCGCTGGCGGAGAGGCTGCTGGCCGCCGCGGTGGCGTTCACCGATCCGGTGGACCTCGATCAGCTGATCGAGGTGCACACCGGCCGGCACGCCGCCCTGTACATGCTCGGCCGGCTGGAGGACGCCGACGAGGAGTACGAGACCCTCGGCCGGCTGTGCGCCGACCCGGCGCGGCGCACGGCCGCGACCCTGGTCCAGGTCAGCAGCCTCACCAACCGGGGCCGGGCGGGGGCGGCGCTGAGTCTGGGTTACCAGCAGCTGCGGTGGCTCGGCCTCGCCATCCCGGAGCGGGACGACCTCGACGGGGAGATCGACCGCGGCCTGGACACGCTCGATCAGTGGCTCGAGCGGACCACGACGGCCGACGACCTGCGGCGGGCCCGTGGCGCGGACCGGGCGGGGTCCGGCGCCGACCTGGCGGGGTCCGGCGCCGTCGAGCTCATCAACCGGCTCATGCCCGCCGCGTTCTTCGAGGACCAGCAGATGCTGGCCTGGCTGACCATACAGACACTGCGGATGTGGATCCGGGACGGTCCCGGCCCGGCCCTGGCCGGCCCTGCCGGCCACGCCGGGTTCGTCGCCGTCGCCTGGCGCGACGACTATCGCACCGGGTGGCGGGCGCTGCGGCGGATCATCGAGGTCTGCCGGGCCCGCGGCTACGAACCCGCGCTGTGGCAGGTGCGTTTCCTGTATGTGCTCGGCACCGGCCACTGGTTCGACCCGCTTGAGGAGAACGTGGACGCGGCGCGCCGCGCCCTGGAGGGCCTGATCCGCGGCGGTGACCTGCAGAACGCGTGCTGGACCCACTACGCGCTGGTGTACGGCCTGTTCGACTGCGCGCCGTCCCTCGACGTCGTCGCCGCCGAGGTCGACGAGGCGCTGGCGTTCGCCGCGTGCACCGGCAACGGCCACGCCGAGGAGACGTTCCGCATGTACCGGCACCTGACGGACGTGCTCCGCGGCGCGGCCGGCCCCCCGGCGGCCGACGGGACGTCCGACCTGGGCCGGCTGGGTGCGGAGCTGCTGGCCGCCAACCCGCTGGCCGCCGCCCAACTGCACATCACCCGGGCGGTCGCCGCGGCCATCCTCGACCACCCGGTGGAGCTGGCCCGGCACACCGCGGGGGCGATGGCGGTGCTGCCGGCCGTCCAGGCGCACTACTCGACGGTGCTGGCGCGGCTGCTGCGCTCGCTGGCGCTGGCCGGCCAGGCCCGGGCCGCGGTGCCGTCCCGGCGTGCCGCCGTGCTGGCCGAGCTGGACGAGTCGATCGACTGGCTGGCGGCGCGCGCGGCCGACGCGCCGTCCAACTACCTGCACCTGCTGCGCCTGGTGGAGGCGGAGCGGGCCTGGGCGACGGGGGAGTTCCGCGAGGCGGCGTACGCGTACGACGTGGCGCAGCGGGAGGCCGCCACCCGGGCCCGGCCGTGGCACCGGGCGCTGATCCTGGAGCGCGCGGCGCGGTTCTACCTGGCGCACGGGCTGGAGGAGGCCGGCCACGCGCTGCTCGCCGCCGCCCGCCGCCACTACCTGGCCTGGGGCGCGACGGCGAAGGTCGCCCAGCTCGACTGGGCCCACCCGGCGCTGCCCGCCGGGCCTGTCGAGCTCACCGGGCCCGGCGGACTCACCGGTCCCGACGCGGCGGGTCCGGCCGCCGACGCCGCCCGCCCGGCGCCGGTGCCGGCGAACGCGTCGGCCGCGGACTCACCGGCCGGGCGGCGCGCCGTCCTGACGACCGGGACCATCGATCTGCTCGGCATCGTCGCGGCGTCGCGCACGCTCAGCTCCGAGACCAACGTCGGCGGGCTGCGGGCCAGGGTCGCGGGCATCCTGTCGGAGATGGCCGGCGCGACCGGCGTCCACCTGCTGCTCCGTGACCAGCAGGATCAGGGTTGGCTGGTGCCGGTCGGGAACGGCGGCTCCGTGCCGCTGCCAGAGGCCGCCCGGCGGCGCCTGCTGCCGGCCTCGGTCGTCCGCTACGCCGAACGCACCCGGGAGCCGGTCGTCGTCGCCGACTCGATCCGCGACGACCGGTTCTGCCGCGACCCGTACTTCACCGACATCGACCGCTGCTCCCTGCTGGCCGTCCCCCTCATGATCCGGGGCAGGCTGCGGGCGATGCTGCTGCTGGAGAACCGGATGATCCGCGGTGCGTTCGCCACCGAACGCCTCGAAGGGATCATGCTCATCGCCGGGCAGCTGGCCGTCTCGCTCGACAACGCCCTGGTGTACGCCTCGCTGGAGCGCAAGGTCGCCGAGCGCACCCAGCAGCTCGCCGCCGCCAACCGGCGGCTGGAGCAGCTCTCGCGTACCGACTCGCTCACCGGCCTGGCGAACCGGCGGCGCCTCGAGGAGGTCCTCGACGCCGAGTGGCACCGCGCCCGGCTGCACTCGACGCCGATCGCGCTGGCGATGATCGACATCGACCACTTCAAGCTCTACAACGACCACTTCGGGCACACCGCCGGTGACCGGTGCCTGCAGCGGGTCGCCGCCGGCCTGGCCGCGAGCCTGCGGCCCACCCATACGGCGGCGCGGTTCGGCGGGGAGGAGTTCGCCGTCGTCATGCCCGACACCGGCCCGGAGACCGCCGTCGAGCTGGCCCGGCACCTGCGCCGCGCGGTCGTCGAGCTGGCCGAGCCGCATCCGCTGGTGATCCACCGGATCGTCACCGTGAGCATCGGGGTCGCGGCGACCATTCCCGCCCCGGGCGACGAGGTGGCGGCGTTCGTCGAACGCGCCGACGTCGAGCTCTACCGGGCCAAGCGCGGCGGCCGGGACCGGGTGGAAGGCCCCCTCCCGCGCTCCGTCACCCGTTGAGCACCCGGATCACCACGGCGCGGGCGAGAGGCCGGGCTCGAACGCGGCCGCGCTCCCTTCAACGGCGGCTGAGCGCACCGAACGGGACCTCGACACCGTGCCCCACGGCCCCGTACCCGGCTGTCAGAGCTGTGGTCATCGTGCGCCTCCGGTCTCCTGTATCGCGGCGACGAACCGCCGCGCCACGTCGATGAGCTCGTGCCCGGGGACGTCCCCGGGCACGTCGCCGGCCGCCATCGCGGCGTCCGTGAGCGCGATCTGCGCGGCGAACAGCGTGTTGTTGATGAGTTTCGCGTGCGAGCCGGCCCCGACCGGGCCGAGGTGGACGACGTGGTCGGACAGCGTCGACAGCAGCTCGCGCGCCGCGGCGACCGCCTCGGTGTCCCCGCCGATCATGATCGTCAACTTGCCGTCCAGTGCCCGGGGGGCACCGCCGCTCACCGGCGCGTCGAGGACGCGCAGACCGTGCTCCGCCGCCCGCGCGGCGATCTCCCGGATCTGCGTGGGGAAGACGGTGCTGTGCACGAGCACGACGGCACCGGGCCGCAGGGTGCGGACGAGGCCGTGTGGGCCGAACACGACCTCCTGGACGCCGTCCGCGTCGAAGACGCAGATCCCGACCGCGTCGAGCCCCGGATCCATCTCCGCCGGCGTCGTCGCGACGGTCACGCCGGTGCCCGCGAACGGCTCCAGCGAGGCCGCCCGCCGGGCGTACAGGGTGAGGTCGTGGCCCTCGGCCTGGATCCGCTGCGCCATCGGCAGCCCCATGCTTCCCAGCCCGACGAAACCCACCTTCACCGCGTCCTCCTTCGGCAAGAATTGACCTGCATCCAACACGCGGGTTCCCTGGTCAGAGGTGACCCCGCCGTACCAGCGCCGCCATGACGCAGGCCGAGGGCGCGAGCGGGATCCACACCGTGATCAGCCGGTACCCGAGGACGGCGGCGAGGGCGGAGGTGGGTGACTGCCCCGCCGCGACGATCGCCGCGGTCAGCGCCGCGTCCAGCGAGCCGAAACCACCCGGCGACGGGATGAGCGCGGACGCGCTGCTGGCCAGGTAGTAGATGGCGAACACCGCGCCGGCGGCCAGCGGGAGATGCAGCGCCCGCACCACGAACAGCAGGGTCACCGCGTGCAGGAGCGGGATCGCGGTGGAGCCGCCCCAGAGCATCACCGCCCGGCTCGGCACCCGCAGGATCTCCGCCAGCATCCGGGCCTGGGCCGTCACGTGCGTCCAGCCGCGCCGGCACGCCCGCCGGACCGGCGGCAGGGCCCAGCCGACCGCGAGCAGCCCGGCCACCACGGCGGCCACCGTGGCGATCAGCCCACCAGGTGGCCCGCTCATGTGCAGGAACCCGCCGGAGAGCAGCGCGACCAGGACCGCGACATGGGTGATCATTCCGGCGGTGGCGTCGAGTCCGACCGCGGCCACCGCCTCGCGCAGGGGGACGCCGTGCCGGTTGAGGAAGCGCAGCTTCACCGCCCCGACGCCGAAGCCGGCGGGCAGCACGTGGTTGGCGACGCTGCCCGCCACCTGCACGGCCAGCATCGGCCCGACGGGCAGCCGCCGGGCGACCGCCCCCTGCAGGCTGGCGGCTCCCGCGATCCAGGTCGGCAGGGCGGCGAGCATCGCGACGGCGAGCCAGCCCGGGTGCGCGGCCGTCAGGTGGCGGACGCTCGCCGTGACCGTCGACCAGCTGTGGAGCAGCCAGAGCACCGCGAGCAGCGGGACGACGCAGGCGAGGGCCGTCCGCCACCGGTGGCTCGCCGAGCCCGCCGGCGGCCGCCGGCCGTACGCGGGCTCGGGCCCTACGGCCTCGGCCGGCGCCTCAACGACCATCGCCGCGCTCCGGCACCGTCATGCCCACCCGGGCGCCGCCCACCGCGACAGCCGTCCGGGCCCCGGCCTCGGCATCTGCCCCATCCTCGGCATCTGCCGCGGTCCATGCCGCATCGGCGGCGGCGCCGGCGCCGGTCGGGGCCTGCCCGCTGAGGATGCCGGCGAGGCGCAGGCTGAGCGTCTCCCAGCTCCACGCCGCCCGCATCCACGCGCGGCCGGCCGCGCCCATCCGCTCCGCCTGCCGCGGGTCGTCGAGCAGGTCGATGACGGCGGCGGCCACGGCCGTGCGGTCGTGCCCGTTGACGGCCACGCCGGTGCGGCCGGGGATGACGACGTCCGGTGCGCCGCCCTGGGCGCCGGTGATCACCGGCAGGCCGCTGGCCGCCCCCTCGAGCGCGGAGAGCCCGAGGCCCTCCAGGTCGAGCCCGCACAGCCGGGTGCGTGACGGCATCGCGAAGACGTCCGCCGCGTCGAGGTAGGCGGGGAGGAGCTCCTCGGGCACGGGACCGGCGAAGTGCACACCGTCGGAGACGCCGGTCCGCGCGGCCAGGCGGCGCAGGCGGTCCTCGGCGGGCCCGCCGCCCACGAGCAGCAGCCGCGCGTACGGGTGCCGGCGTCGGACGTCGTGCCAGCCCCGGATGAGTGTGTCCTGGCCCTTGCGGGTGACGAGGCGGGCCACGCAGATCACGACCGGCTCGTCCGACCAGCCCAGGCCCCGGCGGATCTCGTCCCCGCCGGCGCCCGGCTGGAACCGCTCGGTGTCGACGCCGCCGGTGAGCCGGGCCAGCTCGGTCCCCGGCGGGGTGACCGCCGCGAGCCGGCGGCGGGTGAACTCGGTGAGGTAGGTCAGCACGTCGACCCGCGCGCCGACGGTGGAGACCAGCAGCCGTCCGAACGGCAGCCGGGACCAGGCGACCTCGTGCCCGTGGCTGGAGGCCACCACCCGCTCGACGCCGGCCTCGCGCAGCACCGGCGCGAGCACGCCGAGCGGGGCGGCGGTGGGGAACCACGCCACCTCGCACCCGTGCGCCCGGACGGCGGCCCGCAGCTCCCGCCGGCCACGCGGCGAGGTGATCATGCCGTGCTCGGTGCGGATCACCGGAAAGCCGAGGGTGCGGTCGAACTCGGCGTCACCGGGCTGGGTCGGGGCGAGGACGACGGCCCGGTCCGGGGGCAGGCCGGCCGTCAGCCGGCAGGCGAACGTCTGGATCCCGCCGATCGTCGGCGGGAACTTGTCCGCCACCACCAGCACACGCGGCATGTCGTGGACGGCGGGCAGGGGCTCCCGCTGCCGGGCGATCACCGGGGCGCGCGGGGGGCGGGCGGTGGCGGACGGGCTGCTGGGGCGGGCTGGTGATGGCAGTGGACAACCTCTCACGAAGGGGAGCTTCGCCGCTGGATCGTGTGACGCTGATGAGAGCGCTCCAGGCGCGCGGGTCACCGCTTGTCCCTCGGGCCGGCTCCGGGGTCGAGGGCGCGCATCCCACGATTTTGCCGTCCGCCTGTGGCCGCCTGGTCAGGGCGTTGCCGCCGGCTTCCCGACACCACCGTCCGGCGCGGACATGGGACTCCTCCAGGTTCTACCGGTCCGGCGGGGAACCGCCCGCGGCGGGCAGCGTGAGCGTGACGACGGCGCCGCCGTCGGGATGGTTGGCGGCGGTGGCGGTCCCCTGGTGGGCCCGCGCCACCGCCGCGGCGATGGCGAGCCCGAGCCCGGTGCCCCCGAGGCCCGTCCCGCCGCTGTTTCCGCTGGTGCCGGCGCCGCCGTGGTCGCGGGTGCGCGCGGCGTCGGCGCGGCTGAAACGTTCGAAGGCACGCGGCAGGAAGTCCGGGGGGAACCCCGGGCCGCGGTCACGCACCCGCACGACGACGGTCCTCCCGGCCTCACCCGGCCCGGCCCGGACGTCCACGGCGGTGCCGGGCGGCGCGTGGCGGATGGCGTTGGCCACCAGGTTGTCGACCGCCTGGCGGAGCATATCGGGGTCCGCGTCCACGGCGAGGGCCGGGTCGGCGTCCAGGTGGAGGCGGACCTGCCTGGTCTCGGCGTGGCCGGTCGCGGCGCGGGCGGCCCGCTCGAGGAGGTCGCCGACGTCCAGCCGCCGCGGGGCGGTGATGCCGCTGTCCATCCGGGCGAGCGTGAGCAGTGACTCGGAGAGCCGGATCAGCCGCTCGGTCTCCTCCGCCGCGCCCGCGACCGCGTCGACGAGCTCGTCACGGGTGCGGGCTGGGCGGCCGGCGAGCTCGAGCTCGGCCTTGAGGTTGGTGAGCGGGGTCCGCAGCTCGTGCCCGGCGTCGGCGACGAACGCCCGGTCGCGGGCGCGGGCGGCGTGCAGCCGGCGCAGCAGGTTGTTCATCGTGGCGGCCAGGGCGGCGATCTCGTCGCGGGTCGGGGGCACGTCCAGCTCGGCGGAGCTGTCCGACTCGCTGATGGCGGCGGTCTGCCGGCGCATGCGGTCGACCGGGCGCAGGGCGGCGCCCGACAGCAGCCAGGCCGCGAGCCCGGAGAGCGTGACCATCGGCGCCGTCGCGCTGACCATGATGTTGCGGACGCGGTCCTCGGCCGAGTCGGTCAGATCGGTGCTCGTCGCGACGACCAGAACCCCGTCCCGAGCCCCGGTCCGCACCGGGACGGCCAGCGCGCGCGCGTCGTCGTCGTCATCGTCGCCGCCCGGCTCCTGCAGCTCGCCGGATGTGAGCAACTCCGGGCGGACGAGCGCGGTGGCCACCTGCTCGGGCTCGAGCAGCGGCTCGGGACCGGCGCTGTCGTTCGAGGCGGCGACGGAGCCGTCGGGGCGCAGCAGCTGGGCGGGCCCGGCGCCGTAGGCCCGCAGCTGCGCGGCCGGGTCCGCCGCGGCGGGGACCTGCACGGCGAGCACGACCATCCGGGTGCGCAGGTTCGCGTCGACGGAGTTCCGCAGGTTGGTGCGCAGCAGCGCGTAGAACAGCACACCGGCGGCCGCGAGTACCAGCGTGGTGCCCAGGACGAACAGCAGGGTCAGTCGTACCCGCAGCGGCACGGGCGCTAMGTCCCCGTCTCGGCTGTGTCAGCTGTGTCAGCTGTGTCGGTGGTCTCGGTGGTCTCGGTGCGGAGGCGGTAGCCGGCGCCGCGGACCGTCTCGATGCGCGACAGGCCGTCCGCCGGGTCGATCTTCCTGCGCAGGTACCGCACGTACTGGTCGACCACGTTGGACGTGCCGTCGTAGCCGAGGTCCCACATGTGATCCAGGATGTAGCTCCTGGTGAGGACCTCGCCGGGGCGCCGCATCAGCAGCTCCAGCAGCGAGAACTCCTTGGCCGACAGGTCGACGGGCTCGCCGGCCCGCCGCACGCTCCGCGCGGCGGGGTCGAGGTGGATGTCGCCGACCCGCAGCGTGGCCGGCCGCTCGACGGCACCGCGGCGGATCAGCGCGCGGAGCCGGGCCGTCAGCTCACCGAAGCTGAACGGCTTGGCGAGGTAGTCGTCGGCGCCGGCGTCGAGGCCGTGGATGCGGTCGTCGACGTCGCCGCGGGCGGTGAGCATCAGGATCGGGGACCACCGCCGGGCCGCCCGGAGCCGGCGGCAGACCTCGAAGCCGTCGAGGCCGGGCAGCATCAGGTCGAGCACGATGGCGTCGTAGGAGATCTCGCCGGCCTGCCAGACCGCGTCCGTGCCGTCGTGCACCAGGTCGACGGCGTAACCCGCTTCGGTCAGGCCCCGGCGGAGCAGGTCCGCGGTGCGCTCCTCGTCATCCACGACCAGTACCCGCACCGCTCGATCGTAGAAGGCCGGCGCCGTGTCGGCCGTCGCGCCGGATGGGCCGATCGTCACGCCGGGGACGCCGGCGCCGCCGGCCCGCGGTGTCACGTGGCGAGCGTGCCGGTCGCCAGCAGCCCGATCAGGATGACGGCGACGGCGACCCGGTAGCCGACGAAGAGGTCGAACGAGTGCCGGGCGACGTACCGGAGCAGCCAGGCGATCGAGGCGTAGGCGACGACGAACGACACCAGCGTGCCGACGGCGAGCGGGAGCACGGAGACTCCGCCGCCCACCGCGTCCTTCAGCTCGTAGAGCCCGGCTCCGGTCAGCGCCGGGATCGACAGGAAGAACGACAGCCGGGTCGCCGCCACCCGGTCCAGGTCGCGCACCAGCGCCGTCGACATCGTCGCGCCGGAGCGGGAGAAGCCGGGGAACAGCAGTGCCAGGATCTGCGACGAGCCGACCGCCATGGCGTCGGTGAGGTCGATGTCGTCCTCACCGCGCTTGCGGCGGCCGAACCGGTCGGCGAACCACATCACGGCGCTGCCGGCGAGCAGCGAGCCGGCGACGACCCACAGCGAGGCGAGCGGGCCGTCGATCAGGGACTTGGCGGCCAGCCCGACGGCGACCACGGGCAGCGTCGCGTAGAAGACCCAGCAGGCGAACTTGAAGTCGTGGCGCTGCCGGGCCTCCCGGTCGACGAGCCCGTTCGCGAAGGCGCCGACGAAGCGCCGGATGTCGACGAAGAAGTACAGCAGTACCGCGGCGATCGCGCCGACCTGGATGACGGCGGTGAAAGCGACGACCGACCTGTCGTCGACGGGGATGTCCATCAGCCCTTCAGCGATCTTGAGGTGGCCGGTGGAGGAGACGGGCAGGAACTCCGTCACCCCCTCGACGATCCCGAGGAGGACGGCCTGGCCGACGCTGATCGCACTCACCGGATTGGATCCTCTGGCTGGTTCGGGCACGGCGGCGCCGCGCGCGGTCATGTGCCAGGCAGAGTAGGACGGCACCCATGTGAGGACGATGTGGTGGTCTCCGAAGACGCAGGTGGGAGCCCTGGAACGGCTCTGCGGGACCGCTGCCAGGCCCCGGGCAGGGCGTCGGAATACAGTTCCCGACGTGAAGAGCGAAGTTCTGCGGATGTCGCGGGACGTCGCCGCGCGCATCGAGCGACGGTGACGCCCGGGCCCGGGCCGGGCGAGGGCAGGTCGGGCGAGGACAGGGTGCGGCTGGTGCGCCTCGAGGGCGCCGTCAACGTTCGTGACCTGGGCGGCTACCCGACCACGGGCGGGGGCCGGGTGCGCTGGGGCCGGGTCTACCGGTCGGCGGCGCTGCACCGCCTCACCGCCGCCGACCTGGCCACCGTCGAGCAACTCGGCCTGCGGGTCGTCTACGACCTGCGGACCGAGGCCGAGATCGAGCGGGCGCCGTCGCTGCTACCCGGCGGGGTCCGGTGCGAGCGGCTCGCCATCGGCGGCAGCGCGGCGCGGACCAGGGAGTTGACCGATCTCGTCGTCGCGGGCCGGCTGGCAGAGGTGCCGCCGGACTTCCTCGCGCGCGTCTACGACGCGATGGCCGAGACGGGCGCACCGACGTTCGGCCGCCTCCTCACCGGGCTCGCCGAGCCGGACGCGACGCCGGCCCTGTTCCACTGCACGGCCGGCAAGGACCGGACCGGGGTCGCCGCCGCGCTGCTGCTCTCGCTCCTCGGCGTCGACGAGGCGGTGATCCTCGACGACTTCGAGCTCAGCGCCGTCCACTACACCGACCCCAAGATGGCGCGGCTGCGGCGCCGGCTCGACGGCACCGACGTGGACGTCGAGCGTTACCGGGCCGTGTTCGGCGCGCCCAGGGAGGCACTGGGCACGCTGCTGGCGGCCCTCACCGAGCGGCACGGGTCGGTGCAGGGCTACCTCGAGGAGGCCGCCGGGACCGCCCCCGACCTGCCCGAGCGGCTGCGAGCCCAACTCGTCGAGCCGCTCGGGCAGGGATGAGGATGCCTCAGGAGGCGCCCTCGACCACCTCCACCGCGTTGCCGTCCGGGTCCTGCAGCACGGCGATGCGCACACCGGGCCCGATGGACGCGGGGCCGTGCGTCACCTTGCCGCCGTGGGCGGTGGCCCGCTCGACGATGCCGTCGAGATCGTCCGAGTAGAGGGTGATGTACCGCAGCCCGGTCGCGGCGAAGAAGTGCGTGGCCGGCTCGGTGGCCGCCGGCGCCCGCTTGGGGACCATCACCTTGATCACGATGTCGGACGTCCGCAGTCGGTGCACGACTCCGGGGCCCGCCTCGATGCCGGGCAGGCGCTCCATCCCGAACGTGGTGGCGTAGAACTCCGCCAGGGACTCGTCGGTGCTGACCAGCCCGACCTCGATCCGCTGCAGCGTCAAGGCACTCCCTCAGTAGGTCTGCCGGCTCTCACTCGGCCGGCTCTGTTCGTCCGGTACCCGTTCGGCGGGATCCCGGCCCGGTCGTTCTTCGGTGCCCGCCGCGCGGGCGGGGTCACCTCGGCGTCGCCGTGACCGGGAGCTTGGCCCAGCCGCGGACGGTGGAGGTGCGGGCCTGGACGGCGCGGTCGTAGTCGACCTCCCAGTGGTCCCAGCGCTTGAGCACCTCGTCCAGCGCCACCCGTCCCTCGAGGCGGGCGAGCGCGGCGCCCAGGCAGAAGTGCAGCCCGCGGCCGAAGCTGACATGACGGCTGATCGACCGGTGGATGTCGAAGCTGTCGCCGTTGACGAACTGGCGCTCGTCGCGGTTGGCCGAGCCGTTGAGCAGCACCATGACGCTGCCCTCCGGCACCGTCTGGCCGTGCACCTCGACGTCCCGGGCGACGTAGCGGGCCTGGATCGGGGAGGGCGCCTCGAAACGGAGCACCTCCTCGATCACCTGGTTGACCAGCGAGCGGTCCTGCGCGACCTGCCGCAACTGGTCCGGGTGCTCGGCGAGGATCTTCCCGGTCCAGCCGATCAGCCRGGCGGTCGTCTCGTTGCCGGCGCTCGCCAGCATGTTCACGTAGGTCAGGACCTCGGCGCGGGTCAGCCGGCGGGTCGTGCCCGTCTCGTCCTCGAACTCGGCGGTGATCAGGTCGGTCATGAGATCGTCCGAGGGGTTGCGCGCCCGCCAGTCGAGGTAGTCGGCGAACATGCCCTCGGAGCGGGCGAGGGGATCAGCGGGCAGCGGCTTCGGCGCGCCCTCGGTGAGGGTGAGGCCCTCGTCGATGGCGTCGCGGATCGCCTCCTGGTCCTGCTCGGGGATGCCGAGCAGCATGCCGATCGTCCGCATGGGCATCTGGGCGCCGAGGTCGGCGATGAAGTCGAAGTCGCCGGCGGCCACCAGCGGGTCCAGCGAGCGGGCGCAGAACTCGCGCACCTCCGGCTCGATCGCGAGCATCCTGCGCGGGGTGAAGACCCGGCCGAGGATGCCGCGGTGCAGGTCGTGCAGGGGCGGGTCCTCGAAGAGGATGTTGCCCGGAGGGAAGCGGATGTCCGACCTGATCAGCTCGATGAGCGTGCCGCGGCCCGAGAGGAAGATGTCCGGCTCGCCCATGGCCTTCTCGACGTCGTCGAACCGGCTGACGGCGTAGAAGTCGTATTTGGCGTTGTAGTATAGCGGCACGGAGTCCCGCATCCGCCGCCACACCGGGTACGGGTCGGCGTCGATCTCGAAGTCGTACGGGTCGTAGTAGACGTCGCCGGCGGCGTCGCTGGTTTCCGTCGTCACCGTCGTCATCGCCGCGCCCCCGCCGGTGCGGTCGCCAGCGCGGTCGCGCGGGGCCGCCGGTCTGTCGGCGTCCTCGAGGGCGCTGTGATCTCGGATGCGTCCGCCACGGTCCATGCTCCTTGTCGCCGTCCTGCCCGGTGCGTGCCGACGCACGCCCGGCCCAACCGTCTGGCCTGGGCATATCGTGCGTCGGGTGACACCCCTCACAGAATCATCTAATTGTATGGCGCAGTCAACATTGTCTCCGGGGCTGACCTTCGCCGCCGGACGACCGTCGACAGGCCGGCACGGCTGATACAGCATGGGGGCGTGACCGGTGCGTCCGTGCGGGTGGTGCTGCTCCAGATCGCCTGCCCGGACGACGAGTCGCCRGCCGACCGCGGCGCGCGGGTCCTGGCCGATCTGCGCGGGCTCGGCGCGGGCGAGGCCGACCTGGTCGTCCTGCCCGAGCTGTGGCGCACCGGCTACTTCCACTTCGACCGCTACAGCGAGGATGCCGAGGAGCTGGCCGGCCCCACGATCGGCGCGCTGCGGGAGGTGGCGGCCGGGCGCGGCCTGCACATCGTCACCGGCAGCATCGTCGAGCGCGCTCCCGGTGGGGCGCTRCACAACACCACCGCCCTCGCCGGCCCGGACGGAGCCCTCCTCGGCCGGTACCGCAAGATCCACCTGTTCGGCCACGAATCCGCCGAGGCGACGCTGCTGACCGCCGGCGAGGACGTGTTCGTCGCGCCCACGCCGCTCGGGGCCGTCGGTCTGGCCACCTGCTACGACCTGCGGTTCCCCGAACTGTTCCGGCTGCTGGTCGACCGCGGCGCCGAGGTGGTCGTGGTGGTGTCGGCCTGGCCGCTGGCCCGCCTGGAGCACTGGGAGCTGCTGGTGCGGGCCAGGGCGGTCGAGAACCAGGTCTTCGTCGTCGCCTGCAACGCAGCCGGCCGGCACGGGGGAGTGGAGCTGGCCGGCACCAGCCTCGTCGTCGACCCGTGGGGCACCGTGCTGGCCCGCGCCGGCACCGGCCCGCAGGTCCTGCGGGCGGTGCTCGACCGGGCCAGGCTGGCCGCCGTGCGCGCCGACTTCCCAGTGCTCGCGTCGCGGCGCCTTGCATCACCCGATGTAGGGCGGCCCCGGCTGATGTAGCCGCACCACCCGGGGCCTCGGACACGAGACCCGTGGAGGTCCCGAACCGTGCGATCCACGTCCAGCGACGCCCGTGTCCGGCCGTCCTGCTTCGCCAGTGCGCCGGCGGCGACCGACCACGCGAGCCCGGCCGCCTGGGCGTCACCCGCCTCGACGGCCAGCGACGCGGCCATGTCCGCCGTCCGGGCGGCGTCGGCGTGCTCGCCGAGCGCGCCGGCCACCGTCGCGGACATGGCGAGCACCTGGCTGGTCGGCCGTCTCCGTCGATCTCAGGGCGCCGTCCTCGCCCCCGGAACGGCCACGGCCCGCCGGTGGTGTCCAGCGGGCCGATGGTCCCGCCCGGGTGTGCGGATATCGCCGGCTCCGCCCCGGACGGAGGGCCACCTCCAGGGCCGAGATGACGCCAACGGCGCCGGGGGCAACGTCTCCAGACCGCCGGCCCGGGATTGACAGAGTGGGGTCGGCGGCCGGGCGGGGCGCCGTAGGCCACTGTCGTGCGAGATGGCAGCCCCGCGGCACCCCAATTCGCCTAGTGCAGCGCCGCGTAAGTCCTGCGGGGGCCGGATGTGATCATTGGATCCAGGCGGTGGGGTCGGCTAGGTAGAGCCCGCAGGCGCAGTCGAGTGCCTGTTCGGGGGTGCCTGCGGGTTGTCCGGTGGGCAGGAACGAGTCCTCGTAGGTCGCGTTACTGTCGAGATAGATCGCGAATCCCCACAGGTCGGACCGGCCGGTGTAGCGCAGCCGGCACAGCGGGTAGGGTTCGGCGTCGTCGTCCTCGTCGGTGAAGGTGGCGTCGAGGTAGGCGAAGTCGCCGCGGTAGCGCACCGTCAGAGTGCGTAGCCCGGGCCACCGTGCGGTGTGGCGGGTGTGGAGCCGGTGTTCCAGCGCTACCCGCGCCGCATCAGGGATCTTCGCCATCTCTCCATCCTGCCGCGCCCGGCGTGTCCACCAGACTGTGCCGGCCGATGGCCTGTCAGCTCATCCGGAACATCCCTTTTCGATGATGATGCGGGTGATAGG
>NZ_MAXA01000289.1 GCF_001854695.1 Parafrankia soli
CGGCCGCGCCAGCTTCGACCTCCTCCGCAAACGGGTCCTGCTTGCCAGATGATCAGCGGCCGGTCGGAAGAATCACAAGATCAGCGCCAGATCCAAAAACTCGCCCTTGAAGCCACCCACTGCCGGTTCCCTGTCGGTGACGCCCGGCGAGTTGACGACGGTGAACGCACGAACCGTCAGACGTCGGGGTGGGGTTGTCGTAGTTCGCGGGCGAGGTCTACCTGTTCGACGCCGGGGCGGTCGAGCCCGGTGAGGTCGGCGAGGGTCCAGGCGATCTGCAGGATGCAGGTCGTTTCGGCCTGGGCGACTACGGAGTCGGGCTGGACATGCTGCGCGGCGTGCAGGACTGCTCGGGGCAGTGGCCAGAACCGGTCCAGGATGGGGCGGGGGAGCTGGGCGTTGTGCCGCTAGGGGGTGCGCCGGAGCCGGGTGGCCATGGCCTGGCGTGCTTGGGCGACCCGGGCGGCGACGACCGCTGTTGACTCGCTCCGGCCTTCGTCTCGGTGCGGCCCGTCGGATCGGATCCGCGGCAGCGTGACGCGCAGATGGCAGTGATCCCGGATCGGTGCGGGGATGCGGGTGAGGTAGCGGTGCCGGGCCCGGGGAGCACAGGCGCAGCCTGCGCCGGCGGCGAAGATCGGCTGGGGGCAGGGGCAGGGTCTGCTGGTCAGAACGAGCAGGAACGCTGCGGGCAGGGTCACCGTCGTCGGCCAGATGGGGATCTCGACGCGGCCGGTGGAAAGGGGCTGCCACAGCCCCTGCAGGGTGCTGCGGGTGAACTCGGGGGCGTCCGCGAGGAGCAGGAGGCCGCGGTGGGCCTGGCTGACGATCCCGGGCCGGATCTGCGTGGCGCGTGTCGCCGAGCCGAACAGGGCCCCGGCGGTGGTGCTGTGGTGGGGTGCCCGCCAGGGCGGTCGGGTGATCAAGGTGGCGTGGGCGGGCAGCACGCCGGCGGCGGAGTGCAGCGCGGTGACCTCGAGGGATTCGGTGTGCATGAGGGGTGGGAGCAGGCCTGGGATGCGGTCGGCCAGCATCCGTGTCGTGCTGCCGGTGCCGCCGGTCAGGAACAGGTGATGGCCTCCCGCCGCGGCGACTTCGGCCGCCAGGCGACCGCGCGGCCCGACCGGGACGTCGGCGAGGTCGACCTGCCTGTCGGCCTCGGCGGTGCCAGTGGGCGCGGGAGAGATGGTCGTCGACTGTTCCTGGCCCTGGAGGAGCCGGACCAGAGCGGTGAGGTCGGGAACGGCTTCCACCTTCACACCCGGAGCGAGGGCGGCTTCGGTCGCGTTCGCGGTCGGCACGACGACACGCGGTATACCCGCTTCGACCGCGGCGAGGACGGCGGGGAGTACACCTCGTCCCGGCAGGAGACGTCCGTCGAGGCCGAGTTCGCCGATCAGAGCCCGGTCGGCGAGCGCGTCGTGGGGCAGGATCCCGGCTGCGGCGAGGATGGCCGCGGCGATCGGGAGGTCGAGCAGGGGGCTGGCCTTCGGCATCGTGGCGGGAAACAGACCAATGGTGAGCTGCTGGTGTGGCCAGGGGATGCCGGAGTTGAAGACAGCGGCGCGCAGCCGGTCCCTGATCTCGTGGGCCTGGTCGTCGGGAAAGCCGATGATGTCCAGCCGGGGACTGCCGTCGCCGATGGCGGCTTCGACGTCGATGGGGTATCCCTGCGCTCCGACGAGGGCGATGGATCGGGTCTGTACGTGGTCCATGGCAGTCTCACCGAGACCCGGGCTGATCGGGCTGGTCGGGCTGAACAGGCGGGTTGGCGGCGAGGCGTTCGACGTCGGCGAGGGCGTAGCCCCAGGTTTCGAGTTGGGTGAGGTAACGCCGCAGGGCGGGCGTGGGGTGCTGCCAGCTGTCGACGGCGGCGGCGGAGTGCTCGTGGGCGCCGAGGATGAGGGTGAGGGTCAGCATCTGGGCGCGGTGCTCGCCGGCCTGCGCGATCAGCTCGGTGAGGCGGGTGGGGGTGAGCGGGGAGTCGGTGGTGCCCAGGAGGAGCCGGGCGGTGGGGTGGTGCTGGTCGAGGGCTCGGGTCAGGTCGTGGTGTGCGGTGGCGAGCTGGTCGGCGACGAACCGGCTCGTGCCCTTCGGCGGGGTTCGGCGCGCGAGGAAGGTACGTAGCCAGCCGCGGCGGACGGCGGTGGCTGACTGCCACGCCTGAGTGTTCTCGAGGATCTGCTGGTGGCGGGCGACCTCCTCCGCGGACGGCTGTTCGGCGGGCCCGGCGGATCTGCCTTCGCTTCCGTCTCCGTGCGAGGTGTCCTCGGCACCCCCGGCGCTGTCGGTGGCGTGGTGAGCGTGGTCTCGGCTGGTGTCGTCGTCGCCGCTGTCGGTGTCCGCGGTGCCGCCCGGGTGGGGCTGGTGTCGGTGGCTGGGGTGGCGTACCGGTGGATGTGGCCGTAGGCGTCCGGGTGGGTGCACACGTATTCGGGGAGGTAGGTGACCTGGAACGGCCCGCTGCCGGTGATATCGTAGTCCTGGATGAGGTAGGCGGCGTGGCCGGGGCAGGAGGTGTGGCCCTCGGGGGTGAGCGGAGCGCGGTCGTGGTCGAGCAGGGACAGCCTGCAGGCCGGGTCGGTGGGAGTGGGCCGGTTGATGATCCGCACGCCGTTCTGGCGCAGCTCGTCGAGGACGCGGTTGCGGGCCTGCTGATCGGCGCGGGCGTCGCGGAGCCGCTGGGCGGTGTGGTCGAAGCCGCCGGCGCTGGTGCTGGTAGCGCGGATGAGGGTGGCGACGGCGTCGGGGTCGTCGGCGAACTCGGCGATGACCACGGCCTGGAACAGGTCGAGTCCGTGCTCGGTGAGCGCGTCGCGGGCTGTGGGGGAACCGGCGACGGTCAGCGCGGCCTCGACGTGCCGRCGCGGGGCGCGGAGACGCCGGGCGATCTTCGTGGGGGTTAGGCCGAAGACGGCGAGCTGGCCGACGGCGTGGACCTGGTCGCAGGTGTGTAGCGCGCTCCGGTGCTGGTTCTCCGCCCACTGGGTGACGATCCGGCTGATCTCGGCGGTCTGGTCGTCGCTGTCGTCCCCGATGATGAGGACCGGCTGGTTCCGGTGCCGATCGGGTGACCACGGTGGCGCTGTCGGGAACCCTTGTCGTTTGCGTTTAAGGATCATTTTGTGATCGTTCTGCCGTGCGACCGTCGGCTCGCCGGGATCATGACGGGCGGAGGTCAGGGCTGCCTTCGCGCGGCTTCGCGGGGTGTGGCGTGAGGCGCGGGTGTCGTCAGGCGCGTCCAGGACAAACGATGATCATCCGATGTCTGGCGGGTCCGGCCTGAGTGAGTGTGGGATGGCCTCGCCTGTTCTTGCATGAGACTGCGCCGCGATACCGTGGACGGTGGCCTGTCGCGGGCGCTCGTGGCTATGCCGATGAGATCTGACCGCGTTCGTTGACGGACCAGACCACGTGGTCGTCGCTCGAACCTGACTGAGGGCGCCGCGACCTGACTCGCTGTGACCGGTTCGGATCCGGCAGAATCAGTCGCATGGCGGTCCGCTGGTTTAGTGTCGTCGTCGACTGCGACGATCCTGTGGCCTTGGCCGAGTGGTGGGCGAGGTGCTGCGCGGCCTTTCACCGGACAGCCCACCGGGGACGGCGCCGCGGCCGGACTACGACCCCGGCCGGTGGTCGCTGGCCCGTCGAGAGCAGGTGAAGGCCGCGGAGCTGGCCGCGGCAGGCCACCCGGTAAGCGCGGCGACGGTGAAGCGCCATCGGCAGCGCTACCAGGCTCGGGGTGTTGTCGGCCTGGTCGACCATCGGGTGGACCGGCGCAGGGCGGGGTTCGTCCTCTGGCGCACCGAGCAGATCCTCGCCGGGTCCGACCCGCCGGTGGTGGTGCCGTCGCGGCGGACCCTCTACCGGCTGTTCGGCAGGCTCGCGCACGGCCGCCACGTCACCGGTTCGGCGCGCGCCCGCCGGTCGCTGGCTGCGCGTCCCGACGGCCCCGTTCTCCTGACACCGTCGGTTGCATAGAGGCGCCCGCTGATCGGCGTCCCTCCGCGAGTAGCCGCCGGCCGGTCGGGTGCGGCGCGCTACGGAAGCATCCGCGCGGACCGACCAGCCCCCAGCCGCGTCTCGGCCTGCACGGCCGTCTTGATCGCTCCTAACTGTTGCCAGCTGGTGGGGTACTGGCAACAGTCGTAATGTTGGCTGGGTCCCGGCAACTACACCTCGTGAAGACCGAGCCCTTCACCGGCAGGCGCTCCGCGTGACCTCGCGCCGACGGCGACACATGGGCCTTCGCGGAGACCGTGGCTGAGCGACGGGTACTGGGGCGGGCCGGAGGGTGCCGGGCCGAGCGGCGCCGACACCCTCCCTCTCAACGTCAGACGATGATCAGCGTCGCGAGGTCGGTGCTGTCGGTGATGCCCGTAGTCGAGCACTGGAGCAGGTTGAGCTGCGGGATCTGGATGGTCTCGACGGCCGTCCGGCCCTTGAACCGGCCGGCGGTGATCGTTCCTGCCAGGGTGACGATGGACGCGGCCGGGAGCGTCTGGATCTGTGCGGTGAAGGTGAAGGTGCTGGTTTGGCCGTCGTTCCACGTGATCACCCGGGCGCCTGGATCATTGAACGCCGCCTGGACGCACGAGGCACCCGGGCGGTTGAAGACCTCGGTGTAGGTCGCGGAGGTGATACCGGTGCCTGGCGCCACGCAGGCGCCCGGTCTCGCGGCGGAGCCGAGGGAGCCGTTGATCGTGACCGTGGTGTCGTGCGGGGTGTAGGTCAACCCCGGGCTGTAACTGACTGCTTCCGTCCCCGTACAGGTGACGAGATTGGTGTCCGTCGAGGCCGCGGCGGGCGCGAGCCACAGGCCGGCCGCCGCCGCGGACACGGCGACGACGCCGGCGAACGCGCGACGTGGCAAGAAAATCAGCTTCATGATTTCTCCTCCTGGTCATGGAACCCATCACTCGCCCACGGTGCTCGCCCGGTACCTGGTGGCCAGGTTTTCGTTATCCTGCTGGGGCACGGCGACCTACCCGCCGGCTGGCCGAGGGCTCGCCTTTAGAGCAGGGGCCCGCGGCGGCATGAATGAACTTTTCCATCTAACGCCGCTCCTCCAAGGATGCCTCAGGAACAAGCCTGCCGTAGAAAAGCTTCACTGTTATGCTGGGGGAGATTCTCGGCTGGCTCTGGCGGGTGAGTGTGCACGCTGACCCGCTATTCAGTACCGAAGTCCTGGGCTGTGTGGCATCGGAATGTTACGGGACACGCAGYCGGTTCGGCGCGATGCCGGCAGGCGTGTCGCGCCGCGCAGTGTGGCGCCCAAACGGTTGATGGGCATATATCCGGCGGCGCCGGCTTCAGTCCCCGATGTCCTCATCGTCGACGCTGTCGAAGCAGAGGAGATTGTCCAGTTCCGCTCGAACCGCGGGCGCACGAAGGCGCAGGTAGAGCCGGGAGTAACCTGCGACGCGCACGATCTGGTGGGCGTCTGCAAGGTGCCCACGCTTCGGTCCCCTTTTCAGGCCCGGGTGAACGACGGGGGCGACTTTCACCGCACGTTGCTGTCCGGTGGCTGTCGCGCGAGCGGCGGGGGCGCATCAGCAGCGGCGAAGGGTGACGGTTCGGCCGGTGGGGCTGGTGGCAGTGATCTTGGTGTGGGGGTCTTGCCGCCGCGGTCGTCGAAGATGATCAGGACGGTAGAAGCCGTTCTGATGCCATTCTGAAGCCGGGTGGCTCTGCTCGTGTGAACCGACCGCAGATGTTCGCGAGCGGCGACCGCACCCCTGTTGTCTCTGGGGTTGCTGTTCGCGAGTTCCGACCGCACCCTCCGAGCGGCGACGGGAAGATCGGCACCGTCGAGCGAGGGGTGCCGGTGGCCAGGCTGTCGAGGGTCGAGTTGTACGCGGCGATCCGCCGTGACGCCCGGACGGGGATGTCGAGCCGGCCGATCGAACGCAAGCACGGGCAGGCCGGCGCACGGTCTGAAGGCATTGGCGTCGGCGTGACCCGAGCCGCGGAAACAACAGGTCGCCCGGGGTTCGAAGCTCGACCCGTACAAGGCCCGGGACTCGGGTCGGTGCGCCAGGAGATGTTGGCCCGGCGGGGTGCGGTGTCGCCGCGCACGCGGAGCAGCATCAGTCCGAGAGCGTTGCGTGTCAGGGCGTAGAGCAACGACCACACCATGACCATCCAGCCTGCCCGACACGGACCCCGGCCCGTAGGCAAACACGCAGGTAGCCGCCCAAATCAGGGTTCTGGAGCCCCACAGGGTCGCTCCGACCTCACGGCTGCACCTGCTTTGGCAAGGTGAGGATTTCGGCTCCGTCGTTGGTGATAGCGATCGTGTGCTCACTGTGCGCTGTCCGGCAGCCTGTCGCGCTTCGGAGGGTCCAGCCATCGGCATCGGTGACGAGCTCGGCGGTGTCCGCCATGACCCACGGCTCCAATGCCAGCAGCAGCCCAGGGCGCAGTCTGTATCCACGGCCGGGCCGTCCGGTGTTCGAAACGTGCGGGTCCTGGTGCATCGTTGATCCGATGCCATGACCTCCGAACTCGGTGTTGATCGGGTACCCGGCCTCGCTGAGGACGGAGCCGATGGCATGGGAGATGTCACCGATGCGAGCTCCGGGGCCGGCAGCGGCTATCCCTGCGTACAGCGCGCGTTCGGTCGCGTTGATCATCGCGACGCTCTCCGGGGGCTTTGAGTCGCCCACGATGAAGCTGATGGCGGAGTCCGCGGCGACTCCGTCTCTGGAGACGGCGAGGTCGAGTGTCAGCAGGTCGCCGTCGGCAAGCGTGTAGTCGTAGGGCAGTCCGTGGAGCACGGCGTCGTTGACGGCCGTGCAGATGTAGTGGCCGAACGGCCCACGTCCGAAGGACGGCTCGTAGTCGACGTAGCAGGACTGCGCCCCAGCCTCGACGATCATGGTCTCGGTCCACCGGTCGATGTCCAGGAGGCTCGTGCCGACCGTGCTGCGGCTCTTCAGCGTCTGCAAAATGTCGGCGACCAGGGCGCCTGTGTCCTTCGCTTGGGCCAGTTTGGCGGGGCTCAGGATCTCGATCATGCGGCGCCCTTCTCGCACTACCAATAACTATCCCGGCCATATTATACCGGTACTATAATCGGAGTCATGGTCAGGTTGCCGCTCACTCCGGCAGAGGTCGAGCGCGGGCAGCGCCTCGGCGCCCTCCTGCGTCGGGCCAGGGGGGAGCGCTCGATGCTCGATACCGCGCTGGATGCGGGTGTCTCACCAGAAACCCTTCGGAAGATCGAGTCTGGTCGCGTGGCCACCCCTGCCTTCCCGACCATCGCGGCGATCGCCGATGTCCTCGGCCTTTCCCTCGACGAAGTGTGGGCCGAGATCAACCAGCCTGACGGCGAGGTCGAACCCACAAGATCAGGTCGTAACGCACGCGAGCGGCTGGCCTCGTGAGTCTCGGGCCCGCAGCTCCGTTGCAGGTGCCGACGGCAGAGAGCCCGTGGGCGCGGTGCTCAACCAACGTCCCCGGTCAGTACACCTAGCAGGCGCTGACAAGGTGCACGCGGGCCGAGGTGTCCCACCGGTACGCGCGTTCCTCGCGGCGTAGTTCGACCAGCGCGACGGCGCCGACCGTGACACGGACGGGTGGAAGCTCCCGGAGATCTCTGACGGCCGAGATGATCGGATGGGCGTCGGTCCGACTGTTGCAGTAGGCGATGCCGACGTGGGGCCGAAACCCGTTCGGCTTGACCACCACCGCGGCGGGCCCGAGTACGGCCGTGATCGCCTCGATGAGCCCGTCCCGAACGGCGACCACCGGTGCCCAGGGCAGGACGCTGAAGCGGACGGCACCGGACGACCCCGCCAGTGGCCCCACAGCCAACGAGAACGGCTCGACACCGGCCAGCCGTACACACGTCTGCTCCACGGCTCTGTCAACATCAGCCCGGCCGATCTGATCGGTGAAGGCGAGACGTTGGAGCGTCAGATGCAGCCCGTCAGGCGGTACCGGGTCGAGGACGGGCAGGCGCAGCCGCTGCTGGCACCGGTCGGCAAGGGTGTGCAGCTCGGTGGCGTTCTCGAAGGTCAGCATCCAGTGGTAGGAGCGGCGTCCGGGCGTCCAGCCGGGCCGGTCCCAGTGGTTGTCGAGCCGGTCGAGGCTGGTGAAGCGGTGCCAGTCGTCCATGACCGGGTTCGTGGTGGGTGACGTGGTCACCGGTGTGCGCCGGCGGGGAGGGCGAGCGCGCGGGAAGCCTCCGCGAGTTCGGTGACCGGGCCGATCTGCTGCCATGGCCCGGCACGGGCGACCAGCTCGTGGCTACGACGTCGGATGGACTCGATCGGGTTGCCGGCCGCGCTAGTCAGAGCCTCGATCCCAAGTGCGGCAGCCTGCTCCGGGTCGGGAGCGTCGGACAGGAGCAGCGCGGTCGCCAGGTCGAGGCGGACGAGACAACGGCTCCACATCGATGGGGATCGGTCGGCTACCTGCACGGCCATGTCCGCATACTCCCGCACCCTGGCCGTTTCGCCCAGGGAGACGTATGCGGTCGCTGCGTTCGCGGCGACACGGGCCGTGCTGTAGGGCCCGAAGGAGATACAGGGTGACATCCCGTCGGGCACCGGATACTGGTCGGCCAGGTCGAACGCTTCGGCCACGGATCGGTCCACGCCGGTGCRGTCACCGAGCCGACCGAGGGCGCGTGCCTTCCCGTTCACGGCAAGCCGGATTGCCTGGGCCGACCGACCGGCGACTCGGCGACCTGACGTCCGCGCGTCGGGGACCGGTGGTGTTCAGCGCAGGGTGAGTGGGGTCGCGGATGCGACGTGGGACAGTTTCTCCGGGTTGCGGACGTAGTAGAGGCCGGTGATGCGTGCGTCCTCGACACGGATCGCCATGACGCCGTCGATCTCGCCGTCCAGGCGGACGAGGAGTGCCGGGTTGCCGTTGACCATGGTCGGTTCGGCGGTGAGCGTGCCTCGGCCAGGACGTCCTGGTAGGCGACGACCGCGTCGTCGGACCCGCCCACCAGCTGGTGCAGGCGGACCCGGTGGACGAAGTCCGGGCGCGGGTTGATCAGCGTCACGGTCACGTCGTCGCGCAGCGTCAGCCGGTTCGCGGCCATCACGCCCGCATATCCGCCACCGATCACGACCACATGCGTGTTCCCAGTCATAGTGCCTCCTCCGTTTCCAGGTGGTCGGCCTCAAGACACCGCGTCATCGGTCGCTGTGACAGGACGTGAGTCAGATCACTTCACGGGGGCTCGGCTGGAGCTGTGACCGCATTGGTTCGCCGGGTTGGGTCAGGCTGCGGTTTTGAGAGGGCGTCCGCCCCAGCGGATGCCCTTCTCGCTTCGGATGCGGGCTCGTTCCTTGCGTTCGGCGGCCAGGACGTCGGGCGCATGAGCCCGAGGCGGCGGCTGCGCTGGTCGGGAGCGCCTTGAACGACGACGATCGGGAGTTCGTCGAGTACTGGTGTGTGCGGAGCCCGTCAACCTGTACGAGGCCGGATGCCCGACAACGCCTCAGCCCGCGGTCGGTTCCGGTGCCACGCTGATCAGGTCGACGACGAAGACGAGCGTGTCGTCGGCCGCGATGTCCGGGGGCTGGCCACCGGCGGGTCCGTAACCCAGATCGGGTGGGATGACGATCTCGCGGCGGCCGCTGGTGCGCATCCCCTCGATCCCGCGTGCGAACCCGTCGATCACCGTTCTGAGCGAGAACGTGTCGGATGCGCCGCGGCCCCAGCTCGAGTCGAACACCTTTCCGTCCCGCCACCGGACGCCGACGTAGTGGATGGTGACGGTGCCCGACGCCGATGCGGCCGGGCCGATGCCTGCCACCAGGTCCCTGGTGACCAGCGAGGTCGGTGGACTGCCCGATCCGGCACTGACCACCGGCTCGGTTGTCAGATCGGTCGCCCCGGCCACCGCGGGTAGATCGTCGCCGGCCGTGCCCTCCTCTGGGTCGGATGGTTCGCCGCCCTGCCCGTCCGAGGCCGGTTCCGCCTGCGACCCCGCGCCGGCCGAGGAGTTCGCCGCCAGCGGCATCTGGTCGCTGGTCGATGCCGCCGTCACGCCGAGGGGGAGCGCCACGACGACCACCGCGGCGAGCGTCGCCGCGAGCTGCGCCCCGGCCGAGCCGAGTGTTCTGATCGGCGGTGGACCCGCTGTTCCTTCGGCCCCAGGCCGCTCGGCGCCGGCCGGTCCGACCCGCCGGTGCCGGCGGCGTGCCGCGACGAACCCGGCCACGACGAGCAGCGCGAATCCCCCATAGCCGATGGTGCTGGCCACGGCGTACCCGGACGGCTGGTAGTCGACGAGCACGCGGACTGCGAGAAGCGGACCGGACAGGCCGGCGGCGAGCAGGAATGCACGGTCTGTCTTCCGGCGCGGGTCCGCCACGAGTGACAGGGCCAGCAGCGCGATCAGAACCGTGGCGTTGCCGACCTGGAAGTTCGGTGTCGTCCGGAACCATCCGAGGAGATCGACCGAGGTCACCGCCACCGCTGCGGCCGTGAGCAGGGCGGGTGGCGCTCCCCGGCGGAAAAGCAGGACGAGCAGAGCCAGCCCGGCGAGCACCGTGACCGCCGTGGCCTGTCCGAACCGGAACGACGCCTGGTGCGTCCAGTAGGGATCATCGGGAAAAAGTAGCAGCGCGACGAACCCGAGGGCGGCCAGCGCCGGGCCGACCCGACCCGCTGCGTCGGGCGCCCGCCGCAGCCGTGCGAACGCCGTGACCGCCAGCACGAGCGAGGCCGCGGCCACGGACACCCACCAGCCGGCTCGCAGCGGATGGCTGTATTCGATCGCCTGCTGGCGTACCTCCGCCAGCGCGCCGAGGGTCAGTGCAGCCAGGCCGAAGGCGGCTCCGGTCGTCGGCGCGCGCACCGCCGCCCACCGGTCGAGCGTGACGCGCAGCGCGAGCACCACCGGCAGGGCGGCCAGCACGACCGCGAACGGTCCCCAGACCGCCCACGCGCCGAGCGTCCCGTAGTAGGCCATCGTGGAGGTCACGGGGGCCAGGAACGGGCCGATGCTCGCCAGGGCCGCCACGCCCAGCACGACGTGCGGCCAGATGCCCGGCGAGTCACCCGTGCCCGGCGGTCGGTCGCGCGGGCCCGCGGCCGCAGGGGTGTCCACCGCGGGCCAGGGCCCGTCCCGTGATCCCGGCCGGTTCCGGTCCTCCTGCCCGAGCCGGTTCGTGTCGTCCGGTCGGTGTGTGGTCCCGTCCTCGTCGAGCGCCTCGTCACTGGTCGGCGGCGCCTCGGGCGGGCGGATGGTGCTCGGCCCGATCGCCTGCTGCGCTGAGGCGGCGGTCGTCGTGACACCGGTGGCCGCGCCTGCGTCTGGCCCGGCGTCGTTCGCCGGCGGTTCGGACGGCGGCGGGTTGGACGGCGGCGGTTCGGCCGGCGGGGTGTCGGCCGGCCTGGCCGCGGTCGGTGTGGAGTCGGGTGTCGCGGTCGGCGCGAGGTCGGACATCGTGGTCGGCGAGCCGATGTCGCCGCCGGTACTCCAGGCGAGGACCCGTACGTCGTCGTCGAGGTGGGGCACGAGCTCGGCCCGGTCGAGCCAGCCGGCGCCGAGGGTGTCCCGCGCCGCGCGGGCGAGCTGGAGTGCCAGCTCACCGGCGGTGGCCGGCCGGTCGTCCGGCGCCTTGGCAAGAGCACGCGCCATGACGTCCGCGATCGGGCCCGGTATCCCGACCGGGGGTGGCGGCACCTCGTTGAGATGGCAGTGCTGCAGCGCGGCAAAGGAACGCCGATGATCGGCGAACGGGTGCGCCCCGGTGAGCACCTCGTAGAGCACGACGCCCAGGGCGTACACGTCGGTCGCCGGCCGCAGCTCACGAAGGTCGAACTGCTCCGGCGCCATGTACAGCGGAGTGCCGACGATCCGGCTGGCCGCCACGGCGCTGCCGTCGATGGCCTTGGCAAGACCGAAGTCGGTCACTTTCAGGCGATCGTCGGCCGCGAACAGCATGTTCTCCGGCTTGATGTCGCGGTGGAGCACGTTGCGCCGGTGCGCCGCGCCGACGCCGCCGGCGACCGCCAGGCCGATCGCGCACGCGGTCTCGACGCTGCGCCGCCGTGATCCGTGCCGCCGGGCCGTGCGTTGCCGCAGACTCCCGCCGGGCAACAGCTCCATCACGATGAAACCGAGCCCACCGTGCTCGCGACAGTCGTAGATGCGGACCACATGGGGGTGATCGAGCCCGGCGAGCACCCGAGCCTCCGCCTCGAACTCGTCGGCGTCCAGCTCGCTTGCGAGGATCTTGATTGCGACGTCGCGGTGCAGACGCCGGTGACGGCCGGCCACGACAAGGCCGAAAGCGCCGCTGCCGAGCTCCAGCCCCAGCTCGTAGTCGGGCAACGCGGCTTCCACCCGGGCACGATCGATGATCAGAAAGCGTCCCCCACGCCGACCCGGTGATCTGACTGCCTGACCGACACTGTACCGACATATCCAGTCACGCACCGGACCACCGGACAGCACCCCGTGGCCCCCGCCTGCTCCATCGCGGCGAGGTGGTCGCCGTAAAGCGCCACCTGCGCCGGCGTGGCCGCCCCCAACGCCTCCCGCGCTGCGGCGTCGGCCTTGTCGACGATCAGATCAGTCGTCGCAGGGGTTCCGCGCGCCCCCTGCCGGCGCGCGGAACCTGACAGCTTCGTCGTGGCTGACGGTGCCGTGTGGCGTCAGCTGACCTCGAACCCGGCGGCGATGACGCCGCTGAACTGCGGGGGCGCCCCGATGGGCGTGGTCACGATGTAGCGTCCGGCAACGAGTGTGGTGAGGCCGTAGGCGGGATCGGAACCGGTCGGTTGGGCCACGGCGACGATGTCGGCGACAGCCTCGATGTTCGTCTTCCCGGACTGCACGTCGGCCGCGGTGGCCGTCTCGCCGTCGCGGACCTTGCCGAGCAGCAGGATGAATCCGGCCTTCGCCGGGTCGCCGGTGTTGGTGAACTTCAGTGCGACCGGGCCGGCGGGAAGCGAGGCTGGGACACCGGCGAGGCCGCTGCCGTCGCTGTTGGTCACGTCGAGCGTGGTGTAGCCGCAGGTGTCATGAGCCCATGCGTTGACGGCGGTGAGCGCGGTGTTCACGGAGCCGTCGGGGTCGGCGGGCGGCTTTCCCTCCGCGGCGCCCCGCACGGTCTCGGCGAGGACGTCGACCTGGCTCGCCACGTCGCCGGGTACGCCCGCTCGCAGCGGCCCGAGGTGCGGTTCGATGGACGCCGCCCAGGTCTGGACCTCGGTGGCGCTCGGCGGCGGCGCGTCCGGGTCGAGCCCCGGGATGCCGACCCAGTTGCTCGCCAACTGGGCGGTGCAGGCCGCCTGCGTGGCGTCGGTGGTCGAGGCATCGGGAGTCGTCGTGGTTCCGCGTGTCTCTGTCGCGCCCGCCGTGCCGGAGGAGTCGGAGCAGCCGGCGAGCGCGACGACCGCGCCGAGGCCGAGGGCACCGGCGGTGATCATCCATCGACGGTGGGCCTGGCCGGCGATGCTGTGGGTTTTCATCGTTGTCTCCCGATCGGATCCCGGGCCGGGCCGGTCCTGCTGACCGGTCGCGGCGACAGGCTGATCATTCGGGTGGAACCGTCCCGCCGGCACGGGTGCGCGTTCCCGGAACGGCCGGGAGAAATTCCCGAGGCGGACGGGATCAGCGGTCCCGCACACTGGGTCTCCACGGGGTGCGATCATGCGATCCTGCGCGCCCCACGGGTCTAGGTGAGGGAGCTGGCTTGGACGTGTTCGCTCAGGATCCGTCGCCGGCGCGGTCAGGGCGTCGACGGGCCGCGCACGTCCTGGCCCTGGCCGGGCTCGCGCTGGCCGTCGCCGGCGGGGTGCTGGCCRTGGCCAACCGGCATGGGGATCTCACGCCGTCCGGGGACTCCGCGAGCATGGCGGGCTGGACCCAGGTCGTCCTCGCGGTTCCGTTCGTGGCGGCCGGATGGCTGCTGGCAGTGCGCCGGCCGGAGGTTCCGTTTGGTTGGTTGGCTCTGGCCGCCGCGATCGGCCACGGCGCGGCGGCCGCCGGCACGGGCTGGGCGGTGTTCACTGTGTTCGGCGGGCGGGATCTGCCGGGAGCCGCGCCGGCGCTCCTCGCCGGCTCCACGTGTGGGGCGCTGGAGCCCCTCGTGCTGGTGATTATCTGGGCGACGTTCCCGCAGGGACGGTTCCCCCGCGGCTGGATCGGGCGGGTCGCGGCGGTCAGCGTCGGGTTGTGTGCCGTGGGCTGGCTGAGCGGGCCGCTGTGGTCCTTCAGGTCCGGCGAGTCTCCGCCGGTCTACGCCGGTCTCACCAATCCGATCGGGGTGGATGCCATCCCCGGTTGGCTGCCGGTCGCGCTGTTCTCCTCGGGCCTGCTGCTCGGGTCGGCCGTGATGGTGGTCCGCTGGATGCGGGCGGACGGCGAGCTGCGCCAGGTGCTGCGCTGGCTGGCCGTGATCAACACGGTCGCGATCGTGCTCACCCCCGTCGTCGTCGCGCTTCCCGCCGGAGAGCTGATCGGCAGTGTCGGCACCGTGGTCGAACTCGTCGTCGTCGTCGCCGTGGTGCTCGCGAACCGTGTCTACGGCATCGAGGCGGTCCTCAACCGCACGCTCGTCTACACGCTGCTCACCGCGTTCGTGGCCGTCGTGTACGCGGCCGGCGTCGCGGTCCTCGCCGCGTTCGGCCAGCAGGTGGGCGGGACGTCCACGGTGCTCGCCGCGGTCGGCGCGGCGTTCAGCCTCGCCCCGGCACGCGACCGGGTGCAACGCACGGTGAACCGCTTTCTCTACGGCGAACGCGACGAGCCGTACACCGTGGTGACCGGGGTGGCGGCGCGCCTGGAAGCGGCGGGCAGCGTACAGACCCTGCTGCCGGGCCTGCTCGAAGCCCTGGTCGGGGCGCTGCGGCTGCCGTCTGCCGCGGTGGAGATGCGCGGCGACGACGGTTCCGCCCGTTCCATCACCCACGGCGAGGCCGCGCGGCCGGGCGCGTCGGTCCGCTTCCCGCTGGTGCATCAGGGGCAGGACATAGGCGCGCTCGTCGTCAGCCTGCGGGCCGGGCAGAACGCGCTGGCTCCGCGGGAGAACCGCCTGCTCACCGACATCGCCCGCCAGGTCGCGGTGGCCGCCAGCAACGTGCAGCTCACCGAGGCGCTGATGCGCTCGCGCGAGCGCATCGTCAGCGCGGCGGAGGAGGAACGCCGCCGGCTGCGCCACGACCTGCACGACGGTCTCGGACCGACGCTGACCGCCGCCGCGACCAAGGTGGACGCCGCCGGCAACCTCGTCGACCGGGACGTGGCGCGGGCCAGGAACCTGCTCGACTCGGTCCGGCGGGACCTCACCTCGGCCCTCGCCGACCTGCGCCGCCTGGTCTACGCCCTGAGGCCGCCCGTCCTCGACGAACTCGGGCTGCTGCCCGCGCTGCGCGAGCAGCTTCGGCACGCCGCGGTCCCGGTCGTGGTGTCGGCGCCCGAATCCCTGCCGCCGCTGCCGGCGGCGGTGGAGATCGCCGCTTACCGGATCATCACGGAAGCCATCACGAACGTCACCCGGCACGCCCGGGCGTCGTCCTGCGAAGTGTCGATCACCTGCGTCGATCACCTGCGTGTCGAGATCCGCGACAACGGAACAGCCGGCGACGGCGCGACAGGCGACGGCGCGACAGGCGACAGCGCGACGGGCGACAGCGCGACAGGCGGCACCGCGAGCGGGAGCGGGAGCGGCGCAACATGGGCACCCGGGGTCGGCCTGAGCTCGATGCGGGAACGGGCGACCGCGCTCGGTGGCAGCTGGATCGCCGGACCCACCGCTACCGGCGGCCGGGTCCTGGTAGAACTCCCCCTCTCCCTCGCCGGAAGCGCGATACCCCGGTCCGCCGCCGTGGTCGCTCCAGAAAGGGATCACGGATCTTCTTCATCCGCGCACACCGACGTCACCGGAATGCTCACGAGGAGCCAGCAGTGACCGAACCCCCCGCCACCATCCGGGTGCTCCTCGCCGACGACCACCGCCTCGTGCTGGACGGCCTGTCCGCGCTGATCGACTCCGTCGACGGCCTCACCGTGGTCGGGGAGGCGACCTCCGGCGAGCAGGCCGTCGCCCTCGCCGGCACGGAACAGCCCGACGTCGTGCTCATGGACATCGAGATGCCCGGGATCGGCGGGGTCGAGGCAACCCGCCGGATCACCACCGCACAGCCGACGATCGCGGTCGTGATGCTCACGATGTACGGCGAGGACGAGTTCGTCTTCGCCGCCCTACGCGCCGGCGCCCGCGGCTACCTGCTCAAAGGCGCCCAGCAGAAGGACGTCGTACGCACCATCGGGGCCGTGGCCCGCGGCGACGCCGTGTTCGGACCGGATGTCGCGCACCGCGTACTGCGCACCTTCACCAGCCCACCCGCGGAGAACGCCCCGTTCCCCGAGCTCACCGAACGGGAACGCGAGGTACTCAGCCTGCTGGCGAACGGCTGGCCGAACAGCCGCATCGCGCGCCATCTCCAGCTCACCCCGAAGACCGTCGCCAACAACGTCTCCAACATCGACCCTGCTGGTTAATTGAGCCGACACGCCGGGTGGGGTCGTCGTCGGGAGCGTGTCGCGGCTGGATCATGCCGTGTGCGGCCGTCTTCCTCCTCTTTTCGTCCGGCTGCGGGATGGGGTGTGTGGTGTCGGTGCATCCTCGGTCGTGGCCGGAGCCGGCGGCGGAGA